>NZ_CANNCR010000014.1 GCF_947503125.1 uncultured Metabacillus sp.
CGCAAAGGGTGGCTCTTTTCTCCGCAATGACTGGCTCAAAACTCCGCATAAGTGGCTCATTTCAACTGCAATAATCAACGACTAGCGATGATCATAAAAAAGCGATTAAAGAAGCAAAAGCGGCAAAATTCTTTACACTTGCTGAGGATTTACAGAGGGAATACTATACGACCATTCCTTTCATGCAACAAACTCTTGAAATGAATAATTTTCAAGTTACCTTCCATAGATGCAATCGGTTTGTCTGGATTATTGATGCTGTAAAAGTTTAGCATACAAGTAGTTTGATTCTCAGGAAAGTTAAAAATCTATAAAAAAGAGGTGTGACTTGATGAAGGTAGTTCACAGCATTCACGAATTAGTCGGTCAGACCCCGATGCTGGAAATAACACAGTTTCCAATTCCTAAAGGAGTAAGGATCTTCGCAAAGTTAGAATTTTTTAATCCTGGCGGAAGTATTAAGGATCGGCTGGGACAAGAACTCCTGAATGAGGCACTAAAAAGTGGTGCACTTAAAGAAGGCGGGACTATTATTGAAGCCACTGCAGGGAATACCGGAATTGGTTTAGCCATGGCAGCAGTAAATAAAGGAATTAACGTGATCTTTTGTGTTCCGAAAAAATTTAGTTTTGAAAAACAAGAATTAATGAGAGCGCTTGGAGCAACCATTATCAATACTCCGACAGAGCTTGGCATGGAGGGAGCGATTGAAAAAGCGAAAGAGTTAAGAAATGAAATTCCAGATGCTTATTATGCGAACCAATTTGAAAACCCTATAAACCCAGTTGCTTATTATAAAACATTGGCTCCTGAAATTTGGCTGCAGCTCAATGGAAAGATTGATATTTTAGTAGCTGGTGCTGGTACGGGAGGAACGTTTATGGGAACAGCAAGGTATTTAAAAGAAAGGAATCAGAGGATAAAAACAGTCATTGTTGAACCAAATGGTTCCATCTTAAACGGCGGACCGCCTGGCCCTCACAAAACAGAGGGCATTGGAATGGAATTTCTTCCATCTTATATGGATCGAAGCTACTTTGATTCTATTTATACAATTGATGATAAGGATGCTTTTTCTATGGTTAGACAACTGGCGGTTAAAGAGGGATTGCTTGTTGGGAGCTCTTCCGGGGCTGCATTTTCTGCAGCAATAAAAGAAGCAGAACAAGCAAAAACGGATACCAACATAGTTGTGATTTTTCCTGATTCAAGTGAGAGATATGTAAGCAAAGCCATTTACCAGGGGGGACTGTAGAATGAAGAAAAAGACAAAACTGATTCATGCAGGTATTGTTGGAGACAAACAGACAGGCGCAGTGAGCACACCAATCTATCAAGTAAGCACCTTTAAGCAAGATGGTCCCGGAAATCATCGAGGGTTCGAATATTCTAGAACAGGTAATCCTACAAGGCACGCACTGGAAGAATTGATAAAAGAATTGGAAGGTGGGAAGAGAGGATTTGCCTTTAGTTCTGGGATGGCTGCGATGACGGCAATCATGATGTTGTTTAATCATGGAGATCATATTTTACTGACAGATGATGTGTATGGCGGTTCATACCGAGTGATGACGAAGGTGCTAAACCGATTTGGACTTGAGGCAACATTTGTTGATACAAGTGATCTAAATAACTTAAAGAAAGGGATTAAAGAAAACACAAAAGCCCTTTTTCTCGAGTCGCCAACCAATCCATTATTAAAAATCACGGACATAGAAGGTGCAGCAAATATTGCAAGAGCCAATGGTCTATTAACAATCGTAGATAATACCTTTAGTACTCCATACTGGCAAAATCCGTTGGCATTAGGGGCAGATCTTGTCCTTCACAGTGCAACAAAATATTTGGGAGGACACAGTGATGTCGTTGCAGGACTTGTTGTTGTAAATGATGATATTCTGGGTGAGGAGCTTCATTTTATTCAAAACTCTACAGGGGGTGTTCTCGGTCCACAGGATTCCTGGTTATTAATGCGGGGGATTAAGACGTTAGGCATTCGGATGGAAGAACATGAAAAAAATGCTAAGGAAATCGTTGCTTACTTATTAAATCATCATAAAGTTTCAAAGGTATATTATCCAGGAATAGAAACCCATCCGAATCATGTAATCGCAAAAAAGCAAGCTTTAGGCTACGGCGGTATGGTTTCATTTGATGTCGGAAGTGCTGAAAGAGCGAAAAAAGTACTGGAAAATGTAAAATTTTTCACTCTGGCTGAAAGCCTTGGAGCTGTTGAAAGCCTTATCTCAATACCAGCTTTCATGACACATGCCTCCATTCCGGCAGAAAGACGAAAAAAACTAGGCATAACAGATGGGTTAATACGAATCTCTGTTGGTTTAGAGGATTCAGAAGACTTAATCGAAGATTTAAAACAATCATTAGAGGATGCCTGACCAATAACGAAGGTACATTTTTACGCCGGAAATATCCATTTCCGGCCATTCATTAATTGTTTAAGTCTAGAAATAAAGCAAGTTTGTTGTCGAATTGAGCGTTAAATACAAAGAACATTCTGACAAATGAATTGACTTATGTAAGTGTTTTCAAATATAATGCAAGTGTAGATGATTATAAAAAACGACGTTTTATAATGTAAAACAATAAGGTGTTTCTTACCTTTACATTAAGAAAGCGTTGCTAAAAAAGCGCATGATAATAGGAGGTGGTCGACGAGTCAACATAATAAAAAAATATTGACTAGTATACTCCTTTTAATACTTGATGCAAAAAATGTATACAAGATCATCCGTAGAAGGAACGTATGTTTATAAGGGGGTATACCATTGCCTATTATTCAATCTGTCGAACGAGCATTAACAATATTAGACCTATTTAATGAATATGAAACTGAATTAAAAATAACCGATATAAGTGAACGAATAAAACTACATAAGAGTACCGTTCATTCTCTGCTAAAGACATTACAGGCACATCATTATATAGAACAAAATCCTGAAAATGGGAAGTACCGTTTAGGAATGAAGCTATTTGAGCGTGGTCAGTTTGTCATTCAAAGTATGGACCTTCGACCACTTGCGAAGCCCCATCTTGATAAACTTTCAAAAGAAACGCTGCAAACAGTTCATCTTGTTATTCTTGACGGGAAAGAAGGGGTTTATATTGATAAAGTAGAAGGAGTTACTTCCAGTGCACTTTATTCACGAATTGGCAGAAGAATTCCCATTCATTGCAGTGCGGTTGGAAAAGCGCTGGTAGCCTTTAAATCAAGTGCAGAAATCGAGGAAATTCTGGATGGATATGAATTTGTCAAGCGGACTGACTATACCATCACAGAAAAAGAAAGCTTTCTAAAGGAGCTAGAAGGGGTTCGGGAAAAAGGATATTCGCGCGATCAACAAGAAAATGAACCAGGAGTTAATTGCGTAGCTATTCCGATCTATGATTATTCTAAAAAGGTAATTGCGGCTATCAGCATTTCCAGTCCTTTTTTGCGCTTTAATGAGAAGGAAATCTCCATGCATATTGAGCTATTAAAAAGAGAAGCAAAGGAATTGTCAAAAAAATTAGGGTATGGGTGCATGGATAAATAGGATTTTTACTTTATCCATTTATGAAAACTTAGTTTTATATGATAAAACAAATGGAGGGGTAAACATGAGATTGATCCGTTTTAAAAAAGAAGAACAAGTGATTCTGGCAGCAGTAACAAATCAAAATAAGCTTTTCTCACTCCCTTACGAAAATGCAGTTGATTTAGTGGAGCATGCTAAAAAGAGAAAATTGTCAGCAGTTGAACTAATTAACGAAATAATTGAAGATAGTCTGCCTTTAAATGATAGGATAGAAGATTTACAGCTTCTCGTCCCCATTGAAGCACCAGAGGTTTGGGCATCAGGGGTAACTTATTTAAAAAGCAAGGAAGCCCGCAATTATGAAGCTACAAACGGCAAGCTTGACGTAACGACCTTCTATGATAAAGTTTATGACGCCAAGAGACCGGAAATCTTTTTTAAATCAACAAAAGAACGAACGATTGGTCCAAATGGTGAGCTTTTCCTACGAAGTGATTCAAATTGGCAAATTCCAGAACCGGAATTGGGGCTTGTCATTAATTACGATGGCGAAATCATCGGATATACAATCGGCAACGACATGAGCTGTCGTGATATTGAAGGTGAAAATCCGCTTTATTTGCCACAAGCAAAAATGTGGTCACGATCCTGTTCTATTGGACCGGCCATTCTTCTGGCAGAAACTGTAGAAGATCCTTATCAATTTGAGATTTCCTGTAGGATTTTTCGAAATGAAGAACAAGTATTTGAAGGGAAGGCAAATACAAATCAGTTAAAACGTAAATTTGATGAACTTGTTAGCTTTTTAAAAAGAGACAATATCATTTTTCCTGGTACGGTTTTGCTTACCGGAACTTGTATTGTTCCGCCGAATGAATTTAGCTTAGCAGATGGGGATAGGATTGAAATCGAAATATCTGGTATCGGAGTTTTACGTAACCCAGTGAAAAGTCAAGTTTCAAAAGTAATAACTAGTCATTAGAAGTTGTTTTCCTATTGAAAATATACCACTAAATAAATAGAGGAGGAATAGCAAAATGGCAACGAAGACGGAGGTAAAAACCTATCTTAATTTTGTGAATGGTCAATGGGTGAAAGCATCCAATTCAGAAGTTGATGCAAGTATTAATCCAGCAGATTGTAATGATGTTGTGGGATATGTACAAAAGTCAACACGTGAGGATTTAAATGAAGCAGTTGCAGCAGCAGCTGAGGCACAAAAGAGCTGGAGAAAGCTCTCTGGGGCAGAGAGGGGAAATTACTTATTTAAAGTAGCCGATATTCTTGAATCACGTATCGATGAAATTGCTGAAACAATGACCCGTGAAATGGGTAAAACTCTTCCAGAAGCTAAAGGAGAAACCGCTCGAGGTGTTGCAATTTTGCGTTATTATGCTGGAGAAGGGATGAGAAAGGTTGGCGATGTGATTCCATCCTCAGATGCAGAAGCGCTTATGTTTACAACTCGGACCCCGCTTGGTGTAGTTGGAGTGATCACACCTTGGAATTTCCCAGTCGCAATTCCAATTTGGAAAATAGCCCCCGCATTAATTTATGGTAATTCAGTTGTATTGAAACCAGCACAGGAGACAGCTGTAACTGCTGCGAAGGTGATGGAATGCTTTGAAGTGGCACAACTGCCGAACGGAGTAATCAATATGGTAACAGGTTCAGGAACGGTGATTGGTCAAGGGATTGTAGATCATAGAGGCATCAATGGCATCACCTTTACTGGTTCTGACGCTGTTGGTAAGCTTGTTGGCCAAGGAGCTTTGGCACGCGGAGCTAAATACCAGCTTGAGATGGGTGGTAAAAACCCGGTAATCGTTGCAGATGATGCCGATCTAGATTTAGCAGTAGAAGCTACCATAAGTGGAGGTCTTCATTCAACTGGACAAAAATGTACCGCAACAAGTCGTGTGATCATCCATCGAGATGTATATGATGTATTTAAAGAAAAGCTTCTTGCAAAAGTCAAAGAAATAAAGGTCGGAAATGGTTTGGAAGAAGGCGTTTGGATGGGTCCATGTGCCAGCGAAAACCAGCTTAAAACCGTGTTATCTTATATCGAAAAAGGGAAGGAAGAAGGTGCCAGGCTGCTTCTTGGCGGAAACCGTTATGTAGATAAGGATGGAGCAAATGGCTTCTTTATTGAACCAACTGTATTTGATGAAGTGGATAACCAGATGACAATTGCCCAAGAAGAAATTTTTGGACCTGTTCTTGCCTTAATTAAGGTGGATTCAATGGAAGAAGCAATAAAAGTCGCGAACGATGTAAAATTTGGTTTAAGCGCATCAATTTTTACAACCAATATTCAAAAAATGCTCCATTTCATTGAAGATATGGATGCCGGTCTTGTGAGAATTAATGCTGAAAGTGCAGGTGTTGAATTGCAAGCACCATTTGGAGGGATGAAACAATCAAGCTCCCATTCCCGCGAACAAGGGCAGGCAGCGATTGAATTTTTCACATCTATAAAAACTGTTTTTGTTAAAGGCTCTTAAATTAGGAAAGGCTGTCTCATTGTCGGATAGGAACGACACATTAAGACAGCCTTTGCTAATTCATCATGATTAATTCACTTTTCCATAAAATTGTTTAGCCTGTGAAAAGTTAAGGTCAATTGTTGTATCATGATCAAATGCATGATAATAAACTTTACTTGTACTATTAACACTTATAATCAAAAATGTATGCGTTTTTAATGTGATGTCAGTTGGGTTAAGCAATAGAGTAGAAGTTTAATAATTTTGGTTCTGCCACATCACAAGTGTAAAAGCTCAATCATTCATTTTAAACACTATATTTCATTCTTAAGTAAATTGATGAAAGGTGAAGACAGGGATGGTTGCAGGATGTGCACAGGTGGTATTGTTTACGAGCGGCAGAGGTACTCCAACAGGTTCACCTATTGCTCCTGTTATTAAAATCTCTACTAACACCCCAATGTTTCAAAGAATGGAAGAAAATATGGACTTAGACGCAGGCACCATTATTGAAGGTAAGGAAACCGTTGAGGAGGTTGGAAAAAGGATTTTTAATGAAATCCGTTTAGTCAGTTCCGGTAAGCTAACAAAATCTGAAATTCTTAAGCAGCATGACTTTGGGATTTGGAGGATTGGCCCTACGTTTTGATAAATGATTAAGAAGCAGAGTTGAAACAATTTGTAAGTGATTTACAAAACAGTTTGTTTGGTAAAATAGGTTAGTATGTAAGATGGTTCTAATAAGCTCCAAATATTCTTGCTTTATATTAATTGCAATTTCATTTTGCGTTTCCTATTGGTAACCACATTTTTTTTTGTAAATTGGGACAAAATGAAGATGTATGTTTATGAAAGCATCATGAAATCAGGAGGTATTCTCATGACTGATCAAAATGGAAATCGTTCATCAATCGATGGTTCAGTACAAGAGAAAATGGAAGATATATGGGAAAAAACGTGTGGGACATGGGAGAACTGTAATGAATCAACAGTTCAGTCATTTTTAGCAGAATGTGAAAAGCATAGTATTGATCCGCAATTTTGCATGAGCTGGATCCAAGAACATCAAAATAGGATCCCTAATTGGCAAAATGTTACTGATGTAACTCGCGAATGGGTTGTTCAGCACACATCTACCGGATCACCGATTCAATAAAAGCAGAATAACAATGCTGGAGGGGTAAGTCATGCAAAAAGAACCTAGTGCAAGACAATTTCAAGATGATTTGGAGCAATACAAAATGCCGGAAGCTGTAAAACAATCAAAAAAGGGAACTTATCAGGTAGGGTATGAAGCTTCGTCCGGAAATAGAACATCACCGGACCATGAAGTTGCAAAAAAACTTTAATAATAAGTTGAGATTAATAACTAACGAAAGGGTCTTTTCTCCACAACTAAAGAACAAAATGTTCTTCACTTTGGGGACAGATCCCTTTTACTGTTGTACTTGATAAAGTAAAACTAAAGACAATCCGTCCTATGATTGGCGGGAATTTATTCAAAAACTAATTGATTCTTTACAATTAGCAAAAGGTGTTTACATGATGAAAGGAAAGGGAATGGCCAAGGTGTAGGAATGAGTCAGTGCGGACCAGTATAATGGGTAAGAATGGAAAGCAGTATAAGGATATTCTTCAGTTTTAATGGTTACTCCATACCACCATCATGAAAGGAGTGTTTTCAATGGAAGTGTATGAACAAAAGGTTTGTGAAAACTGTGGAAAAGAAACTAAGCATGAAATTACCGAGGATATTATGTCAATTTATTACCATTGTTTAAATTGCGACCATACTTACGAAATGGTGAAAAATTTCTTTTGAAAATTAAATAGTATCTTTATACAAAAGAGGTTGTCTCACAGGGGTCTGCCCGAATGTTATTGAGATAACCTTTTTTCATTTGGATATTTCTTTTGTGTTAAAAGGAGGAACAGCAATTGGATTCGTTGAATGTACATATAACATTAAAAAGGAGGTTTTCAGCATGCCGCATTTATCATTAACAACCTGGAGTCTTCATAGAGAGCTTGGTCCATTAAAGTGGACATACTGGGATGAAAACGAAAGAAGTCAAAAAACAAGAATAGAAGAACAGCCTGAAAATATGACACTTTTAGAGTTACCGGATGAATTAGCAAAGCAAAATTTCCGTTCATTAGAAATATGCCATTTCCATTTTCCAAGCATAGAACCTGAATATTTACATAAGCTTCACGATGCCTTTGTGAAATCGGGTATTACGTTTCATTGTCTGTTAGTTGACTATGGTGATATAAGCAATGAAGATTCTCAGAGAAGAAGCTCTGATCTAGAATTTATTAAGAAATGGATTAATGTCGCAGCAAATGTTGGGGCAAAAAGTGTTCGTGTCGTTGCAGGTGAGGCGAATCCTAAGAACAAAGAAGCGATCCAATTCGCAAAAAATGGGTTTCAACAACTAGTAGAATACGCTAAACCTAAAGGAATAAGAATTGTAACCGAAAACTTTAAACAACTTGCTTCCACAAAAGAAAATTGTCTGGATCTGCTCGACTCAAATAAAGGGGAGCTTGGTTTAACAGTGGATTTTGGGAATTTTTCACCGCAAGAGAAATATCGTTCTATTGAAACCCTTATGCCTTACGCAGAATCTGTCCATGCTAAAGCGAATTATGACAAGTCAGGGCAAATTGATGAAGACGAATACAAAAAATCGTTAGACTTGGTAGCATATAGTGGCTACGACGGCCCGATTACATTAGTTTATGATGGTCCAGGGAGTTTATGGGATGGAATCAACAGAATTAAGGCTGTTGTTGAACAATATTGTCACTAAGTATAGCAAGAGGCACTTCTAAAGGTGGAAACTTTTGAAGTGCCTTTTTTTGAACGAAAAATAGATGAATGTAACGTTTTATAACAGATAAACTACCTTTAACTAAAATGTGCGTAATGAAACATAACATACGTGTAGTTATTGGTGAAATTTTTCTGTACTCTTAAAATACAAAACATGATGTCATATGGAGCTTGCAGTATATTCACCCTCTTTTCAACTTTCAACCACAGATGAATTTTTCGATCGCTTATCTGCTCCATATGAATTTTTATGAAATTTAACTAGGAGGGATTAAATTGATTGCTGCCGTGAATTGTTTACTGAGTAAAAAAATCGATCATAAAAAAATAATTCGGATTGTTTCAAGAGCAAACCAATTTGATAGTTATATTTTAATTGAGTTTGGAAAAAAGACTTTGAATGCTAAAAGTTATTTAAGTACAAGCGAGCTTCATGATTTTTTAGGAAGCCTTAAATTATATGCAAAAGGACATGATTCCAAAATGGCCATTGAGGCATTACAAACCACTTTGGCAGACCAATAGCTAAATGGTAATACGAATGGTTAAGCACTTCTGTCAAAATGGCAGAAGGCTTTTTTTATCTCGAAAAACGAAGTAAGTTTAAAAAAACACCAAATCGAGAAAAATGATTAGAAGAATAAAATAAAGAGGTGGAAACCATGTCGATCTATTATTCAGTGGAAGTCGGTGATCCGATCCAAAATGTTGTCATCGAAAATACGAATACCTATTTTAACTCCATATATGATGCATTAACAGATGGGTTGCATAAAGTCGAAAGATTAGAAGAAATTCATGGGAAGGAAATTACTTTCTCTGAAAAAGAACCGATAACAAAAGGAACGAAGGAGCATTCCCTGCATATTTGGAGAGGTTATTTAGATGGGGTAACAGAGCCTTTTTATGTTCAGTTGAATATTGAACAAGAGGATAATGGTAAAATAATTGCCAACCCTAATATTCCAACTACAAAACTAAACAATGACCAAATGACTTTTATTTCAGAGCTCGAAGGGTTATTAAATAGGGCAAATGAAGATGGAGGGTTGTTTTAATGGCTGCGTATACAATAAAACAAGCTGAGTCGAATATGATTCAGCTTGTTTTGTTTAAAAAATAGTGAAGGATAAGTACAGATCAGCTGACACTTTCCCGCATTTCATTACTGGAGGTCTTCAGTTTAATAATACTCCAGTCCTGACGATAAAATCGAATCATGACCGTAACTCCAAAAAAGGTTAAATAAGTATATAATGAAATCCATGCCCCCACGCTTGAAAGCTCTAGGACAAATGTTAAAACATAGCTAAGCGGTATAAACAATAACCATCCTAAAATGAGAGATGTTTTTAGTAAGAAGGACGTATCTCCGATTCCTCTTAGACCGCCTGCATAAAAGTTTAGTAACCCATCAAACAGCTGTAAAAAGGAAGAAATCATGATTAATTTGGATGCAAGCACGTAAACAGAAACATCATCGGTATAAATTTTTGCGATAGGTTCAGCAAGTATATATTGGATAATCCCTAACATAAAAAGAAAGATACATCCCAAGATGGCTGTGTTTGTACCAGCTTTTCTGCCTTCTAAAGGTTTTCCTTTCCCGATTTCCTGACCTACAAGAATCGTCGCCGTTGAACCAAAGGCAAATGCAGGCATAAACCCAAGACTCATCACGCTTAAGGCGACTTCATTTGCAGCTAACGCATTCGTTCCCAGCCGAGTTACAAAAGCAGTAAATACAAACATCGCCATACTCATTGAAAACTCCTGGATACCTAGCTTACAACTTTCCCAAAATATGAGTTTTGATTCGGACTTATTAAACGGTACAATTTTACGGGTAGCAAACCTTGAATGAAGGCGGAAAAAATAGACATAAGCACATAGCAAAAATGTAACAACTTCACCGATTAAAAACGCAAGCCCTGCGCCATCAAGGCCGATTTCCGGTAGACCAAAATGTCCGTACGTTAACCCGTAAGTAAGAAAAATCATGATCAAGTTTCCGATAACCGAGCTGATCATCGGTGTTTTTGTGTCGCCAATACCTCGGAAAAAGCCATGAAAGACAAAGATGAAAATCGAAAACATCATCGCAAAAAATCGTATCTGTAAATAGTTTTTTCCTTGCTCGATCATCTCAGTAGAGCTGCCCATGACTCTAAAAATATCGCCAGGAAATAGCAAGCCAACGACGAAAATGAATAGTGATGCGATCATACAAAGATAAAAGGCTATGTATGTTCGCTCAATCCCTTTTTTCATATTATTAGAGCCGTAGTTTTGTGCAACTAAATAATTTACTGTATGACCTATGCCTGAAAAAATCGCCCAAGCATTGTACATGATAATATTCGAAACACCAACAATGGCGATTGCAAGTGCCCCGAGTTGACCAACCATGATAAGGTTAATCGTACCAGTAAGTGTCATAGAAGCGAAGGAGGCAATAGAAGGAATGGCAAGCAGTAATATTTTTTTCCAGTCTTTTAACATCGTAGCATCCCCTCATTCTGACGAAAACTTAATATGGAAAAATGTTTGTAATGGCCCTTATAAAAATTGGCTGAAAGTTTACTGAGTAATCATTATTTTAATAACTATTTTTTTACTTGTCTATCATTATTTTGTGAACGATAACAAAGTTATTTTGTCGCAGATTTATAGTCAAGAAAAAATCGCTATGAATGGGTGTGGAAATATTGCCTGATTTCATGAGCGATTTCTTTTTGGCTTGATCAACCAGTAACATGTCCGAAATGACCATGATTTCATATTGATGATAACAGTATGATTAAACATAAGGAAAGCAAAGAATTTATGATAAAAAATTGCTATATTAAGACAAAATGTTGATATCGCTATTTTCTTGATTGGAGCAGACAGTAATAGACCATTAACAAAGATTAAGGGGGGAAAATGTTGAAAATCATTTTTATTTCATTAGATACACTTCGTGCAAGAAGGCTGGGCTGCTATGGATATCAGCTTCCGACAAGTCCATATTTGGACAAGATTGCAAGCCAAGGTGCACTATTTGAGAATGCATACGCATCTGATATCCCAACAGAGGTTGCCCATACAAGTCTTTTTACAGGAAAAGTGGGACTAACTACTGGTGTTGTTTCACATGGTTCACCATCTAGTTATTTAAAAAAAGAAATCGCATGGCTGCCAGATATTCTTAGAAGAGCAGGATTTACCACTGCGGCAGTAGATAATTTATATCATTTAAAAGAATGGTTTGCGAGAGGCTATCAGTATTATATGAATACGATCGGAAAAACAAGATGGATTGATGGACAGACGATTAATGATCTTGCAAAGCCTTGGATTAGGGAACATAAAGATGAGGATTTCTTTCTCTTTCTTCATTACTGGGATCCTCATACACCATACTTACCACCTGAAAAACATATTCCATTATTTTATGATGCAGGTAAAGACCCATATGATCCTTCAAATAAAAGTATGGAGCCAGCACTTAATCATCCCGCCTATCCATTTTTTAAGTATCATCATTATGATTTGCTTGGAAATATTACCGATACCGAATATGTAAGCGCTTTATACGATGCGGAAATTCGATATTTAGATGATTTGCTTGAAGATTTAGATGAATTTTTGTTGAATCAAGGTATTCTGGATGAGACGATGCTGGTTTTATTCGGGGACCATGGAGAAAGCTTAACAGAGCATGATATTTATTGGGATCATTGCGGACTTTATGAGTCAACAGTCCACATTCCGTTAATTATTCGCTGGCCTGGTATGATTTCAGAAGGTGTAAGACCAACAGGATTAGTTCAACATGCTGATTTAATGCCGACCATTTTAGAAGCGATTGGCCTTGAGTTGCCCGAAGGTCTTGATGGAAAAAGCTTATGGCCGTTAATTGAAGGGAAAAAGTCCGAGCATCACTCTGAGATCTACTTAAGCGAATGTGCATGGCAGGCAGCAAGAGGCATTCGAACAGCAAGGTATAAATATATTGAAACCTACGATTCAGGACCTTTTACGAGACCTATTTCTGAGCTTTATGATTTGTCTAACGATCCAAGTGAAGAAAGGAATCTATCCGCTCTTTTGCCAGGGGAGGTTGAGATATATAAACAGAAACTAGCAAATTGGGTTGACGCGAAGCTTGGAGGTCACGAAGATCCCATGAAGGTGGTGTTACGAGAAGAGGGACTTCCTTTCAAAAGAAGGATAGTAAAAATTCTTTCGGAATATGGCCTCACATGGGATGAGTGGAAATTAAATCCTAAACGCGAAAGGATTGATATGAAAGTACAAAGATAATCTCTTTTAATGATAAGGCCATTATGTCGATTAAAATCAGAATATTAAAATTATTAAAATATCGTTGTTTCATTTTTTCTTATAAAATTTCAGATTAATGGGGGGATCGCAGTGAAGAGATTCAAGAAATTTTGGTTCGTTTCATTTATTACGGTATTGATTACTTCGTTGTTAACCGGCTGTATTGTGCCAAGCTCTTCTCCTGAAGAAACTGGTCAGTCTAATGAAGAATTTAAAGGAACAATTAAAATGTATGCAGGAACCTATAGTCCAAACCGAGTATTAAATGCCAATCAAAAGCCTGCGACAGTATTAAAGAAACTAGCTGAGGAGTATGAGAAGGAAACAGGTGTTAAAATCGAATTTATTAAAGGCTTACCCGCTGATCAAGATTATATGACATGGGTACGAACGAAAGCATCCGGAGGACAGCTGCCTGATATCATTTGGACTCAGTGGTATGATGCAAACACAGCATTGGCCAAAGGAACTTTGACCGATTTATCAAAATACTTGGACAAGCCCAACCCATACGCAGACAATAAACCATGGAATGAACTTTTAAATAGTCAAATCATTTCTGACACAAAATCAGCAGATGGAAGTACCTATGTCATCAACGGGGATTATGTCGGTACAGCTACTTATTACAATGTTGAAGCATTCAAAAAAGCTGGAATTACGGAAATGCCTAGAACCTGGTCAGAGTTTATTGAGGCATGTCAAAAATTAAAGGATGCTGGGTATATTCCTTTTGCATGGAATCTTGCATCAACTCCTACAGGTACTGATCGTATTACATGGCTTACCAGATTGTTCTTTACAAATTTCTTTGCGGATGAATATAACGATCTTCGATATACAGGGAATGAGGGGATTACCAATCAGGATCAGGTGATTGCGATTAAAAAGGGCGTTTTTGGATCAGAGAATGAAAAATGGATGGCGATTTGGCCAATTCTAAAAGATTTCTCTCAATATTGGCAGCCTGACTTCACCGGCGGAGATTCAAATGGACAAGGCACCATGCTTGCATTTTTAACTGGTGAAGTTGGAATGTATTTCGATGGTTCTTGGGCTTCACAGCAAATCAAATCAGCAAATCCTGATTTTGAATGGTCATCCTTTAAGAATCCATTTCCAGATACAGCAACATCAAAATTTGCCACTGATTTTGATTCGTCAGCAGCGATCGGAGGACCTAGTGCTTCATTCCAATATGCTGTTCCATCAAAACAAGCAAACAATTCATTAACACCTGCAAAGGAAAAGGCAATTGTTGATTGGTTAATGTATATCACAACACCTGAGCACAATGAAGAAATCGTCAATGAATTAGGGGAAAATGTTCCTACAGTTGCAGGAACCAAACCGATTGAAGAGCTAAGCGAACTATCAGATCTTGCAAACAAACCGCTGCAAAGCGTTTTTGGCGGGATAAACCTCGAAAAGAAGGAATTAGATGCCATTTACCGAGCGTTCCAAAGTTATATTTTGGGGGATATCTCTTTAGAGGAGTTTGCAAAGATAGCAGACCAGGAAATGGAAAAGACAGCTGATTCACTCATTCAGCAAAACAACTGGGATTTATCAAAATATCTCGATAAATAGTGAAACAAAGCTGGTTTAAAAAAGGCTTATAAGATAGGTTAGCTTGGAATATCCCTACTGCATAAATCTTATAAGCCTGCTTTCTGATTAGAAAGGAGAGGTTAAAAACATGCCCGATACAGTCCAGCAAATTGAAAATAGGGGTGTTTTAAAGAGGAAAAAGAAAACAGGAAAATTACGATACAACTGGAAGTCTGGCTACGGAATGCTGATTCCATCTTTTATTCTCTTAATTACATTTATGTACTATCCTGCATTGATTGCTATTGGTTTTTCATTTACAAACTGGGATGGGTTTAATCAGCCGCAATTTACAGGCTTTCAAAACTATATACGATTATTTAAAGATGAGATCTTTTTAATCTCGATGAAAAATGTTGGTATTTGGACAGTGATAAAGGTCATCGTGGAATTATTGGTTCCGTTACTTGTTGCAGTTATGATTTTCCATTTAAAGAGCAAACGTATGCAATATATTTACAGGGTATTATTTGTGATTCCTGTAGTAGTTCCGGGAATTGTCATGTTTATGATCTGGAGTTTTATGTATGATCCAAATGTAGGAGTATTAAATACATTATTGAAAACATTGGGCTTAGAAGGGATGATCCAAAACTGGCTTGGTGATCCAAATATTGCTTTATATGCATTAATGTTTGTTGGCTTCCCATTTGTTGTGCCATTTAATCTCCTTATCTTTTATGCTGGTCTTCAATCCATTTCAGAAAGTGTATATGAATCAGCCAAGCTTGATGGAATTACAAGGATTAGGAGATTTTTCCAAATTGAAATTCCATTAGTAATGGGACAAGTTAAATTGATTTTAATATTAACAGTTATTCAGCTTCTTCAGAATGTAACGCTGCCATTGGTTATGACAAATGGAGGTCCTGGATATTCATCATACGTGCCTGGCTTATATATGTATTTCCTTGCTTTCCAAAATGGAGAATTTGGGTTAGGAATGGCAGTATCAATGATTATATTTGTTATTGTTCTCATTTTAACTTGGGTTCAAATGAAATATATCAACCCTAGCACTGAATACAAAGCATAATATTTGAAAGGAGAAAAACATGCTAAAAACAATAAGGCAGGATCTATGGAGTCATCTTTTCCTCATTTTTTTAGCTTTTATTTCGCTATACCCATTTTTTTATATGATCATCACCTCGTTTAAAACAAATGGTCAATTTTATAGTAATTTCTTTGGCATCACATTTCCCCTGCACTTTGAAAATTATGCAACCGCATGGGAAGCAATCGGAGGGTATATTTTCAACTCCGTACTTATAGGGCTGGTTAGCGTAATCATCATAATTGCCACTTCCGCCTTAGCAGGATATTCATTCGCCCGCTTACGATATAAAGGGAAAAATTTCCTTTATATGTCTGTTGTTGCTTTATTAATGATCCCAGGTTTATTAACGTTAATTCCGCTTTTCTTATTAATCAAGAGCTTTGGTTTGTTAGATTCCTATATTGGTCTAATCATTGCTTTTGCAGCAGGCGGCCAAGCATTTACCATCTTTGTTTTCCGACAATCGTTTGCATCCTTGCCAGAAGAATTATTCGAGGCTGCTCGCATTGACGGATGTGGGGAGCTTCGTGTATTTTGGCAAATCGTCCTGCCATTATCAAAGCCAATTATTGGAACAATGGCCATCTGGAATTTACTTTCGATCTGGAATGAATATATGATGCCTCTTGTCTTAATGAGTAATCCTGATAAATTTCCGATTACGGTTGGACTTATCCAATTTGAAAGCCAATTTGTTTCACAAACTCTTTATGGGCCAATGTTTGCGGGCTATACAATTGCATCATTGCCATTATTAATACTGTTCTTATTTACGATGCGCTTGTTTATGAAGGGCTTAACTTCCGGTGCTGTAAAAATATAAGTACTTTATATCTAAAAAAGGCGCAATCACAAGATCATCTTGCGCCTTATTTTTTTATATTTTATACGCTAAAAGAGGGAACAACCCATTTTGTAATTTTTCATCTTTTGTCAGGTTTGATGGATCTGAAATGACATGTGGTTCAAGTAAAGTGGGCTTTGAGGATATTAGCCATTTTTATCGCACATTTAAGGAGGTAACAAAAACGTCGCCTTCAAAGTACCGGAAAAAGTATAGGATCAGAAGGCTGAATTAGTTGTATTTTTTAATTTTGTAACATAAAAGAAAAGGATAAGATCAAAGGTTGAATTCAAAATGGCCAGATTGACCATTCGTTTTGGCGGGATGGGCTATGATGTATAGGCATGAATGAGCTATCATTTAATTAATTCAACTATGAAAAACGTATTTTTGTAAAAATAGCTGTTCTATTTTTCATCCAAAAATACGGGGAAGGGAGATGTGGATTTGATTGGAAAACAGACTTGGATTATCCCTGATGGTTTTCTTCAACCGAAAAGTATAGGGGATCAAATCAGTCATGAGGCAGTTTGCGTGTTAAATTTAACTGAGCGTCAAGCAGACATTCAACTTACATTCTATTTTGAAGACCGAGAGCCTATGGACTCTTTTATAACAGAATGCGGGTCAAATAGGACGCATCATATTCGGCTGGATAAGATTAGAGACCAAGAAGGAAATGAAGTTCCTAGAAATGTTCCTTATGCCATCAAAGTTGATAGCAATGTGCCAATAATTGTTCAGCACAGCAGATTGGATACGTCACAAGCAGAGCTTGCGCTTTTTACGACAATGGCTTATCCGCTAGAAATCTAGAAGATTAATGTTATATGTTTTTAGTCTAGTATTCATATAGATTTTTTCTTTTGATTAGATAGCAATTCATTTTTTGGAGGGTGAACAATGACTTTAAAAGTTGCGATTGTAGGAGTTGGGAATATCGGAAGCATACATGCTTCTGTCTACAAAGAAAATCCAAATACTGAAATTGTAGCAGTTTGTGATATTGTAAAGGCAAAAGCAGATCAAGCTTCAAACAAGTTTGGCGGAAGAGCATTTTACAGTGTGCAGGAAATGTTAAATAGCAATATGGAACTTGATCTTGTAAGCGTTTGCACTAAAGGGGAGGAAAATGGCGGAGAACACTATTTGCCAACAATAGAATTACTAAAAGCCGGGATTCCTGTACTAGGGGAAAAGCCGATCTCTAACAATATTGAAGAAGGTAAAGAAATGGTTGAGCTTGCCCGTCAAAATAAAATCCCATACGCGGTTAACTTGAACCATCGCTTTACACCTGCTGCTGAAAAAGCAAAGGATTGGGTAGAAAATGGGCGTCTTGGCAAGCTTCATATGATCAATATGAGAATGTGGATCAACAATCCGGTCGAAACTTCGCCATGGTTCCACATGCGTGCATTGCATCCGCATTCCTTTGATGTCATTCGATACTTTTGCGGTGATGTAAGAAGAGTAGGTGCCTTTATGATGAAAGGTGAGGGCCGTTCGATATGGTCAAATGCTCAAGTAATCCTTGAATTTGAAAATGGTGCGATCGGAAATTTAGTTGGAAGCTATGACGCAGGTGCAAGCTATGGTTTAGAGCTATGTGAAGTAGTTGGCTCTAAAGGTAGATTTGTTCTTGAAGATGCTTGTGAACAGCTTACCTTCTATCCGCGAACAAGTATCGAAACAGAAAGCTACAGCTATCTTGGAGGAATGAGAGCATTTCCGGAAACCTTTAAATCCCGCATCAATTCATTCGTGGACCAGTTAATTGCGGGTGTTTCATATGATCAGGTCGATGGTTCTGGAGAAGATGCTCTTAAAGCACAATTGATCATTGAAGCGGCAATACGATCATTTGAAACAGGTGAAATTGTTGATGTTAAAGATATAGAGCTCATTTCAGGAGGGATAAAATGATTAAACTTGGCGTTAACTCAGTGTTATTTAAAGATTTTGATTTTGCAACTGCAGCAAGGCAAATTGCCTTATGCGGCTATGATGGCGTAGAAATTTCAGCAATAAAAGGCATGTGTGAACATTTGGAATTAGACCGTTGGAAGGAACAGGCTGATGACATAAAATCAATCGCCCTGGAGAACGGCCTTGAATTGTTATCAATGGAGGTTGCTTCACTTAATGAAGAGAGATTACGAAAGGCATTTGAGGCAGGAGCAGAAATCGGGATCCCTGTCATCAATGTAGGACCTGGCGGAAAGTCGGGCGTTGAAGGCGATCTCCAGCAGTCTATAGAAACTCTTTACAAATTATCTAAAATAGCAGAGGGCTATGGTGTAACCCTTTGCGTAAAAGCACATGTCGGAAACGCAATTTTTAATACACCAACTACACTAAGGGCAATGAATGAAATATCCTCCCCGGCATTTGGCATTGATATGGACCCGAGTCATATTTATCGAGGAAATGAAAATCCCGAGGAAGAATTAGCAAGAGTGATTAAACGAGTAAAGCATATTCACATTCGTGATTGTAAGGGTCGCACACAAGGCCCTGGTGACATTCGCACCCAAGCTTGTGGAAGAGGGGATATTGATTTATTTGCCTATTGCAAAGCAATGGTTGATGGGCAGTATTCCGGTCCCGTTTGTTTAGAGGTAATCGGTGCAAATCAACATTCCTTAGCAGATGTTTCCATCGTTGCTGCTGAGAGCTATGGTTACTTAAATGCATGCTTAAAAGCTTTAGGTGTCAGAGAGTCAAATTTTGCTCAGAAAGGATAAAGTCAAATGAAGAAAAATGCAAATATTATTCTATTTGGAATCGACAGCCTAAGAAGAGACCGGATGAGTTCATATGGATATCACCGGCTAACAACACCCCATATTGATAAAGTCGCTGAAGAAGGGATTTTATTTGAAAACCATTTTAGTCCAAGTATTCCTACCACTCCAGGCTATGCTTCGATGTTAACTGGAATGGACTGCTTTGGCACTGATGTAGTCGCTCTTAGACATAAGGGACCTTTGGGAGGCCATGTAAAGACTCTGCCAGAATTGCTTGGAGAACACGGATATAATACAACCTGTGTTGGGTTTAGCGGCAATCCATCCTCTAGAGGGTTTCAAAAATACATTGATTTTGAATCATGGATGCCAGACGAAACTGGTCGTTGCCCAAAGGCGCAAAATTTAAATAATGTGGCCATCCCAGAATTAAAGAGACTTGCTGAGGATGAAAAACCATTTTTCTTATTTTTACGGCATATGGACCCCCATTCACCATATTTGCCTCCAAAACCGTTTGAACGAATGTTTTATGATGGGAATGAATTTGACCCTGAAAATGAATCTCTAAATGAGATGAAGGAATTTAAGCCATTTGCTGATTTCTTAACTTCATGGATTCCTAAAGGTTGTACAGACGCAGACTATGTTGACGCACAATATGATGGTGCAATTGCCTATATGGATGCTTGTATCCAAAATATTTTTACAACTGTTGAGACACTAGGAATTAAAGAAGAAACGTTAATTATTATTACATCTGATCATGGTGAAACTTTAAATGAGCATCAGTGCTGGTATGATCACCACGGTCTTTATGAACATAATTTAGTTGTACCGCTAATCATGAAATATCCTAAGAGATTGCCTGAAGGGAAAAGAATCACAAGCAACACTTTAATCAAAGATATCATGCCGACAATATTAGATGTAATAGGTATTGAAACTGATATTCGATTTGACGGCAGAAATCTTATGCCGCTTATAAAAAAAGAAAAGGAGATATTCGTTCAGGAATCTGAATTTTATATAACCGAATGTACATGGATGCGCAAGCATGGCTGGCGTACACCTGAATGGAAATTGATCCGCGCGCTTGAACCAGACTTTCATTTTAAACCGGAAATTGAATTGTACAATCTAATAAAAGATCCAAAGGAAGAAACAAATGTTGCAGATCAAGAGCCTGAAATCGTCCATTTGCTGTTAGGAAGAATGGAAGCTTATATAGCAAAACGTGAAGCTGAAACTGGCAGAACAAATCCGATGTATACGAATTTGAATTGGCATGGCTTGGAGCACGGATCTTTTAAAACATCTCAGGAAGCATACGATTCTATGTATATTGGTTCGATTGGTACAGCACAAAGGCTTCAAGAAAAGGAAAAAGAAGAAAGCGTATAGAATAATTAATATGTGAAAATGGGGCTGTTTCAATTCTAGAGTTTGACTCTCCAAACAAAATATATCGAGCCTAAAACATTAGTGAGTTCTGTATTTTGGTATGTAGGAGGGGCAGATTCTTCCTGATGCAGTCCCTTTTCTTTCAGGAAAGGATGGTTGTTGTGATAAAAGCAGCGGTTGTTGGTGTGAATAATATTGGGAAAATTCATTGCCGCTATTATCATGAACATGCAGATGCTGAATTAGTTGCTGTGTGTGATTTGAATGAAGCATTAGTAAATGCTGTGGCAATGCAGTATAATATAACCGGTTATACGGATTTAAAAACAATGCTTCAAAATGAAGAAATCGATGTGATAAGCATCGCCACTGGCGGGAAGGAAAATGGTTCACATCATTATGTACCAGCTATGCTTGCTATGGAAGCTGGGAAAGATGTTTTAGTTGAAAAACCGCTTTCCAATAACATCGAAGAGGCAAGAGAAATTGTAGAGTATGCCAATAGAAAAAAGGTTCGCTTGGGATGCAACCTAAACCACCGATTTGTACCATCAGCTGAATATGCAAAAAAATGGATTGATTCTGGAGAGCTTGGTTCCCTGTTGTTTATTAATATGAAATTGACCATTGGCAATCCAAATGAATCAAGCCCTTGGATTCATTTACGGGCTCTTCATCCGCATTCAATTGATGTGATCAGGTATTTTGCAGGTGATATTAAACGAGTTCAGGCGTTCATGACAAAAGCACCTGGAAGAACAGTATGGTCAACGGCATCGATTAATCTAGAATTTGAATCAGGAGCGGTTGGTCATCTCACCGGGAGTTATGATATGGACAATCTTCATCCAATTGAATATTGTGAAGTAGCAGGTAATAGAGGGAGATTAACAATTGATAATGTATTTGAAAACTTAACCCTTTACCCACACAAAAGCAACGAACTTAAAGTTGTTCGAAATTCAGTATTAAATGGAATGAATGGATTTAACGACACATTCAAAAATAGAATTGGCACGTTTATTCAAGAAGTTAACGATTCAGTACCTCCAGAGAAAATTACGGGCTCTGGTATGGATGCATTAGCAGCCCAGGAAGTCATCGAAGCGGCCATTCGTTCACAAATGGAGAATGGAGCAGTAATTGAGGTACCTAATTATTTGAATAAGCAAAGACTCTAGGTTCATAAAAAACTATTTTTTATTTGTTCGAATATGTAAGCACTTACACGTTGCGATTGCTACAACCTTAGAGGTAAATGTTCAATCTAGATCTAGGGGAGGAATCTAAATGACTGCAACAACCTATCAATCAAGTGATTACATGAAAACAAAAGAATTTCCGTTCTGGATCCAGCGCTTTTATCATGATTATGATAATATTCCGCCGGCCCATGCACATGAATTTGTTGAATTGGTTTATGTTGTACAAGGAGAAGCAAGGCACCTATTTGAAGGACAGTCCTATATGATCAAAACGAATGATGTGTTTATCATTAATCCTGGAGAGGTTCACACCTTTTCGATCGAAAAGGGCCAAAGTTTAGAAATTATTAATTGTTTATTTTTGCCAAGCCTTATTCAGGATTCATGGTTAAAAGAAATGGGTGTATCACAATCGATGGATTATTTTTACATTCATCCATTTTTAGATAAAAATGAGCGATTTCATCACTTATTAAATTTAACTGGAAGCAATTCTGCGAGGATTCTGTCGTTACTTGAAGGTATGATGCATGAATATTTAAGGGAAAATCCTTGTTATCCCACATTAATCCGTTTGCAGCTTGTGGAACTATTGATCCAATTATCCCGGATATATAACGAAAGAAAAGGGATGGAAAACCATTCTCATAGGAGAAAAAGTGAAAATGATCTCCTCATTCAACGAATATGTGGGTATTTATCAAGAAACTATGATCAAAAAATAACGATTCAATCCTTGTGTCATCTATTTAATCTTAGTCCCCGGCATTTAAACAGATTATTTAAACAAGAGACTGATCAAACCGTAGTCGAAATGCTTCATAAAATAAGAATCGAAAAGGCAAAGCAGTTTTTGCTAGAAACAGATGATAAAGTAATTAATGTTGCGATTAAAGTTGGGTATGATGATCCCGCTTTCTTTAGCCGTTTATTTAGAAGGGTTGTAGGTTGCTCACCTGGAAAATATAAAGCGCAAGAACTAAGGGATTACTCGCCAATCTAGTTGATTTACATATGAATTCCCGCTTAGTTTAGTTAAGAATTGAGACTCTGTTTAAAATCGGTGATGAGCCGATTTTTTTCTAACTCTGATAGTTAGTGATTAACCACGCCGAGTCTTATCTAATTTCCCCCTTTTTAACAAAGTAACCATTGTGAAAAAAAATAATGGTATAACTAGAAAAACAATAGAAGCAAAGGCATGCCCACAAATACGGCTTCCCCAAATTCAATTTCATTCGAAAACATTGTTAGGGTAAGAAGTAATGATATAAAAGCAAGCGGGAAAATAACCATCCGTTTATCCTCTAATTTGAAGAACTTGTGAGCGAGTCTCTTTAAGAATAAAGAGCATAATCGTTACTTTCATATAGGAACCTACAACTAAGGCAATTCCAATAAAAGCTTAGACAAATGTTTACAGCGATGCAGGCTACAAGAGTAGAAAAAGAATTTGGCGAATTAATTGAGGCGATTCATGATGCCGGAACTTGCAGAATGGGCACAGATCCAGACACCTCGGTAACAAATCCGTACGGTCAGGTCCATGGCATAACAGGACTATTTGTTGCAGACAACAGCGGAATTCCAACAAGCGGTACAGCGAATCCCACACTGACAACCGTAGCGTTGGCCATCAGAACAGCAGATTATATGATGCGGAATTGAAGTGGTTTTTTCACAACCAGTGCGCAGCTGATATCAACATGCAGTTTAAAAGTGATTATTAATAACATTCTCTTAGATTAGCAATAAAGGAATTTGTTAATTTAACTTAGAATATATATTTTAATTATGAAAAAAGGAGTGCTTAAATGACAACGTACTATTCTAGAAATGAAGTACCTCTCCAGGAAAAATGGAATCTGAAAGATATATACTCGGACCAGCAGAAGTGGGAAAAGGATTATCAGCAAATAGAGGAAATGGCAATAAAGCTTAAAGCATCCGACGGAAAAATAACTGACGGCAACACTTTATATCAATTTCTTAAGCAAAAGGAAGAGTTATCCTATACATTGAATAAACTATATGCATTTGCCATGCTTTCAGTTGATGAAGATACTCGAGAAACGAAAGCACAATCATTGTTAGATCGGGCAAAACAACTGAATGTGAAAGTTAGTTCTTCAACCTCCTTTTTTATGCCCTTTTTATTAAATCTTGATGAAGAAACGTTAAAGTCATACATAGCAGAAGATGATCGATTAACTTATTTCGAACAAGAACTTTTAGAATCATTTCGCTACAAAAAACATGTATTAAACAAGGAGCAAGAGGAGATCCTTTCCCAATTAAGTGAAGCACTGTCTGCCCCTGGCCATACATTTGGGATGATGAATAATGCTGACATTAAGTTTGGCGAGGTTACGAATGATCATGGAAAACAAGTGGAACTTACAAGAGGCATGTATGCAAAATTAATTGAAGATGAGGATAGAAACAAGCGAAAAGAAGCTTATAAAGCTTACTATAAGCCATATGTGCAGCTTAGAAATTCGATTGCCTCAACTCTTTCCGCAGCAATAAAAAACAATGTAACATTAGCTAAAATTAGACAATATCCATCAGCATTGGAAAAAGCCTTATTTGGTGACAATGTACCAAAAGAGGTGTATGAAAATCTTATTGCGACAACGAAAAACAATATTGCACCACTGCATCAGTATTCAAGAATTCGCAAGGAAAAGCTGCAAGTAGAGGAGCTGCGTCAATATGATTTAAGTGTTCCGCTTGTAAAAGGGATAAAGCAAGTCATTTCATATGAAGAAGCTTATGAAATCATGTGCAAGGCCCTCGCGCCTCTAGGACAGGAATATATTGCGACCTTAAAGGAATTTAAGAAATCCAGGTATATTGATGTAAGGGAAACCCCAGGGAAACGTTCTGGCGCATACAATCTTGGTATTTATGGTATTCATCCTTATATTTTGTTAAATCACCGAGATGATTTAGACAGCTTATTTACATTAGTTCATGAATGCGGCCACGGTGTTCACAGCAAGCTGAGCTCCCAACATCAGCCGCAAATTACAGCACGCTATAGCATCTTTGTTGCCGAGGTCGCTTCCACTGTCAATGAAGTATTATTAATAAACTATTTGCTGGAAAATGAAACAAATCCTGAAATTCGTAATCATCTACTTAACCACTTCATTGATCAATTTAAAGGTACATTCTTTACACAAGTGATGTTTTCTGAATTTGAAAAGAAAACACATGAGATGGCGGAAACAGGTATGCCATTAAATGTGGAGGTATTTAATCAAACATATGAAACGTTATTCAGGGAATACAACGGAGAAGATATTGTTTTTGATGATGAGGTCAAATATGGCTGGTCAAGGATTCCACACTTTTATCGACCATTTTATGTGTATAAATACGCAACAGGATTTGCTTCAGCGATCCATTTAGGAACGAAGATTCTTGAAGGAGATCAAACTACACTCAGTTCCTATTTGGAATTTTTAAAAAGCGGCAGCTCGGATTATCCGCTTGAACTGTTGAAAAAGACGGGTGTCGATTTAACAACACCATATCCGATCGAAAATACACTTTGCCGCTTTGAAGAATTGGTAAATGAATTTTCATTATTGTAAGTCAAAAAGAAATCTTTATCCTTACGGGTGAAGATTCTTTTTTTCTTTAAAATCTTCAACATATCGTTCATAATAATTGATTTACAAGGAAATGATGATAAAAAAGGAACCAAATTCTTAATTTCTTGGAAACTCGCTTTATCCTTTTTAAATAAAGATGATCATAAAATGGAGGAACCGGTAATGATTTATATTTATCATGATTTTGGTGGTACTCATATGACAGCACTTGCTACTGCATACCATTTAAACATTTTAAAACCATCAACAAGAACACTAACAAAAGAAGAAATTTTAGCGGTTCCATTCTTTAATAAATTAACCAAACAAGATTCCGGTAAAATTATTTTTCATGGAATAGATGATGAAGGCCATTCAGTCTATACGATTGGAAGAAGATCTTCAAAATTGGTTGTACCAGCATTAAAAGATTTATGTCAAATCCTGCAAAATAAATATCCTTTTGATGAGAAAATTATTTTTTCAAACACATCTCCTACCGTTCCTATTGCAATGACAATGGGAGGGTTTTTTTCAAGGGGGTTAAAAATCGATTTTATCGGTGTCCCGTTACTTGTAAAGGGTGCTCAACAATGTTGTGATAATATTTACCAGTTGGTTAAAGCAACAAAAAAAATAGCCAAAGAGACAACTGATCAGCAATTTATTACCCTTGAGAATCAAGCCTATAAAGCATAAAAGTTGATTAAAGAAAAAATCCGGTCCTTTATGATGAACCGGAAGAGAGATGTTATTGTGCTTTTGTAGGTACAGAACAACATTCAGCAACCTTTTCTTTGAAGTATCTTTGCAGCTGTTTTGTTATTGTTCCAGGAGTGCCGTTACCAATCTTACTCTTATCGATTTCGATGATTGGCATAATTTCTGTTGTTGTTCCAGTTAAAAAAACTTCATCTGCTTGAAGCAATTCTTCAATAGTAAACGTTTCTTCTTTTATTTCAATATTATTTTGTCTGCATATTTCAAGCATGACTTTACGCGTAATCCCATTTAAAATTAAATTCGTTGCAGGATGCGTTTTTATGATTCCATCTACTACAATGGAAACATTTGATGAGCTTCCCTCTGTCACAACTCCGTTCCGATGTTGAATCGCTTCAAAGCAGCCTGCTTCAGAGGCCTTTTGCTTTGCTAGTAAATTAGGAAGTAAATTTAAGCTTTTAATATCACAACGAAGCCAGCGAATATCTTCTACTGAAATAGCTGATACACCTTTCTCCATTGCTGCAGTCGGGCGCTGCATTTCTCGTGTATAAGCAATAAATACTGGAACTGTATCAGCACTTGGGAATAGATGATTTCGTTGTGAAACACCCCGCGTAACCTGAAGATAAATAATTCCAGAACTAAGCTGATTAACTCGGATAAGCTCATTGAGCTGTGTTTTTATCTCAATTATGGAGTAAGGGAGTTTCATTCCAATACTTTCAGCACTTTCCATCAGTCTTTGCAAATGTTCATCTCCCGTAAATAAATGGCCGTTATACACCCTGATGACCTCGTAAACACCATCTCCAAATTGGTAGCCGCGATCTTCAATATCAACCTTTATTTTTGCTCGTTCGCTTAATTTCCCGTTATAAATTATTTTTTCCACGTTTCTAACTCCCTTCATCTAAGTAGTAAGCTATTTTAATGTAGCACGGATTTCATTCAGATGGAATGTGAAACAACAAAATTTCCCTGTTTTTGTTATCTTTGTATAAAGAAAATGTAAAAAAATATAGGAAGGAAAGTCTGGAAATTGTTGAGGAATTTGTCACAATTTATATAATCGTGCCTTGAAAAAATTTACTATTTATAGAAAAATAGATTTTCTACTATAAAAGTCTTGTTACATTTCGCTTATTTTTATTGAAAGCAACAAGCATGACTCTTAACAATTCTTTATAAATCCTTAATAAATCCGCTCTATAATGTATCTCGAATCAAAGTTTTATTGAGAGAGGGGAAAATAAGGATGACGGAAAGACCTATTGATGAATTGATTAAGAGATTGAATTTGGATAGTTTGGAAAAGAAGGAGTTTAATCGCCGTAACTTTTTACAAGGGGCAGGAAAAATTGCTGGTCTCTCACTAGGATTAACGATTGCCAATTCGATTGGATTAGGTGATACAAAAGTTAGTGCTGCTCCAAAATTTAAAAACTATCCTTTTACACTTGGTGTAGCTTCCGGTGACCCGCTTTCAGATAGCGTTGTTTTGTGGACAAGACTAGCTCCAGACCCACTTAATGGCGGAGGGATGTCTGACGAATCAGTACGTGTTAAATGGGAAATTGCAAAAGATGAGGATTTTCGTAAAATTGTAAAAGAAGGAACAGAAATTGCAAGACCAGAACTTGCCCACTCTGTTCATGTCGAAGTTGATGGACTTAATCCGAATAAAGTCTACTATTACCGTTTTAAAGCAGGAAACGAACTTAGCCCTGTAGGCAGAACGAAAACATTACCAGAAGCTGGTGCTAATGTTAAAAGCATGTCATTTGCATTTGCTTCTTGTCAGCAATATGAGCATGGATACTATACAGCTTATGAGCATATGGCAAAAGAAGATCTCGACCTTGTTTTCCATTTAGGAGACTACATTTATGAGTATGGTCCAAACGAATATGTATCTGGAACAGGAAATGTTCGTACTCATAGCGGCCCGGAGATTATTACTCTTGAAGACTATCGAAATCGTCACGCACAATACCGTTCAGATGCAAATCTTAAAGCTGCCCATGCCGCTTTTCCTTGGGTTGTAACATGGGATGACCATGAAGTTGAAAACAACTACGCTAATATCATTCCTGAAAAAGGCCAGTCTGTTGAAGCATTTATAAAACGCCGTGCAGCAGCATATCAAGCCTATTACGAGCATATGCCGCTACGCAGATCCTCGTTGCCAAATGGTGCGGATATGCAATTATATCGTGAATTCTCATACGGCAATTTAGCATCATTTAATGTATTAGATACACGCCAATACCGTGATGATCAGGCGAATGGAGACGGTAACAAAGCACCTTCACCGGAATCTACTGACCCTAATCGTACTCTTCTGGGAAAAGACCAGGAAGATTGGCTGCTGCGCAATCTAGGCGGTTCGAAGTCTCACTGGAATGTACTTGCACAGCAGATTTTCTTCGCAAAATGGAATTTTGGGACAAGCACTGCGCCAATTTATAGCATGGATTCCTGGGATGGCTATCCGGCTGCACGCCAGCGAATTGTTGATTACGTAACCAGCAAGAACATGAATAACCTAATCGTCATTACAGGTGATGTTCATGCAAGCTGGGCTTCGAACCTATTATCAGATTTTAACAATCAAAATTCTAAGAAAATTGGTGCAGAGTTTGTCGGAACTTCCATCACATCTGGCGGAAACGGATCTGATGAAAGAGCAGATACAGATCATATTTTAGGTGAAAACCCACATATTAAATTTTTCAATAATTATCGCGGTTATGTCCGCTGTACAGTTACACCGGATAAGTGGCAAGCTGATTATAGAGTTATTCCATTTGTTACAGAACCTGGTGCCGCTATTTCAACAAGAGCTTCATTTGTTTATGAAAAAGGTGGCTTGGGCTTGAAAAAAGTAGAAGCAAATGAGGTTCCATATGGCGTGAAAAAATCTAATGAAGTCGAGGAAGACCGAAATCGTGCACATGGTCGTGCTCATGAAAAGCAAAAGGGTAAAATTAGTGAAAAAGTGATGAATTAATCTATTATAGGAAAGATCATTAATAATTTGGGAGTGTCAGGATGATTTCAAATATTGGAATTCCAGGCTTAATTCTCGTTCTTGTCATCGCGTTGATTATTTTCGGTCCTTCTAAGCTTCCTGAAATTGGCCGAGCCTTTGGACGTACTTTAACAGAGTTTAAGAGTGCGACAAAAGGTTTAGTAGCAGATGAAAAAGATGAGAAAGAAAAGCATGAACAAACTTCAATTGAGAAAAAACAACATAAATCTGTTATTTAACCAAATAGGCGGGAGAATCCCGTCTATTTTTGTTATAAAAAAGAATGAAACTTTTCCTAATTTATAATTGAATTTTTATTCATGATGATGTATAAATAAAGATATATATTTGACATTTGAATTTGAAATCTTTTTTTAAAGGTGATTATAATGAATTTTTTCATATCAGATAAACTCCCTACATTTGAGCAATTTGCAAACCTTCATGAAGCAAGCGGCTTAATAAAGAGCAAAAAAGGAAATTATACGAGAGAACAGCTTTATCAAGCAGCGAATAATAGCTGGTATCATATTTCGATTTATGATCAAGATCAGCTTATCGCCTTTGGTCGGATGATTTCTGACGGTATTTACCAAGCACTAATCTGTGATGTCATGGTGGATCCTACATATCAAAAACAAGGACTTGGCAAACAGATCGTTGAAGAGCTTATAACGAAATGTAAAAACAGTGGGATCCATTCAATTCAGCTTTTTTCTGCAAAAGGCAAACAGCATTTTTATAAAAAATTGGGATTTGAGGAAAGGGAACTAGATGCACCGGGAATGTCTCTTATATTATAAACTGCTCAGTGGAATAAAAAATTCTGCTGAGTTTTTTTATATCCCTCAAAACGGTGGTCGATAACATTAAAAATTATATTTACATATTAATATTACAGGAATTTCTCACCAAACAAACCTGCTTGCATTAAATGCTGCAATTGAAGCAGCCAGAGCGAGCAATTAGCCTCTATGGAAGAAATTGCTTCCTCTGCAAAGTCCTTATCTAAAATGGCTGAAGAATTGCAGGATGTGATGAAACAATATAAATACTAGTTAAAAAAAGGGTGACACTTTAGGTTGTTGCCCTTTTTTAGATTTGCTATTTAAAGATTATTGTTGATTCGGCAACATGATGTTGGAGAGGATATCCGAGCCTCCTGAGGTTGGCAATGGGACAAGAGGGAGCTAAGCAGACAAAAGCGCTGAGGAGAGACCTGGACCACAAGTGGAAAGCGAGCGCATATAACGGAAATCAAACAGGTAGTTTTTAAAGCTTTTTATTTTTCTATTAAGAATAATACGAACTGTTTGAGGAAATACAAATAATGAGGTGATATCTTTGGATCGTTTCGAGCAGGCTTATAATCAGTATCGAAATCAAACAGATGCAAATGAAGTGATGGAAGAAAACGAAAACAGTAGTAGACCAAACCAAGAAAAAATCGTTGCTGTCAGAAAAAACGATGATGGCGATTTAATTGCTTTTCAAACAGAATCAGGAAGAGAGCTAGATTATTTAGAAGCTTTAGAAGAAGCGAAAGCAGGAAAACTTGCTCATGTCGATGTCTTTCATAAATATGGTCGGGATATCTTGCGAAGTGAGCCAGATGGAATTCGCGAAAATAATTTGGATCAGCTGCCTGAGTTTTAACGTTCTAAGCAATTTTTTTAGCAATTCATAGCATATGGATTGCTATTTTTTTATGTAAAATCATCTATATAGATGAAAAAAGGGTACTTAGCTGTCAGACACCGTCCAAATCTATGGCCACACTTTTTTGAGGAGTGGAAACTGGTTTCGAGCACTCTTAAATCGGACCGTCCAAGTAAATATAAGCTGTTCTTCATCTTGTACCAGCAAATTTAAAAATTTATAATTATTCCAATCTACTTATCTACTTAAAAGCAATTTTTTTGGAGGATGCTATGCACACTATGAGTTTATACCAACGTGATTTAGTATTGAATGATTATCATCCTAAGGTTTTTGCATATTATTTTAAAACGTGGGAAAAGCATGATATGGCCTTTCATACTCATAAAGAGGTAGAAATCATGTATGTAATTGATGGGACATGTACAGTTGTTGCTGAAAAAAAGTCAGTCGCAATGAAAAAAGGTGACTTTATTTTACTAGATTCCAATATTCCTCATCGGTTAATAGTTGACCAACAATCTCCCTGTCGCATGCTGAACATCGAATTTTCGTTTATAAAGAAGACAGGTTGTTTTCCATCAATTAAAGATTTAGCTAACCAAAACAAAAAATTCGCTACTTTTTTATCACTGAATCGTCCGTATATTGTGTTGAAGGATACAAATGAAATTTATCATACATTAAAAAATTTAGTTTTAGAATTAGACAAAAAGGAATCAGATAAAGACATCATGATCCAGCTTCATTTGGCTCAACTTTTCATGCAATTAGCAAGAATTACTGCTGAAGAAATGAAAGAAACGCATACACATTACCAAGCAAATGTATACGTAAATAAAACGATCAAATATCTCCATCACAACTACGACTGTGATATTCAAGTAAAAGATGTTGGTCAAGCTGTAAATCTTCATCCAGGATACCTTCATCGAATTTTCAAACAACAAACCGGCTCTACCATTATGGAATACTTAACCTCCCTTCGAATGGAAAAAGCAAAAATGCTTTTGGCAGATACAGAGATACCAGTTACTGAAATTTGTTTTTATATAGGCATTAACAGTCGTCAATATTTTAGTGCTCTTTTCAAAAAGCATACAACTCAAACACCCCTTGAATACAGAAGAGCTTTCGAACAAAATATTGCGAAATTTAGAAGTTGATTCATTTAAAAGTTAGGATTTTATACATACCTTTCATTAAATAAGTTATTAAATTGAAAACGTTTACTACCTGAAGGTGTTACAATGACATAAAAAAAGGAGAGTTGAATAAAATGTCATTTAAAATCGCATTTATTGGGGCAGGTAGTATTGGTTTTACAAGAGGACTTTTACGGGATCTGCTTTCTGTACCAGAATTTCAACACATAGACGTCGCGTTTACAGATATTAATGCTCAAAATTTAGAGATGGTTACACAGCTATGTCAACGAGATATCGATGAAAATGGACTAGATATTAACATTTATTCTACATTAAATCGAAGAGAAGCGTTAAGAGATGCAAGATATATTTTTTCTGTTGTCCGTATAGGTGGACTTGAAGCTTTTCAGCATGATATTGATATTCCACTCAAATACGGCGTTGATCAATGTGTAGGAGATACACTTTGTGCAGGAGGGATTATGTACGGACAACGCGGAATTCCTGAAATGCTCTCGATTTGTAAAGATATCCGGGAAGTAGCAGAACCTGATTGTTTGTTGTTGAATTATGCAAATCCGATGGCCATGTTGACATGGGCATGTAATAAATATGGCGGTGTAAGAACAATAGGCTTATGTCATGGCGTGCAAGGCGGACATAGACAAATTGCGAATGCATTTGGTTTAAAAAAGGAAGAGGTTGACATAATTTGTGCAGGAATTAATCATCAGACCTGGTACATTAGCGTGAAGCATAACGGCGAAGATCTTACCGGGAAAATGTTAGAGGCATTTGAAAACCATCCTGAATTTTCGAAAACTGAAAAGGTAAGAATTGATATGCTAAGAAGGTTTGGCTACTATAGTACAGAATCAAACGGGCACTTAAGTGAATATGTACCATGGTACCGTAAGCGTCCAGAAGAAATAAATGATTGGATTGATCTTGGAAGCTGGATCAATGGGGAAACAGGCGGTTATTTACGAGTCTGTACAGAGGGAAGGAACTGGTTTCAAACAGACTTTCCAAATTGGTTAAAAGAACCAGCGATGGAATACAAGCAAGAAAATCGCGGGGAAGAGCATGGCTCTTATATAGTTGAAGCATTAGAAACCGGACGTGTATACAGAGGCCATTTTAATGTTGTTAATAATGGCGTTATTTCAAATCTTCCGATTGACGCGATTATCGAAGCACCTGGATATGTGGATCGAAATGGGATCAATATGCCGCATGTAGGTGAGTTACCACTAGGATGTGCAGCTGTCTGTAATGTTAGCATTTCCGTACAGCGACTTGCCGTTGAGGCAGCAGTAAATGGAGACGATGTTCTTCTTCGTCAAGCAATGATGATGGATCCGCTCGTTGGTGCTGTTTGCAATCCAAAGGAAATTTGGCAAATGACTGATGAAATGTTAGTTACACAAGAACAATGGCTTCCTCAATATAAGCAAGCAATTGCTGAAGCAAAAGAAAGACTATCAACAGGGACCCTACTCCCAACAAAAGATTATCATGGTGCAGCCCGCCTTAAGGTAAAATCGGTAGAAGAAATGGCCCAAAACAAAGAGGCTGCACGGAAAAACGCCGGGGAATCTGACAAAGCTAAAGAACGCCCTGCGATGAAATAGCTGAAGAAAAAACATAGCAAAAAAGAAATATTGGCCCTTAAAGGGGCTTTTTTTATATCAAGAAGCAACCGGTCATTCACAGGTTGCTCTGTACCAATTCATATCATAGACAAGAATGTTTGAAATAACAACTTATACAGCAGATCGTTAAAACATACTCAACTTATATGTTTTAGACAACAATTCTAATAATCTTATCCCTGCAATGCTGTTTCCTTTTTCATCTAGAGCAGGTCCAAATATTCCTATGCCAAATTTCCCTGGAACAGACCCCATAATTCCGCCTGAAACACCGCTTTTTGCAGGTATTCCGATCTTTATCGCAAATTCTCCTGAAGCATTATACATTCCACATGTCACCATAAAAGTTTTGCAAATTCGTGCTACATCAATTGGGATGATTTGTCTGCCGCTCTGAGGGTCACGTCCATCCATTGCAAACACCAAACCAATACGAGCTAAATTTAAGCAATTCATTTCAATCGAGCATTGTTTTGTGTATAAATCGATCAGCTCCTCAACATTTTCATCAATGATCTGATGCTGTTTTAAAAAAAAGCATAAAGCCCGATTCAAATAAGCTGTCTCAAATTCAGAACTGGCTACTTCCTCACACAAATTAATCGTTTTATCATTTGCCAACTCGTGAATAAAAGATAAAAGCCGGTGAAATCTATCTGCAACAGATGTCCCTTTGATCATATGGGTCACAACAAGTGCACCAGCATTGATCATTGGATTCAATGGCTTTCCTGGTGCCATCGTTTCTAATTTTGCAATTGAATTGAATGGATCTCCTGTTGGTTCCATTCCTACACGTTCAAAAACATACCCCCGGCCTCTATCCATTAAAACGAGCGCCAGGCTAATGACTTTAGAAACACTTTGAAGAGTAAACTTTTTTTGAACATCACCAGCAGATATACATTCACCATCAGGAAAGTGAATCGCAATTGATAAATCATGAGGATTTGCCTTCCCAAGAGCAGGAATGTAGTCTGCAACTTTCCCTTTTGCAGTGCATTCTTTTGCACTTATGACCATCGTATTTAATTCTTTATTTGATCGACATGGCATTTTCATCACCTGTTATTAGTATGAATCAAAAAAAGTTACTTATGTCTATGAAGGATAATAAAAATAGTCCTTCGTTGTGGAACAACAAAAGACTTAGTTTTACTGTTAGACTTGATTAACCAGATTTTCGCTCGCCATAATGATTGTCATCTGAACGGACATCCAGCAGGTCAAAGAAGTTAGCGATTTCTCTTTCAGCACTTAAGAGTGAATCAGATCCATGGACAACATTTTCCGCTTTTGTATTTGCGAAATCACCGCGAATTGTGCCGGGAACTGCTTCTGAAGGACTTGTTTTGCCTATCATCATTCGGGATACTTCAATAATATTTTCCCCTTCCCAAACCATGGAAAAAACTGGGCCTGATGTAATAAAATCAACCAGTTCTCCAAAAAACGGCTTTTCTTGATGCTCCATGTAATGCTCTTCTGCTTTTGCACGATCGATCTTCATTAGTTCGGCGTTTAATAAAGTGAATCCCTTCTGTTCAAAGCGTTTAACAATCTCTCCAATTAAACCGCGCTTGACACCATCAGGTTTTACCATAATAAACGTACGCTGTAATGTCATATTGATATCACCTCTGCAAAATAGTTAGCCATCTTACTAATGGCATTCGTACTATATAGTATGCCAAATTTTGCAAAAGTTAAAACAATGCTACATACATATAAATCAAGTTGCATTCGAATCATAAGAAGCATATTGTTGACAGATAATCATAACTATGATAAATTTATTTTGAATTAAAGATATTTTAATTAAAAGTAAAATACTAAAGAACCTTGATATATTTTATTGGAGGAATTCACATGAACGGATTAAAAGGAATCCATCACGTAACAGCAATTACAAGCAGCGCAGAAAAAAACTATGAATTTTTTACCTATGTATTAGGAATGCGTTTAGTTAAAAAGACAGTCAATCAAGATGATATTCAAACATATCATTTATTTTTTGCTGATGACAAAGGCAGTGCAGGTACAGATATGACGTTCTTCGACTTCCCTGGTATCCCTAAAGGTGTACACGGGACAAATGAAATTTTCAAAACCTCATTTCGTGTGCCAAATGACGTAGCAATAGAGTATTGGAAAAAGCGGTTTGATCGTTTAAAAGTGAAGCATACTGGTATAAAAGAACAATTTGGTAAAATGACTCTTTCTTTTGTGGATTTCGATGATCAGCAATATCAATTGATTTCAGATGAAAACAATCAAGGTGTTGCGGCAGGTACGCCATGGCAAAAAGGGCCGATTCCGCTAGAATATGCCATTACAGGATTAGGTCCGATTTTTATTCGTATCGCAAACTTTGACTATTTCAAAGAAATGATGGAAAAGGTGCTTCAATTTAACGAAATGGCCCAAGAAGGATCATTCCATTTATTTGAAGTAGGGGAAGGTGGAAACGGGGCACAGGTCATCGTCGAAAACAACCCGGTTCTTCCACTAGCCCAACAAGGCTTTGGTACAGTCCACCATGTAGCCTTTCGAGTGGAAGACCGTAAAGTGTTAGAGGAATGGATCAAACGTATGGAAAGCTTCGGTTTTAATACATCCGGCTATGTAAATCGACACTTTTTTGAATCCTTATATGCGAGAGTCGCTCCGCAAATTCTATTCGAATTTGCAACAGACGGCCCAGGATTTATGGGAGACGAGCCTTATGAAACACTTGGAGAAAAACTATCATTGCCTCCATTTTTAGAAGAAAAACGCGATCAAATTGAACGCTTAGTTCGCCCGATCGATACTGTAAGAAGCACTAAAGAATTTGTGAAAGAATATGAGGATTAATTATTAAATTAAGAAGGAAAAGAGTATAACCATACTAAACTAGTTATGCTAGAGAGACTAGATTTAGTATGGTTTTATTTGTTTCATTCTACCTACTATTACTATTAGATAACCCCTTGAGCAACCATTGCGTCTGCTACTTTTACAAAGCCGGCAATATTTGCACCGACAACGAGGTTGCCTTGTGCACCATATTCTTCAGCTGCTTTCATGCTTTCACGATAGATGTTTTTCATGATTTCATGTAGTTTTGCATCAACTTCTTCAAATGTCCAAGCAAGTCTTGCACTATTTTGCGCCATTTCTAATGCAGAAACAGATACTCCGCCTGCATTCGCTGCTTTAGCAGGAGCAAAAAGCACATGATTGTTTAAGAATATTTCAACCGCTTCAAGAGTTGACGGCATATTTGCCCCTTCACCAATAGCGATGACACCGTTTGAAACTAAACGTTCTGCTGACTCCTTGTCAATTTCATTTTGAGTCGCACAAGGTAAAGCGATATCACATGGTATCGACCAAATTCCAGTAAACCCTTCCATGTAAACTGCTCCAGGATGCTCTTTTACATATTCACTTATTCTTTTGTTCTCTACTTCTTTTAGACGTTTTACAGTTGAAAGGTTAATGCCGTCTTTGTCGTAAACATAACCGTTCGAATCACTGCATGCAACAACTTTAGCACCTAATTGAATGGCTTTTTCAATAGCATAGATCGACACATTTCCAGAACCTGATACAACCACTGTACGATCTTTAAAGCTTAATCCTTTATCAGCCAGCATTTCTTCAACAAAATAAACGGTACCGTATCCAGTTGCTTCCTTACGTGCTAAACTTCCTCCATAACCTATGCCTTTACCTGTTAAAACGCCTGCTTCAAATCCGTTACGCATTTTTTTATATTGTCCAAACATATAGCCAATTTCTCTTGCTCCTACACCAATGTCACCCGCTGGAACATCGATATAAGGTCCAATATATTTGCTTAGCTCAGACATAAAACTTTGCGTAAAACGCATGATTTCTGCATCTGATTTTCCTTTAGGATCGAAGTCAGAACCACCTTTTCCACCGCCGATTGGTTGACCGGTTAAAGAGTTTTTGAAAATTTGCTCAAAACCTAAAAATTTAATGATACTTGTATTAACGGATGGATGAAATCTAAGACCGCCCTTATATGGTCCGATTGCACTATTAAATTGAACGCGATAACCGCGGTTCACTTGTACATTTCCTTGATCATCAACCCATGGCACACGGAAAGAAATTAGTCTTTCTGGTTCTACAATTCTTTCCAATATCGCTTGCTTAATATATTGAGGATTTTTAGCAAGGACAGGAACTAACGAATCAAATACTTCCTTAACTGCTTGAAGAAACTCAGGTTCATTTGGATTTCGCTTTTTTACTTTTTCATATACTTGACTCACATAATTTTGGACATTGTTTACAAATGTTTTTTCTGCATGTTCAATTGTTTTCATGTTATCATTCTCCTATGTGTCAGTCTCAAAAAACATAAAACGAGGAAAGTCATCCGTTTTTGTTAGATTTATTGTTATGTTGTATTTTATAATTTAATAAATGATCGAATCAATATTAAGAATCGATAAAGTTAATGCGTTTTTTGCATGAATCGAAAAGGGGTAGCAAGATGGAAATTAGACAAATACGGTATTTTATGGAAGTGGCGATGCGTGAACATGTAACAGATGCGGCAGATGCCCTACATGTTGCACAGTCCTCAGTGAGCAGACAAATATTTAATTTAGAGAGTGAATTGGGGGTAGATTTGTTTATCCGGGAAGGACGCAGGGTAAAATTAACCCCGATTGGAAAGATCTTTTTAGAGCGGATGCAACATGCAATGAATGTCATTGATGATGCGAGAAGAGAGGTAGAAGAGTATCTTGATCCTGAAAAGGGAACAATTCGCATTGCTTATCCGATTAGTTTGGCTGCGCATACAATGCCAACTGTCATTTATGCTTTTCGGATGCGTTATCCGGATGCAAAATTTCAACTAAAACAAGCTCTCTATCGTGAAATTATTGATGGGGTTATAAAAGGTGACTTTAATCTTGCATTAATAGGTCCGCTGCCAATGGAAGAAAAAAAAATAGATAGGAAAATACTCTTTACAGAACATATTGTTGCACTTCTGCCAATTCATCATCCACTAGCAAAACGATCCTCTATAAAGCTTAGGGAACTTAAAGATGATCCCTTTGTGCTTTTGCCGGAAGGATTTGTGTTTCGTGATATCGTTGTCAATGCCTGCAATGAACTAGGATTTTCTCCGCATGTAGCCTTTGAAGGTGATGATATCGATGCGTTAAAGGGATTGGTTTCAGCCGGACTTGGGGTAGCACTTATGCCTGAGGTCACATTGGTAGAAGCCATTCCAAGATCAACCGTGAAAATCCCTTTAACTGAGCCAAATGTTACCCGAACTGTTGGTGTCATCACACCAATCCACCGTTCATTGCTGCCAACAGAGAAATTATTTTATGATTTTCTCAATGAATTCTTTGTTAGATTAGATCACTTTAATAACTTGGAAAATTTTTAAGTAGTAATGGAAACGAATCGATTCAAATAATAAATAAAATGATTATTTTAGTAGAGTTTATTATAACTCATAAGTTGATTGGAACGAATATGTGAGAAGGCTTTTAGAAAAACGTGTCAAGGGAGGCCCTACATGCACCAGGCACCAAGGAGGCTCCCAGACCACTCGCGAAAAGCGAACACCTGGAACAGATATCAACAGTTAAGTATAACATAGTCTTTATGAATCATCCGTAATCACTATTTCCTATAAACTTACAATTTATGTAAAAAAACAATCCTACCTTCACATATTTCGGATATCGAAATATGTCTAAACAATAGGTAGCCTACTCTATTACTTCTATCAACGTGAACCAGTAAGATAGAATAGTAACTAAGTTGTAGCGAAGGGGAGGAATTGTAAGTGAGTATGAAAAAGAAAGTTTTGTCTATTTCATTATCTAGTTTAATGGCAATAGGGGGAGTTACAGCTGTTTCAATTCCAGCAAACGCAGTAGGCAATGGGCCAAACACGGGGAATGGTTCCATTCAAACATCGAATTTACATACATATGAAAGCATGGTTGATTATTTGAAAACACAGGATTCTAAGCAATCTGCGATGGAGCTTGAAGTCATCGGTAAAACGGTTAAAGGCCGTGATATTTACATGTCCAAATACTTATCAAACCCTGACAATCCAACGGTTTTATTTTTAACCCAGCAACATGGCAACGAGCAGCTAACGACTGAAGGGGCGCTTGAATTTATTAAACACTTAGGCACGAACAAACTTAAAGATGTCCTGGATCATGTAAATGTGCTCGTAATCCCAATGCTAAATGCTGATGGTGCAATGGGTGATGTTAACTTCTCACTTGATAACTATTTAGCTGACGGTGACCGTCACTTAACTCGATATAATGCAAATGAAGTTGATTTAAATCGTGAACATGATAAACCTGTCAGCGAAATGGAGGCAGAAGCAAGAGCACTTCATGAAAATGTGTTTGCGAAGTATGATATTGATTATATGATTGATTTACATCATCAAGGAACACGCAGTGAAACAGACGGCGAGCTCGTATCAGGCTCAATCCTCTATCCAACAAATTCGCAGGTGAAACCAGAAGTATTAGAAGGCTCTAAAAAGCTGGGGGCAATAGTATACAACGCCATTGAAGTTACAGGCTGGGGCCATATTGGAAAATACAACGGAGGGAATGGCGCCAATATCGGTCGTAATGGAGCAGCAATACGATATGATATCTCAACATTACTTTTTGAGATGCGCGGAATGTCAGATCATTATATTGAGTCCTATGCACTTGGTCAAAAAAGCAATGGTTATTTAATTAAACAAACGATTACGACTTTAGAGACAGCTGTAAAAGCAATTGCAGACGGCTCAATTGAAACGGCTGATACAAGCTTCTGGGATACTCTCCCGACGCAAACAAATAGAGCAGAAGAGGAAGACGAATAAAAGTGAGACTTCCATCAGTGGGAGATATACTCCCCGTTAATATGAGATAAAAAACTGCATCTCCTTTTTTGTCGGGGATGCGGTTTTTTTAACGGCTTTTAAGAAATAGTAAGGAGGTAAACAATTAGCCTGACAAGGAGCTGAGAAAAAAATGGGCGCTGTTGAAAGAAATGGCTACCGATTTGAACCCGAATATAGTGTGATTAATCAAAACGGTGCAATTCATGTATTAAATCAAGGAAAGTATATTGAGGAAATAAAATTCACATTTTCTGGAGAGTATCCGGAGTTGGATCAAATAGAACAGCTCATTGATAAGTATTGCGAGCAGCGGGGAATTTAAATTCCCCCATTTAAAAAAGGAGGGATGGCTCCTGAGTTACCCGAAATAAAAAAGAGTGAACAACAATAGAATTCACTCTTAACAACATTATTGGCTATGGCTCTTTGTTGTCGTACTACTTGGACCTTCAGCATTATTATATGGCTCACCATAGCCCTCAAGATGATCAGCATGCTTTATATGATACTCTGATCCCGACCCTTTTTCTTTCTTCATTGAACCCATTTGTGGCATATTTTGATCATTATTTTGCTTAGACAACATTTTCACCTCCTAAACAAATATTAGAATGCTTAGATTTAGTTAAATTATACAAGAAGCCATCGATAACTTTCCTTTGCTGATGAAGTAGGACATTTGACTGGTTACGTAAAGCTAATTACTTGTTCTGTCTGTTTTAGGATGTTATATTTTATATAATATATATAACAATCAGAAAAAGGTGAACCTAAAGATGAATACTCCTTTATATGAAAAAATATACGAACACATCATAAAACAAATAAAGCAAGGACTTTTAAGGCAAGGTGACCGTGTACCTTCAGAAAAAGACTTAGCTGATGAATTTCAAGTAAGCAGAATCACCTCAAAAAAAGCGTTAGATTTACTTGCACAAAACAACATCATTGAACGGATTAGAGGAAAAGGCTCATTTGTTGCTAAACAGGAGAGTGTATTAAGGGAATTACCTTTAACAGAAGAAGAAAGGCATGAAAACAAAAGAACGAGTAAACTAATCGCTTTAATGATCCCGGATTTCGATGATGCCTTTGGATTAAATCTTGTTAAAACAATTGAAAAAGTTTGCCTGCAAAATAATTGCAGCTTGATTATCCGCCGGACACGAGGACATATAAAAGAAGAGGAGAATGCCATCAAAGACCTTGTAAAATTGTGTGTAGACGGAATGATCATCTTTCCTGTTCACGGAGAACATTATAATACAGAATTATTAAGGTTGGTCTTAATGGATTTTCCACTAGTATTAGTTGATCGATATTTAAATGGAATTCCAGCTAGTTCAGTTTGTACTAATAATCAGGCAGCATGTGAAGAATTAACAAATTATCTTTTCACTCTGGGTCATACGAATATCGCCTTTTTGTCACCATCTCCAAGTGGAACATCTACGATTGAAGAAAGACTCCAAGGCTTTCATATTGCTTACACGAAGCGCGGGTTAAAATTAAATCCGAACTTTCTATTGCTTGATTTGATTAGTTCCTTGCCGCAACACATTGAAGATGGACAGGGGAACTCCAAACTAGAAATAGATTTTCTAGCCATTAAACATTTCATAGAAAAACATTCTTCCGTTACGGCCTTTATTGTCAGTGAATATTCATTGGCAGTAACACTTAAGTATGTATTAGAAAAGCAAGGAAAAAAAATTCCTGAGGATTATTCCATTGTCTGCTTTGATTGTCCTGAAAATCGCTTAGAGGAACCGGCCTTTACCCATATCCGTCAACACGAGGAAGAAATGGGGGAGATAGCGGTTCATATGTTAATGAAGCAACTAAAGGGAGAAAAAATCCCTAAGCATACTGTGATCAATTACACTTTAGTTGTAGGGAAATCGACAACCTCTAAATCATTTGCAGAGAATGTGAAACAATTCATTGAATAGGATTGTTTTTTGTTAAGCTGGAACTAGTATGGCCATTATTATTTTTCCGATTTCAGCATAACTTTGAGAAAAGCAAGCTCCAATAGATGTCTGCAGTTATTGTCATCAAATATTTTAAATTTGAATAGTTGTCAAAGCACGGTTTAGTTGTTATATTAAATATAACAATTTAAACTTTGTAAGGAGCTAAAATGAGCCAATTATATAAGAAAATATACCTTGATATTTTAGAAGAAATTAAAAATGGAACATTAAAAACCGGTGACAAAATCCCCTCGGAAAATGAACTAGCTGAAAAGTTCAATGTAAGCCGAATTACAACAAAAAAAGCATTAGATATGTTAGCGCAGAGGAATATTATCGAGCGTTACCGAGGAAAAGGGTCCTTCGTTTCCGAAATGAACCAAGCTATTATTCAATCAACAGTAGAAAAAGAGAATCATTTATTACTAGCTGATTCAAGTTCCAAACAGGATTTAGTCGGTTTTATTCTTCCGGGATTTGGCAATGATTACGGCTCAATATTACTTGATTCAATTGAGAAATATTGCTCAAAACAAAATCTATTGATAGTCATGAAGCAAACATTAGGAAAATCAGAACTGGAAGAAGAAGCGATCAGTTCATTAGTAAGGCTTGGTGTTAAAGGATTAATCTTTTGTCCTTCTCCGGGAAAGCATTATAACAATGCCTTATTAAGACTTGTAATCGATAATTATCCGCTAGTTTTAGTAGATCGATATTTAACAGGCATACCATCAAGCTCAGTTTGCATTAATAATAAAATGGCTTCTATTGAATTAACAAATTATATGCTAGAACTCGGGCATGAGCATATTGGCTATCTATCACCTTCAACAGATGGAACATCCTCCCTGGAAGATAGACTGATGGGTTTCCATGTCGCAATGGCTGAAAAGGGTGTAAGAATAAAACCAGATACGGTCTTGTTGAATATTGAGAGTACCAAACACCACCATTCAAATTTAAAATTTGAAAAGCTGAAAGTTGATGAAAAAGATAGAAGTGAGATTCGTCGTTTAATTGAGAATAACCCTGAAGTCACGGCATTTATAACAAGTGAATATTTAGTCGCTGTTTTACTCTATGAAGTGCTGGTTTCATTAGGTAAGAAGGTACCTGAAGATTATTCTATCGCATGCTTTGATTCTCCAACCGATATTATCGACAAACCATTTTTCACACATATATGGCAAGACGAAGAAAAAATGGGTTGCCTTGCAGTTGATATATTAATTAAACATATTCGTGAAAATGATACACCGCCTATTCACTCAGAGGTAGGATTTAAGCTCATACATGGCAGATCTACGCAAAAGAGAGTAATAAAAACTAAGCAAGTTTAAATGGGCCAAATAAAACAAAGGGTCAATCCCCCTAAAAAACACAATATATAGAAAAAAATGAAGTTCAGGTTTCTATATTTGTGTATGTTTGGAGAGGGACAGTCCCTTTTTTATTTTGTCATCTACTACCAAATGAACAGGATACTATTTTGGAGAGAAATATACATATATTTGTTATATTATAATTATACATATAATTTGTAACCCTAAAATATTTTAAAAAATTAGAAAAATATTATTGACATGTTTTATTTCACATTGATATACTAATCTTGTAAATATAAAGTTGTTATAACATTTGATATATTTGTAGATTTTATATGAATAATTGATATGAAAATATACATGATTAGGCACTAAATCTTTCATAACATTTTAAAACAGATTACATCTCGAGCACAATCATGGTGCGAAAATATTTTACAACTTGTTGTAAGCGTATTCATACAAAGGGGTAAAATCATACCTTAACAGGTTTGATTTACATATATAAAGTTTTTAAATAAGGGGGATGGCTATCAGTTATTTATTTAGAAAGTGATAAAAAATTTTCAAACTAAGGGGAGGTAAGGTCTTATGAAATGTAGGGGTAAAAAGGTTGGTATTTTCACATTAGCGATTTTTCTCATATTAAGTATCGTATTGTCTGCTTGTTCTTCAAAGGAATCAGGTTCTTCAGACGGAGGCGGAGATGGAAAAGGACAGACACAAATCACTTTCTGGCATGGAGCCACTGACATTGGTTTACAAGCACTGAAGAAAATGGTAGCAGCATTTGAAGAAAAACATCCTGATATTAAAGTAAAAATGGTCTATACCGAGGCTAGTGAAGGAGCAGACCAAAAGCTGTTAACTGCTGTTGCTGGTGGAAACCCGCCTGATGTTGCGCTTTTTGACAGATTTAAAATTGGTTCATGGGCTGCACAAGAAGCTTTGACTGATCTTACAGATATGGCTGAAGCTGACGGTATAACGGAGGACCTTTATTATCCATATGCTTGGAAGGAAGCAAATTACAAGGATCGATTATATGGTCTGCCATATACAACAGATTCACGTATGCTTTACTATAATAAAGATCACTTTAAGGAAGCTGGCTTAGATCCAGAAAATCCTCCTAAAACTATTGAAGAATTGGAAGCAGCTGCAGAAAAGTTAACGAAAAAAGAAGGCAAGCGCTTTAAACAAATTGGTTTTATCCCATGGTATGGTCAAGGCTGGCTATATGGTTGGGGATGGAGCTTTGGTGGAGATTTCTATAATGAAGAAACTGGTGAAGTAACTGCAAACGATCCGAAGGTAGTTGAAGCATTAACATGGATGGCGAAGGTAGCTCAAAAATTTGGTGTAGAGGATATTGCAGGGTTTGAAAGTTCTGCAGGTTCTGGAGCAATGGATCCATTCATTTCAGGACAAATCAGTATGAAAGTTGATGGAAACTGGACGATTTCGGCGATTGAAAAATACAAGCCTGACTTAAATTATGGTGTAACTCCAATCCCAACACCAACTGGAACTGACTTTACAACTTGGTCTGGCGGACATGCGGTTGTTATACCGAAAGGTGCAAAAAATGAGGAAGCAGCTTGGGAATTCGTTAAGTTCTTTGGTACGGAAGAAGGACAAGAGGTATACTTCTCTGAACTTCCTGGTGACCTTTCTGTTATCCCGGCAGTTAATGAGAAATTAGGCCGTGGAGAGAATGAAAAATTAAAGCCGTTTATTGATATCTTACCGAATTCACATAGTAGACCGGTAATCCCTGAAGGTCAATTATTGTGGAATGAAATTGTCGATGCAAGAGAAAAAACAGTAAGAGGAAATGGAACTGCACAAGAAAACCTTGATAAAGCGACAGAAACAGTAAATAAAGCCCTCGAGAAGTATAAATAAATGTTTCGGGGTGACTCGGGCGAGAGCTATTTTGAGTCACCCTCCTTACTTAACTAGTTGAAAGGGGGATCTATATGGCGGAAGTAACGAAACAAACTCGCCTTCAGGAACCTGTTGTTGTGAAGAAAAAGAAATTATCGAACAATTCAAATCTTCACGGATGGCTTTTTGCTTCACCTTGGATTATCGGTTTTACAGTGTTTTTTGCTTTTCCGCTTATTGCTTCAATCTATTTCAGTTTTACAACGTATAGCATCCTGCAACCTGGGGAATTCGTTGGTTTTAAAAATTACCAAGATCTTTTCAAGGATGATTTATTCTGGAAATCAATTTATAATACCGTTTATTTCACAGTATTATTCGTTCCATTAAGTATTATATTCGGTGTCGCGTTAGCAATGATGTTGAATATGAAAATAAAAGGAATGGCTATTTATCGGACAATTTTCTTTTTACCGACACTCGTACCGCATGTAGCTTTAGCGGTTTTGTGGATGTGGCTATTAAATCCTGGTTTTGGTCTTATAAACGGGATGCTTGATATGATTGGTATTCAAGGACCAAACTGGCTTGGAAGTGAATTATGGTCAAAACCTTCCCTCATTTTAATGTCACTTTGGGGAATTGGTCAATCGGTGATTATTTATCTTGCTGGACTAGGCGATATTCCAGAGGAACTCTATGAGGCAGCTGAGGTTGATGGTGCAAATTGGTGGCAGAAAACTAGAAACGTAACATTGCCATTACTGACTCCAGTTATTTTCTTTAACTTGGTCATGGGTGCAATCGGGGCATTCCAACAGTTTACCTTGCCGTACACAATGACCCAGGGGCAAGGAACTCCAGCCAATTCATTAACGTTTTATGTCATGCATCTTTATGATAATGCATTTAAATTTTTCCAAATGGGATATGCTTCAGCAATGGCATGGATCCTTTTCGTCATTGTTATGGCCCTAACCGCTGTAATCTTTATTACTTCTAACCGTTGGGTTCATTACCAAGGGAAGTAGAAAGGAGTCAGATGAAATGAGTGCAAAAGGGAAGATTAAATTTCAGAAAACCTTGTCACATTTATGCTTAATTATCGCATCGTGCTTCTTTATTATTCCATTTATCTGGATGGTATCAACATCCTTGAAACCTATTACTCAAGTATTTTCTTACCCGCCGGAATGGATTCCGAAACCGTTTCAGTGGTCAAATTATTTGGATGCAATGGAATATATCCCGTTTTTTACTTATTTAAACAATACGGTTGTGATTACGCTAGTAAGTACACTTGGTGTTGTTCTAACATGTCCCCTGGTAGCTTACAGCTTTGCGAAGTTGGAATGGAAGGGACGTAATGTGTTTTTTTTCATTACCATTGCGGTCATGATGATTCCTGGTCAGGTAACGATGATTCCATTATTTTTGATCTTTAACAAAATGGGATGGGTCGGAACACCGCTTCCTTTAATTGTACCTGCCTTTTTCGGCGTACCCTTTTACATCTTTTTATTACGTCAATTCTTCTTAGGGCTGCCGAATGATTTAAGGGATGCGGCTAAAATTGACGGAGCTAGCGAATTTCGAATTTATTGGCAAATTATGCTTCCATTGGCAAATCCTGCCGTTCTAGCAGTAGGGTTATTCCAATTCATGGGCAGCTGGACAGATTTTATCGGTCCATTACTCTACTTAACAGATGAAACCCAATATACATTGTCATTAGGACTTCAGCAATTCCAAACGCAAATGGGTACTGAGTGGGGATTAATGATGGCTGTATCAACAATGATGACACTACCAATTATTATCTTGTTTTTCTTTCTACAAAAAACGTTTATTCAAGGAATCACGTTTAGTGGAATTAAATAGTTTTATAAAAATATATGATTATAGCAGGAGGTTGTTGGCATGACGAAGAAAATAGGTATGAGAATTCCACCAAAAATTGGTGCTGACGGAATTGAATCCGTAGCAAAGTGGGCTTCTAGCATTGGCATTGATGTCATTGATGTTCCTTATTATAACGAAGAAGTGAAAGCGGTCCTTGAGGCAAACGGACTTGAAGTAGGTTCGATTGATGGTGTTGGAGCTGTTGGACAAACGAAGCTTTTAAGTAAAGATGAGGCTGCACGGACAGAAGCTGTGGAAGCGCTTAAAAACCAAATAACAGAAATCTCTCGTCTAGGCGGGAAAGTGATGTTTATATGTCTTGTTCCTGAGGATATCACGATGTCACGCAAAGATGCTTTTGAAATTTGGAAAGAAACGTTTCCTAGTATTGTCGAACATGCAGAACAAGAAGGGATTTATCTTGCATTAGAAGGTTGGCCGGGACCAGCGCCATACTATCCAACTTTGGGCAGTACACCTGAAATGTTAAGAGCCATGTTTGATGCGATCCCTTCGAGACATTTTGGGATTAACTATGACCCATCACATTTAGTTAGACTTGGGATTGATTATCTAAGAGTCATGAGTGATTTTGGCGACAGAATTAATTACTGTCATGGCAAAGACACCGAAATTTTATTTGATGAGCAATATGAATGCGGTAACATTGCTGCCACCTTTGGCGTTCACTATGATTTTTCAGAAGGGCCTTGGAGATATACAATTCCGGGACAAGGGGATGTTAATTGGGCGAAAGTAGCTGTTCGTTTGGAAAAGATCGGTTATGAAGGACCAATTAGTATTGAATTGGAAGATCATCGTTATTGGGGCTCTATGGAGAAGGAACAGCAAGGAATTATAAAAGCTAAAGAACATCTTGAAATTTACTTTAAATAAAGAAATCTAGGAGGAAATGAAAATGACAAGAACAGTAAAGGTAGCCATTATCGGGTGTGGAGGAATCGCAAACGGTAAGCATATGCCAAGCTTATCAAAATTAAAACATGTTCAACTAGTAGCATTCTGTGACATTTTAGTAGAAAGAGCAGAAAAAGCGGCGGCTGAATACGGTACACCAGATGCAAAGGTATATGACGATTACCGCGATCTTCTTCAAGATAAAACAATTGAGGTAGTGCATGTCCTTACGCCAAATGATTCCCATGCAGAAATTTCAGTAGCGGCGCTTGATTCAGGGAAGCATGTAATGTGTGAAAAGCCAATGGCAAAAACATCTGCTGAAGCAAAAGCAATGCTAGAGGCTGCAAAACGTTCTGGTAAAAAGCTGACAATCGGTTATAACAATCGCTTCCGTCCAGATAGCCAGCATTTACATAAAGTATGTGAACGCGGAGATTTAGGTGAAATTTATTATGCGAAGGCACATGCGATTCGCCGCCGTGCAGTTCCGACATGGGGCGTATTCTTAGATGAAGAAAAACAAGGCGGTGGACCATTGATTGATATTGGTACACATGCACTTGATTTAACCTTGTGGATGATGAATAACTATAAGCCTAAATCTGTTATGGGTTCGACATACCATAAATTAAGCCAAAAGAAAAATGCAGCAAATGCATGGGGACCGTGGGATCCTGAAAAGTTTACTGTTGAAGATTCTGCATTTGGCTTTATCACAATGGAAAATGGCGCAACGATTGTGTTGGAATCAAGCTGGGCATTAAATTCTTTGGATGTGGATGAAGCAAAATGCTCACTTAGCGGAACAGAGGGTGGCGCTGATATGAAGGATGGACTGAGAATCAATGGTGAAAGCTTCGGTAAGCTTTACACGACAAAAGTTGATCTTGGACCAGGCGGAGTGGCCTTTTACGATGGAAAGGCAGAATCAGATGCAGATTTAGAAGCCCGCCTTTGGATTGATAATATCATTCATGACACAGAGCCTGTCGTAAAACCTGAACAAGCTTTTGTTGTTACACAAATCTTAGAAGCAATCTATGAATCTGCTAAAACAGGTAAAGCTGTTTATTTTGAAGAACAATCCTCTTTCGTTACAAATTAATAAAAGTTTGTTTCGCTTCCAATCTGCATGTCGGAAAAGAATGTTAACGGGGTGATCGAGATGTTAAGAATAAGGTTAGGTATTATTGGCACAGGCGGCATTTCTCACTTGCATGTGAAACAATTAGGTGAAATCGAACATGCTGATATTGTTGCAGTAGCTGATCCGAATGAGAACAATCGGAAGACGTTAATTGAGAAATTTCACCTTGAAGGTGTTAAAGAGTTTGATAGCCATCAAGACATGCTTGAGGATATCCCGATGGATGCGGTGTTAATTTGCTCACCGCATACCCTTCATTATCAGCATGTAGTTGATAGCATCAACCATGGTTGTCATGTTCTGATTGAAAAGCCGATGGCCTGTTCATTAAAAGAAGCAGAAGAGCTTATCGAGTTAGCGAAGGAAGCAAACAAGCTGCTCCAAGTATCCTACCAAAGACATTTTGAACCGGCTTTCCTTTATATACGCGAAGCAATTGCTAACGGCAAAATTGGCAAGCTTACATCAATCACTGCTTCTTTATATCAAGATTGGAAACATTTAACAAAGGGGACTTGGCGGCAAAATCCTTCGTTATCAGGTGGAGGTATGCTGATGGATTCAGGCAGTCATATTGTTGATGTTCTTTTATGGACGACAGGCTTAAAGGCTCTTGAAGTTGAAGCAAAAATGGAGCTGCATCAAACACCTGTCGAGCAGGATTCATTTACCGCAATCCGCTTTGAAAATAATGTAGTTGCCGGACTGAATATTATCGGAAATGCCCCATGCTGGCATGAAACCTATGTTTTTTGTGGGGAAAATGGAGCAATTTTCTATGATAATGGGAAGATTACGCTCAGGCTTTTAGGTCAAGAAGCGATTGAACCTGAGCTCCCAATGCAAACAACTAATTCGGATAAAAGCTTTATTGAGGCCATTTTAGGTAATCAAGAAGTAATGGTCCCAGGGGAATTTGCAAAAGAAGTCGTAACATTAACTGAAAGAATTTATCAAGCGGCAGGCTATCAACCGATCAATACTGTTAGCTGACCGAATAGAAAGCAGGGAAAGTAGATGTCTAATACAATCAATATCGGTATTATTGGCAGCGGTGGAATTGCCGCTGCCCATGCAAGAGCCTATAAGCAAATGCCGGATGTAAGAATTGTCGCTGTAGCCGATGTCATTCCGGGCAAGGCAGAGCAATTTATTGAACAGCTTGAATTAATAGAAGCAAAGGGATTTGATGATCACTTAGAGCTATTAAAAATGGATATTGATGGAGTCAGTATTTGTACACCAAATGTTGCCCATCACAACACAAGCATTGATTCTCTGTTTGCTGGGAAAAACGTGCTTGTTGAAAAGCCAATGGCTGTTACCTTAGATCAAGCAATTGAGATGGTTGAAGCTTCACAAAAGTCGAATAAGATCCTTTCAGTTGGTTTTCAACCAAGGTATGATCCGAATATGCAGGCAGTAAAAGAGATTGTTCAATCTGGCCAATTAGGGAATGTTTATTATGTTCAAACCGGAGGGGGACGCCGACGCGGGATGCCAGGTGGAACATTTATTAATAAACGATTAGCAGGAGCAGGAGCTATGGCGGATATCGGTTGCTATTCACTGGATCTTGCCTTAAATGCGCTTGGCTATCCTAAGCCACTTACTGTATCAGCTTATACGTCTAACCATTTTGGAACAAATCCGCTCTATCATCCTGAAGCGAATAAGTTTGAGGTAGAAGATTTTGGAGTGGCGATGGTCCGATTAGAAGGCGGCATCGTGTTGAATTTCAAAATATCATGGGCAATGCATATGGACTCTCTTGGACCTACGATCTTCCTTGGAACTGACGCCGGCTTAAAACTAACTCCTGCAGGCAGCGGTCCTTGGAGCGGTGTATGGGATGGGGGAATCGGTTCAATCAGCCTATTCCATGATATAAAAGGCCATCATGCTGAATCAACGATTCCTGTACAAAATCATCAGCTAAATATTTTCTATGAAAAAGTTCGCGACTTTGTTGTGGCAATAAAGGAAGGAAAACCTGCGCCAATCCCTGGGGAACAAATTGTCATTAACCAAGCGATTATCGATGGCATCTTACGCTCATCTGAACAAGGCAGTGAGGTAAAAATTGAGATTCCTGAGTTTAGTATAAGTTCTTAAAAAGAAAGCAGGAATTAATATTTCGTCCAGAAAATAAGTCAGGATGTTTAAAATCTTATTGAGGCTGTTTTACTAGCAGCCTTTTTCTTCGTTCACGAAAATATAAAATTCTTGAACTGTAGATAAGCGCTTTGACATCCAGCTCCGAAGCATAGGATGTGCAAGTGCAGTCAGTGCGACAGGACGTCGCGTTTTTGACTGCCAGCGCCTAGCCCCTCTAGGGTCTAGCCAAATTGGAATTGAAGGCAAAAAACGCCTTCTATTCCAATTCGTCTTATTTGCCCTAGGCTGATCGAGGCGCTTTCGCTTTTGTTCGTTTTATGATATATAGGAGGGAGGCAATATGAAAAGAGATAACTCCGGGATTAATACTGAAACCCTTATACAAATAATAGAAGAAGCTTACCCAATTGGGAAAATAAATGGGGTTCATTTCATTCCAAAAGGAGAGGGAGGGTATGGTTACCATATTAAAGCTAAGAGCGGGAAAAGCTTTTTTGCAAAAGTTGAAAAAATGGATGATAGTAATTATCTTTCATTTGCATTATCAGTTGTTTCTACTCTTTGCCATCAATATGGTAAGAAGTATGTAGTAGCGCCAATCCCCACATGCAGCGGGAAAGAGTTGTTAAAAATAAACGATAATGCCATTTCGCTCTTCCCATACATTAACGGTAGCTCCATTTATGATCAAAAAAATTTTAACTTTTATTTAGAACCGATTTCTAGGCTGATGGCAGATTTACATTCAATAGACTGTAGAGTATTTGAACAAATCCCAATAGAACAATTTGAAAATCCTTTTGAGGGAACAATTCGCAAGCTTTTACAAATATCAGCACATCATGATCTTAGGGAAAATGATTATAAGGAAAAAACAGCTTTATTATTTAAGAACGAAAGAGATGATTTACTAAAAGTCCTACAGAAAATGAAAACAATGCAAATGAAATTTTCTGCATTACCAGTAGAGCTTGTGATGACGCATGGTGATGCTAATTTTGCAAATATATTACGTGATAACGATGAGAAATTATTTATCATTGATTGGGGAGAAATCAAAATAGCGCCTGTAGAACGAGACCTTATGAACTTTATTGAAGTTGATGGAGAACCAGTTGATTTTAAACGCTTTTTAACAAGTTATCTTATGCAACGTCCCAATACAATCATAGATGAGGAAATATTCGAATTTTATTTTTATCGCTGGTGTCTGCAGGAGATTGCAGATTATGGAAGTCGTATATTGCTTTTGAACAATTCAGAGGAAGATATGAAGGAAAGTTGGAAAGAGCTCCAACCATATTTGCCAATTTCACATCAATTGATTCAGAGTCGGGTGGCAGAAATAAAAAGAATCATTAGGATGTATTTTTAATTGTTTAAATAGAAAAACGCACATAGAAACCTCATGTGCGTTTTTCAATATGCATTATCGTTTTTTCTTTTTTACCTGTTCTAAACTAAGTTTATTTTTATTTACAATTTCTAATTGAAGCTGTACAAAAAATTTGTTTTCATCTATCTGCGTAACATTTACGACTTTACCTTTTCGGCCTTTAATTTTTAATTCCTCACCATCAGTTGGAACACGTCTAAGAAGCTGACTTAATAAAAGATTTTTGTTTTCAAAAAAATAAACAGCAAACATGTTTTCCTCACCTATTTCTTTTGATATAGATTAATTAAAACTTATGTTTTTAAAAAAGAAGAGCACCCATCAAGAGTGCCTTCCTAAAACGTATTTACTTACTAAATAAACCTTTTACGCCATGATAAAGTAAGACGAGTGAGAAGACTAAAACAGTTAGTATGCCGAGAATATTAGTAAATGGTGAAACGCTTTCAAGGAATGAGCCAGCTAAAGGAACTTTAATAAGTGCAAAACCTGATAAAATCGTAGCAAGGAATAAGAAAATCCGATTATCCATTGGTTTCTCCTCCTTCCTATGAGATTGATACATTATATGTCACGAGTATGACAAATATGTCGTTAAAGTAAATATAGGAAAAATATTAAATTGAAGGATAGTCCAGAAAATACCATCTTTAAAAATCACAATTTTCTCCAAAGACGTGGGAAGATCATTTTTTTATTGAATCAGCTTGTTAAACCTGTTAGTATAATATCAAAATAATATTTTTACCTTTAATACGGTCCAGAGAGGCCGAAAAGGGTGGCAAGTGAAAACTAATTTATGGATTCATGTATGTCTTATTATGCCCTTTTGTCCTCTGTGACCAAAGGGCATTTTTAAGTTTATTAATAAGTACCTCTTTTAATCAGAGTCCCGTGAGGCTTGAAAAGAGAATGGATGAATTCAAACTCCATTCCTTCAAAGTAAAAAGAGATATGACAAGATCACAACGGAGGGTGGAACTACAATGAATTATCGTAAAAAAACAGTCGTTGCATCTGTAGCAGGTTTAACATTGGAAGGCATGGACATCATGTTTATCTCATTTGCGATGTCAATGATTATATCCGAATTTAACATTGATTTAGCTACTGGCGGTCTTATTTCTTCCATAACAAATATTGGAATGCTAATTGGTGGTGTATTATTCGGAATTTTAGCTGATAAATTTGGGAGAGTACGAATTTTCACTTATACTATTATTTTGTTTGCAATTGGAACAGCCTTAACTGGACTAGCTACAAATATTGAACAGGTTTACTTATATCGATTCATTGCCGGCTTAGGTGCTGGTGGAGAATATGGCATCGGGATGGCGCTTGTTGCAGAGGCGTGGCCAAAGAATAAACAAGGAAGAGTTTCTTCATATGTAAGTGTCGGTGCACAATATGGCGTTATTCTTGCAGCCTTGCTTAGTGCGATGATTCTTCCTTTATTCGGTTGGCGAGCATTATTCTTTGTTGGTGTCCTACCCGTCATTTTTGCTTATCTTGTACGCAAAAACTTAGATGAATCACCGGAATGGGTAGCTGCTCAAAAAGAAAAGAAAGTTGAAAGCAAAAAAGAGAAAGGTAAACTGCTGCAGTTATTTGAAACACCAAGAATTGCTTTTACAACATTATCTTTAGCGATTATGGCAACTGTGCAGATCGCAGGTTACAATGGATTGATGATCTGGCTGCCATCCATGCTGCAACAATCACAAGGATTGTCGGTTTCCGGTTCAGCGCTTTGGACAATCAGTACAGCTGTTGGAATGATTATCGGAATGCTGACCTTTGGACAATTTATGGATCGATTTGGTGCAAAACGGTCATACGGAATATTTCTTCTTGCTTCAGCATCAGCAGTATTTTTATATTCGTTTGCTGAAGGAAGTGCAGGTGTCTTAATCGGCGGTGCGATCGTTGGCTTCTTCTCTAACGGAATGTTTGCTGGATATGGTGCATTAATCAGCAGTTTTTATCCTGTTAAAATTCGCAGCACCGCAACGAATACAATTTTTAATTTTGGTAGAGCCGTTGGCGGCCTTTCGCCAATTCTTGTCGGATATATTTTGCAAAGCTATGATATGACAATCGCCATGACTTATTTAGCAGCATTATACTGCGTATCCTTTATTGTAATGCTAAGTCTTAAAGAAAAGAACAAGCATGCTTCTTTAGAAAAACGTTCAGCTTAATACATTTAGTAAAAAGTGTTACCGTAAAAATGGTAACACTTTTTTTCTGACGAACAAAGAATAGCTGTAGAATGTACTAATTAGCTATGTTTCTAGTAAATAAGTTAGAGAATTTTGACCCAACAATTGTTCATATGGTAATATATAGAAAAATAGTAAAGGATTTATGTGGGGACCATTGTTTCTATCATTACATACCTCAATGGTTTAGACAAAGAATCGAATTTTGCTTAAATGATGATTTACAGCCATAATTTAAGAAATTCAACTGAATCAGTAAAAAATATAAATACATAGCTTTTATATGGAGGTAAAAATGGAACCGAGAATTACAGTGATTACGTTAGGTGTAGATGATTTGAAAAGGTCGTTAACATTTTATCGTGACGGACTAGGTTTGCCGACAAAAGGAATCGAAGGCGAAGAATTTGAGCACGGTGCTGTTGCCTTTTTCGATCTGCAGTCGGGTTTAAAGCTTGCAATATGGAATCGAAAGGATATTTCTCATGAAGCAAAAATACCTTTGACAGCTCCAAGCGCGACCGAATTTACAATTGGTCACAATGTAGACAGTAAAGAAGAAGTCGATTTGGTCATGGAGCAAGCTAAACAAGCTGGTGCTGTCATCACAGATCCTGCACATGAAACCTTTTGGGGTGGCTATTCCGGACATTTTCAAGATCCTGATGGTCATTTATGGGAAGTAGTTTGGAACCCGCATTGGACATAAAGGTTCGTGTTTACGATTTAATAATGGAGTGGTTTAGGTGAAAATCATTTATCTTGTAAGACATTGTGAAGCTAATGGGCAGGAAGCCGATGCAGACCTTACAGTCCGCGGTTTTAATCAAGCAATTGAACTATCTAACTTTTTCTCTGATTTCACGGTTGAGCGGATTATTTCGAGTCCATATAAGCGTGCGATGAAAACTGTTCAGCCGCTTGCTAAGCGATTAAAGATAGAAATTGAGAGTAATAGTAATTTGTCAGAACGTATTTTAAGCACGAGTAATCTTCCAGATTGGTATGATTTATATTTCTATTCGATGTGGGATTGGGATGCATGGAAGGATGCAGGCGGAGGAAAACAAGCGTATTCTTTTTTACCTTTTGTATTTGCAGCTTACTTTGTAACCGTTGGATGTATTTATTCATCGAAGCTGCACTTTTTCGGAATCCTGTTTGGCCCAGTCTGGCTTCCGATGTTGAGTTTGATACCAGGCTTAGTGATTGGATTTATTATAATGAAATATTTAGTGAAAAAGAAAACTTAATTGAATTTTAAGCATTTGTCTGTCACACCCTGATCACTTTAAGGATTAGAAGATTGGCAGTTTGTTTTATAAACACAAAAAAAGGTGGGAATGTTGTTTCTCACCTATTATTTTTGTTCTTTTAGTTCAGCAAATCTGTTTCTTGTACCAAGGTAATGAGCAATAAGATACATGATATATTGAATAATAAATGAATAAAAGTAGTTCCATTTTACAGGGTCATATATTCCAATTCCCTTTACAATTGGTAAAGCAATCAAAGAAAATACTGCAAAAGCAAAGGCCTTAAGGAATGGATTAATCTTTGGCTTAATTTGCAAAATAAACATCACCGTGATAGGCAAAATAGCAAAACTAAAGGGGGTGTAGGTTGGCACAATCGGAATAACTTCATAATCATACTTCCATAATCCAAAAAACGTCCCCACATAGTCCAAAGTTGAAGAGGCTAATGCAACAAAGAGTCCAGCATAATGAAGTCTATCAGCACTTTTTCGTTTTCTAAATTTAAACCAAAGGATATAAGGCACAATGATCAGTATAACACCTAACCACCAATGGTAGGTAAATAATGTTTTATCAATCCAAGCCTGGATGGTTTCTTCATTTAAATTCATATTTTTTTTATAAAACTCAGAAAATGTATCAAATATCATATGAGTACCTCGTACTTGTTTTACCATTAAAATGAACTTTAAATAGCAATAATATTCATTTATTGAAAAAATACCGGTTTAATTAAAAGGAAAAAGTTATTATACAGATCTTTAAGAAACTGAATGATGATACTGTTTTTAAACAAAAATGATAAAACAAGTTTTTTTAAAGGGGGACGCATAGATTTTTTTCCAGAATAATACAAGGTATATCTTTCATAAAGTTTGATAAAGGCAAAACATATGGGTAAGGTGAATGATATTAATTAAGATCTAAAAACTAGCTTCCAAAAAGGGGCTGATAGTTTGTATAGAAATAAACATAAACACGTAATCATGTTATTGAGTTTTTTGTTACTTATCATTTTTATCGTTAATATAGTTCTTTACGTTAAAATTCACATCGTATATACTTCAGGAATCGGACCATTTTTTCTAATTGGATTTATCATTTTGGCTATTGTGATTCTATATTTAAAAGGGTAAGTCGCTTCAAAAAATGAAAACTACGGCGTCATCTTAAATAATAAACATGGTGTATCCCATGTTGACCAGGTACTGTAAAAGATGGCTGCCACCAAATATATGGAACAAGATGAGGATGATAACCAGAAGGGTAAAGATAATGGGCCATTTCATACCCAGGAAGACTCGGGATTTGTCCTGTAATGACTGTGTAACGCAAGTGTAACAGCTCCTTTTGTTAATGTTCTAGTTGATTTATAATGTATGTTATATAGAGTTCTGACGATACTATGTATTTTTATACATTAATTGTTCCACCATCTGATGTCAGAATTTGAGTGGGTAACTTTATTTGAAAAGCTAAAAATTTATATAATGAAAAATATGACTAGGATACAACTCTTTTTATTAAGTGTTTCATCATCAGTTATTCTTTATTTATACCAACTATTCTTAGAAGATGCTCTGAAACCAGTAACAAATAAACAATAAAATGGAAAAATGACAACTAACTAAAAAAAACGTTCGACAACGACACCAATTTACAAATTTTTCACCTTTTTCACGGTATAGTAAATCTTGTCATATTAATGTTTTGTTTTCTAGTATGGTAGGGGGAAAGTAATTGAAATGACTAGATTGTTAATGGAAAAAGAGATTGATGAAACAGTTGCTTATGTTGTAGATCGATTTTTAACAGCAGGAATAAAAGAGGATCAATTACTAGCAATAACACGTACAATGACATCTGATTTTGGCGTGAATTCCGAAGAAAAAGCTGAAAAACTAGTTAAGAATTACCTAACATCACTGGGATTGAATGAATAGTAGTTTGAATTTCATCTTTTTATTTGGACAGGTCAGCTTGCCTGTTCTTTTTTATATCTAATTGTTAAGGAGTACAAGAGTAAAAGATTCATGAAAAAGGTAAATCAATGGAAAGTAAAACTTCGATAAAGGAGATCCATATGAAAATCAGAAAACTAAATAGAGATGATAAAGCACCAATGAATTTGCTTTTAATGGCTGACCCTTCTCAAAACTTTGTTAACGAGTATGCGAATAGAGGAGAATGCTATATAGCTGAAAAGGAAAATCATTTGATTGGGGTTTATGTGCTTCTTCCGACAAGACAAGAAACCGTCGAATTGGTAAACATCGCGGTTTTAGAAGAAGAGCAGGGAAAAGGGATTGGGAAACGATTAGTACTCCATGCAATACAAACATCCAAACAGAAAGGGTTCAAAACAATTGAAGTTGGTACTGGAAATTCAAGCATTGATCAACTTGCTCTTTATCAAAAGTGTGGGTTTAGAATAATTGGTATTGATAGAGATTTTTTCGTTAGACATTATCAAGAAGAAATATTCGAGAACGGTATCCAATGCAGGGATATGATCAGGCTTTCTCAAGATTTATGAACCAATCAAATGGATAAAAAAGGGTAAGTTGGGAAATTTCCCATAAATAGGACATTTGGTTTTTTATTTAGTAAAAGAGACCTAACTTTTATTTTTTTTGCGACTTTTTCCGAAAAGAGATCGTTTTATATATGATTTGAAACAAACGAAAGGAGTGGTGATTCAAGTTTAAGTGATTTTGTTATCATCAGAGATAACTGTCTTCTAGGGAATTACATGAATAATTAATTGTAGAAAGGATGGATAATCTTGAAAAAAAGTAATCTTTTAATTCGAGGCTTTTCAATTTTAACATTGGTTTTCCTTTTATTTAGTGGGGCTGCTTTTGCTTCTGCTGCTTCAGAACCCTCTGAGACTTCCCCAGATCTGTTGATTCGGAAAATCATGGGGTTAGCCTATGAATCCCAGCAAACGATCAGCAGCGGCTCATTTTCTGTTGGGGATTCATTGAAAAAGGTTGAAAAAGAATGGGGTCCAGCAGAGGATTTAAGTACTGTTGCAGCCAATTATTGGAGCAAGAATATTCGGTTTCTTTATGACGGTTCAACAGGCAGAAAAACAATTACAGCCATCGATGATTTCGATCCACAGCTGACAACCATTCATTTAGCTGATGTTAAGGAATTGCTTGGGGAGCCTGTTAGCGAAAAAGAGCAAGAAGGAATGTATTATGTCACATACAGTGATAACGAAAACTATAAAGTGACCTTTGTATTTGAAAGTGCTTGGGTTAACCCTAATCCGAAACTTTCATTATATACGCTTGAATCTGTAGAGAAATAATAATATCCAATGAGGAATCGTCTTAATCTTTGCTTGGGTTATGGCGGTTCTTTATTTTAATAAAAGCTAATTTAAGCTTTTATGATTCAGCGTGAAAAAAAAGGATTTTGCTTAATAATCAAGAAAGAATCTTTAAAAAGGAGAGTGATTTTTAGATGATCAAAGCAGCACTATTTGATTTAGACGGAACGTTATTAAATAGAGATGAATCGGTAAATCTATTCATTAATCGGCAATATGAAAGATTACATAAACAGGTTGGCCACATACCTAAAGAGAAGTATGTTTCACGATTTATCGAAATCGAGAAACGCGGTTATGTCTGGAAGGATGAGGTATATAAACAATTAGTAAATGAATTTAAGATTGAAAAAATCACTTGGAAAGAATTACTTAATTATTACATAGTTGAATTCAAGAATAACTGTGTACCCTTCCCGCATCTGAATGACATGCTGGAAAACTTGAAAAATAGTAATCTGCAATTAGGAATGATTACAAATGGCTTTGGACAATTTCAAATGGATAATATCTTGGCATTAGGTATTGAAAAATATTTTGATGTTATGTTAATTTCCGAGTGGGAGGGAATGAAAAAGCCAGATCCACTTCTATTTAAAAAGGCATTAGATCAACTTTCTGTTCCACCACACGAAGCCATTTTTGTTGGTGATCATCCTGAAAACGATGTAAGGGGTGCTCAAAATGTTGGAATCAAAGGAATTTGGAAAAAAGATGTGCAATGGAATCATGTCGATACAGATTTAATTGTAGATGATTTAAATGAATTGCCAGCAATTATTAAACAGTTAAATTTCTCTCCAACTAAAATCTAACAAGATCTCAAAGGACTTTTATGCCACTTTTTGTTACTTTGTCTCCATTTTGTAACAAGATCATCCTGTTTCTTTTAACCTATTTTTTGAAAAAAAGGGAAATTATGAAACCTCCTCCTATCAGAAACGTAATAAAAAGAGTGATAGAAAAGAAGCAAAGATTTTAGGGGAGGTATTCTTTTGAAAAAATCATTTCGAAAAAAATGTCTGATACTGGGGCTGACGATTTCTTTAAGCATCCCCACTATGGCAATGGGAAAGGAATCAGTTTCTGGATTGAGCTCAACCAACCAATCAATGGATTTGATTGAAGAAACAGAAGCTTTTGCGGTATCGAAATCTATTAATCTACTAGGCATACCAAGGTTTGTTACTAAAGAGCAAAGTAAGTCCGTTAATAAAGGGCTTAATATTGCCAAAGATAAACAAAACGATCGTTTTGTACATAATGCCGTTCAATTTGTGACGGCTATGGAAGCAGGTAAGTATGGACAAGCCTTAAAATTCTCTTCACATGCCTTAAAGAAATCAATTTCTGAACAATGGTTGGAGATCTACTGGAACACAGTTTTACAACAGCTGCACCCGCAATTAGGAGCATTCACTGGTATCGGTGGAGCAGAGGTGATAGAGTCAAATAAAGTCCACACAAATGTAGAGGTTGTGCTTCAATTTGAAAGAGGGGCGTATCCGTTTACAATTAGAGTGGACAAAACCGGAAAGATCAATGATTTCTTATTAAACAGTTTTTTCGGACCGTCAGCAGCAGAGCCTGCTTACAGCAATCCCGATTTGTTTACTGAAAAGGAGGTTGTGATCGGAAAAGGTGAATTTGCACTGCCTGGTATACTGTCTATCCCTAAAGGAAAGGGAACATTTCCAGTAGTCGTTCTTGTTCAAGGATCTGGGGCAAGTGACAAGGATGAAACAGCCTATGCCTTAAAACCATTCCGTGATTTGGCTCATGGGCTAGCGTCAAACGGTATTGCGGTTTTGCGTTATAATAAACGAACATTCGAGCATTCAGTAAAAACAACGGCGGATCAATATCACACGGTTGATAAAGAGACTACAAATGATGCTCTTCTAGCAACACGTTTGCTTGAAAAAGAGAAGAAGATCGATGATGATCAAATCTATATTCTTGGTCATAGTCAAGGCGGTATGATGGTGCCGCAAATGATCAACCAAGACAAAAGAGATAATATTGCTGGTGCAATCGTCATGGGCGGACCAGCAAGAACCATTCAGGATGTCATCCTTGATCAATTTGATTATCTTCTTTCAATTGGCCAATTGACACCACAGGATGCTGCGTTTTTTAAGGAACAATTTGCGATGCTAAATGATCCAAACTTTTCAGGCGAAAATCCGCCAGCGGAATTCCAGCTTGGACATTCAGTGTTTTGGGATTCGATTAATGATATTAAAGCTGCAGAGATGGCAAAACGGCAAAATGATCCATTGTTAATTATTCAAGGCGAGCGCGATTACCAGGTTGTTTCAGATGTTGAAATACCAATTTGGAAAAAAGAACTTTCAGATCGAACCAATGTTGAATACAGGTTATATCCAAAGCTTAATCACTTCTTTACAGAAGGAGAAGGGGAAATGAGCACACCGATGGAATACTTTACACCAGCTAACATACCAGAATATGTTGTAAATGACATTGCAGCCTGGGTAAAGTCTAAACCTGATTAAAGAAACGTTAATGGGACAAATCCTCCAAATAACACAAAGATATGGAGCTTACTATTGTGTTTGGGGGACTGTCCCTTTAATTATTCTTGTATGGATTTCTGACGAATTCCTTCTATATAAGCGCTTACTTTTTCATCAAAGTCCGGATAGCGGAACCCAAGAGTTTGGGCGACAAAGTGAGAAGTTTCTCTAAATAGATTAAAACTCGTATAAAGTGCATGCCACATTTTTTGATAAGAACCCATTTCATATGTCGCTATTAAAGTATTCCATATGTCTTCAGAGACGTATTTATGTAAGAACTTATCTGATTTGCCAATACTAAGTGAAAATTTAGTTTCAATTCCAACCTTCCATCGTAACATCGTGAGTAAATTCGGGCGAAATGGCCCGTTTATCATATCGGCAGCAAAGAGGAATTCTTTTCTGGCAAGACCCTTTGCAATATAGGTAGAAGTCATCCAAAATTCATTACAGCAGTCAATGAACGATTGTTCGCTGGGCTTTTGAATATGATACATTCTGTCCGTTGGAATTACGGTTTCTTTTATTAACCTATCTTTGTCTAAAAGCACTTCAACAAGTCCATCACTGTTTTTAAAATAATCTTTATACTCGTTTAGTGGAATAAGCGTGAGATCGATTTTTGTGCCATCTTTAAAAATCATGATATACGAGAACCAATTTCCTAATTCAGGCGGGAATAATTCCATTGCTTCTGGTTTTTGCATCATAATCCTTTCACCAAAATAGTTTAACCAATCATCATTTTTTTTAAAAAAGTTTATATCTGTAACAAAATAACTAAAATCATAATCCTGAAATTCGTCGCTCGGAATATTTGCATTTGTTCGTGAGCCTTCTAGAGTAAAGATTCTAATTTTTTCACATTGAAGGGCAAAATTCATTCCCAGGTTCATCATTTCTTCCTTACTTCTCATATGTTTCACCTCACAAGCTTATTAGAACCATTATAAAAGATGTTAGTTCGAATTGGTCTTATTTTAGCATGAGAATATTAACAAAACTCATGAAAAAAATCGTTTAATCTAAAAAAATATGAAACTATTTAACTTGTCATGCGTATGAAGTAGATGAAATGAAGCTAAAGATTGATTAGGATGAAAAATGGGTAATAAAGATCATAGAATACTTCACGTATTTACCTGTCAGATCTTTGCATAAGCAATGAAAGAAATCGGGACAATATTGTAAAAAGAAAAGACAACTGTTTTCACTAAAAAATCGTTTGTTTTTATCTTTAACATAAAAGTAATTACTATTTCTTAGGAGGATAAGATGGAACTCACTTTATTATTGGAGTATGGCTGGGTTTTACTGATTTTGATTCTTTTAGAAGGCTTATTATCTGCTGACAATGCATTGGTTTTAGCTGTTATGGCAAAGCATTTACCTGCAGAACAGCAAAAAAGAGCGATTAATATTGGGTTGTTATTAGCCTTCATTTTTAGAATTGGTGCCATTTTTATTATTTCGTTTCTTTACAATGTTTGGCAAGTTCAAGCAATCGGTGCTGCTTATTTAATATTTATTGCGCTAAAGCATTTATTTAAAAAGCATGATGACGGAAAAGAGAAAAAAGTGAGAAGCTATCGTATGACTGTTGCACAAATTGCCTTAGCTGATATTGCATTTGCCGTAGATTCAATTTTAGCTGCAGTTGCTCTTGTTATTGCCTTGCCAGATACAGCAATGGGGAATATCGGCGGTATGGATGCTGCTAAATTTATTGTTATATTATTAGGTGCTATAGCAGGTCTGATTGTCATCCGATTTGCAGCAGGATTTTTCGTTAAGCTACTAACAAAACGACCTAGCCTTGAAACAGCTGCTATGCTTTTGGTTGGATGGGTTGGGGTTAAGCTATTAATGCATACATTAGCTCATCCAGCTCTTCATATTATTTCACATGATTTTGTTGAAGGACCAATATGGAATACCATCTTCTGGGCTGTTATGCTTCTGATCGCATTAGGCGGTTGGTTTTTATCTAAAGAAAAAACAGAAGTACAGAGTAAGGAACATTAATTTCATTCATTTTAAAAAGAAGACCAAAATGGAATGGTCTTCTTTTTCGATATTAATGTAATAATTGTTTCAATTGCTGTACATGTCTCCGACTCGTATCAATCACTTCTTCAGCAATTTGCTGACTTTGTGGATCTAAATCACCTTTTACAAGTTCTTCAGAATAATGAACACCATAGGAATCCATTCCCTTTAAAGTATCCTCAATGATCCCTTCTGTATCATTATATGGAATTTTCTCAAAAAGAAAGCCACTATAAGAATGTATAGGTTAACATTTCCAATTAGCTGTGATAATATGTAGTTAATTCTTTATGAAGAGGTGAGATGAGTTGAGCAGAGTTGAGCAGAGTGCAAAATTAGCTTTAGAACGAATTATTTTTATCGGAAGAACCTTTGAAGAATACATGAAGATGTTCTCGCTTTCAAAGGAAGAGCTAAAAGGAAAGAAGATACTTGATTGTCCGGCAGGGGCTTGTTCGTTTACGGCTGTCGGTAATCATTTAGGCTTTAATGTTACTGCCTGTGACATTGCCTATTATCATTCAAGAGAGGATCTGAAAAAGAAAGGTCTTCAAGATATCGAACACGCGATGGAGCACATGGAACAAGTAAAAGGCAATTATGTTTGGGATTGCTTTCAAAATATTGATACCCTTAGAAAACACCGTTTACGAGCCTTAAACGAATGTACCGATGATATGAAAGAGGCAAATGAAAGATATGTTCCTGTAACATTGCCCTTTTTGCCATTTAAAGATGCGGAATTTGATATTCTACTGTCTGCCCATTTTTTGTTTACCTATGCAGACAGATTAAATTTCGATTTTCATAAAAATACGGTTACTGAATTATTAAGGGTGACAAAAGAGGAAGTTCGTATTTTTCCATTGGTTGATTTAGAAGGGAATCGATATGAACATCTTGATAAATTAATAACCGATCTTACTCAAATGGGATTTGTTGTGGAAGAACGAAAAGTTCCTTATGAGTTTCAAGTAAATGCGAACTCGATGTTAATGATTAAAAAATAGTTACAAGGGGCAACGATTTTGCGTTGTCCTTTTCTTTGATGCGCTGTTAGAAGGGAGCCATGATATGAATTTTACAATGGAAGAAGCGATTGAGTTACTTGAGCGGACACCGAAAACATTGGAGTCTTTTTTAGTAGGTTTATCTGATAACTGGTTGCAATGTAATGAAGGGGAAGGTTCCTGGAATGTCTTCGAAGTAATTGATCATCTGATTGAAGGCGAAAAACATAACTGGATACCAAGATTAGCAATGATTCTTCGGGAAGGAGAAAGCAAACCATTTCCTGTTTTTGATCGTTTTTCTCACTTGAATCAATATTCTGAAAGTTCGATTGAAGAAAAGTTGCATGAATTTAAAACACGAAGAACGCAAAACATATCAAAACTAAAGAAGCTTATCGCTTCTGATACCCAACTTGAAATAACGGGATTTCACCCGTCATTTGGTGTAGTGAAGATAAGAGAATTGCTTTCAACCTGGGTTGTTCATGATTTAACACATATTGCTCAAATTGTCCGGGTAATGGCTAAAAGATACAAGGAAGATGTTGGTCCTTGGACGGAATATTTAGGAATATTAAAAAATTAATTCAATTAAATATGGAAAAAGTGATTAAAATTTGAAAAGCATTACATATTACATAAAAAACAGAAGGAATTATGTTTTTAATGAAATCTTCTGCAAAGATCATATTGTAAGGGTGAATAGGATGAACGGAAGAAAAAAGATTATAAGCTTCTTAATTATGGGAGCGATTTTTGCGGCATTACCAGTTAGTTCATTCGCGAAGGAACTAAATAAAGAACAAGTGGATTATGTTTCATTAGGTGATTCTCTTGCAGCAGGACAAACACCATATAGACAGCTTGGTGATGGATATGCTGATTATTTAGTGGATCGTTTTGAACAATCCAATTATCATGTTGATTTAACAAAATTTGGGGTATCTGGATTTAAAACAGTTAATGTCATAAATCAATTAATGACAAATGAAAATGGAATTCAAGAAGCTATCAAACAAGCAGAGGTTGTTACACTAGATATTGGTGCTAATGATTTACTCACTTCATTAACTCAGATCCAACAGGACCCAGCTCAGGCAAAAGTTACGTTAGAAAGCATAAAAAAGAATCTATATGTTATTTTAGATAAAATCGGTAAACTAAATCCAAATGCAAACGTGTATGTCATGGGCTACTATCATCCATTCCCACACTTACCTGAAGACCAGCAAGAAGCGTTATCGCCATTATTGGATGCATTAAATCAAACTATCCAAGGTGTCTCACAAGCGGCCAATGATACCTTCGTACCGACAGAAAAAGTGATCGAAAAACAAGAAAAAGACTATATTCCAAATCCACATGATATCCATTTAAGCTCAGATGGGTATCAAGCTGTAGCAAAAGAATTTTGGAAAGCAATAATGAACTATTAATTATTAGTAGTATAATCCTTCCACTATTGGAGGGATATTTTCATACGATTTGTTGTAAAACCAAGGGAAATAGCCCATTCTAATCATTTGCGAGGGAATTTCTCTGTGACGCAATAAAATTTTTATTAAAATTCAAAGGGATTTCAAACGAAGCTATCGGTATGCTAATTGATGCGTGACTTTTTGGAATGCCAGGAGTATCATATTAAAATAATCAGTATGATCACAATCATAACTAACGAATTGATTTAATCAACTTGGAGGTACATAAAATGACAATGAAAAAAGTATTAACAATCGCTGGATCTGATACAAGCGGTGGTGCAGGAATACAAGCAGATTTAAAAACGTTCCAAGAGCTAGGCGTATATGGAATGACATCCTTAACCGTTATCGCAACAATGGACCCAAATAATCACTGGCATCATCGTGTTTTTCCGATTTCAAATGATGCCTTGGAAGCGCAGCTGGATACAGCTTTGTCCGTCGGTATCGATGCTGTAAAAACAGGGATGCTAGGTACAGTTGAAACGATAGAAACAGCTGCAAGAAGAATAAAAGAGGCTGGATTAGAAAAGGTTGTCATCGATCCTGTCATGGTATGTAAAGGAGAGGATGAGGTTCTTAACCCTGATACAGCTGATGCATTGCGAGAGGTGATCGTACCGATTGCAACAGTTGTGACTCCTAACCTATTTGAAGCAAGTCAATTAGCGCAAATTGGACCAATCAAAACCATTGATGAAATGAAAGCAGCGGCAGTAAAAATTAATCAGCTTGGTGCCAAATATGTTGTGATCAAAGGCGGCAGCAAATTACAACATGACAAAGCTGTTGATTTATTATTTGATGGCAATGAATTCAAGCTTTATGAAAATGAAAAAATCGATACGACCTATATTCATGGTGCAGGCTGTACATTTTCTGCTGCGATTACAGCCGAACTGGCAAAAGGGAAATCAGTTTTAGAAGCGATTGACGTTGCAAAAGCTTTTATTACAGAAGCGATCCGCCATGGCTGGAAGCTAAATGAATATGTTGGACCGACCATGCATGGTGCATACCGTTTGTACGGTGCCGGACGCTTGGAAACAGAACAGTTAAATAAATAATGTAGCACAAAGATAAGGGCAACTCGAATCAAATAGAGTTACCCTTTTTTATTTTTATATAAAAGAAACGAGACAGTGAATCGAAATCTTCTTTCATCTCCATTAAACAACATTGGTAAAAATGCCAATCATTCACTAATGTTTTGTACTTGTAAACCTGTTAGCCTTGTACTTGGGCCTGTTTCAATTTAAAAAAAGAAAAACAGGAGGTTTACAATATGAAAAAATCATTTATTTTAACTTTTTCCGTTGCATTTGTACTTTCATATATCGTTTTTCCAACAAATTCATCACATGCTGAAGAAGTAGATGTGATTGAGACTGGTGACACGCTGCAATTAATTTTGGAAAAACATGATATTGAAATGAAGGATCCAGAAGTGATAGAAGATATTGCAATGAAGGAATCAGAAGTGATTGACGTACGTTTTTTAGAAAATGAACAATCAGATATAGAACCAATGGCGCTTGTTGAAAAGAAAGAGGAAACTCTAACACTTACGAAAAAAGAAGAGAATTTGCTTGCACGACTTGTTCATGCAGAAGCAAAGGGTGAACCATTTGCTGGAAAGGTTGCCGTTGCAACTGTTGTATTGAATCGCGTTGAAGACGAACAATTCCCGGATACAGTGAAAGACGTTATTTATGAAGAAAATGCATTTGAGCCTGTTCAAAACGGCTCCATTAATGAACCTGCTAATAAAGAAGCGCACAAAGCTGTACAAGAAGCGTTGAAGAATGAAGATAAAAATGATGAGTTGTTATATTTTTATAACCCGGAAACAGCAACGAGCGATTGGATTTTAACTCGAGAAGTAGTGAAAACGATTGGAAATCATGCATTTGCTATTTAATAGGTGCGTACAGCATAATTGCTGACGCGCTTTTTTAGTATTTTAAGCAAAAAAAATAACCTTCCAATGAAGGTTTTGCGTGTACGTTCCTGTTCGATTAATGTTCGATAAGCCATGTTTTGTTCCTTTGTACTGAAGCGGTTTTACCCTCGTACTCAGGTGGCAATCATCTATCTACAGAGCACAGACTCTGTCCTTCCATCCGTTTGGATTCCTTCAGGAAGGTTCCCCTACCAAAATTTGGGTTTCTCGCTCGTGGGGTTTACCGCGTTCCATCTTATTGGTTTCCCAATAAACTTCGTCACTGTGGCACTTTCAGGGATACTCGGCCATATCTTAGAAGACTTAGGCGTTTTTTCCCGCCGTCAATTCAGCTATAAAGCCAAATTGCCCTAACTTATTAATTCGTTAGGCACGATCACTACAGGCATCTCAGCACTGTGCGAGCATGGACTTTCCTCTGCAGTAATCTCAATACTGCAGCGATTACCTGAACATTAAATCAGTTATCGTACAACTATTAGTATAGTAAGAAATGTAGTGTTTATCAAACGTAATTATTGGAAAAGAGTTATCATTATATTTTAGATAATATTATGATTAATAAATATCAATTCCTCTGCTTTTCCTTTAAAATAAAACAGAAGAATGTTAAAGATAAAGGGGATGCTAACGATCATGACTAAACAATTTAAAATGAAAACAGTATTAGTAACTGGATATGCAAAAGCCCCGCAAGGCAGTGCAATGTTTGAAATTTATAAAACGTCTGGAATTGTGTTGGAAATTGATTTTGAAACGAATGTCATTGTAAATGCAGAGTTTACCTTTGTAACAGATTTAGCACGTGATTTTTTGAGCAGATTAATTGTTGGGTATGATTTGTCAACCGGATTAGATTCACTCATCCAGAGAATAGAAGCTCATTACTATACACAATCAACAAATTCAGTGATTGTCGCATTAAAAGCTGCATATAAACGGTATATAGAAAAAAAGAAAAAAATTGAAGAGATGTCTTGAACCTGCTAGATTCATTTGTTACTATAAATTAGACGTAACTAAAAACGCTAACAAACTTACGGACGGATAGTGTCTTCTTAATGATGAAATATACCCATTTCATACGAATTAAGAAAGCCCAGCTTATCCATTGGAAGTAAGGAAATGTTTTGTATTTCCTTTTTCTTATGGCCAAGACTGGGCTTTTTGTATACTCCGAAAAGTCCAGCGCTAAGTAGTAAAATGAGCTGTTGAAAAAGGAATCACAGTCATTTACAAAATATAAAGGAGGAAAAAGAGTGGGAAAAAAGAGAGCGATTGAAGACGCGACCCGCCCAATTACAAAAGGATCAACAATTATGGTAGGCGGATTTGGGCTTGTTGGAGCACCTCTAACCTTAATTGATGCACTTACAAAGCATGACGCCAATGAGCTAACCATTATTAGTAATAATTTAGGGGAGGCAGGTAAGGGACTTGGGGAGCTGCTGAGACAAGGAAAGATCAAAAAAGCAATCGGTTCCTATTTCACAAGTAATCGGGAGGTGGCTGAAATGTATCATGCTGGTAAGATCGATGTTCAGCTTTTGCCTCAAGGAACGTTTTCCGAGTCAATAAGAGCAGGAGGTGCTGGCATAGGTGGATATTATACACCAACCTCTGTCTCAACCGAGCTTGCCAAGGGGAAAGAGATAAGAGACATTGATGGCCGATTATACTGTTTTGAGCCTGCTCTTAAAGCTGATTTTGCTCTTATCAGAGCACATAAAGCAGATGAATTAGGAAACCTGACCTACTATAAAACAGCAAGAAATTTCAACCCGATAATGGCAACAGCTGCCGATTATGTGATTGTTGAAGTAGATGAAATTGTTAAGACAGGAATGCTGAATCCCGAGGAAATTGTGACACCTCATCTCTATGTTGATGCGCTAATCTATAGTGAAAAAATCTTAACGAAAGAAGGGGTGATCATAAGATGAACACGCTTTTAAAACCGAAAGAAAGCATTGCCATGCGAGCAGCTAAAGAATTACAGGATGGACACATCGTGAACCTTGGGATTGGGATTCCGACACTTGTCAGCAAGTATATTGATTCATCTTCGATTTTTTTACACACAGAAAACGGTTTATTAGGGGTTGATGACCTAAAGCAAGAGATTGATCCATTGCTGGTTAATGCCGGCAAGCTGCCAGTAGGTGAAGCGAACGGAGCCGCTTATTTTGACAGTGCGGATTCATTTGCGATGATCCGCGGCGGACATATTGATGTTGCCATTTTAGGTGCGCTTCAGGTAGATGAATCGGGATTGATTGCCAATTGGGCAATACCTGGTGAAACGATAATGGGTGTTGGTGGGGCAATGGATTTAATGAGCGGAGCGAAAAGAATTATTGTGACAACCAACCATACAAATAAAAAGGGGGAGCCTAAGCTTGTTAAAACATGCACATACCCAATCACCTCCAATCGGAAGGTAGATATGATCATCACGGAATTAGCTGTATTTGAAAGGCAAGATAACATACTGACACTTATTGAACTGATGCCAGGGGTAACTCTTGATGAAGTAAAAAGAAAAACAGAAAGTGATTTTGCTATCGCTGATACAATTAAGGAGGGATGAAACATGGAAAATGAGGTTTATATAGTAAGTGCCCAAAGAACCCCGATTGGGAAACTAGGAGGAGCTTTGGTTAATATTCAGCCAGATGAGCTATTGCTACCATTGTATGAAGATCTTCGCTCAAAACAGCTGATTCCAATAGAGTCAATCAATGAGGTGATTATCGGTCAGGCAAAGCAGACACAAGACCAATCAAATATTGCACGTTATTCTCTCCTTTCAGCAAGGTTTCCTGAATCAATACCTGGATATACTGTCAATCGCCAATGCGGCTCAGGAATGCAAGCGATCCAAAATGCATACATGAGCATAAAAGCAGGAATGGCTGATGCGGTGATAGCCGGCGGGGTTGAAAGTATGAGTACCGCCCCTTATTATTTGAGAAATGCCCGCTTTGGATATCGCTCAGGGAATGCTGAATTGTTAGATCCTAACAAAGAAAGTCAGCCGGGTTCACAGCCGCAAGACATGTACGGTAGACTAACAATGGGACTAACTGCTGAGAATCTTGCTCAGGATTATGACATAAGTCGGAAGGAACAGGATGAATTCGCATTGAATAGTCAACAAAAGGCAGCAATTGCTATTCAGAACGGTCTTTTTAAAGATGAAATTATCCCTGTTTATGTGCCACAAAGAAAAGAAGCACCAAAGCCATTTACACAGGATGAACATCCAAGAGAAACAAATCTTGACATGCTTTCTGCACTTAAACCTGTCTTTTTGGAAGGAGGAACCGTAACGGCAGGTAATTCATCGGGTTTAAATGATGGCGCTTCCATGCTTTTGCTTGTGTCAAAGCGGGTACTCAATCAGTACAATTTATCACCGCTAGCCAAAATCATCGGTATGGGAGTAAGCGGAGTAGCGCCTGATCGAATGGGCATCGGTCCTGTTCATGCTTCTAAACAAGCGTTGAAATCTGCTTCGTTATCGTTAGACGATATCGATCTGATCGAATTAAATGAAGCATTTGCTGCACAGTCACTTGCCGTCATAAAAGAACTTCAATGTCCTTTAGAAAAGGTGAATGTCAACGGTGGTGCCATCGCCTTAGGTCACCCGATCGGAAACAGCGGCTCGAGAATCAGTGTCACATTGATTCATGCACTGCGTAAACGAAAGAAAAAATATGGATTAGCAACACTTTGTACTGCTGGAGGACAGGGAATTGCCACTGTTTTTGAAAATTGTATTTAGGGTGAAAGAAGCGGGAATGGCAGACAACTTTTAACCTTAGGGGGTAAAACGATGAAAAACGAAATAGAGGTAAAAAATGGGGGACAACCAGGTCAGACATATAAAGGGCCAAGCACGATAAAGGAGAAATTGTCCAATGTTGGACCAGGTCTTGCTGTCGCTGCAACTGGTGTGGGAACTGCCGATATGATTACCGCTATTGTCTTAGGGACATCCTTTGGAATGACCTTTGTATGGGCAATTATCGTTGGTTCTGTTCTAAAATACTTTTTAAATGAAGGGGTTGGCCGCTGGTATTTGGCAACTGGAAAAACGATTTTAGAAGGGTGGCGCTCCCTTGGGCGCTGGGCGACTGGATATTTTAGCACGTATTCGATCATATGGGGTTTTGTCTATGGAGCTGCTGCTGCCTCAACTTGCGGGATGGCGATGGAAGCCATGTTTCCGATTATGCCAATTTGGGGCTGGGCGATTGTACATTCAGTTATAGGCTTCCTCCTCGTCTTTACTGGAAGATATCTTCTCTTCGAAAAGATAATGACAGCATTAATTGCGATTATGTTTATTACTATTATTGGTACGGCTCTTTTATTTTTGCCTAGTCTTGGTGAATTTGCCGGGGGATTTGTTCCAAAGGTTCCAGAGGGTTCGTTTATGATGGCGCTTGGATTAATTGGCGGTGTTGGAGGGACGATTACAATGGCTTCCTATGGATACTGGCTGAAAGAAAAGAATTGGCAAGGCAGCAGATGGATTTCAACCATGAGAACAGACTCAAAGGTTGCATATACAGTCACTGCCATTTTTACAATGGCATCTCTAATAATCGGAGCAAAGTTTTTATTTGGTACCGGTATTACAATCAGCGGCGATCAAGGCTTAGTGACACTTGCTCAAATGCTTGGAGATGAATTCGGAGCACCGCTGCGCTGGCTATTTTTAATTGCATTTTGGTCTGCAGCATTTAGTTCGTTATTAGGTGTTTGGAATGGTGTTCCATATCTTTTTGCGGATTTTATAAGAATTTTAAAGGCTCGTAAAAATAAAGCTTATGAAGCAAAAGCTGTTGAGGAAACAGATCCAGCCTATCGCTTTTACTTAGCATGGCTTAGCTTTCCGCCATTGCTGCTATTATTCTTTGGAAAACCGGTACAGTTAATTATTATTTATGGGGCATTAGGTGCCTTATTCATGCCTTTTCTAGCCATTTCATTAGTTGTTTTACTTAATTCAAAAAAAGTAGCAGCCGAATACCGAAATAAATGGGTAGCAAACAGTGTGCTAATTGGCTGTGTCATTATGTTTGTTTTTCTAGCCATCACCCACCTTATGGAGACATTTTAATCGGTGTGAAGAAAAGTCGCAGTGAATTGGCTGCGGCTTTTTGACACTATTAAAAAAGGAAAAAGAAATTTCAAAAATTGGTTTAATTTGAAGAGTTGTACATATCTTTTTTATAAGACATTTTAAAGGAGTGGATGACAGATGAAAAGAAATGCTCTTATTGTCCCACGACTATCAGCTATGATGTTTTTGGAGTTTTTTGTTTGGAGTGCCTGGTATGCTACGGCAGGATTGGTACTCAGTAATTACGGATTGTCTTCGATTATCGGCATTTCCTATTCAGTAGCCGCAATTGCCTCCATCGTGGCACCTTTCTTTCTTGGAATGGTGGTTGACCGATTTTTTCCATCAGAAAAAGTTCTCGCAATCCTGCATCTGATTGGGGCCGTGCTCTTATGGATGGTACCTGGATTGATCGAATCAGGAAATGCAACCGCTTTATTATGGATTCTTTTTATTTATAATGTTTGTTATATGCCGACAATTGCTCTAACAAATAATGTTGCCTTTCAAAATCTAGAGTCAGGTTCTAAACATTTCCCTTATATAAGGGTGTTTGGAACAGTCGGATGGATTGTTGCCGGGATCATAATCGGTCAACTAGGTTATTCAGATAACATCATTATTTTCCAAATTGCTGCTGCTGTTTCATTACTGCTCGGAGTGTACAGTTTTACATTACCGCACACACCTGCGCCGGCAAAGGGCAAACCGTTATCTGTTCGCGATTTGCTTTTCCTTGATGCATTAGCGATGTTAAAGGATAAAAATTATTTGATCTTTATTGTTTGCTCCATGTTAATATGCATACCGCTAGCTGTCTATTATTCATTCGCATCACCATTCCTTGGTACTGTTGGATTTGATAATGTTGGAAGTGTGATGACGATTGGGCAAATGTCCGAGACCTTATTTATGCTGTTAATTCCTTTCTTCTTTAAACGGTTTGGTGTCAAATATATGCTACTCGTTGGAATGATTGCTTGGACATTGCGTTATGTCTTCTTCGGTTTTGGTGCACCAGAAGAAGTAGCCCTATTTATGTACATTGGTATTGCATTACATGGAATTTGCTATGACTTCTTTTTCGTAACGGGCTTTATGTACGCCGAAGAAAAGGCAGATGAAAAAGTTAAGGCACAAGCACAAAGCTTGATCGTATTAGTTACTTATGGGATCGGTATGTTCTTCGGTTCACTTATTGCTGGTGAACTTTTCAATTCGACGGTAACTGCCCAAGGAAGTGAAGCACTATTACAATGGAAAAACTTCTGGTTATACCCGGCAGGTTTTGCAGCGATCGTCGCCATTTTCTTCTTTATTTTATTTAAAGAAAAGTCTGAAAGCGCTGATGCAATTGTAAGAGAAAAGAAGGAAGTTTAATTGTTCTTAGGAAAACGTTTAATTAGGAACAGCTTTATTGAAGTTATATAGTAAGGAAGGTAACAAATTGTTAATAAAAAAGCCTATATCTTAGATTACCAAGTAATCATGATACAGGCTTTTTATTCTTGTGTTTGTAGAGCCAATTTTAAACCTAAACCTATATATACAATCCCTACTACTTTTCCAATCCAGTGAGAACATCGATTCGTTTTAGAGAAGAACCTATTACCTACAGTACTCGTTAGAAAAACTAAAAGTGTTGTATAAGATATACTCATAAACACAAAGGTTAATCCAAGGACTAATAGTTGTGTGGTAACGGGAATTCCGTTTGTCTGCACAAATTGTGGCAAGAAGGCTAAGAAAAATAATGACGTCTTTGGGTTAAGTAATTCAATGAACAAAGCCTGTCGAAAGGACGCAGTCGTTTTACCTTCTTTTATAACAGGTTTCTTTGTTGTTTTCGATTTTTCAATCAAAGCACATATCCCTAAATAAACTAAGTATGCCGCACCTAAATATTTAATGATTTCAAAAGCAAGGGCAGAAGTCATTAAAATAGCGGATAGTCCAAGTACGGCTGCAAAAGTATGCCCTAAGTCACCTAGAGCAATTCCTAACCCTGTAACAATTCCATTTTTCGTTCCACCTTTAATTGTTTGAGATATGGTTAGAAAAACCGCAGGGCCAGGGATTAGGAATAACATGAGAACCACTAGAATAAACGTTAACATTTTTAGATTCATTCCTTTCTCTATATTAACCTTTCTTTATATGGGTGTAAAAAGATACTAATTTTAACTTAGCATAATATTACCCTAAATAAGAATAATTTTTTATGTGAGCTATTATTTAATCGAACAATTAAAGGAACTAATGGAGACTGGCGCAACGATTCAGGGTAATGATCATTTCAACGGTGAATTGAAACCCACGAATACTATCCTTTATTGCTGGAAAAAGTCAATTATTGCGCTTGCCCAGGAAATTCTATAAAGTGTAGCAACCAATTGCAGAGTTAGAAAGATGTTTCTTTTGCAATGGAGGATGATTGAATTATGTTGTTTTGGCAATAAAATTTCAATTTCTGCTCAAAATAATCGCTAGATGAACAGTGTTTTAAACAAACGTTTAATTAAATTAACATTATGATAAAATAAATAGGTAAATATCCACCTGTAAAGCTTTCCCGAAATCAATGGGTAAGACCCTTTTGAGAAAGCTCAACAATTTTAAATAGTTAGAAGCTTTTCTATACAAGGTATAATCAGTATTAAGCAAATCCCTATTGTATCACTGAATCTCACGCATAGAACCCAATACAATGTTATACCCATCCGGGTCTTTTATATAAGAATTTTTAAACTCCCATTTGCCGTGTACATCAGTAAACGGCTCAACAGCTATATGACCTCCATTTCCACGGACTTCTTCAACTAATTCGTCCAATTCGTCCCAACTTATATGAATAAATGTATCCCATCCGTATTCAGGTCCTTCCCATTCAGTTGGATAATCTGTCCGCTTTTTTGACAAGGCATTTGGTCTTACATCATCAGGGGAGTTCGCCTGCTGCAGCAAAACGATCATGCCATTCCGTTCTGCGTGACCCCAATCATCTACCTTACAACCGAGGACATCATGGTAGTATTCCTGTGATTTTTTTAAGTCAGATACTAAACGCACTTGAATAGCTTTTCCAAATTTCCCTTTATTTTTTGTGTTGATTTTCGTTTCGCTCATTTTCTTTTCTCCTTTTGATTTTATGCGATTCGAAAAATAAATTCTGCACTTTACTAACTTATTCCTACTATATGTCGAACGATTATCCGTTCGGAACTTGCTAACTCCTTTGCATCACTGGATTCTGAAAATTTTTATTTTTTATGTTGATACTATTGGAATAAAATAATCCATTCTTGCTATTTCTTATTTAAAACCGTTATCTATCAACATTTGATCTCTTGTATTAGCATATTAAGTAAAATTAAAGCTATATCACTACTTCGATAGATTTTTCTAAATTTTTTTACTTTACTTATACATATTTTCACCAAAAAACGACTATGGTACGATCGTATAGGTTTTGGAATTTCTGATTCGTACAACTCTGTCGGGTTTAGTCATCACCTTCCAAAATCATAAAAAATTAATTAGTCTCTGAGGTGTATGATGAAAGGAAGTAAGCAAGTCAAAAGAGAAAATATGAATCTTTTATTGGAAATATATAATCTAAAAAACCACTTAAACGATTTATATACAAAAAAGGGTCCGGCAAACGGTGAATATATATCATTTTCAATAAAATTAGATTTACTCTTGAAGCAGTATATTGAAGAGAAAATGACAATTCTTGGCGATGAATTGAAAGAAATGACAAAAAATGATGGCTATTCGGCAACATAATTCTTTTAAGGACGACGATCTAAGCGCTTACTAGTTCAATCAGCATTTAAAATGTGCAAAATGTACTTGAAGTTAGAAAGAAATATGTTAAAATAAAAGAAATGAAAAGGCTATGTGTAACTGGCGAAACACGGATAACCGTGAGGGAGCACATAGTGTCGAAGCCGTTCGCCTGGGCAGAGGTAAGGGAATACTTCCCTTACCTCTTTCTGTTTATTAGGAAATGATATTTAAGGTTGAAACTCGCCTGAATTTGCATTATTCTAATAAAATATAAATATTCATAAAATTTAAAATCTAATATAAAGGAAAAGAGGAGAAATCAAAATGAGCACATCAACGATAGAAAAAGTAAAAACAATCAAAACCCTAAACAATATTGCACAAGTCGGGCTTAATGTATTCAATCAAGGCAACTTTAAGATTGACAATGATAGTGTAAATCCTGATGCCATTGTTTTACGTAGCTTTAACTTGCATTCAATGGAGTTTGTCAGCAATTTAAAAGCCATTGCACGTGCAGGAGCTGGTGTTAATAATATTCCTGTCGACAAATGCACAGAACAAGGGATTGTTGTTTTTAATACACCTGGTGCGAATGCTAACGCTGTAAAAGAAATGGTCCTTACAACATTAATGGCTTCTTCTCGTAACCTTTTTGCAGGTGTGGCTTGGACTAAGACGTTAGAAGGGGAAGGCGATCAAATTCCAAAGCTTGTAGAAGCCGGGAAAAAACAATTCGTTGGGAAAGAAATTAAAGGAAAAACTTTAGGAGTAATCGGCTTAGGTGCAATCGGTGCGCTTGTTGCAAATGATGCTCTAGATTTAGATATGGATGTCATTGGATTTGATCCGTTTATCTCTGTAGATACAGCATGGAACTTATCAAGAAAAGTACAGCGCGCAATGACACTTGAGCAGCTTTTTGCGAACTCTGATTATATTACGGTTCACGTACCATTAACAAATGACACAAAAGGAATGTTCAACAAAGAAACATTCGGCATCATGAAAGATGACGTTCATATTTTGAACTTCTCACGCGGTGAACTTGTGAATGAAGCAGATATGAAAGAAGCGCTTGAAAGTGGAAAAGTTGGTAAATATGTGACAGATTTCCCAAATGAAAATGTTCTTAAAATGAAAAATGTTGTGCCAATCCCGCATCTTGGTGCTTCTACTCAAGAATCTGAGGAAAATTGTGCGATTATGGCCGCTCGCCAAGTGAAGGACTTCTTAGAAACAGGAAATATCAAAAACTCAGTGAATTTCCCGAACGCTTCACTTCCTTATACAGGGAAGCGTCGTGTAGCCGCATTCCACAAAAACGTACCGAACATGGTTGGACAGATTACACAAGCGTTATCAAACTATAACTTAAACATTGCAGATATGGTAAACAGAAGCCGTGGTGAGTATGCATACACATTAATTGATATTGATAATAAAGTAAACGGGGAGATCATTCCTCAATTAGAAGAAAAAATTAAGCTTATTCAAGGCATTGTAACAACACGTATTATCTAATCATCCTTTAATAGTTTAGCCGATAAAAGGTTGCCGGTTTTCCGGCAGCCTTTTGCTGCCTTTTAAAGAGGTGTTCTTCCTGAAATTGCTTGATTTCTTCTAGGATTCTATCATTTATACTTAAATAGATAACATTAAATCGATCAATTAGACTTCAGCAAATTTTAATAGGGAGGGCAGAGCTAAACAGCTAATGATATGACAAAACGAATGAAACGCTTCTTCCTCTTGTTGGTTAGCATTCTATTATTTTGTAGTCTAGTTATTATTGCTTTTGTTGAGCAATGGAGGGAAACAGAAGCTGGCATAGTACCAGTAAAGACCGCGGTATTATTACATGCCGTTAATCAAAACCTAGTTACAACAGATACGAAAGCCCCAAAGCTTTTTACAAGCTCAGGCACTCCGCCGTATAAACGAGAAACATTAAACATCCCGATGTCTGACGGAGAAGAAATATCAATCAGAATCTATGAACCAAAGGCAGAAGGACCACATCCCATTATTATGTATTATCACGGTGGTGCATTTATGGAGGGATATGGAAGTATTGATACCCATGATAATATAGTACGAGCTCTCGCATCAAGAACAGGCAGTGTCGTCATCTCTGTCGGCTATCGTGTGGCACCTGATTCTATTTTTCCAACCGCTGTTGAAGATAGTTTTGAGGCATTATGTTGGGCTGTCCAGAATGCCACTGCATTTCATGGTGATCCAACTAAGCTGGCAGTTGTTGGAGACAGCTCAGGCGGTAATATCGCAACTGCTGTTTCGATGATGGCTCGTGACAGAAACGGTCCTAAGATTACAGCTCAAGCCCTTTTTTATCCGTTAACTACCTTTAAAGATATCGCGTTTTCTTCGAGGGAAACATATGACAGCGGCTATTATCTTCTGTCACGAAATGTGATGGAAATGGCAAGGAAGTATTATACCCCTGATGAGGAAATGTGGAATCATCCTTATGCATCTCCACTACATGCTGATTCTCTTGAAAATCTCCCGCCTGCACTCATTATTACAGCAGAGTTCGACCCATTACGTGATGAAGGTGAAGCATACGGTAAACGGCTGTCCGAGAGCGGCGTAGCTGTTAAAGCCATTCGTTACAATGGTGTTATGCATGGATTCGTTTCCTTCTATGAAGTGATGGATAGAGGCAATCATGCGTTAAACGAAGCTGTTTCGTATTTGAACCAAGCTTTTCATGGTGAAACAGAATATCGTCCATATGACTTAACTATTTATGAAAATTCTCTAATTATAGAAGCACTTAAAGAACGAGGGGAAGCATATGCAATAGGAGGTTATTTATTAGGAAAGCAGGTCGTTTCAACGTTTTCCTCATGGTATAAACAAGGGATATTTACTACAGGAGTGAATGATTAATTAAGACCCTGCCTTTGTTGAAGGTAGGGTTATATTGTTATACTATCAGAATTTATATATTTTCTTAACCATAGCTTGCGTTTCTGAATCTAGCTCCAGGCGCCATCAGCTCGAGGTCATAAGTCAAACAGGAATTGAAGGTAAAGAACACCTTCTATTCCTGTTTGACTTATGCTTGTCGCCGATAGGCAGGCGCCTTGCGCTTTTTTTATAAAAAGTATGTTCAATTGAGTCACGAGCATTTAAGTTTGTTTCCGTCCTTCTACCTGTTACTATAGTAATGTAACTTTATTACGAAAGGAATCATTTACATGTCAAATATAAAAATTCCCGTTTCCGTCTTAAATCTTGCTCCTATTCGTGAAGGACAGGGGACGAAGGATGCCATTGATGCAATGGTTGATTTGGCTCAAGCGACTGAGAAAATGGGTTATTCGAGATATTGGATTGCTGAGCATCACAACACACCTACACTTGTAAGTTCAGCCACTTCTATTTTGATTAAACATACATTGGAGCATACAGACCATATCCGAGTAGGATCTGGTGGTATTATGCTGCCAAACCATTCTCCGTTAGTCGTTGCTGAACAATTTGGAACACTGGCCGCACTTTACCCAAATCGTATAGACTTAGGTCTCGGCCGGGCACCTGGTACTGATATGATGACAGCAAGTGCATTAAGACGATCACAAAATGATTCTGTTTATACATTTCCTAATGATATCAATGATTTGCTTACCTATTTTGGTCCGGAAGAGGGTCAAGGTTATGTCAAAGCATATCCAGGTGTGGGGGCCAATATTCCGATTTATATTCTTGGTTCTTCCACAGATTCTGCTTATTTAGCGGCAAAATTGGGCTTGCCATATGTGTTTGCTTCCCATTTTGCGCCACGATATATGGAAGAAGCTATTTCGATTTACCGCCAGCGCTTTCAGCCATCCGAATACCTTGACAGCCCATATATGATGGTATGTCTGAATGTGATTGCTGCGGAAAGCGATGAAGAGGCTGAATTTGAATCCACAACGATGAAGCAATTTTTCTTGAATGTTGTCAGAGGTTCTAGAATGCCAATGCGTCCTCCAGTTGAAAATATGGATCATATTTGGAGTCAGCCAGAAAAAGAGATGGTGACTTCCATGTCCAGTGTGACGCTTTTAGGGGGGAAAGATTCTATTCGAGAGCAATTGACAAGCTTCCAGGAAAAATATGGAGTAGATGAAATCATGGCTGTTTCCTATATTTTTGATCCAAGCAAGCAAAAACGTTCGTATGAGATTTTAAAAGAAGTGGTGGATGGCAAATAAAGAATTTGTGTAAAAAGCAAGGATCCCTTTATTTAAATAAGGGAATCCTTGCTTTTTGAGTTGTTCCCAGGATAGGTATCAGCAAAGTTTAGTTTTCAAGAATATAATTATGTAAACAAGAGAAAAAAATCTCCCTCATTCGTGAAATAAATATGTAAAAGCAAGAGGACTATGCCTAAATTGTCCCATCCTCTTACTCATCATTCTTATTTAAACTTTTGTTATTCATAAGCTTTTTTGCTTGAAAGAGATTTTTAGAGATAGAATTCAGTTTATTTAAAAACCGGTTAAATCCGAAACCTACTAGAAAGGAAAGGCTGATTTGTCCGTAAGGGGTGTCTTCAAAATCAGTGAATTCAATTAAGAAAATCCCGCTTTGTATTAAAGTGACTGCAACAACTGCCGTTCCTGTTGCAAAGATAGGGTAAAAAATATACATAACCCACACTCTATAGTCGTTTAGTTCACCTTTCATGTAATGAGAACAAAACATATAAAGATGTCGAAGTGATCCACCAATTGCACCGGCGAAGAAATAATATAAGAAAAATTTAATTTTGGAAAGGAAAGGCAGTGATTTCTCAAATGTTCCAAGCCATAACCCGCATATCACCAAAAAACTGCCAAAAAACAAAATTGAGAGATAGATCAAAATGACAGCCTTCAACCATCTCGTCATCAAATCACCCCCAATTCATTCTATGAGAAATTTAGGGATGTTGTGACGCTCACCTTAATCGGGCAATGTAAAAATGTCGAAAAAAGGTAAAATCTTTTGCAGAAAATAGTCAGTTTATGCGCTTACCCAGGAAATTAAACCGTAACAAACAACTAAAGGAGTTGTACAGGAATTTCCTTTATTTTTATAAAAAAATCAAGAAAAGATGAAGTTTTAGTAAATTTAAACAAACGTTTAGTTAAATGGAGTATAATAGAAAAGGAATCTATGAAACGGGAGTTAAGGACAAATGAACAAACAAAATAGCAAATACAGATGGATCGTTTTTGCCAGCGTATTGTTTACTTACTTTATTATTGTGAGTCAAAGAACAGCACCTGGACTCATAACCGATCAATTAATGCATGATTTTAATGTGACAGCAGCCACCATCGGATTGCTTACAAGTATACAATTTTTTGCCTATGCTGGTTTGCAGGTTCCCATTGGAATTTTGTCCGATCGTTATGGGCCAAATTTCTTTCTTATCGTGGGAACACTGCTAACAGGTTTAGGAACGGTTATTTATAGTCTTGCCCCAAATGAAACAGTACTGCTTCTTGCTAGATTAATAGTAGGAACAGGTGATGCAACAATTTGGGTGAATGTAGTGTTAATTTTAAGCCAATGGTTTAAAGGAAATGAATTTGTCAAATTGCTCGGTATGGCAGGAATGACAGGAAGTCTGGGCTTTTTGATGGCCACAGTGCCCTTTTCTGTCTTCATTGCCTTAACAGGGTGGAGAACTTCTTTCTTAACAATGGGTGTCCTATTATGCCTTTGTGGAATCCTTCTCTATATTGTGCTCATTAAACAGCCAAACCGTATGCACAAGAGCCATCCTGTAAGCACACCATTATCTGTTAAGGCTGAGCAAAAACGTGAGAAAACGCTCGTCATTCTGAATCGGATTTTTTCCAATCGTCAAGCATGGGCAGCATTTTTCTGTCACTTTGGCGCTGTCGGAACCTATGTAGGCTTCATTGGTTCATGGGCTGTACCATATGGCATGCATATATTTGATATGTCCCGATCTGGTGCGAGTCAATTTATTATGATTGGTCTGATTGGAGCACTTATAGGCGCTCCGTTAACAAGCTGGATATCAAGTCGTTATCATTCAATAAAAAAACCTTATATCCTTGTCCATCTTTTGATTCTTTTGAGCTGGTCCGCGTTTCTCTTATTTAGCGGAAAGCCGCCAATCATTATGCTTATGTTTCTTTTTTTACTGATCGGCTATGGAAATGGAGCTAGTGCCTTAACATTTGCCGTTGTGCGTCAATCGTTTGATGTGAAAGAGGTAGGGGTTGCCTCTGGATTTGCAAATATGGGCGGCTTTTTAAGTGCCGTCCTGCTGCCGAGCCTTTTTGGAAAGGTACTTGACCATTTTCATGCTGCAGAAAGCAGTGTCGGATATTTTTACGGCTTCATGATTCCAGTTATCTTTTCATTGATTGGATTAATTGGAGGATTTCTCATCAAGGAGCAGCCTCAGGAAGTCACGCAAACAAAGGAATTGACCGTATAGTCTTTTCTTGGTCTGATTAAGTAAGGGTCTGACTCCTCCAGTATATTGTGTTGGAGGGATCTGATCCTCTGTTTTTAAAAATAAAAAAGAAATTCTAACATAGTTTTTATGCCTGGCGCCTGCGCTTAGCACCACTAGAGTTTTGCCACTTATGAGTGGAGGGTACAGTATACCTTCTATGTATGATCGCTTTATTAACTCTAGGCCGAGCAAGGCGCCTGCGCTTTTCATATGTTAAACGTACAAAAAGGTGTATAATTTCCTAATTAACTTTTTTGCAGGAGGAATGATCGTGGTGTTTACGCCTAAGGCTATCTTTTTAGACATGGATGGAACAATATTAAATCATTATAATCAGGTAAGCATACATACAAAAGAGATCATTGATACATTGCGAAACAAAGGAATCTATGTATTTATCGCAACTGGGAGATCATTTGATGAAATAGAAGGCGTAGTGCCAGAAGGCTTTCAAGTTGATGGGCTTGTTACCTCGAATGGCATGGCTGGATACGTCGGAAAGGATGTCGTTTTTGAGCATTCTCTTTCTTTAGAGCTAGTTGAAATGGTTATCGACAAGGCAAGGAAAAACAAAGTATATTATGAGCTTTTCCCATACGGAAAAGCCCGAATTACCTTAAAGCAGGATCAACCGTATGTTGAACACGAAATTAGAGAGCCGAAGCCTGACAGCGTAGGTATTAATGAATGGCTTTCCCGGAAACAAGCGATTAAAGAAGAAATTAACTGGACAGAAAAAATAGAGGGAAATCGCTTTTCGAAGTTTTATTTCTTTTCTAGAACAAAAGAACATATCAATCAATGGAAAAATGAGCTTGATCTATTAAAGAACGAAATTGACTTTACTATTTCTGTATCTTCAGAACATAATGTTGAATTAATGGTTGCAAATGTGAATAAAGCAACAGGCATTCAACAAATGTTAAAGCGATTTGATTTGTCAGAACATGAAATCATGGCAATCGGTGATAGTGATAACGATATTCCTATGTTACGATTTGCCGGATATGCAGTAGCCATGAAAAATGCACCAGATAAAATAAAAGAAATAGCAGATGATGTAACAAATTTTACTTGTGACGAAGATGGAGTTTATCATTATTTAAAATCAAAATTTGGGGACATTGACGAACAGCACTAATGATTGCAACTTACCAATAAGATGTTAAAACGGCTAAAATCTTAATCGAAGCAGGAGCACAGTAATTTTTTAAAAGGGAAAGCGGGTGCTGCACATGTTTGAGGGAACCATCAAACCAATGGAATGTCCAATTTGCGGAAAATACAATAACTGTGGTTATGAATCATGCTGGTGCAGCAAAGAGTGTTTTCCACGTGAAATCTTTGACCTGTTACCTGAGCATCAATTGAGAAGATCTTGTATTTGTAAAGAATGTCTTGATCATTTTAAGACAAAGCAAGAGTAAAATAGCCCATAACAATTTATAGGATGATTTATATTCTGCACAAAAAGGAAAACACCACTAAAAAGTGGTGTTTTATTGCTGAAGTACTATTCCATTTCAACAAGGCTTGATACAGGTACACTTTGTTTATTAGTTGGTTCATCGAGTGGGTGGATTGTACAAGTTCCGTTTTGTTGATCTACATGCTCAATATAGATTCCCGCCCCGTTATACGTGACATTCGCCATAGTTGAAGAATTTGCAATTTCTTGTGCGCGCTTTACATCCATTATATGACCTCCTTTTCATATGTAACAGTTAAAGTGTTTGCGATCAATGAAATAAATATGCATTTGTTGTTGTGTATTTCGTTGTAGAAAAATATATCACCCGTTATCCCTCATTCAATCCCATCTCGTACAGTAAAAAAACGAGAAACAAGCTGTTCAAGTTTCTCAAGCTGTTCTTTCTCAAACAATGCCTGACCCTTCTTCAAATATAAAAGTGTGCTTTCGATCAAAAATTGACGGGGATCCTTACCGTGTCTAAATTCATCCCAAATAAAATCTAAAAGTTCGACGTATTTTGCGTGATCTTTATGATCACTCACATTTTTCTTCATTATACCGATAACTTGCTTAAGCTCTTCTTGAAAGGCGGGCTCTGTTTTTCTTAATTCAGGTATAAGGCACTCTAAAAGCTCTGGCTTGTTTAATTGTTCACCTGTTTCAGCAAGCTCCTTAACAATCGTTTTAATTCGATTCACACTATAACGCACGACTTCGTGTACACCTGTATTCAAATCATGATCCATTTGATAATACTTTACGTTATGGTGTAAAATCCCCATGAACATAATAGCGCAATCTAACAAATAGGGCTTTTTGTCCTCTCCAAAAATTTCTAGAAAACGCTGGTAAACCCAGTGAAGCATCTTTAATTGGCCTTCTTTCATGAATTGCTTCAGCTCGGCATCATTTGAAACGAGAACTTCTTCAAAAAGAGTAAATAATTTATTTTTATTATTTGTATTTAATTGTAATTCAAGTTGTTTAATAAATAGATCAATATTGGAGCGATCTTGGCCAATTAATAATTCATTACGTTCTTTTTTAATTCTTTTAAAAATTTCCTTAAAAAGAGCAATTAATAACTCATTTTTAGATGGGAAATAATTATAAAAAGTGCCTTTTGAAATGCCGCTATACTCCAAAATATCTTGAATCGAGGTGTTTTGAAATCCTCGTTCAATAAATAATTGGTGGGCCATTTTGATCACATGCTGTTTTCGATTGTTCATTCTACATCACCTTTAGATAAATATGAAATGATTGCTGTTTTCCCTTTTGTACCGCAAGTATAAATTAATAGTACCTTTTTTTTTCGCAATCCACAAACCCTTATCTTAAAGGGAAATTTTTTTATTGCATTATTTGAACCGTTAGTATATTATATTCTATGCGTGAACTGAAGGTATAAAAATTGAACTCTATGTTTAGAGGGGGAATTATGTGGATCAAACGATCAAACAAGCGAAAGGACCAAACTATGGGATCTTAGCGATTCTTATGATTGGTGCTTTTATTGCATTTTTAAATAACACACTATTAAATATCGCTCTGCCTTCGATAATGAAGGATTTGGACATTAATGCTGCGACTGTACAATGGCTGACAACGGGGTATATGTTAGTAAATGGCGTGATGATTCCAACAACGGCCTTCTTAATTCAGAAATATTCTGTTCGCCGCCTATTCTTATCTGCGATGGGATTATTTGCGATCGGTACGATTGTGGCTGGCTTTACCGATATATTTGCTGTTTTATTAGCGGGACGCATGCTTCAGGCGTCTGGTTCGGCGATCATGATGCCGCTTTTAATGAACGTGATGCTTGTTAGCTTTCCAATTGAAAAAAGGGGAACGGCGATGGGGGTTTTTGGATTAATTTTAATGGCTGCCCCGGCAATTGGCCCGACTCTTTCAGGATGGGTCATTGAGCATTATGATTGGAGAATGCTTTTCCACTTCATCACACCAATTGCCATCGTGATTTTACTGATTGGTTTTTTCTTGCTTAAAGATAAGAAGGAAAAAATGGATATTCGTCTTGATTTAGTTTCACTTATCCTTTCAAGCATCGGTTTTGGCGGTATCCTATACGGCTTTAGCTCTGCAGGTGACAAAGGCTGGGATAGTCCGTATGTCTATTTAACAATCATTATTGGCGTTTTGTCATTATTTGCATTTATCCTGCGTCAAACGAAACAGGAACGTCCAATGTTGAATTTTGGAATCTTTAAGTATCCGATGTTTGCCTTGTCATCATCGATTTCAATGGTTTTAAACATGGCCATGTTTTCAGGCATGCTTCTTTTACCAATCTACGTACAAACCATTCGCGGCATTTCACCATTTGATGCTGGGCTAATGATGCTTCCTGGTGCACTCGTTATGGCGCTAATGTCACCGGTCACTGGAAGATTATTCGATAAGTTCGGCGGAAAAATTCTAGCGATTACCGGCTTAACGATTACCACAGTTACGACATATCTTTTTAGTACGTTAACATTAGAGACAACTTACACGCACTTAATGATCATACATGCGATTCGCATGTTCGGGATCTCAATGGTGATGATGCCGGTCTCAACAAACGGGTTAAATCAATTGCCGGCACGCTTTTACCCTCATGGTACCGCGATGAACAATACATTGAACCAGGTATCAGGAGCGATCGGAACAGCCTTATTGGTTACGATCATGTCAAACCGTACAGAATCAGCAGCTGCTGATTTAACTGCAGAGGCAACAAAACAATTTACCGGTCAGCCAACAGAAGCTGCCCTTGCTCAAATGCAGCATCAAATTGCGATGGAAGCAATGCTTGACGGAATTAATTTTTCGTTCTACATTTCAGCATTTATCGCGGCTGTAGCCTTAATTCTCGCATTCTTCATTAAGCGTGTACGACAAGCTGAAGAAAAAATTGAACAAAAGCCTTCTAATAAAAAAGTTTCAGCTGGATTAGTGGGAAATTAGAAAAATTGATGTGACGAAAGGCGCTTCCTTTTACTAGGATAGCGTCTCTTTTTTATGTTTATTAAGTATACAAATAGTGGAAAACAGGCAACATGCAAATTCTCATTTTTAGAAAATTCTTTTTAGAAAAAACCAAGGAAAAACCGATTTGCTATAGAATAAATATAGTGATGAAGGTGCTTTCACAAAAAGCAGGGGGATTGGTACATTAGAAAAGAAAGATTTAGATTACTGGTGCAAACAGGGGATTAAAACTTTCGATGGTAAAGGTTTTCCTTGAAGTGAATTTTAATGTCTTTGCAGGAGGTTATAATGAGGCAATCACTTAGTTGAATTAATCAACCAACTAAGTGTGCCCATCTAAATTACACTATTCTTTATAAGGATCAATTGTTTGAATCGTGCCGTCCTCATTGTAGGTTAGTTCAGTGTATTTTACACTGCGCTTATGGTTAACCCCGCCTGATAACGAGCTATCATGGTAAAACAAATACCATTTATCTTCAAATTGCACGATGGAGTGATGAGTCGTCCAACCGATAACAGGAGTGAGGATTTTTCCTTTATACACATAAGGTCCTAATGGATTTTTACTCATAGCATAGACAATGTAATGAGTAGTCCCTGTTGAGTAGGAAAGGTAATAATATCCATTGTATTTGTGAACCCATGCACCTTCAAAAAATCTTCTTTCTTCATCACCTGCAAGGATAGGATTTCCAGCTTCATCAACAATCTTTATTTCCTGAGGGTCACCTTTAAAACGAAGCATGTCCTCGCTTAATTCAGCAATCATCGGCCCTAATGCAGGCTCTGTTGGAGCAGGTTCTTTTCCATTTGGATCAAAGCTGCCAGTTTGCCATTTTTCTAATTGTCCGCCCCAGAGTCCGCCGAAATAAACATAGGCCTTATCATTATCGTCAACTAGCACAGCTGGGTCGATACTGAAGCTTCCAGGAATGTAAGTTTCTTGAGGTGAAAATGGACCGGCAGGATTAGAGCTTATTGCAATACCAATTCGAAAGATTTCATCATGATCACGAGCAGGGAAGAACAAATAATACGTATTGTTTTTATAAGCAGCATCTGGTGCCCATAACTGTTTTTTTGCCCATGGAATATCGCGCAAATGAAGGACTTCTCCATGGTCGACACATGGTGAAGCGAAGTTATCCATCGACAATACATGATAATCTTCCATAGCATACTGGTCACCATTATCATTTGTAGGTCCATCATGGTCAATATCATGTGAAGGATAAATATAAATTTTACCCTCAAAAACATGTGCAGATGGGTCAGCAGTGTAAATATGCTCGACAATCGGTTTGTTAGGTTTTGTAGTCGTTTTCATTTTCTCTTCTCCTTTAGTAACATAGTAGTATGGTAGCGCTTTAATTCTATTATAACAATGTAACTATACCAAGCAAGATAAAGTTTTAAAGATTAATAAAAAAGGATAGATTAGTAGTAAAGAAACAAGAAAAAATGAAATGGCAGGTGTAAAAAAGAATGATAAAAATCGCAGCTTTATTAGGTGATTATTGGCATGACGCTCAAGATGCGAAAGCTGGTTTAGAAGCAGCTCTATCAAGATTACCGTACAAAGCGGAGATTGATGTTCACTATATAACCCATCCAGAAGTTTCAGATGCGCTTGATGAGAAACCAACATTATTGATCAACGCAAAAATGAACCGGCTAAACCCAAAGGATGAGCATGTGATCACATGGTTAACTGATGAATTGGATGAGAAAATAGTAAACTATGTTGAATCAGGAGGAAATCTACTCACTTGGCATGCCGGTATGGCCAGCTACCCAAGTGAAAGCAAGTACATTCAAATGCTGCGTGGCTATTTTGATTACCATCCGCCAGGACTTCAAGAGGTTACATATCGATATAAGGATAAAGAAAATACAAAAGAACAGACATTTTTACTCTCTGATGAACAATATTTTGTGATTTGTGATCAAGCTAAAACCGAAGTAGATCTTTGGAGTACGGGGGTCGCAGGAGATACCATTGCAGGCTGGAAGCATTTCTTTGGAAACGGGAAGGTGTGCTGCTTTACGCCAGCACATACGAAAGAAGGTATGTTGAACGAAAACGTTTCAACCTTGTTAGCCGAAAAAATAAATTGGCTAATTACTCGCTAAACAGGGTGGGAAAGATACTTTAAACACTATGAGAATGTAAGAAGTCCAAAAACGTTTGGCATATGTTTTAGGACTTCTTAAGGGTGACTACTGTGATAAATAAAATGAATTCAATTACCTCGTTTTCAGCAAATCTTCCAAAGCAGAATATAATGAAGGAAATGAAAATTCAAACCCATTATCAAGTAATACTTTAGGGATCACATGCTGCCCTTTAAGAACAAGTGTGCTTTTCTGTCCGAGAATAAGTTTCATCACAAATGAAGGGACAGGAAGCCAATGGGGGCGACGTAAAACTGAACCAATTGTCTTTCCAAATTCCTTCATTTTTACTGGGGTTGGAGCTGTGACGTTGACAGGCCCATGAATCGCATCATGTTTTATCACAAAGGCAATAGCTCTGACAACATCTGTCACATGAACCCAAGACACCCATTGTGCACCACTGCCAACTGTACCGCCTGTGAATAATCGGTATGGGAGCACCATAAGAGGAAGCGCACCTTCCTTTTTACCAAGCACAACACCGAATCTCATCAAAACAGTACGAATTCCAAGAGACTCTATTTGTTTTGCTTTTGTTTCCCAGTCATAGACTGTTTGACCAAGAAAATCAGTTGCTGGTTCTACTGAATCCTCTGTATATATAGTATCAAATGAAGGTGGATAAATACCGATCGCACTGGCATTGATAAAAACAGACGGCTTTTCGGCCAAAGCGGCAACAATTCGCACTAACTCATCTGTTGCTTTCATCCGGCTGTCATAAATCTGCTTTTTATGGGCAGTATTCCATCTGCCTGCGTTAATGGAAACACCAGCTAAATTTATGATGGCATCTGCATGATTAATCACTCTTTCAGGAGAAGTACCGTTTTCAAGCCATTGTACATATGTAACATTTTTTGAAGAAATTTGCCTTTTCCTTGTTAAGATCACTATTTCATGTCCTTCGTGAAGAAGGGTGTCAGTCAATATTCGTCCAATAAACCCAGACCCACCAGCAATGACGATTCTCATGTTCTCCCTCCGATTCAAAACAAAGCTTACTATTATTATGAAGGATTGCCGCTATGTTGTAAAATGTTAGTAGGAAGTTTGGATGAGTTATGAAAATATAAAATTTATGAGACAACATGATATGATAGTTAAAACGCAAATCTAATAAACTTGAAAAAGCACTTGAAAAATATTTTACGAGGAGAATGACTATGAAAAATATTGTCAGTACAGAATGGCTAGCTGGTGAAATTGATAGAAAGAATAACCAACTGGTCATCGTCGATACACGTTTTAATTTAGGCAAACCACAGGAAGGTTATAACCAGTATCTAAAAGGTCATATACCAGGTGCTGTTTATGCAGATCTTGAAAAACATCTTTCAGCTCCAATTAACAAGCATGGAGGACGTCATCCTTTACCAGATATAGACTTATTAGCGAAAAAATTAGGTGAACTTGGAATCGATAATGATTCCCACGTTGTCATTTATGACGATCAAGGCGGAATGATCGCTTCACGGCTTTGGTGGCTGCTTCACTATATCGGAGTATCGAATGCTGCTGTATTGGATGGAGGCTGGAAAAAATGGACAAGTGAAAACAACCCAATTTTCAATGCCGTACCTAATCCTTCAGGGAAAACGTTACATCCACGAGTAAATCCTGAATGGAAATGGGTTGATCATGTTGAGGTGAAGGAAAAGCTTCATCACCCTGATACAATTTTAATTGACTCAAGAGAGAATTCGCGTTATCTTGGCGAATCCGAACCGATAGATCCCGTAGCTGGACATATACCTGGGGCAAGAAATTATTTTTGGAAGGACATTTTGAATGAAGATGGAAGCTTGAAGCAGAGGGAAGAGCTTACTGCCCATTTTTCTGATATTCCTTTAGAAAAGGAAATTATCGTTTATTGCGGGTCTGGAGTTTCAGCATGTCCAAATATTTTAGCTTTGAATGAAGCAGGATATTCAAATATTAAGTTATACGCAGGGAGCTGGAGTGATTGGATTACATACCCGGACAATCCTATTGCAGTAGGGGATGAAAGGGAACAAGATAGAGATTCTAGTAGGTAATTATTAATAAAACAGGAATGGGGGGTGTCTCAAAAGCAAAGAGGCAGCTCCCCACAAAAGGGCAATAACTCTTTTTTAAAAGCTTAATTAACCTCATCATCCATCTTAGCTGCTTCACCGAGCTTGTTCATAGATTTCTTAAATGAATTTGCTCTATTTTTTACATTCTCCTCTAAATGAATCTCTTCCGCTTTTGTATTCCAAATACTATATTTAATCTCATTTTTTTGAAATTCGTCTTTTTCTGACATGTTCTAAACTCCCTCAATAAAGTTAATTTTCCTTCCAAATACTCGTGTATTCTCAATATTTCATAACTACCATTTAGTTGACTCA
>NZ_CANNCR010000015.1 GCF_947503125.1 uncultured Metabacillus sp.
TTGCGGCGGTCAACAAGTTCACTTCGGTGTTAATTAAAACTAAAACGTTGTTTTTTCATAGAACTTTTGACACTACCTTTATCATTGAATGCGATTTTATTTTTACTGTTTACGTATCTATCTTCTTTTTTTAGTTATTACTTCATTACTTCAAAAACTTCTAATTCTAGCTCTTCTAACGCTTCTGCTACTAATTTAGCCATTTCTTTCGCACCCTTTTTAGTGAAATGAGTATAATCAGTCTCATTAATAGATGCCATAAATAGTTGAAAGGATTGTTCATACCCTATTGATCGATAATAACTCAAACTTTTATCCATTAAATCGATTAACTTTACCTTTTTTTCCTCTGCGAGTTGTTTCATTGCCAGACAATAATCGGGAAAGTCATTTAAAAATTGCCCATTTTCTATATGAAGCCTTGCAACAGGCGTAATGAGAATTGGTATGGCATTTACCTCTTGTGCACCTTCGATATACTTACTTAAGTATGTCTTATATGTTGTATATGGTTCAGTGTATCGCTCCGGTTTGGATTTTGTTGAATCATTGTGGCCCATTTGGATTAATAAATAATCATTTTCATTCATTTCCTCAAGCAACATTTGAAGCCTTCCTTCCTCTACAAAGGTTTTAGAGCTTCTTCCTCCTATCGCATGATTCAGCACTTGAATTTCTTCTGGAAGAAAATGAGTTAAAAATTCTCCCCATCCACCTTGATTACTGTCTTTCTGATAAGCCTGGACAGTTGAATCTCCTGCAAGAAAAATTCTCCTTCTATTTTTACGCATAAACCTTCTTCCTTTCATTTGATAAACTGTTATACTCTCTTATATAGTAAGCAAAAAAAGCTTGGCACGACTATCGTACAATTTTGATCATGCCTGATTTCTTCATTTATACTTTTTTGCGAGTTTACTATTTTATTGCTCGTTGCCAATGAAGCGATAAATAAAAAATGCACAAAGTGTTTAGTAAAAAACACTTTGTGCATTTAACAATTAAAATCTTATATTAAGATAAAACTGTACTGCCCATTAAATAACGATCCACTTCACGTGCTGCTTCACGGCCTTCATTGATTGCCCAAACGATTAAGCTTTGGCCGCGTCTTGCATCACCTGCTGCAAACACACCTTCAACGTTTGTTTTGAAATCGCCATATTTTGCAGCAACAACATTTCTAGCTGTTGTTTCTACATTAAATTGTTTTAATACTGGTTGTTCCGCACCCTCGAAACCAATTGCAATGAATACTAGTTGAGCTGGCCATACTTTTTCTGTTCCAGGGATTTCCTTAAAGTAGTATAAACCATTTTCATCTTTAAGCTTTTCCATTTGAACAGTATGAAGCTCTTTTAAGTTCCCATTTTCATCAGCAACAAGCTTCTTTGTTTGGATAGAATATTCACGAGGATCGTTGCCGAATTTGGCTTCTGCTTCCTCATAAGCATACTCCATCGTAAACACATGCGGAGCTTCAGGCCACATATTTTCTTTTGTACGTGACATTGGTAATTTTGGGTGTTTACCAAATTGAACAACACTTTTACAGTTTTGACGAAGAGCAGTTGCGACACAGTCAGCACCTGTATCTCCACCGCCAATAACAATTACATCTTTACCTTCTGCATTGATGAACTGCCCGTCTTCAAAGTTTGAATCCAGATAGCTCTTTGTTGAAGTAGTTAAATAATCCATTGCAAAGTGAACACCGTTTGCTTCACGGCCTTCGATTACTAAATCACGCTGCTTTTGGGCACCTACACAAAGGATTACGGCATCATATTCCGCACGAAGTTCTTCAGCGGTAATATCTTTACCAACCTCAGTATTTGTAACAAAGGTAATTCCTTCCTGGCTTAATAAATTGATACGGCGTTCAACAATTCCTTTATCAAGCTTCATGTTTGGAATCCCGTATGTTAACAATCCGCCCGGACGGTCTGCACGCTCGTAAACTGTTACATAGTGTCCCGCTTGGTTTAATTGGTCAGCACTTGCTAAACCAGCTGGACCTGATCCCACAATAGCAATCTTTTTGCCTGTGCGCTTTTCAGGAATACGAGGTGTAATCCAACCATTTTCAAAGCCTTTATCAATGATTGCTTTTTCAATGTTTTTAATTGTAACAGCCGGATCAGAAATCGCGACATTACATGAGCCCTCACAAGGAGCAGGACAAACTCTTCCTGTAAATTCAGGGAAATTATTTGTTTTTACTAAACGGTCTAATGCTTCCTTCCATCTTCCACGATAAACTAGGTCATTCCACTCAGGAATTAAGTTATGAATTGGGCATCCTGAAGTGAAACCATTGATTTCAGTACCAATATGACAGAAAGGAGTAGCGCAATCCATACAGCGCGCTCCTTGTCTGCTTAACTTTTCCTCAGAGAAAGGAGCTGAATACTCTTTCCAGTCATTTAAACGTGCAAGCGGCTCACGTTCTGCCGCCTCTTCACGCTTAAATTCTAAAAATCCTGTTGCTTTCCCCATCTTCCTCTCCCCTTTCTACTGTACTACTGCTTTGGAACGTGATGAAATTGCCGTTCCCTTTTTTTCAGATTTTGCATTTGCTTCAAACGCACTCATGATCGCTTCTTCATTCGTTAAACCAGCTTGCATTTGTTCTGCAATTTTTTCCATCATTCGTTTGTAATCTTTAGGAATAACCTTAACAAACTTCGGTAAAACTTCATTCCAATGCTCCAATACAAACTCAGCCTTTGAACTGTTTGTATAGCGGAAATGAGCTTGGATCATATCTTCAAGATCTCTGATTTCCTTATCGTCAGTTAAGCTTTCAAATTCAATCATCTCAGTATTACAAAGATTTTTAAATTCTTCTTTATTATCAGCAAGTACATAGGCAATACCACCTGACATACCTGCACCAAAGTTTTTACCAACTTCACCTAGGATTACAACGCGGCCGCCAGTCATATATTCACAGCCATGATCTCCTACACCTTCTACAACTACATTAACACCAGAGTTTCGTACGCCAAAGCGCTCACCCGCACGTCCATTAATATAGGCTTCACCACTTGTCGCACCATAGAATGGTACGTTACCAATAATGACATTATCAGATGCAACAATACTTGATTCAGCTGGTGGAGCAACAATAATTTTTCCACCTGAAAGTCCCTTACCTAAATAGTCATTTGCATCACCAGTTAAGTGCATCGTTACACCACGCGGTACAAAAGCACCAAAGCTTTGTCCTGCAGAACCGGAGAAACGCAGTGTAATTGTATCTTCTGGCAGGCCTTCCTCGCCATAGCGTTTAGAAATTTCACTACCAACGATTGTACCAGCAACACGATTAATATTTTTTATCGAGAATGAGGCATCAATCGGTGTACCTGTTTCAATTGCCTTCGCAACTGCAGGTAAAATTTCTACCATATCAAGTGATTGATCAATTTTATGATTTTGCTTGAACTTTGCAGTACGAGCTCCTTCAGGTTGGAATAAAAGAGTAGTTAAATCTAAATCTTTTGCTTTCCAATGTGCTTTTGCACGCTCGCTTACTTGCAATACATCCGTACTACCAATCATTTCGTCCATGTTCTTGAAGCCAAGCTCAGCCATGATTTCACGAACTTCTTGAGCAACAAAACGCATATAGTTAACAATGTGATCTGGGTCACCAGTAAATTTATCGCGAAGTTCTGGATTTTGCGTTGCAACACCGACAGGACAAGTATCTAAATGACATACACGCATCATGATACAACCCATAACAACAAGCGGAGCAGTTGCAAATCCGTATTCTTCTGCACCTAAGATCGCTGCCATGACAACGTCACGACCTGTCATTAATTTACCATCTGTTTCTAGTACAACACGGTCACGCAGGCCATTAAGCATCAATGTTTGATGTGCTTCCGCTAAACCAAGCTCCCAAGGAAGACCAGTATGCTTAATACTTGTTTTTGGAGATGCTCCAGTACCGCCATCATAACCACTGATAACAATAACATCTGCTGCTCCCTTAGCAACACCAGCAGCAATTGTACCAACTCCAGCTTTAGCAACTAATTTAACACTAATACGCGCATCGCGATTTGAATTTTTCAAATCATGAATCAGCTGTGCTAAATCTTCAATTGAGTAAATATCATGATGTGGTGGAGGTGAAATTAAACCAACACCTGGTGTTGAACCACGCACATCTGCTACCCATGGGTATACCTTATTTCCTGGTAATTGACCACCTTCACCAGGCTTAGCACCTTGAGCCATTTTAATTTGCAGCTCATCCGCGTTTACTAAATAATGGCTTTTTACACCGAAACGACCTGAGGCAATTTGTTTAATCGCACTGCGGCGGAAGTCACCATTTTCATCAGGTGTATAACGATTTGAATCTTCTCCACCCTCACCGCTATTGCTTTTACCGCCTAAACGGTTCATCGCAATTGCCAATGTTTCGTGAGCTTCTTTACTTAATGACCCAAAAGACATCGCACCTGTTTTAAATCGTTTCACAATCGATTCAACCGATTCTACCTCATCGATTGAAATCGCAGTTCTGTTGCTGTTAAATGCAAACAAATTACGTAAGAAGCCAAGTCTTTCCTCATTTGCAGCATGTGAAAATTTCTTGAAGAGTTCATAATCATTTTTGCGACAAGCCCATTGTAATGTGTGGATGGTTGTCGGGTTAAAAGCATGATGCTCTCCATTCTTTCTCCATTGAAAATCACTGCCAGAATCCAATGTTTTATCCACTTTATCAGCAAATGCATCTTTATGGCGTAAAAGAGCTTCCTTCGCAATGGTGTCTAAGCCGATTCCGCCAAGTTGTGACGCAGTTCCAGTAAAGAAGCGGTCAATAACATCTGCACCAATACCGACAGCTTCAAAAATTTGAGCGCCGCGATAACTTTGTACAGTGGAAATCCCCATTTTAGACATTACTTTTACAACACCTTCTGTAATGCCTTTAATGTATTTCGCAACAGCTTCTTCATAGCTAACTGCCAAGCTTCCATCTAATACTGCTTCCTTATAAGTGGCATAAGTTAGATAAGGATTAATCGCATCAGCACCATAGCCAATTAAAGCTGCAAAATGGTGTACTTCTCTTACCTCTCCTGATTCAACAATGATGCTTGCTTTTGTACGAGTACCTTGACGAACCAAGTGTTGGTGCAATGCACTAACTGCTAACAATACAGGGATCGCTGCTTTTTCTGCATTCATTTCACGATCAGATAAGATAATGATATTAACATCTTCAGCAATAGCTTTTTCAGCTTTTGTAAATAGTTCTTGTAAAGAATTTTCTAAATCTTCTGTAAATAATGTGTCAATTGTTTTGCTTTTAAATCCGTCATATAGATTTAGGCGTAATTGTGATAACTGATCATTAGAAAGCACTGGTGTGTCAAGCTGAATTCTGCGAGCATTTTCTTTAGTTGGATGAAGAATGTTTCCTTCAGTCCCAAGCAACGTCATCGTTGATGTTACAATTTGCTCTCTAATCGCATCAATTGGCGGATTTGTAACTTGCGCAAAAAGTTGTTTAAAGTAATTGAAAAGTGATTGCGGGCGATCTGACAGAACCGCTAAAGGTGTGTCATTCCCCATTGATCCAAGAGGATCTTTACCTTCTGTAATAATAGGAAGCAAGTACTTTTTGATATCTTCATACGTGTAACCAAATGCACGTTGACGGTCAGAAAGATCTGTTACAACTTCCTCTACTAGCATTTCTGTATCATTTAGCTTAATAAGCTGCTCATTTAACCATTCTTGATATGGCTCTTCTTTCGACATTTCTTCTTTAATTTCTTCGTCCGAAATAATGCGTCCTTCTTCTAAGTCAATAAGAAGCATTTTCCCAGGACTTAATCGATCCTTGTAAAGAACGTTCTCCTCTTCAACCTCGATAACCCCTACTTCAGAAGAGAAGATAATGTAATCGTCCTTGGTTACATAGTAACGTGCTGGACGTAAGCCGTTACGATCTAAAATCGCTCCGATTTGTTTACCGTTTGTAAAGGAAATCGCAGTCGGTCCGTCCCAAGGCTCCATTAAGCAGCTGTGATATTCATAAAAAGCTCTTTTCTCAGGGCTCATATGAGGGTTCTCTGTCCAAGGTTCCGGAATCATCATCATGGCTGCATGTGCTGGCTTGCGACCTGCTAAAACAAAGAATTCAAAGGCATTATCTAAAATAGATGAGTCACTACCTTCTGCATCTAATATTGGCAGAACCTTTTCAAGATCTTCACCAAATGCTTCAGATACGAATTGCTGTTCTCTCGCTTTCATCCAGTTCATGTTTCCACGAAGTGTATTTATTTCACCATTGTGAATTAAATAGCGGTTAGGATGTGCTCTCTCCCAGCTAGGGAAAGTATTTGTACTAAAGCGTGAATGAACTAAAGAAAAAGCAGAAACAAAGTCTTCATCTTGTAAATCTAAATAAAAAGCATCCACCTGTTCTGGAGTAAGAAGACCTTTATAAACAATGGTGCTGCTTGAAAGACTAGTAAAATAAAAGCGCAATTCACGTTCTGCAGCCCATTTCTCTGCTTGTTTACGGATCACATATAATTTACGTTCAAACGTAATATTATCAGTAATGTTTTCATTTGCACCAATGAATACTTGACGAACGACAGGGCAGCTTAATTTAGCAACAGGTCCAATGGCTTCTACGTTTACTGGTACAGTTCTCCAGCCTAATAATATTTGACCTTCTGCTTCAATAAAGTTGTTAAGTTGTTCCTCAATTTGTTTTCTCTCATTGTCGTCTGTTGAAAAGAACATCATTCCAACACCGTAACGACCACTTTCAGGAAGAGTCATTTCCTGACAAGTTTTTTTGAAGAATGCATCAGGGATTTGCACCATTAAACCAGCGCCATCACCTGTAAGCGGGTCGCTGCCTTGTCCACCCCTGTGGTCTAATTGACAAAGCATGTTCAGTCCTTTTTTTACAATATCATGTGTAGCGTGGCCTTTAATATGAGCGTATAAACCGATACCGCATGCGTCATGTTCAAACTCAGGACGGTAGAGACCTTGTGCTTTAGGAATTTGATTGTAAGTCATGTATATCTCCCCCCGTTAGATAATCTTACACCCGATAATTTTCAGATAATTACATTATATCTTTGCAAATTGATATTAACAATATATAATTTAGATAAGATCTATCTAATATTGATATAAATCGATAGGAGGCCGCGATGGAATTACGCCAATTACACTATTTTATGGAAGTTGCTGAACGGGAACATGTTTCTGAAGCTGCACAATATTTACATGTTGCCCAATCTGCTATCAGCAGACAAATTGCTAATTTAGAAGCGGAGTTAGGTGTGACTTTGTTTGAAAGAGAAGGTCGAAATGTAAAGCTAACTCCAATTGGAAAGGTATTTCTTGAACATACTAAAACCGCAATCAAAGCGATCGATCATGCCAAAAAACAAATCGATGAGTATCTTGATCCTGAAAGAGGTTCAATAAAGATCGGATTTCCTACAAGCCTTGCAAGTCATTTATTACCAACTGTCATTTCAGCATTTAAAGAAAAATACCCGAATGTTGGTTTCCATTTAAGACAAGGCTCTTATAAGTTTTTAATTGATTCCGTCATCAACCGCGAAATAGACTTAGCTTTTTTAGGACCTGTTCCGCAAAACATTCCAGAAATCGAAGGCACCATTTTATTTTCTGAAAATATTTCTGCTCTGCTGCCATCTACACACCCACTGGCGTCTAAAAAAAGCATTCTCCTAAATGAACTTAGGAATGACCAATTTGTCTTATTTCCTAGAGGCTATATTCTTCAGGAAATTGTTATTGAAGCATGCAAACAGGCTGGTTTTGTTCCAAGCATCTCTTCAGAAGGTGAAGATTTAGATGCGATCAAAGGGCTAGTGTCTGCAGGGATGGGTGTTACTTTATTACCCGATAGCACCTTTTATGAAACAATCCCAAGATTCACGGTAAAAATCCCAATTGAGCTTCCTATTGTCAGAAGAACAGTCGGAATCATTATTTCTAAAAAAAGAGACCTCGCCCCTTCTGAAAAAGTCTTTTTTAAATTCGTTAAAGAGTTCTTTTCAATGCTAGAGCAATATCAATAATATCAACTACGGGCTGCCTCAATAGGGGCGGCATTTTCATTTTGCCCGCCCGTGTTACCATCATAACAAATTTTTTTAATTCCTTATGTAAGTAATAAATGGTAAAGCAAGCCTAGTTTCTACTATTATATATACATTTTTATTATTAACAAAAATGGGAATGAAAATCCTTACATTTGCTCAAACTACAATTGAGTGAGACATCCTTCTATGGTCGTTTTCTTACTAATGGATAATAGGAATTCCATCAAGGGAGAATATCTGTCCATTAAGTTTTCTGAAAAAGTGGTTTATCACTGATTATTTTCTTGGAGGCTTGAAACCTGTGAAAAAAGAAAACTATCTTACAAACGCTCCTAAAAAAGAACAAATAACATTACAAACAGACGGAAGCTATCCAAATTTAAAAAATATTGATGGAGATTCTGTAAACGAACATAAACATCAAGAAGTAGCCAATTCTTTAATAGCTGAAAAAGAATTCGGTCAGCAGCAGGAAAACAATTAAGGAGCACAAATGAAGGGTGATCCTACTTTGGTATTTGCCAAGAAGGGACACCCTTATTAATAAATTGTTTTTTACCTATATATAATCCGGAAAATCTGTAATAATCCCATCTACCTTTGCATGCTTTAAGGCTTTTACTGCCTTCATGTCTCTAGCTGTATATGGCATAACCTGCATATGATAGTCATGGATTTTTTTAACAAGTCTCCTTGTGACAAGCGCTTTATTCGGATTAATGTATTGAACAAGTTTTGACCATTCTTTTAATTGTACATTTGATATACCTTGGACACGATATTTCACCAGTAGTCCTAATGGAATAGTTGGTGCTAATTTATTAAATTCCTCTAAAAACTCAAAATCGAACGACTGTACGATAATTTCGTTATGATTAGGGTGATCAAGAGAATTCTTTTTTAGTTCAGCTGCAAGCCTTACTGCAATGGAAGGATATAAATTAGCGTTTTTAATTTCAATTAAAAACCCAACTTTTCCATGAAATTCAGTTATTACCTCTTGAAAAGTAGGAATCTGCTGACCTGAAAATTTTTTATGAAACCATTGCCCTGCATCCAGCTTTCTTATCTCTTCATATGTAAAATCTCTTACATTACCCGTACCATTAGTAGTTCTGTCAACAGTTGCATCATGAATAACGACAATCTCACCGTCTTTTGTCATTTGGATATCTAATTCAATATAATCAGCTTTTAAATCGAGCGCTTTTCTAAACGAAATCATCGTATTCTCAGGTGCATAACCAGCTGCCCCTCGATGGGCAATAATTTGTATCTTGTGATTTTTACTATATTGATTTATTTGCAATATTTTTTTTAAAAAGGAGTTCATTATTTTCCTCTCCCGCCCTACTTGTTTTACTTCTTTATGATAAAACCAATGACATTTAAGCCCCTTTTTATTTCGTTTGTTTCTGGGAATGTTTAATCTGTTTAAATTGGTTAATAAAATGTTCCGGATTGGTTTTCACAGTATAAGAGTACATTCCTTTTGTTGTATGCAAGTAAAGAAAGCCAGTATTCTCTGAAAAAAATCGGTATGAAATGCCTAATACTTCCTTTAATAAAAATGTATCAAAGGATGTGCATAATCTTTCAGTTGTAAGGACTATTTCATACTCTAATTCCTTATGAAATCGACGATTTTCTTCAATCCATCTCGTTACTTTGCTGTATGGCAGATTTGCTAATATTGGCACTTTGTTCCTCCTCATGCAAGTTGCGTTTCTTCATTTTAAAGATTACTTGTTAGTAAATGTTGTCATTTTATCAATATCATCCACTTTTATTTTCCTTACAACCCAATTTATTCTTGTTGTTCAGCATTTCGTTCCTTCTCAAAGTGTTCATTAATCCAGCCTTTTTTGTTTCTCTATCATAAAAGTCTGATAAAACTTTTCATTCTTTTATCTTCGCGATCATAAACGAATTTTCCTACATTCAACATTAACTATATAAAAAAACAAATTAATGCCAATAATATTTTTTAGTTTTCCATCGTTTGAAAGGAATAAAAATAGGGTCAGACCCTTGTCGCTGTGGTCAGACCCTTTGCATTTTCAATTTTTATTTGAAAAACATTATACGATCTATTGTAAATCAAATTCAGATAAAGAATCCATATGACTTGCAATCATAGCAATAATAGTACTAGCCTCTTCTTTACTAAAAATGAAATTTGTCTCATCTTTAATTATGTCATCTTCATTAGTTCGAATCCGGTTTATTCGACGAAGTACGCCATCTCCTGTCTCCTGTACTACACCAAACTGATAAGTAACTTCAACTTCATCTTTATAAATAAACGCTGTTACTTCTGGAGTCTCCCATTCGACATCAATTTCTTCAAGAAACTCAGTATTTTCTTCCTCTACATACTCATAATCATTTTCGACATCATCCTCAATGTCATCATTAAGATAATAATGAAAGCTATCATGTATAGCATCAACAATGTCTTCAATATCGGAAAGAATCGTTCTAGTGGTTTGCTCGTATTCAAAATCAAACGTTTCAATATAGAAATCTTCATTATGAGGATCGAAAAACAATGTACAAAAATAATCGCGTTCATCATCTTCTGTTTCTACATAAAATTCAATTCTCGGATGCTTTGCACCACGGTCAATTGACATATGACCAATTTGATCATATTTTTCACAAATCGATTCAAGCTGATCCTGCAATTCACCACATACACGGTCAAACCATTCTATACTCATCCTTCATCCACCTTTCCTTTTTCATCCTCTCTAGTATGTCCTAGCCATTAAGAAAACGTGCAAAATTTTTGACTAAGAAAAACGGTTATCAATTCTTTTGGTAAGCACATATGATATTAACATCACTTCCGACAGTCAAGAGAGGAGGAGAAAATGTGGTTTATATAAAAAAGGAAGCAGAACCTTTTATTTATAAAAACCCTGCGAAAATCAATATTTCATCAAACCAAGCTACGTTTCGTAAAAATTATTTGCAGGAATTTATCATCCAGCAGAATCAAATCAATTCTTCATTAAAACAAACCTCAGATAACATTAATTGCTTAGTAAATGAAGCAAAGAATGAGCAGCAGCAGCAATTTCATCATGTCTTGACAAAACTCGAACATCAGGAACAACATACAGCACCATTAGTTGAAAATATCCTGAAACAGGATGAAGCATATAAAGCATTGATTAAACGATTTGAAGCCATTGACGAATTTAATCAAGAACTTATGAAAAGACAAGATAATGAAGGGGTCGTCAACCAAGCAATCGTTGATCAGCTTACCATACAGGATACTGCCATTAAGCAGTTGGCGAAAAAGATTGAACTTTTTGGCGGACTTCACGATCATTTCAGTGATCAGCTAACAGAACAAAAAATCATAAACGAAGATATCTTAAAAACACTTGAACTACAAGAATCTTTTCATTTAACGATTTTAGAACGATTAGATCATCAAGAAGCCATAAATCAGAAGGTGTCAAGAGACTTAGATAGCCTAAAAGCAACTCTGTTTGAAAGGATTAACTATGTAGTTGAAAAGATTGAAGAAAATTATCAGCAAATTACAGGATTTGTCACACAATTATTAAGCAAATATGGAATTTTTCATCGAATAACGGTTAATAAGGAAAAGAAGGAAAAAGAATTAACAAAAATAAATTGAGTCTTCCTTCATAAAGCTGACCTAATCGGCAATCTATTGCCTTTATTAGATCAGCTCTTTTATTTTACTGTTGGGAGTTAAACATATCGCTCTTTCCGCTGCAGGCATTCTATTATTCGTCGTAAAAACATCCTTATAATAAAGCAAACATGTTTTTACAACGACTTTTAGGTAAAAACTAAAATAGCAAGAAATAGGATAGGAGGAGAGTAGATGCCAGAAAAACTGCCTGAATTCGTAAAGAGTGTATATTTTGTTGATGAACCAGGAAATTGGCATTTAAAACCAGGTGCTCCTGAGGAGTTAAAGCGTGAGTTTAAACATTTTCTCGATTCGCTTTGTAATATTCAGGATGAACCAGGTACGGTAGACAGTATTCATGTGTCATATCCTTATAAAGAATAGTCATAAAAATTTAGAGGATGCTCAGATCATTTATCGAATGAGACATCCTCTAGTAAGTTATTGGTTGATCGTAAAGGTAAATTTTGTCGTCGTTTTGTATTCATCACCAACATCAAGAATACAAGGAGAAAACTGTGGATGATGGATAGAGTCTGGAAGCCCTTGTGTTTCTAAACAAATTCCTAAATACTTTCTTGCTTGCACATCTCTTATTCTAAAGTCACCTAACATATTTGATGTGTAGACAACAACGCTTTGTTCTTCTGTTTCAACAATTAGCTTTCTTCCGCTTTCCTCATCAAGTAAGACGATTTCTTTCTTTTGATCTTCATCTAATAAGAATGGATGGTCAATTCCTTGTCCAACTAATTGAACCTGCTTGTGATCAGCTAAGATCGCTTCACGCAGTTCTTTTTCTTTTTGAAAATCAAATGGAGTATTTTCAACATCAAGGAACTTTCCAGTTGGTATTAATTGATCATTAAGTTCAAGGAATTTTTTGCTATTTATCTTTAATTTATGTGATAAAATATCATTTTTTATATTTCCACTTAAATTAAAGTATGTATGGTTCGTTAAATTCACTAATGTTTTCTTATCTGTTGTCGCAGCGTACGTCATGATCAATTCATTTTGATCTGTTAATAAATACGTTACTTTTACAGTTAACGTACCTGGGTATCCCTCTTCTCCATCTTTACTAACATAGCTAAACTCTACGCCTGTCTCATTGTTTGTCTCAATTGGTTTGGCTTCCCAAAGTTTTCGGTCGAAGCCTTCCAGACCGCCATGCAAATGATTAGCGTTTTCATTTTGTGGTAATTCATAGGTTTCTCCATCTAACTCAAAGCTGCCGTTTTTAATTCTTCCAGCAACACGCCCCACTACCGCACCGAAATAAGGAGAATTTTCAAGGTAATTCTCAACATCATCAAATCCAAGAACCACATTTTCTAATTGTCCCTCTTTATTGTGGGTAAGGATTTCGGTAATAATACAGCCAAGATTGATACAGGTTACCTTCATTCCGTGTTTATTTTGAAGTGAATAGGAATAAACTGCTTCACCATTGTATTCACCAAATTGCTCTTTAACAACCTTCATGCTTCTCTCTCCTTCTGCTCGATTCCTTAGTATGTCAGAATTTTTTATCTTCTAAATAAAACATCAATCTATAAAATATTAGCTATTTATCCTGTATTTCCTGCTATCAGTTTAAATTTTTTTCTAATTTACAAATATATTGAACGATTTCTTCATTCACTGACTTCCATTTCTTAGTAGGTATTTGATGGTTTACATGTTTAAACAGGACAATGCGATAATTTGCTGAGTGTTTCCTATAAAAATTTTGGTATAGATTTATTGCATCAGACCTCGTTCCATCCATCCAAAGTAAAGGAACACGAATCTCTTTAAAATCGTTTGTTACTTCATATCGAGAACCTCTTGATAAAATTTATACCATGCACCTAGTTGAGCTTTGTTCATATGGGATATCAAGAGTTCTTTTAAATCTTTATTTTTCGTATGACTGTTAGCTAAAATGTTCGTTAGCAAGTTTCTATGATGTTTCACCATATACATTCCTAGTTTATGTTCCACTTTAAGTGAAGCATTCAAAACTGCTGGAAATCCTCCAATTAAAATTAGGCCAGAAACACGCTCCTGATAATGGGAGCTAATTATTTGCGCAATTCCGCCCCCAGCGGAATAGCCGCAAAGTACAGCGGACTTAATCTTTAATTCATCAAGTAAAGCTAAGATTTCTTTACTATAATACATGATAGAAAGATCGTTTACATTTGCCTCTGAACTATCTCCATGACCTGTTAAATCCGGAATGATCACCCTCATCTTATCACTTAACTTTCGTTGATAATAGAAGACATGCCTTCCCATTCCAGGTGGATGAATAAAGAGTATCGGTATCCCTTCTCCAAGGTCATCATATGTTATTTTTTTATTATCCTCTATTATTACCGTCGGCATAAGATCAACCCCTAATCGATTATTGCTAGTATTATTCCACAAATCCATCAAGTTAGTTCTTTTGCTGTTAATAGAAATACTTACCAAACGGTAAAAAGAATATTGCGAATGTATTGTGAAATATTATTATCAACAAATTATTAAAGGAATCATCACTAGATTTTATAATGGGTTAGCCTAGTAGGTTAAAAGCTTGGTGCAAATCCAACTTAACCCACCAATTAATCATTCATAAAGGAGATGGATCAATATGGCAAGCAACAGTAATAGCTCAAACCAACTTTTAGTACCTGGTGCTGCTCAAGCGATCGACCAAATGAAATTTGAAATTGCTTCTGAATTTGGGGTAAACCTTGGTGCAGAAACAACATCTCGTGCAAATGGATCTGTTGGTGGAGAAATCACAAAACGTTTGGTATCTTTTGCTCAACAACAAATGAGCGGTGGAGTGCGATAATCAATCCTTATATTAGTGGCTATAAGGTACCTCATTGGTACCTTTTTCATATTTCGAAAGACGTTTAATGAATCAATAGAAAAATGGTTATGATAGTCGGGAATAACTATATCCTTAGGAGATGAACTTTTATGGTAAATGAAAACTTTAACCAATTTATTAAAACAGAAGCTAAGCATAAATCTGAATATCTTGGTTCAAATCAAAAAAATGCACATAAAAAAAATACGTTTACAAGTAGTGTGAATACTAGGTCTAATACAGATATGTCTGTTGGGGCAATTGGCAGAGATGTATTTGAAGAAAATAACACATTGAAATAATAAATGACGGGGGTTTCTCAAAAGGACTAACCTGTCCCTTTGATTTGCTCCTTTCTTCTTTTTATTGTTTACTAAAGGCATATGCAGTAAATGGTGATTCCCTTTTCATTTATTGTGATAAAATGAACAAGAATTGATACAACGGTAAAAGAGGGAAATAAAATGAAAGATCAGCAAAACAGGATCATATTAATCGATATTATTCGCGGGTTCTCCTTGTTAGGTATTTTGTTAGTAAACATGCGAAGCTTTTATTCACCGGAATTTATTGAGATGTATTATGGAAAACCTGTCACCTACCAAGGTTTAGAATATTTTTTCTCACTATTTTTTCAGCTTTTTATCCATATGAAATTTTATCCTATTTTTTCATTTTTATTTGGTCTTGGCTTTTATTTTTTTCTCAAAAAGACCAATGGAATGAACCTTTTTATTAAGAGATTACTAGTTCTTCTAATGTTCGGTCTTTTTCATTTAGTTTTTATTTGGTACGGAGATATCTTACATCTATATGCATTAGCAGGGCTTTTGCTGATATTTTTTCGTAAGCTATCAAACCGTTATATTTTGTATTGGGCATTTTTTTTCATTTCTCTTTATCATATTGTGCTAAGTGCAACCGTTTTTTATATTCCTGCTGGGACACAGTTAAATGAACCTTTATATAATAACATTGTTTCAGAATATACATCCGTCTATGCAGAAGCCTCTTATCCTGAATGGCTTTTATACCGATTGAAGATTGAGATCCTCCCAATTCTTTTGCAAATTCCTTTTGCAATGATCCCTGTTTTAGGGATGTTTTTACTTGGTCTATATACCGGTAAGAAGCAATTATATTTACATAACGAAGATAATGATTTTCATATAAAAAATATATGTAAATGGAGTTTCTTGTTAAGCTTGCCTTTCCTTGCTGTAAACATACTAATCTTAACCTCTACCCATTCCTTTGGTATTTCTGTGAATAGGCTGAGCCATTTTCTAACAAGCATTAGTGGGATTATCATGAGCATTTTTTATATGAGCTCGTTTTATTTTCTTACAAAAAAGTCAAATGCTTTATTTCCGTTTCATTTTATTGGAAAGATGGCATTAACCAACTATCTCTTACAATCGATTATATGTATTGGTTTTTATCGTTTTTTTCATTTATATGGACAGATTGGATTACTAGAAGGTACCCTTTTTAGCATGATCTTATTCTCTTCTCAATTATTATTTAGCTATTTTTGGCTTATTTATTTTCATCATGGACCATTTGAATGGATATGGCGCTGCTTCACTTATGGAAAGCTTGTACCATTTAAAAGATGGCCTGCAAACAAGTATATTTCAAATAAATAATATGTGGATAAAGATCCTTTATTTTGCAAAAAATAAAATGAAGATTTTTACAAGGGAAAATGACATGAGGAGGAATAAAATTGGATATAAATCGAGTAAAACAAATCCTTTCTTCATCAGCCGATATTAAAGTCATATACAATGGTGTCTCTGTCTGGATTGATGAATTACATGAAGATCAAGAAATGGTTACTTGTCATTTAAGAGGACCTCTTGAGGAACGGACCCAAGTTCCTGTTGCGGAATTAAAAGAAGTATAATTTTACATGTTTATTCCTTTTTTGGGTTGATACAATACCTGAAGGATATTAGTAAGTATTATACATATTGTAAGGAAAAATGTGTATAATGTATGTAGTAGTTAATCCCCTTACCAAAGGATGTGTTTAAATGAGATTTCAACAGCAAGTCGAAAAGCCACCAGAGGTAAACCTTAAGATATGGACTTGTGGATCAGCTGAATGCAATGGTTGGATGAGAGATAATTTCAAATCCAATGAGAACCCGGATTGTCCGCTTTGTGGACATGCTATGGTTGAAGACGAACGTACTTTACCAGTGGTAGAAAATTTCTCAGCAGTAAAAGCAAAAAAGGAATAAAATAGATTTACAACGAATTTTTTATAAAGGGTCAGACCTTTCATGTAACACTTATATAGGATTTCTAACTATTTTCTCCTATATTTAGTGTTTAAGGGTCTGACCCTTTCGTTTTGAGTCAGACTTTTTTATATGAAATTTAAATAAATAATACCTTTGACAAACTTTTAGACAAGTTCTCCTCCTAAATGTCATATAGATAAGGAGAAATGTATTATGAGGAGGGAACGTTATGAAGTTTGTCATCATTAAAAGAAAATGGTTGTTGCTAGTTGTTGCAGCAATTGTAGTTGGTGGATTGTATTATTATACAAATGACGCTATTCCTACATTTAATGATAGTCAGGAACAAGGCAGTGAACTTGTCATAAACATGGTAACCGGTGAATTTACCTCAACTACAGCTGATGGCAAAAAAATTGAAGCCTACCGCTTTGACCCTGGAACCATTGTTATCCCAAAAGATAAAGATGTTACACTAAGTATTTTTGGTGTAAATGGTGAAGAACACCCGTTTTACATTGAAGGAACAGATATTAAAGGAACTGTTAAAAAAGGAGAAGAAACAATTGTTCCTTTGCATTTTAAAAAAGAGGGCACTTACAGACTAGTTTGTGACACACATAGCCATGCTGGGCATGGAGTCCCTATGATTGCTACGATTGTTGTTGATTAGCATTGATTATAAAATGAAAGGGTCTGCTCCAAAACACTATATATAAGACCGATCATCGTTGGAAGGTTTGTCATTGTTATTTATTGGCGGAACATGACCCTTTCTGAGACAACCTCTGTTCCTTTATTTTTTTCGGTTATACGATTCGATTAAGTAACTTATAAGTTTTTCATCCTTCGTAAGTCCTGCTGAATAGGACCGTTTTAAAAATCGTTCTGCCATTTCAAAGGTTTGGTACTCTTCTGAAAGTAAAGCATGATTTTTTTCAATCACCCATTTACCATTTGCATTTTGATAAATTAGAAATTGTTCTTCTTCTCTATTTTCATAATGTGCAGAGCGATCCTTTATATTATATTTATTATAAGGTGCATCCACTATTAAAGGTTTAAGAATGAATGTTCTTTCAACAAAATCTTTAAAAGCTTCTTTTGTCATCGAGCATCCAGCTGCTTTTGCATGACCTCCTCCACCATAAGATGTGGCAAGCTTTGATACATCAACATGGTCATGAATCGTACGAAACCCGATTTTCTTACTCCCCATGTTCAAAATGGCAATACAATCCAGATGTGGATATTCCTTTCCTAAAGCATTTCCTAGTTCTGAATGATAGGACTCTGCATGGACAATTCCAATGCAAAGCTTTCCTATAATTGCTTGAACCAATTCTTTTGTTTTACGATGAATATAGCGTTCTGTTTTATTCTCTTCGATATCTAACACTTTATCTTCAAACACATTAAATGAAAAATGTTCATTTTGCGTTAATCTTTCAAGCATTTTTCCTTCAAATTCTTCAATGGATTGCATATATAAAAGATCATTTAATCTTTTTGCATTGATATTTTCATGTTTCTCCCATTCCCATGTATCATATTGGCGGACTAATTCAACGTATTCATCTAATGAAGGTTTTGGACTGATAATCTTTTCTTTTATTAAAAATTGATAAAATAATGTTGTGGCAGAAGCTAATTTTCCATTCGTTTCTTCTACTTGGACATTTGACCAATCATATTTATTTAAATGAAGGGCAGATTTATGATGGTCAATTAATAGAATTTTTCCTCCACTTAATGCAAATTCATTTAATCTCTTTTCATTTTCGTTATTTACTGAAAGGTCTGTTATGTAAAGTTGTGAGGTAGTCTTCTTTTCTTCCGCTTCATCGAGAAACTTCTCTACATGAAAATTTAAACTGTTTACCGAATGATAATGTACCTCTATATTATCAGGGAATGCATACCTTGCCAGGATTCCGCAGCTTACTCCATCTAAATCATTATGAGTAAACAATAAATTTTGCATAATCTCACCTTCTAAAGTAACTTTTTATGATTGTCTTTCGATAAAGTCTTTATTAATTATTTGTTTTAAGCAAAGGAAACTATTCATTAAAATGACATGAGTTGATTTTTAGTACCGGTAACGATTAAAAGAACAAAAGCGCAAGCGCCTGGATGTCAAAGCGCTTATCTACAGTTCAAGCATTATATAATTTCCTGGTAAACAATAAAAAAGATACAAAGCAAAAAGCCTGTATCCCCTTATGTTCTTATTGAATTATTCGTTTTCCAAGGATTAATAAATCTCTTTCCACCCCTGCCATGTCAGCTATTCTTGGCAAGTGGGCCCATTTTTCAAAATTGTATTTTTGAAATAGTCGAATGCTCGGATCATTATGACCAAAAACAAAGGCAAGCAAAGTCTTAATTTCTAATTTAGGACATGCAGAGATTGCCTTTTCCATTAATACACGCGCATAACCTTTTCCATGTACGGTTGGGTCTAAATAAATGCTAACCTCTGCTGTTGCATTGTAAGCAGGTCTTCCGTAAAAAGATTGAAAGCTTAACCAGCCGACTATATTCCCGTCTTCTTCTAAAACCCATAAGGGACGATGATGGGAGTTATGGTCATAGAACCAAGTTAATCTACTTTCAACAGTAACTTCTTCCAGATCAGCTGTGGCAAGTTGTCCTGGTATCGATGAGTTGTATATTTCAACAATTTTCGAAAGATCTTCAAGCTGTGCATCCCTTATTTGTACATTAGTCTCACTCATATACGTCTTCCCTTTCTAGATGAAAACTTACTAAATCATTAGATTTGAATGCGTGTAATATCTAGTTTTCAATAGTTTTCTACAAAAATTTTAAATGATTATGTATTGGTTATACTAAAAAACATAGGGAAATACAAGTTGAACTTCATTTACTTTTATAAAAAATTTTAGGATAATGCCTCATGACTATGTTAACGACCACTTAAGAGCCTACTTTCTCGGCTCAGGAATGAATATACTGACAATATGTCTCGCTTTTCTATTTTTAGTTGGTTCCTTCTCAATGACTTTTTTCATTAATGTTGATAACTCCTGTGCAAATTCTTGAAACTCTTCATCAGTTAAATAAACAAGTGCTTCTCGAAATCCAACGCCATCCTTATATAAATCAATTTGTTCTTGGTTTAGATAGCTCTCGTATTTACCAAGTAAATGTGTCATAAAAGTAAGAAAAAGGGTTAAATGCTCTTCACGAGTTACATTTTCCAACTCCTCTTTGCCGCCAATCTCTTCTTCAGCTAACGAGTAGATTTTTTCAATGGTCCCGCGAATTTGATTTTCTTTAACAACACGAATCACTTCAGCCTCTACTAATTTATTTAAATGACGATAAAGAGTCGCCTGTGGGACATCTGTTAATTTTTGTGCAATTTGTTGTACGTTTAATTCTCTGCTGCCTATTAAGGTTTGAACAATTTTCATTCTTACTGGATGAAGAATTAACTTCGCTTTTGAATACATGTTCTGTCTCCTTTTTATAAATTTCATAATGATATTATTTTCACATTTGATAATAATATCATAAAAAACAAGTGTATTCTTTTATTTTATATAAAAAAAGGATGATTCTTCATTCATCCTTTTTTTCAACCTATCATAAGATTATTCTTCAAAATAATCTTTATAATAACCACCAACTTTACCAGTATTATCAATGACAAAGTAAAATTCTTCTGTTTCATTTTGAACATCATACTGCTTACCTGCCGTTAAAGCACGATCTACCATATACTTTGCGGCATTTGTATGTACACAAGTAACCTTTTTAAGAGGTGCAGTTTTTTGCCATGTTTTATGTATCATGTTGTTTTCAATCCTTTCTTCTTTCTTCATATTTTACTATTATTTGAAGCAAAATGCCAATTGTCCTTTCAACATCAAGCTTATTTTTATATGGAAATTTACATAAAGATTAAAGATAGATAATAAGTACAAACATAACATTTTTCCTATCTGAATATTCATATAGGTGAGGTGATATGGAAATGATCACAGATGGGATGATAAAGAATGAGATAAAGACAAGAATTGAAGAATTAACCAAGCTTCAGCAAAAGGATGGCTCTTGGTCCTTTTGTTTTGAAGGGGGAATCATGACAGATGCCTTTATGATCATCCTGCTGCGTTCTTTAAATATGGGGGATGAAGAAAATTTAATTAAAAAGTTAACAAGGCGAATTGTTGATCAGCAATCTCGTAACGGAATATGGAAAGCATATCCTGATGAACGCGATGGTAACCTCTCAGCAACCGTTCAAGCTTATATCGCTCTCCTATATTCTGGACACTACAGACGCGAACACCCCATCTTGAAGAAAGCAGAGTTGTTTATTCGGAAAAAAGGAGGATTATCAAACACTCATTTTATGACAAAATGGATGCTGGCCGCTAATGGTTTATATCGCTGGCCTAAGCTTTTTTATATACCGATGACCTTTCTTCTCATTCCCCCAACGTTTCCATTAAATTTTTTTCAATTAAGTACCTATGCGCGAATCCATTTCATTCCAATGATGGTAGCTGCAAATAAAAAATTTTCGATTCAATCGCCATACACACCAAATGTTGATCACCTTATAGTTCGTACTTCTTCTACTAAATTGGGTGAATGGGATTTAACCTCTACTGGCCGATCAATAGATTACCTTACAATTGAAATGAAGAAGCTATTAAATGTTCCTAGCTATCTTCATCGTTTAGGATACGAGAAGGCAGAAAGGTATATGCTTAAAAGAATTGAAGATGACGGAACCTTGCTAAGCTACGCAAGTGCAACATTCTTTATGGTCTATAGTCTGCTTGCACTAGGTTATAAAAAGAATTCCCTGCATATCCAAAAAGCGATAGACGGTCTAAAAGGACTTGTCAGTGACAGATGTCATGGAACCCATTTAGAAAATTCAACCTCTACTATATGGGATACGGCATTAATTTGCTATGCTTTACAAGAAGCGAATGTAAGGATTGACTCACAAGTTATAAAAAACTCAACGAATTTTCTTCTCTCCAAACAACATGTCAAAAAAGGCGATTGGATGCTTCATAATCGCTTTATTGATCCAGGAGGATGGGGTTTCTCCCATAATAATACAATCAATCCGGATAATGATGATACTTCAGCAGCATTAAGAGCGATCTCCCGTCGAGCCCTTGCATCAAAAGATTATCAAGAAGCATGGTATAAAGGTGTTACCTATTTGTTGTCCATGCAAAATGCAGATGGTGGCTGGGGAGCTTTCGAGAAAAATACCAATTTTGAATTACTAGCTTACCTACCGCTCGATCATGCACAAGATGCAGCCATTGATTCATCCACTGCTGATTTAACCGGCAGGATATTAGAGTTTCTCGGTCATTTTGCTGGATTAACCCATCATCACCCCAGTGTAAATGCAGGGGTTAGTTGGTTATTAAATAATCAAGAACCAAATGGCTCATGGTATGGCCGTTGGGGAGTTTGCTATATTTACGGTACATGGGCAGCAGTGACCGGACTCGCAGCTGTTGGCGTTTCCCCTGATCATCCTGCAATAAAAAAAGCCATAACTTGGTTGGAATCGATTCAGCATCAAGATGGCGGATGGGGTGAGTCATGTTTAAGCAGTGTACGAAAGCAATATGTTCCACTTCATATAAGTACACCTTCACAAGCTTCATGGGCATTGGATACACTTATTCAAGCAGGCTGCCGAAAACGCCAGTCCGTTAAAAAAGGGCTCCAGTACTTAGTACAAGAATCAAATAGTAAAGAGTCGCTAACTTATCCAACCGGGATTGGTCTACCCGAACAATTTTATATTAACTATCATAGTTATAACTATATTTTCCCGTTATTAGCCCTTGCACATTATGCAAAGAAAACATAAAAGGTTGTTGTTAAAAAAGAGTCAATCTTTCCCCAGCGTGCATATATTGACTACGAATGATTGCAGGGAGGGTTTTGATTGTCTAAAGAATATATTGCTTTAATGAAACAGTGGTGTGAAGACATTTTAGAAAGCTACAATGGCTCGCTTGATGAGCTAAGAGAGCATATTGAGTCAAATACATTAGTTGAATGGAAACGGAAAGTTATCCAATTTCAAGACGAGCTTACAGACAAAGAAAATATGGTTCCGACAGATCTTTTTGAACGGGCAAATGAACTATACTCAGAGCTGCAACAATACTTTGAACGAAGCAAAAATCGTGACGAAGAAGAAGGATCGCGAATTCAAATGAGTTCGGGAACAGTACCAATCGGTATGCATACTCTTCCTCCGTTACCATATTCGTATGATGCTTTAGAACCTTATATCAACCAGGAGATCATGAAATTACATCATGACAAGCACCATAAAAGTTATGTTGATGGATTGAATAAAGCAGAAAAGGAAATGCAAAAAGCAAGGATGACTAATAATTTCGAACTGATAAAGCATTGGGAAAGAGAAGCTGCTTTTCATGGGGCTGGACATTATCTTCATACAATTTTCTGGAGTATCATGAGCCCGAATGGCGGTGGCCAGCCTTCAGGTATGTTAATCAGAGAAATTAATCAAAGCTTTGGAAATTTCCAAAACTTCAAATCCCACTTCTCAGAAGCAGCTAATCAAGTTGAAGGTGTTGGTTGGGCCATTTTAGTTTGGTCACCACGTTCAAGACGCTTAGAAATTCTCCAAGCTGAAAAACATCAAAATCTAAGCCAATGGGATGTTGTCCCAATCCTAGTTCTTGATGTATGGGAGCATGCCTACTATCTCCAATATAAAAACAATCGAAAGAAATATATCGAAAATTGGTGGAATATTGTCAATTGGCGGGAAGTAGAAAGACGTTTTCATGAGGCACAGCAATTAAAATGGAAACCCTATTAATACTAAAAAGGCGGATAACTGAACAAAGCAGTCATCCGCCTTATTGGTTAAATGATGCCTAAAGCATCCAAAAACACTAAAACGATCATAATTGGAGAAACATATTTTATAAGAAAAAACCAAATGACAAATACCTTTTTACTTATTGATGAACCTTGAGAAAGCTCGTTAAAAAGAGTTTTTTTAGAAAGTTTAAAAGGAACAAAAATGGCAATTAACAATGCCCCTAATGGCATTAAAATATTACTTACTAAAAAGTCGGCTGCATCAAAGATCGATTTATCAAATATTGTCACATTACTTAGCACGCCATAAGAAAGCGCTGAAGGCACGCCGACGATGAATATGCAAAGGCCAAAGATCCAAGAAAATCTTCTACGTTTCAATTCATTACCTTTTGCAAGCGGAGCAACAATAATCTCAAGCATTGAGAATGCTGAGGTTAATGTAGCGAATAAGAATAAAAGTAAAAATGCAATTAAAAAGAGAACTCCATAAGGCATTTGATTAAAGACAGTAGGTAAAACATTAAATAATAATACAGGACCTGCATCTGGCTCGATTCCGAATGAGAATACAGCCGGAAAGATCGCTAAACCAGCTAAAAGGGCAACCAATAAATTGAGGACAACAATCGATACAGCCGATTGCGGAAGGTTCTCACTTTTGGATAAATATGAGCTGTATGTCACCATAACAGAAACGCCGACACTTAACGCAAAAAATGATTGTCCCAAAGCATATAAAATTGTCTCAGATGTTACATTGGCAAAATCCGGCTTCAGGAAGAAGATAATGCCTTCCATCGCCCCATCTAATGTTAGTGATCGAATAATTAAGATCATGAAAATAATAAAAAGTGCTGGCATCATAAATTTGCTTGCTTTTTCAATTCCATTCGAAACACCTTTAGATACGACAAAAATGGTAATTAGCATAAATAAAAATTGAGCAAAAACAGTAATAGCGGGATCAGAAATACTATGACCGAATAGATCGCTATACTCTTGTTCAGTAAGTCCGCTTAATTCGCCTGTTAGTCCCTTAAAAAGATAAATTAAGATCCAACCGCCGACAACGCTGTAAAAAGACAGTAAAATAAAGCATGTCACAATTCCTAAACGACCGATTACATGCCATGATGAATGGGGTGCAATTTGCTTATAGGACTGAATAGCATCCTTTTGCGTGCTTCGCCCGATAATAAATTCACCTAATAATAGCGGTAAGCCAATCAATAAAGTAAATATAATAAAAATAAGGAAAAATACTCCCCCACCACTCGTGCCTGCGACATATGGAAACTTCCAAATAGCACCCAAGCCTATCGCCGACCCTGCTGCCGCAAGGATAAATGCCAATTTCGAAGACCATTGCTCCACATTGTTTCCCACAAAATCACCTCTAAATTTTCATGTTGTTCTTTCGTTTGTTTAGAAATGATTTTGAATAATCAAAGATAACCAATCCTACCCAAACATTATTTAGGTATTATTTTAACATTTTACTGATATAATTTAAATTGCAAATTTTAAAATAGTATTACGTTATCTGCTTTGAGTTTTTAGGATGAATTTTGTTTTCTCTGCTACATACTCTCGTTTTTAAAACAGTTGTTCAGATGTTTTTCTCCTGACTCCTTCCCCCTAGGAATCCTAGACGTATTTGTCCCAATCAACATAGTAATTAATCCATAACGATCTTTTAGCATAACTTATTATATAGACAAAGAGGCTGCCCCTTGAGACAGCCTCTTCATGATTTTATTATCCTTCTAATAATAGAGATTCCGGATCTTCTAGAAGCTCTTTCACTGTTGCCAGGAAGCTTACTGCTTCTTTTCCATCAACAATGCGGTGGTCATAGGATAAAGCAATGTACATCATCGGACGGTTTTCCATTCTTTCTTCATCAATAGCAACTGGACGAAGTTGAATTTTGTGCATTCCGAGAATACCAACTTGTGGACCATTCAAAATTGGTGTTGATAACAATGAACCGAAAACACCGCCATTTGTGATTGTAAATGTTCCGCCTTGTAAATCTCCTAAACTCAATTTATTATCACGAGCTTTTTTAGCTAGGCTTAAAATCTCGCCTTCGATACCAGCAAAGTTCAAACGATCAGCATCACGAACGACTGGTACTACTAAACCTTCTGGAGCTGAAACGGCAATACCGATATCATAGTATTTTTTAATTAACAGTTCATTGCCTTGAATCTCTGCATTTAATAGTGGGAATTGCTTCAACGCAGCAACAACTGCTTTTGTAAAGAATGACATAAATCCTAAACGAACATCATGCTGCTCAAAGAACTTATCTTTACGGCGTTTACGAACCTCCATAACAGCTGTCATATCAACCTCATTAAAAGTTGTTAACATTGCAGCTGTTTGTTGAACCTCAACTAAACGATTTGCAATTGTTTGTCTGCGTCTTGACATTTTTACACGTTCAACTGGCTTGCCTGGTTGCTCTTGTTGGACAACAGCTGAAGTTTTAGGAGCTTGCTTCACTGGTTCAGCTTGTGTTACAGTGCCTTGATTTGAATGTGCCGCCACGTCTTGCTTACGAACACGTCCTAGTGGATCAGCTGCTTGAACCTGCTGCAGATCAATACCCCGTTCACGTGCAAGCTTTCTTGCAGCAGGTGAAGCGATTGTGAAGTGCTTCTTATCCTCTGCTTTTTCAACAGCTGTATTTTGTTGAGCAGCGGGCTCTTCAGTTTCAGTCTTTGGTTGCTCTGGTGCAGCAGTTAAGACATTTCCACCCTCATCAATAATGCCAATCGTTTCTCCAACCTGTACAGTATCTCCGGACTCTTTGTGAGTTTCCTTTAAAACTCCAGAAAATTCAGCTGTAAGTTCAACATTTACTTTATCAGTTTCTACCTCTAATAGATATTCACCTTTTTCAACTAAATCACCAGGTTGCTTCAGCCATTGTGCAATTGTTCCTTCAGTAATAGATTCTGCTAATTCTGGTACTTTAATCTCAGCCATGTCGGTTCCCCCTTGAGCACTTGCTGCGAGTTTTAATTAAGAGATGAGGCTGTCTTTAAAAGGATATGATCTCTTGATTTTTGTGTCAGCCCCATCTTTAGTATATTAGGCAAGTGATGCTATATTATTTTGAATTCACAAATGATTTATCTCGTACAGTTTGAGTTAATGCTTCTGTTACAATTCGTTCTTGATCCTTTTTATGAATATTAGGATCTCCTTCAGCAGGACTTTGTCTTCTTCTTCTTCCGATATATCGTACCGGTACGCCTTCAGGTGCAATTTCACGCAATCTAGGATCCATGAATAACCAAGCTCCCATATTTTGCGGTTCTTCTTGTACCCAAACAATTTCCTCAAGTGATGTCAATCGTTCAATAATAGAAGAAATAATTTGCTTAGGGAACGGATAAAGCTCTTCTACTCGTAAGATGTGCACCCAATCTGTATCACCTTCAAGAGTATTTAATTTATCGACTAAATCAATTGAAACTTTACCACTGCATAATACGAGTCGTTTCACTTTTTCAGGAGCTTTTCCTAATCCAGGCTGTTCAATAACAGGCTTGAATTCTCCCTCAGTTAACTCTGTAATATCTGAAACAGAATGTAGATTACGCAATAAGCTTTTTGGCGTCATAATGACTAACGGACGAACTTCCTCACGTTTCAACAAGTCTGCTTGACGGCGTAATATATGGAAATATTGAGCTGCTGTTGTTAAATTGGCAACTTGCCAGCTATCCTCTGCTGAGAGCTGCAGATAACGCTCTAAACGGGCACTTGAATGCTCAGGTCCTTGTCCCTCAAATCCATGTGGTAAAAGCATGACTAACCCAGATTTTTGTCCCCACTTCGCACGTCCTGCAGCAATAAACTGATCAAAAAATACTTGAGCAGCATTTGCAAAATCACCAAATTGTGCTTCCCATAATACCAATGTTTCAGGAGCGAACACATTATATCCATATTCAAAACCAAGGACAGATCCTTCAGATAATGGGCTATTGTGAACAGCAAATGATGCTTTTGCATTTGATAATCTGTGAAGAGGCGAGTAATTTTCACCGCTTTCAATATCATGAAGAACAATATGTCTATGAGCAAAAGTACCGCGCTGTGAATCCTGTCCAGTTAGCCTGATTGGAGTACCATCTTCTAAAATCGATGCGAATGCTAACGCTTCACCTAAAGACCAATCTACCTTACCATGTTCAGATAATGCTTTCCCTCTTTTTTCTAATATCTTTTTCAGCTTAGGGAAAACTTTAAAATTTTCCGGCCAGTTAACTAGCTCTTCATTTAATTGAAGCAATTGCTCTTTATCAACGGAGGTTTTCAGTTTAGGAAGTCCGTTGTTAACAAATTCAGGAAGTTTGATTTCATGTACTTGTGCAACTCTATTATCAGGTACTTTTTGATGAGCTTTTTCAAGTGTTGATTGGACTTCCTGATTTATTTTATCAAGCTCTTCTGACTTTATAATCCCTTCATTAACTAGCTTATTGCCGTATAATGCACGGACTGTTGGATGCTTACGAACTTTTTCATACAGCTTTGGCTGGGTCATGGAAGGTTCGTCCATCTCGTTATGTCCAAATCGTCGATAGCCGATTAGATCAATTAAGAAATCACTCTTGAATTTATTTCGGTATTCCATTGCGATATACACTGCAGCTAAACAAGCTTCAGGGTCATCTGCATTTACGTGAACAATTGGAATTTCATAGCCTTTAGCTATATCACTTGCATATTTTGTTGAACGCGAATCTCGGCTTTCTGTTGTAAAACCAATCATATTATTGGCAATAATATGGATCGTTCCACCTGTTTGATAACCTGTTAATTTATTTAAATTAAGGGTTTCAGCAACGATACCTTCTCCAGGGAATGCAGCGTCACCATGAATTAAGATAGCCATAGCTGCGCTTTCATCTTGCTTCGGATAGCCCTTTTCAGTACGTTTTTCTTGAGCAGCACGTGTATAGCCCTCAACGATTGGATCAATGAATTCCAAGTGGCTAGGGTTGTTTGCTAATGTAACCTTTGCACGAACAGTATTTTCATCTTTGATCTGTTTATTTGCACCTAAATGGTATTTAACATCACCGCTCCAGCCGTAGTTAATACCGATGGAGCCTTCAGACGGTACTAAATCTTTATTTGGAGCATGCTGGAATTCGGAAAAAATAATTTCATATGGTTTTCCAAGTACATGTGCCAAGACGTTCAAGCGGCCGCGATGTGCCATCCCGATATTGATGGTATCTGTACCGGACTGAACAGCACTAGAGATTAATTCATCAAGAATAGGTACAAGCATGTCCAAGCCTTCAATAGAAAAACGCTTTTGTCCTACAAACGTACGGTGAAGGAATTGCTCAAAGCCCTCAACTTCTGTTAGTCTTTTTAAAATCGATTTGCGTTTTTCATCTGTTAGGTCCTTAAATATAGCACCGGACTCTACCATTTTCACAAGCCATGTTTTTTCTTCATAATTGTGGACATGGCTAAATTCAAATGCAATTGTTCTTTTATAAACATCTTTTAAATATTGATACGCTTCGAGCCCGTTTGTTACATGCTCTGGGGCATCCTTACATAAAAGATGAGCAGGAATGTCTTTTAAGTCCTCTTCAGTCAAATTATATTCTTCAAGTTGAAGAAATTCATTCTTTTCACTGCAATCCTCGAATGGATAAATAGACGCATTTAAGTGTCCATGTCTGCGAATATTTGTCACGAGATTGACTGCTTCTGCGATTTTCGTCATTTTATCAGCACTAATATAGTCATGATCGGCTGATACTGTCATTTGATTAGTCTCTATAGAAGGAGAGCCCCAAGTATCAAAAATTTCCTTTAATTCTATATCAACAGAGTTTGGATCAATTTTATATTGATCGTATTGCTCCATGACATAGCCGAGGTTTGGACCATGGAAATCTTCCCAAGGGAATTTTCTCTTCAGTGAACCTTCTTCTGACATCTAACATTACCCCCAACTATTCATAAGTGTTCAGAAAAACTTTTCTGATACGTAGGAAAGAAATTATTATCCTACAATATTAACCAATGCTGTTAGTATAGTAGTATGATATTTAAACGCTTCCAAACACTATTTTACCATTGCTATCCTCACATTCCAAGCATAGTTCAGTAAAATTTTTAAAAAAAATTCAATCTTTTCCCGCTTTTTTCATAAGATTGATGATTTGTTTGAATTGTTTGAATAATCATACTAATCACTTGTATTTGCTTACTTCTATCATACACCAAATTAATTGGAAAAAAGATCAATTTTTATTTTTTTAAAGTATTTTTTTGTTTTGTTTAGCTTGTATGATGTATTTCGTCATACTCACGGGCTATACGCCTGCAGATTATCCTTTAACCCGATACACTTCAGTTTAAGGACTCTGTTAAAATCAACAATATTCTTTAACATAGCATGTTATTTTGCTAGCTGAGAAGAGAAAGGCTGTTTCATAAAAATAGCCCCTAGTATCTCGGGTAAGAGCTAGAGGCCTAACATTAAATTGTTTTTAATAGTAGTCTTTTTAATAATGGGAATAGCTGTTCTGGGAGCTCATCTAATTTATCTACAAAAATACTATACTTTCCATAGATGTTCTGAATTGTTTTTTTGGTGGCTTCGTTAATTTCACCACGTGATAAAAATACGTTCATTACTTCTATTCCCATTTTTCTTGCTTCTAAAACAGCTTCATGAGTATCGATGACACCATTTCTCTCATATCCCATTGCCGCGGGTTCTCCATCGGAAAAAACAAGGAGAAATTTTTGTTTTTCGTTTCTCTTCATTAATTGTTTTGTCATATGTCTAATTGCAAAGCCATCACGATTATCCTCCTCTGGAGAAAGCTGCATTATCTCAGGTCCAGCCTGAGGTTCCAGAGAATCCTTAAAAGAAATAACGGTATTAAAATGATTAGGCTGTCTTGTTTTAGATGCTTCATTTGTATCTTCCCAAAAACCGACAATTTGATGCGGTACTCTAACTGACTTTAACGTTTCATGAAATAATGTGATTCCTAGTTTTGTTTGTTCCATTTTATCAAACATTGATGCTGAACAATCTACTAATAGGGTAAAAACAGCATCGATTTGCGGTGATTTTTCTTGTTTTTTATAAAATAGCTTTGGGTTATCATCTGTTAAAATTCGCAAAAGCTTTTTATTTAATCTTCCGATATGGAGATCCGTTCTAGGCAAGGTTCGTTTATGTTCCAATGTTTTCTGGATCATTAGCTTAAGCTTTTTTTGAAACAATTGAATATTTGAACGATCTGTTTTATATTGTTCAATTTCATTAGGAAGTGGTGGTTTTGCTCCAATAAATACTGGTATCGCATATTTATTTTCTTTTCCATATGAATAATCAGCTGTCATTGCACGTTCTTCAACTGTATTTTCCAACGCTTCAAGCTTTGAATAATCGTTCTTTTTTGCCTGTTTGGAAGTACCTTGCACCATCGCAAGCGCCTGATCACCATCATCTCCTTCTCTGACTATGCCGTCTCCGCTGATGGTTGTGTTTGTTCCTTGCTCTAAATCGAATTGCAAAAAGCTCTTTGTCGGCTTGCTCGTCTCACTATGCCAGGTTGGTAATTTATCACCATGAACGTCTTCATCACCTTTTTTGGCGTCCGCTATCTTGTCCTTATTTTTTAACTTTGATTTTCGTTTTAGCTCATCAAAAAGACTTGCTGCTTTAAACGATTCATATGGCAAATCAGCTAAATAGAAGTAGGTATTTAACATATCACTTTCAAGTATTTCTTCCAATACCTCCATTAGGTCAAGAACAATTCGAATGACTTCTTTCGTTGATTTCACGTCGTAGGCTTGATAGAGTTTAGATTCTATAAAAGGAAAAGCACGATCCAAGTCCTCCGATAAACTTGGAAGCAGTCCTAAAGGTGAATGAGCCGTTAGTTTTAGGTATAATAAATTAAATAAAGCATCCGTTAAAATGCCTCGTTCTTGATGAATGGTAAGCTGACTTCTAAAATGCTTACGATACAACTTCCTTCTCATCTCAAAGGCCCTTTTTGTTCCTGGTCGTTCTCTTTTACTTATTTCCTCTAGACGTACATCTTCTATAAGCATGCATAATTGCTTTGCAAAACTTTCTAGCTTGAATGTTTTCGCCTGTCCAATAAACAATCCAAGTTCACGATAATTTGTGTTGTAAAAGTTTCCGATGCATCTAAGATAAATGTCACTTTTCATTGCAAGAATCCTTTCGTTTTTTTCACGATGATCCCAAAAGTGGCTAACATAGATTTTTTCCTCAAAAGGATCTATATAGGATTGGACACTATAGTCAACCTCAAATTTATTTTCTTTCGTAAGCGCTTTGGCGAGGTCAGATAATTCCATAAATAATAAGGAATCGACTTGTTGATCGTTGAACTTAATAAATCTCAATGTAAAAACCTCACTACTCGAATAATGTCTCCGCTAAATTGCGAATGGCAGCCTTTTCCCTTTCGTCCTCCAGCTTATCAATAATCCCTCTTTCAATGGCGCGAAGCGGGGGTAAAAATCTTGCTAAATCACAGGTATCAATTAACGCACGAATAGAAGCTGCTTCTTCTGATACTTGTCCGTTTTGTACAAGGGTAAGAAGATCTGCAGATAATCGAGTGAAAGTCGTTAATAATGCGGCATCGGCAAGCGCTGACTGACTCTGCAAAACATTTTTTAAATCATTTCCTTGAATATATGGTACATCGATTACAACAAAACGGTTTTTTAATGCTTCATTTAGCGGGACTGTCCCTACATAACCTTCATTGATTGCAGCAATTACACCAAAGTTTTCTTTTGCCTTGATTACCTCACCTGTAAATGGGTTTGTCATCATTCTTCGATAATCAAGGACTCCATTTAAGATTGGCAGGGTTTCAGGTTTTGCCATATTTATTTCATCTATATATAATAAATGTCCGTTTTTCATTGCCTTTACTACAGGGCCTGAAACAAATTCAATGGAGGTAGAACCATTATGATTTTCAATTGTTTTAAAGCCTAAAAGCGCTTCTGCATCCAAATCTATAGAGCAATTAATACTGTGCATTGGTTGTTGAAAAAGAAAAGAAAGTGTTTCTGCCAGCTTTGTCTTACCAGATCCTGTTGGCCCTTTTAACAGTACATTTTTCCCCAATGCCAGAGCAATCATCGCATCATGTAAAATCGATTCATCTGCTGGTGTAAAGCCTCCTTTTCCTATTAATAATGTCTCTTCATCATTATAAGAAAGTGATGAACGATTCTGTATCATTGTTTTTATTTCTTGAGGTAACTGAAGTGTAAGTAGTTGATCCATCTATAATCCTTCTTTCTAGCTTATCTATTACGTTTTTAAAAAATTTAGTCCAAAAAAGAGTATACTAGAAACTTACGTGGTATACAAAGGGAAGGATTTTTTCTAAGTAAATAAATGACGTCAAACCTTTTAGAAGACGCAAAAAAAGAACCTAAAAAGTAGGCTCTTTTTTATTTTTTGATTAGAAACGCTTTGCACCTAAATAGCGCTGCTTCCAATATGTATTATTTAAATTAGAGATTGTAACTCCTGAACTGCTTGCGTGAATAAATTCATTATTTCCTAAATAAATTCCCATATGTGAGGGACCTGCTTTATAGGTTGTAAAATAAACAAAATCACCTACAGAAGGCGTACTTACCGACTTCATCATATCCCAATAGCCCGCAGTGCTTAAACGGGAAACAGATGTAACTTTATTTAGCACATAATAAATGAATCCACTGCAATCAAATCCTGATGGCGTATTTCCGCCCCAACGATATGGTGTTCCCATTAATGCTTTTGCTTCACTTATCATCTTATCAACTTTGCTAACAGATGAGCTTTGCTGAGAACCTTGAGAACCTGAATTGTTTGTGGAAGGCTTACTAACTTCCCCATTTACTTTTAAGACTTGTCCAATCATAAGAAAATCTGATTTTAAATTGTTTGTAACCTTTAGCTCTGCAATTGTTATATTAAACTTATTGGCAATCTTCCATAATGAATCACCAGCTTTTACCGTATATGTAGAAGAAGATGAACCTGAGTTTGTTGGTTTCTCTGCTTGATTACTAGATTGACTATTTCCTGCTGTTTGACCAGCTGTTTTTTTCACGACTAGAGTTTGACCTACATAAATCAGATCACCTTTTAAGCCATTAAGCCTTTTTAATTCACTTACAGATGTATTATACCTTCTTGAAATAACCCACAACGAATCCCCCGCCTTCACCTTATAGGTTGATGTGGATGTTAATGGTTTTTTTTGTGTTGTTCCAGACGTTGAGCTAGAGCTTGCAGATGAAGTTTTCTTTGGCCCTGGAACTTCAAGAACTTGACCGACTCTCAAAAAACTTGAGTTTAAACCATTCAAATCCATAAGTGTTTTAACAGATGTGTTATAATCTCGGGAAAGCTCCCAGAGTGTATCCCCGCTTTTCACTTTAATACTCTCGGCAGCTGCCATTGATGTAAATAACGTTGAACTTACTACAGCAGTTGCTGTTAATCCAATCAGTTTTTGCTTCATTTCTACTAGTAACCTCCTAGGTATGTATCCAATAATAGTTTAATAGATAAATAGACGAAAAACTACATAATGACATAAAATATGTAATAAACTGATAAAAATTTCTCAATATTATCATACATAAACTTACAGTTATAGACAATCATTTCTTTTTACAAGGCTGCAAATTTTCTCAAAGCCAACCTCTTTATCTGTTAATATATCGAATCGTTGTTAAGAAATACAAATTTTGTTATCCCGCTTCATTCCAACCATTTTTCTCCTCTAACACCTATATGTTATCTTAATGATCTTTTAGTTTATCACCATTTTGAAATCCTGCTTCCGATGAACTTATTGGATATAAAGTACCATCCAATGCAAAAGACATTTTACCTGTTTCTTCAGAAACAACTAATACAAGGGCATCTGATATTTCAGAAAGGCCGATTGCTGCACGGTGTCTTGTACCCACTTTTTTATTTCCAAAATTTTGCTCAGTTAAAGGCAAAACATTTGCAGCAGAAATGATATAATCCCCCTTTATAAGTACTGCTCCATCATGAAGCGGGTTTCCGGGAAAAAAGATACTTTCAACCAATCTGCTCGATAAATTTGCATTTAGCTGGATTCCTCCCTGCAGGAACCTGCCTACTGCTTGATTACGCTCAATAATAAGTAATGCACCATGTCGACGATCCGACAAATTTTGGATCGCTTTTGCAATCTCTATGTAATTTGTTGTGAAGTCTGAGATATATGCCTTTAAGTAAAAAAAAGATGCTGAGGACTGGATTTCATTAAACCGGTCTCGAATATGAGCAAGCTCACATAGTAAGCAATAATCCTTTTCGCCAATTGAAGACCTCATCATTTCTGCTTCTTCAATAATTTGTTCCAGGTGAAATGAAATGTGATTTTTAATGTCCGTAAATGGTTTGCTCTTTTCCAACTGATCCACCCTCCTTTGTATTAGTTTTATTATTTTTAAAAATAATATGAATTAATTTTTTCTCATCATTCACTTGTTCTCATGTATCATTTTTCTTTTTTATCCCATACTAAAAATGGGAGGTTTTGCCAATGATTACACAGAAAATTTTTCAATATACTTTTAGTATCCTTGGAGTACTTTCATTAGGTTATTTTTATTATCAAATGTTTAAAGGTGAATCACGTAAAGAAGATAATTAACTAGATGCTTTCTGGCTCTGGATAGGGTTAATTACAGGACTTGCAGCAGGGGCAATCAGACTTTCAATACGGCTTCGAATCATTCAAAAGCGAAATGAATTTTTGTTATACAAAAAAGCTAATTCCGTTTAGAATTAGCTTTTTTCTTCTATATTAAATGAGGGTTAACAATCATCCCACTTATAGGTATAGTACACTTCTGTTTCAAACCAATGCGTAACTTCAGGATCTTTATTCAACAGCTTTTCCTCCATCTGCTTAAGCATTCCTTCTGTTTGTGAACGATGTGCTTTAAGAGCTTTCAATTTGATATCTGCTACATCAGTTATATTGATTGTAACATCAGGCTCCCCGATTTTCTCGAATCGATCATTAGAAAAGGCTAAACAATACGTTAATGGTCGCTTTTGAACAGGTCGTCGTTTCAACGCACGGATTACAGCTGCCCCACAAGCATCATGATCCGGATGTACGGCAAAACCTGGATAAAAGGTCACAACAAGTGATGGCTCAATTTCATCAATAATCTTTTCCATCATATCTGCCAATTGTTCATCATCTTCAAACTCAAGGGTTTTATCACGTAAACCAAGCATCCTTAAATCCTGAATATCCATAGCTTCACAAGCAGCTTCTAACTCTTTCTTACGGATTAGCGGCAGAGATTCACGATTCGCAAATAAAGGATTCCCCATATTTCTTCCCATCTCGCCTAATGTACCACAAGCATAGGTTACAGGAATTCCTGCCTTTCTTTTTTGTGCAATTAGTCCTGCAACGCCGAACGATTCGTCATCAGGATGTGGTAAGATTACTAGAACATGTTCTCTCATTCTTCAATCTCCTTTTTTAAAAAAGAATTTATTAAACGATGTATTAATTTAATATCGAAAAGGATTTTCACTTATTTGCAATGCAATTGCTAATTGTCCTTCCGAGTTGTGTCCGGCCATTAAAAGCTGATTTTCATCATTGTAAAGAAAATCGGTCAGCCCTTCAGCATAGACCCAGCCCTCATCCATCTTTAACCCAACACGGTAAGGACCATTCCCTGTAATTTTTGCTTGGTTATAAGCTACCTTTGTATTGCGAATGAACGCAACCACAGTCATGTTTGATTCATTTTTATGGGCTGAATATGCACCTGTTGTTGTTTCTAAATGAATATATACTTGTTTATTTAAAAATTGATCAAGATATGCTTGTACATCCTTCTTATTGATTGGCAACATCTTAAAATCCTCCCTATAACTATTGATCCTAAATTTTCCGGCTGTCACATTATTTCTTAACTTCTTCAAATACCTTGCTATGTAATTCAATTAATTTAACTTTATAAGTATCAGGTAATGAAGATGAAATAATTCTTTTAATAGCTGAATGAAATTTTTCTTCTGGAGTTTTTCTTAACCGCGGGTGGGTCATTTCATCCTTCAGCTCGATAACAATGGAAGACCATAGTGTTTCAAAATCATCCTTTTTTACATACATAGAACGATTTACCCATAATTGTCGATAGGCATCTAATAATTCCTTAGCATCCATTTCTTTGTTCTCCCTTTATAAACCGATTGAATTTTTTCTCGTTCGTTTTATTTCGACTTTACTTAAGTATTTTGAGTTAGAAAAAGTAAATAAAATTAATGCACTCCAAATAAATGAAAAGGTAATGATTTCAATTGTAGAAAATGGTTCCTTGTATAAAACGATCCCAATGATCAAGGTTATCGTTGGTGAAATATACTGTAAAACTCCGATCATGAACAATGGAATGCGCTGCGCCCCACTCGCAAATAGCAATAAAGGAAGTGCTGTTGCAATCCCAGCTCCAACCAATAACACATTTGTCGTTATATCAAATGCAAAAAACTCTGATTTCCCGCTACTAAAGATCAACCATAAATAATAGGCTGCAATCGGAGTAACAACCAATGTTTCGAAGGTTAACCCGATGGAAGGACAAAGCTTTGTCATCTTTTTTGTCAATCCATACAAACCAAAGCTTAATGCTAACGTAATTGCAATCCAGGGAACCTGACCATAATGGAGAGTCATGATCATGACACCGATGGCGGCAATAAGAAAAGAGACCTTTTGTAAAAGATTTAGCCTTTCCTTAAAAAAGATCATTCCTAATAGCACACTGATTAAAGGATTTATGTAGTATCCTAGGCTTGCCTCGATCATATTGTCATGATTAACAGACCATATATAAACAAACCAATTAATGCTTATTAGCAATGATGACAATAATAAGGAAATAAATAACAGTGGCTGTTTTATAATTCTTTTGCTTGCATCCATTACATTTTTCCACTCTTTATTAAAGGAAAGCACTACGACCATAAACATAAACGACCAGAAAATTCGATGTGCTAAAATTTCTTCTGCTGAAACATGTTCGATCATTTTCCAATATAAAGGCAAAATACCCCAAAGAAAATAAGAGCCTGCGGTATAAATAAGACCTAATTTGTATGTATTCACTGCTGACGTATCCATCTTAAAACCTCACTCCTTATTCACCTAATGACCATTATAAACATTAAGCTTCATGTCCTACAACATATACGCCTTACTAACCTATTTATAAACTAATGCATATCATGATACTGACTATTTCTAGGTAAGGATGTGGAAGGATGTTTCCTTGGAATAAACAATTTCCATTTGACCAAACAGGTTTTACCCAGCATTTTAATAAAATGAATCCAAAGGAAGTTGAAAATTATATACAGTCAGTTATGAAAAACGTATTTGGGGGAGATTTCTCACAACAATTTCCTTTTCAAGGAGAACTTTTGCAAAAAAATAAGAATGAAAGGTCATCAAAGCAAGATTCTCCCGAAATATTTGAAACGAATGATTATATTTATGTTAAACTCCCCGTCTCAGAGGAGGAAATTGGGAAATTAAAACTACAGCACACCCGTCACCAGTTTATTGTCCAACACCAATCTGAAGAAACGAAGCATATGCTGCCTGCTCCTGTTAAACGGAAAGGGACAAAAGCAAGGTATACCGATGGCTTTCTTGAAATCCAATTTATTAAACTTCAGGAAGAAAGTATCTCTGAGGTTGCCATTTCGTATGAATGAGGTAAAGAGGGTGTCGTATAAAAAACAGGGTCTGACCCCAGTTAAACACAATTTCTCGATGTGTTTGTCTGAGAGGACAGACCCTCTTTTTTTTAATATGGAAAACCCCCACCATAAGGAGGGTAGCCATATCCATATCCATATCCATATTTTCCATATGGTGAGCCTCCATATGGAAAATATGGGTAAAATGGTGGTCTTGGTCTAAAAATGGCACTTCCGACTAATCCACCAAGAAATCCGCCTATAAACGGTCCTCCAAAAAAGAAACGACCGTCTGGGTAAGGTCTATTGCGCATCATATAAGGTGACATTATTTACCTCCTCGAATATTTACCTACACTAAAAAGTATTCAAAGAAGTAAACATTGGAGTGGGCTAATAACTACCTTTTAGGTAATTTGCTTAATTTTCTCAAATAGACTTGCAGCTTACTCTTCATAAATCATCTTTTTAGTCATTCCGCCGTCTATGACAAGATTAGTACCTGTTATAAAATCATTGTCCTCCATTGTTAAATATAAGCAGGCTCTTGCAATATCTGACGGTTTTCCGACTCGTTTAGAAAAATGCTGCAAATGATCAATATCACGCAAAGATTCATAATCACCCGTTTCAATCCAACCAGGTGAAATTACATTCACTTGGATGTGATCTTCTCCTAAAGAGGCTGCTAGGGCGTGGGTTAAAGCCACGATACCACCCTTTGCTGCCGCATAAGCCTCAGAGTTTTTTTCCGACATGATTGCCCTTGTCGAGGCAATATTAATAATTTTTCCACCCTTAGGATTACGTTTCATTTCTTTTGCCGCTTCCCGAGATGCAAACATGACACTTGTTAAATTCGTTGCAATGACTTTGTCCCACTCTTCAACAGTTATTTTATATGGAGATACCCATTTTGAAATCCCTGCATTATTAATTAAAATATCAATTGAATGGTATCGTTTTTTTGTTTCCTTCATGAGGTATTCGATTTCTGTGAGTTTAGAAACATCGGTTTTTATAAAGTAAACTTGCAAATTTTGGGCATGACATTCGTCTTCAAGCTTTCTACCAGCCTCTTTATCAACATCTGCAATAACAACGTTGTATCCCTTTATTGCATATTGTAACACAATCTCTTTGCCTATCCCTTTTGACCCTCCTGTAACGATTACGGTTTCTGTCATTTATTTAATCCTCCTCAGGAACACAATATCTGTTAGCCCAGATACCAACTTCTCGCACAACACCTTCCAGGCATTTTCCCTTTTTAGTTAATTGGTAAATTACTTTTATTGGGGTTTCATCGATAACAATTCTTTCTAAAAGCCCTTCATTTTCCAATTCCTTTAGACGTTCAGATAACATCTTTTGACTAATACTAGGGATAATGTCTGTCAAATCCTTAAATCTTTTAGGTCCATCTAATAAAACATGAATGATAATTCCAATCCAGCGTTTACCTAAAAGACGAAAAGCTGATTCCATCTTTGGACAAAGATTGATTGACATTTTTATCGCTCCTTGTTTTAATTTCTTGACTCATTTTATCACATCCATTATGATATGAGAGATACTAAACACTTACGAAAAGTAAGTTTATTACTTTTAGTATAAAAGAAAGCTACCATAAATTCAACTAAGGAGGAAAATACAATGAATACAACATATAAAGCTGATTTATTATCTGTATTTAAAGAACGTGCATCTGTACGCAACTATGATTCAAGTGCTGAAATTTCTAAAGAAGAATTAACTGAGATTTTAACTTATACAACAAAAGCACCTTCGGCTTGGAATCTCCAGCATTGGCATTTTACTGTATTTAAGAGTAAGGAGTCAAAGGAAAGATTACTTCCTATTGCTTATAATCAAAGTCAAATTGTTGAATCATCAGCAGTTATTGCGATTTTAGGTGACCTTGAAGCAAACAAAAATACTGATCAAGTATATGATCCATTAGTAAAAGCAGGCTATATGACTTCAGAAATAAAAGAAACACTAGCAGGGCAAATTGACCGTGCTTATAAAGATAAAGGCTTTGCAAGAGATGCAGCTTTATCAAATGCTTCTTTAGCTGCAATGCAGTTAATGCTTGTTGCAAAAACGAAAGGGTTTGACTCTTGTGCTATAGGCGGCTTTAATAAAGATTTATTCATGAAGGAATTCAATATTACAGAAAGGTATGTCCCAATCATGCTGATTTCAATTGGAAAAGCTGTAAAACCAGCTCATCAAAGTAGCAGATTAGAATTAGATAGCGTTTCAACATGGTTATAAAATAAGACAAAAAGAGGGTGTCTTAAAGTGTATGACCACACTTTGAGACACCCTCTCTAATTCATTCATTATTTCAATTCTTCTTTTAACATAGATATAGCTTTTTCTAACTGTGTATCATTTTCTTTTAATTTATTTTGAATTTGTTCCATTATTTTTATGGTAGTTTCACCGGTTATGTTTCCATCAACCTTTAATTTATTTTGTGTCTGGAATTCTTTAACAGCCTGCACAGTAGTTTCATCAAAATAACCTTCCACACTGTTGCTAAATCCTAAAGCTTGTAGCATTTGTTGTGCTGCCTTTACTTCTGCTTTGGAATCTCCCTTTTTCAGGACAGTTTCCGGATTTATATACGGAAGATTTGCATATGCCGGCAGCTCTGCTTTTACCTGTGGTTCGATTCCTTTTTCATGTATCCATGTCCCATCAGGTGTCAGCCATTTTGCTGTTGTAAATTTCACAGAAGATGAATCCTTAAATGACTGTGCTGTTTGAATTGTACCTTTTCCAAACGTCTTTTCTCCAACTAAAGGAATACCTGCTGATTGATGCAAGGCCGCTGCCATGATTTCTCCTGCACTAGCCGTTCCCCCGTCTATTATGACAGTTGTAGGAAGATCTATAAAGGTATCGTCTTCCGCTTTATATACTTCTCTAGATCCATCACTATTTTCTACTTGTAAAATATTTTTGCCTTTTGGCAGGAAGAGATCTGACATTGCTAATGCTTGATCCATTAATCCACCAGGATTTTGCCGTAAGTCAATGATTAGTCCTTCAACATTTTTATTCTGAAGGTCTGATAGAGCATTGGCTAATTCTTCCCCTGTTGACTCAGAGAATTTCGTAATTTGAATTTTACCGATATTTCCTTCTATGACCTCGGAGTAAACTGTTTCTAACGGAATCGTATCACGAGTTATTGTAAAGTTAAGTTCACCAACGCCAGCTCGTTGCACAACCAGGTTAACCTTTGTTCCCTTTTTACCTCTGATTTTCATGACTGCTTCATTAACTGAAAGACCTTCCATTGATTCATCATTCACTTTTAAGATAATGTCTTTGGGCTTAATTCCAGCTTTTTCGGCTGGGGATCCTTTAATTGGTGAAACAATCATGATGCTTCCATTACTTTCTTGCACTTCGGCACCGATTCCTTCAAAAGAAGAGGATATATTTTCGTTAAAGCTTTTTGCTTCTTCAACATCCATATAAACAGTATATGGGTCTTCAAGGGATTCAACCATCCCCTTGATAGCTCCTTCTACAAGCTTATCAGTATCGACGTCCTTGTAATAACCTTCTTGTAAAATGTCATATGTTGCTCGTAATTTTTGGAAAGGATCACCATTATCGCCACCTGCAATTACTCTTAGCTGTACAGCACTGTATGTAATTGCTGATGCAAAGATGGCTGTAACGATTATCCAAATAATAAATCTGCTTTTTTTCACGTACCACTCACACCACCTTTATGTATGTACCTATTATGTCTAAGCAAATTTCATACGTCAACTAATATGGAAAAGATTAATTGTTACGAATTTTAGAAAGGCTTTAACACAGTTTTTTTAAGTTAGTGAATTCTAATTTACAAAAATGGAGATTCCCTACTTTTTAACTAGAACATTTTGAATTCTATTGAATAGTAATAATATTGTTTTTTATATTCGACAAATTGTACGATACTTTTTTATTAGTTAATTGTAAAGTTTATTACACGAATGTAAATTTAGGAGGTAGATAGGATGCAACTTGCTGATTACATTGGAAAATCTGATTTAGAAATCATTCATTTTGTCTTTTCATTAATTAAAGACATTGATTATAAAATTAAGAACAAAACATTTTTTTATAAAAATCAGGTGATTCATTATATAAATGAGCATGTCGATCATTTTATTAGCCGATTACATGTCAGATGTTCATTACAAAGGATTTACAGGGCTGAGATTCAGCAAATGATAACGCCTAAACTAAAGAACATTTTTGAAAGACATCCCCTTTTAAGCTGTGTCTAACACCTGGCAATCAGTTCTCGCATAGCTTAGCTTAGAGAACTGATTGGAGGAAGAATAGGTGAATTATTTAAAAATGCTGTCTTTGTTAGGCATTGGCGGTGCACATCCTGGCGGTCTTTCATTAACTAAAAAAATCTTTGAAAGTGAACAAATCCCTTTAAATAGAATTATTCTTGATGCCGGCTGCGGTACAGGACAAACCGCAAGCTACCTTTATCAATTAGGTTACCCTATTACAGGATTAGACTTTGATCCCCAAATGATTCAACATGCAAAAAAGAGAAATCAACAATTAAACATTGAGATTCCTTACTTAAATGAAGACCTTTCACATACATCTCTGCCTGCTAATACGTTTGATCTTATTTTATCTGAATCCGTCTTAAATTTCACATCACTTCCTGACACTTTGTCTGAAATTTCAAGGATTTTGAAGCAAAATGGTCTAGTTATTGCCATTGAAATGATCCGCAAGGCACCGCTATCATCAGATGAAGAAGACGAACTGAAAGCATTCTATGGTTGTAACGGAATCTTTTCTGTTAGTGAATGGGAAAAACAATTCACCCAAAATGGATTTACTATTTATAAAGTGTTAAATGAGGAAGATTTGATCCTTCAAGATATGGGTGAACCCTCAACAGAATTTTCTCCTGTTGAGGCATTACCAGACGATGCCTTTACGCTTCTTTCTGAACATGAAAAAATTTCAAATAAGTATGGAAATAAACTAACCTTTTCTGTTTTCTTTGCCCGCAAGACAATCCTAAAATGACATCTTAGCTAAAATAAAATGAATGGAGCTAGTATTTCCGTACAGTCCTTCCCCGTCATTTCTCATAGTATATGATAAATGAACGGAAGGAGGGAAAAGTCATGTCACAACATTATTATCATTTATGCTGTCGATATAATGGAAAAGTTGTTCGTATTCATGAAAGAAATGGTCGTGTTCATGTCGGAAGAATTTGTCGTGTTACTCAGAATAAAGTTTTTATCGAGCCGATTAGACAAAGAGGCGGATATGGACTCGGTTTTTACGGAGGGTATGGCTATGGTTACCCATATGGAATTGGCTTAGGTTTTATAACTGGTATTGCTTTAGCAGGCTTATTTTTTTGGTAATAATCACTTATTTTATGAACATTGGGGCTGGCTCAAAACAAAAGGGCTAGCCCCCAAACAAATGATAGTAAACCGTTTGTTTGATGACTAAAGCCCATTTTACCATGGATGATGGAAAATTTTATGAACTTGACGATAGATTGAAATAATCGTTTCTAGATCCATTCTAACTAAGCCGCTTGACGATGGTGCGACAAAATCAATCACACCATCTATCACACTTTGTTCTTGTTTTCCCCATTCAGCCTTTTTTTGTTGACTGTATTGTAGATAGACACCTTTTCCTACAAAAAAGGCAACTTTAGGGCGATATTTAGAGATTTTTCTTCTTAAAATATCTCTCCCTATTTGATACTCTTCACGTGTAATTTCATCTGCTGCTTTCGTTGGCCGCGCTACAATATTCGTAAACCCAATTCCTTGTTTTATTAACGAGGCATCTTCTTCTGGTTTAAACTGACGGTCTGTGATCTCTGCCATAAAAAGGATTTTCCAAAAACGATTGTTCTTATTAGCGTAATGATGACCTGTTTCACCAGAAACAAGACTCGGATTAAAGCCGATGAAAAGAATATCTAAATCCTTTTTAAGGATATCCATTTTGTTGTCCATAATCATCACCAAATCAAATCTTTTTCACCTTTTCGAAATATTCTTCTAACGTAAGATCATTCTCATAGATGACTGACGCCTTTTCCTTTCCAACATAACGTATATGCCATGGTTCATATTGATAACCGGTAATTGACTCTTTCCCTTTAGGATAACGGATAATAAAGCCTGCTTTGTGAGCATTTTCTTTCACCCATTTTCCCTCTTTAGTTTCACCAAATTCTTCTGTTATTTCGAAGTTAACACTTCTGCTTGATACATCCATTGCCAACCCGGTTTGATGCTCACTCTGACCGGGTAAAGCCACAGCCTGCAACGCCTTTTCTTCACCTTTATTTTCTTTTTCAACATTAAAGATCCCCTGCTGTCTTGAATAAGATCTAAATCCAGATACAGCAAGCAATTCAATTCCATCTTGTTCAGCAAGAACGAATAATTCTTCTAATGCCTTTGCCGCTTCTTCTCTCAAATAACGCTGAGGTACATCTGCGTCACCAAAGGAAAATTCTACATTAGGAACAACTAAGTCAGCTGGCTCATATGATTCAAGTAAACTGAACTCTTTATTTACCATGACGAGAATGTTTGTTGGATTTTCAATAATTTTATTCCCATTTGCTTGTTTTACAACATTAAAATATTGTGACTCTAATAAGAAATCTTCATTTATTTGCTCTTCAATTTGTTCAATATTTTGCTCAATATTGTTTTTTTGTCCAGATTGTTTAATATCCTGCCCCTCATGTTCTCCGCTAAAAGAAATTCCTTTAGGTAATGAAAAACTCATACACGCAGTTAATGTTACACTAAGCAGCAAAATAATGGCTATTTTTACATAAACATACATTTTATCACCCTATCTACGATCAATAACATTCATATTTTATCATTAATTGTCACCCGAAATAAATGATTATAAGCTCCTACTCTCATCCTTCCCTTTATACCCAGAGATACAAACGTACTTTTTGCTCCAGTTAGTAAAATTATATAGACAAATTTCGCATTTATGCAAGGCTTAAATATGTGCGTACCTAGCATATTTGAAAAACTTTGCTTATCGCAAAGTCCTAATGGCGAAAGCCTTAGTCATCTATAAAATCTTATACTTTCCGATAGTACAAAAAAACGAGTGCTTAGCGCACACGTTTTTTAATCAAACATTTTTTAAAATACTTTATTTTTTAGTAGCATCGAGAGCAACTAGAATCATGTCATTAAAGGTTGTTTGCCGTTCTTCTGAAGTTGTTTCCTCGCCAGTTAAAATATGATCACTAACTGTTAAAACAGAAAGTGCTTTTCGATTAAATTTTGCTGCTAATGTGTATAAAGCTGCTGTTTCCATTTCAATGGCTAAGATCCCATATCGAGCCCATTTTTCTAATTCTGCGTTATCATTATAAAACATATCTGCAGTAAACACATTTCCAACCTTTAAGTTTAGACCTTTCTCAATCCCAGTTTCATATGCCTTCTTAAGAAGCTGAAAATTAGCCGTTGGTGCATAATCAACCCCGCCAAAAGTTAATCGATTCATTTGTGAGTCTGTTGAAGCACTCATCGCCAAGATGACATCCCGAACCTTTACGTCTTTTTGAATTGCACCACATGTTCCTACACGGATCAGCTCTTGGACGCCGTAACTGTTCATTAATTCATTTATGTAAATTGAAATCGATGGCACGCCCATACCTGTTCCTTGGACAGAAATACGCTCCCCTTTATATGTGCCAGTAAAACCCAGCATTCCCCTTACTTCATTATAACAAGTCACATTCTCTAAAAATGTTTCTGCGATATATTTAGCACGTAGTGGATCTCCAGGGAGCAAAACTTTTTCAGCAATTTCATTTTCTTTTGCACCAATATGAACACTCACTATAGATTCCCTCCTATTAAGGTAACAGTAAAAGTCACCTTACTATACCATAAGTTATAAACGAATAACATTTTTTCTCATTCAACTTATTAACTATTTATTATTCTAAGCATTATTTGTCAGCTTTATAAGAAAAATAAACGGTTAACATAAAAATGCAAATCATTTTATGGAGGGATCATTTTGAAAAAGAAATTAGCACAAGCTGTTGAATATGCAAATGAAACAAACCCTGGGTCACGTAATGGGGGCCACCCTCATGAATCAAAAAAAGGACAAAAACAAAGAACTCACAATACAAATAAAACAAATGAAATGAGGTAACAGTGATGGGGAAAAAACATCGGAATCGAAATACGCCTAAAAAGAATAATCATATCCCTCCTGAAGTTACAGCAGCAGAAGAGAATGCACACGCAAAGGAGCATACCTCTGCAAAGAGAAAAAATGGACCTGGTCATCATTTATAAACAAACAAGACCAATGTCTCAAAAGGGTCTGACCCCTACAAAGGTAGTGTTAGACCCTTTTTTTTAAAACGGCTGCTCATACTCATTGGATTCTATTTAGTTGTTTTCAACCTTTTGGATAAAGCTAATAATACTGCTTCTAAATGCTTCTATTATTTTCGAACTTCTTACTTATTTTATCAAATACTGTTGTAACGAAAATAAACCAAGCAATTCCAGCACTAAATCCTGCAATAACATCTGTCAGAAAATGAACACCTAAGTAAATTCTGCTAATACCGATTAAAGCAATTAAGAGCATGGTGGAGATTATTATCGCTTGCTTTTGATTTTTTTTGTGAATGAAACGTGTGATCAGTAAATAACAAATAAAGCTGTATATAGCCGCAGAATTCATAGAATGTCCGCTCGGAAAGCTAAAATGTGATGCTTCATAAACAGCATTGAAGTTTGGTCGCTCCCTGCTGAAAATTTCCTTTAAATGGTAATTTAAAAATCTAACACTAAACAACAAAGCTAATAGAAAAAGGGCATCTAATACCTTTCGCTTCAGAATAAAAAAAGCCGCTAAAGCTGCAGATACGGGCAAATAAAATTTTATCGAGCCAATTTCTGAAATAATTAAAAAGAAATCGGTCATAAAGGGAAGCCGTATTTTTTCAAAGATCAGTGTTACATTTTCATCTAAACCCGTTATCATTTTGAGGGGATAAGCAGCAGCACACGCTATAAACAACAGAAGTGTTAAAAGGAACCATTTTCTCATGTTCGTTCCCCCTTCATCATAAAAGTAGCAAGAACTGACGTGTCCAAGTTAGGACTAGCACTTACAAATCATTGTATATCATTTATAGTCGTCAGTCATCTTTCTAAAAATTTAAAAAAACGACTGGCTTTATAAAAACCAATCGTTTTTTGCTCGAGTAAATTTAGTTTTTCATCCCTTTGTAGATCAAGATAGCATCTCTTAAGAATTCAGCTGAGCCAGGTTGTTTTTTATCATAGTATGCGGTAAATCTCTCATCATCTACATACATTTGTGCAAGACCTGCATGAGCTTCTTTTGAGTACTCCCCCCAATAGAAAGTTAACCATTTTCGATGGAGGTCTGCCGCCTTTTGCGCAAGCTCGCCTGCAGGATCACCTGTGTGGAAAGCTTCGTTTAGGATTTTAAGCACCTCTTCACCAAGCTGCTCAGCCTCGGCATACTGCTCTTTTGTCATGTTTTTAAATTTCTGGTTACTTTTATCAACCTGTTCATCCCCATATTTGGCACGAATTTCTTCTCCGTATTTTTCTTCATTTTCTTCTATCAGTTTTTGTTTAAATCCCTCAAATTTTTCATTATCAGACATCATAATTCTCCCTTCTGCTTCAGCTAATGTTTTATCAACATTAGCAATCAGCCTTTCGATTTGTTCCTGTTTTGCCAGAAGCTGTTGGCGATGTTCTTTTAGTGCTTTTGACCGATCAAAGGAAGGAGAAGATACTATTTGTTTAATTGTGTCTAAGCTTACCCCTAATTCTCGATAAAAAAGAATCTGCTGCAATTGATCAACCTCTGATCTTCCGTACAAGCGATACCCTGATGAGTTGATTCTTGCCGGCTTAAGAATCCCAATTTCATCATAATAACGGAGTGTCCTTGTACTGCAGCCTGCTAATCTTGCTAGTTTTTGCACTGTGTATTCCATCCTTTCACCTCCTGACAACTTCACTATACACCTTTACGTAACGTCAAGGTAAATAGGTATTTTTAAATTATTTTTACACAAAAAAACTGAAGGATCATACCCCTCCAGTTCTTACTATTATTATTCAATTTTAGTTATTAATATATTTTTCAAATACTTCCCCAAAATCCTTCTCATGGTATTGTTCGCGGGCTGTCGAAAGCCAATTAAAGCCAAATTCTGTTAATCCCTTATATGTATCAGCAAGACTGTTATCGTCCGTTCTTGAGTTTTGCAGAACAGCTACTGCTTTGTCTAAGCTTTGTGATGCCATTGTCAGCATAATCTCATTTTCATAGGAGATTTCTGAAATACGCAGTAATGCTTTGTAAAGATCCTTCAATTGCTCAATTTGATCTTTACGCACATCAATGTCCATTCTTTCGTTGCCTATTAAGAATTTTATTTCTACATCCATGTCAATTTTTCCAGCTGTTTCAAGGAGGACTCCAGAAATCTTGTGTTGAGAATAAGGATAACGCTTAAGTGTTCTCTTTGATGAAGCTGCACTGGTTCCATCTACGTGAATGATGGCAAGGTTTGTAAAACAATATTCATCAGATTTCGTTTTGATTAAAAAATAAATCTTTTCATTATCTTCGTGCATCACATAATCATCAGCATCTGTTTTATCATAATCAGATGGGTGTATGATCGTACCTATATCTGATAATCCTAATGCATCAGCAGCAATTTTTTTAAACATCTTTCATCCCGCTCCCTTTAAAATAAATTGTATTTTCTCTTTTACTATTAACCATGCTTCTTTAAAATATCTATAAATGTAGCTTTTAGTGTCGGCATTTCATGTTTATTTAGTGAAAAACGAATGATCGATTCATCCATGTCTAATGCTTCTGAGAATAAACCTGCCAAACCTTTTGAACGGCGATCAACCTCGATAATAATTTCAAGTTTTTCTTCGTTAAGTGGAAAGAAGATCAACTCAACTTCATCAAATTTCTCATAATATTGACCTGAGTTAGGAATGAACTCAAATTCTTGGATAAAGGGCAGCCTTTTACGAATTTTATAAGAAGCTTCCTCATTTTTTACTTTCCTTAATGTAAATCCAAGCTCTGAAAACACCTTTAATGCTTCATCCATCATGTCATGCGGCAAAATTTCTAACATATCACGGTCACTTGGATCGACTGAACCTTTTATATCCACCCCGGTTTGCACCCATACTTTTGAAGCACCGGCACTAATCGGAGTATCAAGCGGAACTTCTAATTTAAACGGAATCGTTTTGGTTTCACCAGGCATGATGACAAAAGGCTCGTTAAGCTTAATAGTTGAGATGACAGCCTGTTTATGAACAACTTTGTCATCATCTTCTTTTTCATAAGTCGTATTTATTGTTAAATAGACTTCATCAACCTTTTGCTCAATGTTTCCTCCTTTAATTTCAACAATGCCATCAACCTCTTCACCAGCTTTAATAGATGATTGAGCAAGTTTAGTATCGACTTTTGCCGACCCTATACCTACACTGGCTAAAATTTTGTTAAAAAGTGACATATCTCTTTTCCTCCCATTAAATACATGGTGTAACATCTTTTAAAAGCGATGAAATATCTTGATATGGTTCATCTAATTGCAGCATTTTCCGCAATATTTTTTTTGTTGAATATGAAATTTGCAATTCTTCTTCCCAGCTTTGCTGTTTCTTAGATGTTGGTACATAAGAGGAGTAAAGCAAAAACAATAAAAAATGTCCTAAAGCATAGAAGTCACTTTTAAAGGCAACTTCTCGAAATAATCGCTTTTCTAGATGGTTTAAATTTTCTTTATTGTCATTAGTTTTCTCATCAATTTTTCTGGCAAGACCAAAATCGATGATATAGTACTCTTCTTCATTTTTTAATATGTTTGGGATTCTTAAATCCCGATGAACATAGCCGTTCTCATGGATATATTTGACTAATTTTAATATTTCGTACAGCTCTTTTAAAGCAGCTGATTCTGAATAAAATCGATTTTCTTGAAAAATAAGTTCCTCGAACGTTTTTCCTTTTTTATATTCCATCACGATAAATTGTTTTTGATTTTCCTCAAATTGTTCGGAAAAGGCCGGAAAAGCAGAGTGGTTTAGGTTCATTAATATATTTGCCTCACGTCTAAATGCTTCACGGCCTGCTGCCTCGAGCGTTTTATATCTACGTAATTGTTTTAAGACATAGGTTGAACCAAGATCATCTTTAACTAGATACGTAAACCCATAACTGCCTTTCCCTAACATATCGATAATTGTGTATTTACCGCCAATCCTGTCAGCTGCCTTAAAAGGAGTTTCACATAATTCAATTAATTTTGAATAAATTTTCTTCATTAACTGCTATATGAGCTAAAGAAACCACTTGATTTATGCTTTTTCTTATAATACTGATGACCATATTTTGATGGATGGTAACCGCTCTTACGACGTTTAAAATCGCTTGAACTATAATGGCGGTGATGAGAATGCTTATTGGAGGAGACAATTGATTTAATGATTTTTTTTAACATACATAATCCCTCTTTTCATATTTTATAAAAATATATACGACATAAAAGAACAAAGGTTTCACTTTTTCATACAATAATACATCCATTATAACCTAAAGTGATGATAAAATTATTAATTCCTCTTTACAAAAGGATGAATCATATGTATGGAATGGCAAAACTATTTAACTTGCAACAAAAAAAAAACGAATGAAGCCTCCTCTATTTCAGAGGATGTACGTCATAAGCTTTACAATGATCTGTATGAAACTTTAACACATCCTTCACCAATCATAACAAACCAAAACGAGCGGAAATTAATATGGTACATTCAAAGAGAGACGAAGAAACATAATGTTAATAATATAACTCGTACAAAAGCATATCTCCAATTCTTTAACAGACATAAAGAAATTCATTGGGCCTTGCTTGCACATATGGTTTCCCGTAATGGAGGATATAATATGACTGACTTAAAGAGCTCATTAATTGGTCGCTTATTAGCTGATAAAGAAAAGGAAAAATTATTCCATTTTTTAGAACGGGCAAATGCCTTAATTTTTCAAGATGCTTATCCTCAGCTGCTACTTTATGAAATAAGTAAAAGGGAGAACACCTCTCTCTTTCACTTGCTGCCAGCGTTACGTATAACAAAATTTATGATTCCAGTATGGGAACATTTCCTTTTATCATCTAATTCACAATTATTAACTTTAGCGTTAATCACAAATGAACAGCAATATGTAGAAAAACATTTGATCAATTTTACAATAACAAAAGAAATTTTTAAGACATTCACATATGTTATGCAAGAAAAACTGGGATTAACCCATGTTATTTTTCCATATAAACGTTATCCCTTTTTAAGAAATTATTCATTAGCCGGCATTGAGGTCCGTGATTTTTCTTCAGTACAAGAACGAATTAAGATTGGGAAACAACTCTATTCCATTTTGTTCTCAAAACTTTGTTTTGATTCCATCGTGCATTTTGCGAACCATGTTAGCCATACTGCTTCTAGAAGCGACTATTGGCCGCATTTTTTTTCGAAACAACTCCAGGATAATCGGATAATTTATAGTCCCTCACTAGTTGACGCATGGGATAATGTCTCACATCATTTTTCTCATCATCTTGATTGGTTTACTGACATCACTCTGATTAAAGGTTTTGAAAGAGGCATGATTGTTGAGAATGGAGATCTTACAAAAGAAGTAAAACATGATCTTCACATGTTAGCAGCATTAGGAAAACTGACACCCATTCAATTCCCCGAAAAAAAAAAAGAGATAACTAGTATCTCAAGTAAATAGTAAAAATTACTTCTGGTTGTGGCTGACGGTTGCAATCTTTTTTTAATGTTCAGCCCCAAATGTCAGCAATTATTAATCTTCCATCTCAAAATCTAAATCCTCATCAATAATGCATTTTTTTAGAAGGTAATCGAATGTAATATCTGCTAATTCTTCCAGTTCATCTTCTCCTGGAACATACCCTCTTTTTGTGAGCTCATTGTAAAAGAACTCAGCAATCTCCTCTGTATCAATTACCACTTCAATTTCCTTCACAATATCGCCCCCCTCTTATTGTTTATGTCCACTGAAAAGGACATATGTCTTTAAAATAAAAATTTTCACCTAAAGGGTCATGTTAGACCAGTCATCCTTAAGGGTTAAAGTCGTTTTCAAACTAACTGTTTACTAAACAAATGCCTGCGACTGAATCAATAGGAAAGTTTTACATTACCTGAACAAAAATGAGAACCTCAAGTGTTAAATAGAGGAATAAAGAAATAACTTGAACATATAAATAGTTTTAGATGGACAAGCTCTTACATTACTTTACGTGGGGTGACGAAATGTTAAACGCAATGAATCAAAAAGAAATAATCAGGAAAGAAGAAAAATCTGCTAATAAAATCCTTCAATTTATAGATGGACCGGGATATGAAAAGCTATTGCAATTAATGATTAAAGGATTATTTTCAGGGATTCTATTTTTCTGTATACCTTACTTTTTTTATCTTTTATTAATATCTTTGTTTTAAACTCCATCTCCTTTTTTTCAATAGTTACGTAGCCTTTTCAAGATATAATCCATCATTTCTTTATATTCTGGATCATTGAACAGTTCATATAAAGCCTTATAATCATTGTAAATATCCAATAATTCATCAATCAGTTTGTTTCGTTTCTGCAGCTCTTTTGAAGCTTCCTTTTCACCTTTTTTATGTTGATTTATCATCATAACGGAAAAAGGGCCTTTCTCTCCAATTGTATTATTAAGATGAAGTTGCTGAATGAATGATTCTGCTTCTTGGTTACCTACCATTAAGCTCATCTCATCTTCTGTTGCTTCCAGCCATGCACCATCTGAGATTCTAGTTAATTCATATGTTAATTCTTCCCATCCATCGTCGGCATATCTCCATACCTCTGTTCGAATGCCAACGATTCGGAATAATGTACTTCCATAACCTTTTACAATGACAATATCCCCAATTTGATAGAGAATTTCTATTCTAATCTGCTCCGTTTCAATCACTGTCCCATCATAGTCCGAAAATAATTGCAGAGCATTTTCAAAGAATAAGATGTCACTGTGATTTACTTCATAAACAAAATGCTGGTCAACCTTATGAAGCTTTGTAATTGTCCCAACCGTTCCATACATAATAATCACGACAATATCCCCAATATTAAATTTTGGCCTGTTTGTATTTTTCACTATCCATCTCTCCTTTGTCGTGATTATGAAAGATATGATAGTATATGCTGTTTTTCATATTTCGTCATGGGCTGCATTTAGAATGAAACAGCTTCCACTCAGTAAGGGAGTGTCATTTATTCCCCTAAAAAACGCTGGTTTATCTAGATGTCATTATTGACTAGATGAACCAGCTTTGAGTATACAAAGGGCTATATAATTGCTTTAGACCAAATTATTTTATGTACTAAAGTTGTTTTAGAATCTCATTTTGATAACGCTCCCACGCTTCATCAAATATCGACATACTTGTTAGATAGTGTCCATTCATTTCTAAGTATGAACTTACCTCATCATAGCTTTCAGAATTTTTTGGAAAACTGTGGTCTTGATATGCTTCATTCGCAAATTTTGAAAGCTCGTCCTTTGGCTTAGGATGTCGATATTTCATTAAATAATGATAAAAAGATTTCATTACTCATTCCCCCAGCAATAAGATTTTTCTATTATAGCTTGTTAAGGAATGGAATGAAACCTTAAAGCCTGTCATTTTACTTACTATGTACGAGAAAATCTATTTCAAACCCTAAATCTTCAAGCATTTTATGGTCATCGGTACTTTCCTGTCCTTTTGTTGTTAAGTAATCACCTACAAATATTGAATTAGCCGCATATAATCCGAGGGGCTGTAATGACCTTAGATTCACCTCTCGACCACCTGAAATTCTAATTTCTTTTGTTGGATTGACATAGCGGAATAAGGCCAAAACTTTTAAACAATATCTTGGGTTTAATTCATTTGTACCCTCTAAAGGGGTCCCATCAATGGCATGCAAAAAGTTTACTGGTATAGAGTCTGCATCTAATTCTCTTAAAAGATATGCCATATTCACGACATCATTTAGAGATTCACGCATTCCGATAATAACACCAGAACATGGGGATATCCCGCTCATTTTGACTGTTTCAATCGTATTTATTCGATCATCATATGTATGGCTTGTTGTAATTGCAGAATGATGGCTTCGTGAGGTGTTTATATTATGATTATATCTGTCAACCCCTGCCTCCTTTAGCCTGTTTGCTTGGTCGGGTTGTAAGATTCCTAAGCAAGCACATACTTTTAGCCCATATTTTGCTTTAATTTCCTTTACTGCATCTGCCACATGATCCACTTCCTTATTTGACGGACCTCTTCCGCTTGCAACAATACAATATGTTCCCACATTTAGGTGGTGGGCCTGTTGGGCACCTTTTAATATTGTCTCTTTATCTAGCATTCTATATTTTTCAATTGGCGCTGTTGACACAACAGATTGTGAGCAATATCCGCAATTTTCTGGACATAACCCTGATTTTGTATTCATGATCATGTTTAGCTTAACTTTTTTTCCATAAAAGTATTTTCTAATTTTAAAAGCTCCGTTTAACAGCAGTAATAAATCATCGTCAGAACATTGCAGGATTGCCATTGCCTCCATTTCATTTATTCTTTTTCCTTCAATGACTTCTTCAGCTAATTTTTCCCAATTCATCTACATTCCCCCATTATTGTATTAAAATTATGGTAATGGAAGAAAAGATCCTTTGTCAACTTATTTATTATTTCGGTTAACATTTATGACAAATAAAGAGCTCACATATGGAGCTCTTCAACTTTTGACTTTTTATACGTATGCCGCACCAACGATAATTAATAAGATGAAAAGAACTACGATTAAAACAAAGCTATTTCCATACCCATATTGTCCGTAAGGATATCCATGATCATAGTAGCAATGCATTTCTTTCACTCCTCATATACCTAAATTAGAATTCACATTACTTTATGTCATGGGTGGGTTGTATGGTATGTGCATTCGCCCATTTTAAGTAAATTAAAAAGGGCTGCTTCTGTAAGTATAGAAACAACCCTATTAAGACAACTTTTTCGTTTTTACTTCTCAAAAAACTCGATCCATTCTTGATCAGGTCCTCTAAAAAAGATGTATTTTGCGCCGTTTGGAAGAGTGGTAATTTCTTTATTAATCCATTCAACCCCTGCACTATCAAGTCTTTTTTGTTCATCCTCAATATGATCAACTCTAAATGCGACATGATGAACCTTACCTTCGTCCGGAAGATCAGGATTATACCCTTCAATAAATTCAACAATAATTTCTCCATTTACTCCTAAAAATGCAAGATCCTTATCGCCATCAGTATGCATAAATCGATCGATTAACTCAAGCCCAACGACTTCCTGATAAAATTGAATTGATTTTTCTATATTAGCAACTTGAATACCGACATGTTCAAAACCCAAAACCGCCATCTTATCATCTCCCATCATTTTAAGCTCTTTTTTTATCTATCAATAAAGAGTCCTTCTTACCTCTCTACCTGAAATAAAGAAACATATTTTCCATATCCCTCTTTTTCTAGATCTTCCTTCGGTATAAACTTTAATGCTGCTGAATTAATGCAGTAACGGAGCCCATTAGGTCCTGGTCCATCATTAAACACATGTCCTAAATGAGAATCTGCTGTTTTACTTCTAACTTCTGTTCGAACCATCCCATGTGAGGTATCAAGTTTTTCAACTACTTCGAATTCTTGAATTGGTTTTGTAAAGCTTGGCCACCCACAGCCTGAGTCATATTTATCCTTTGAGCTGAATAACGGCTTTCCTGAGACAATGTCAACATAGATCCCTTCCCCTTTATGATTCCAAAACTCATTATGGAAAGGGGGCTCAGTACCATTATTTTGAGTTACCTCATATTGCATTGGTGTTAAAGATTCTCTTAATTTCTTCTGATCTTTGCCTTTCCAATGCTGCTCAATGAATTTGTCTCTTCCAGAGCCTGTTCGGTATTGCTTATACCTTATTGTATTTTTTTTATAAAAATCTTGATGATAATCTTCTGCCGGATAAAACGGCTTTGCTTTAAGTATTTTCGTTACAACCGGCTTTGAAAAACGCCCGCTTGCTTCTAATTCCTGTTTTGATTCCTCAGCCAACTTTTTCTGTTCTGGAGAATGATAAAAAATCGCTGTTTTGTACGATTCTCCGCGATCAAAAAATTGACCGCCCGCATCTGTAGGGTCAATTTGCTGCCAGAATAATTGTAATAGTTTTTCGTATGGGAAGAGATCAGGCTGAAAGGTAATTTGGACAGCCTCAAGATGACCAGTTGTATTAGAGCAAACTTCCTCATAAGTAGGATTTTCTTTATCACCGCCTGTATAACCGGATATCACACTTACAATCCCTGGCAGCTCATCAAAGGGCTGCACCATACACCAAAAGCATCCCCCTGCAAATGTTGCAAGTTCAAGCTTATCACTATTCATCATTGTGAAATGCCCCCTTCTTTTACTCATTGTCCTTATTATATAGCAAGATATAAAACGGATGGAAGTAAACTGTTTGATTAGATTATAGTGCGATTTATCAGATGTTCACGGTGAGTTCGTAAAACTACCCGTATAAATGAAGGAAATCAACTTTGTAAAACGTAAATACAACTTGACACATCTAAAATCATTCCTTAGTCTAAAAAAAAGAATATTTTGTAGGTTCGGAGGAAATAAGCTTGAAAAGTCGTCAAGATAAAATGTATGAAATGGAAGCACTTATGCGCCTTGTATACAGAAAATTACGTCAGGATATGAATCTTGTTTATGAAAACGAAATGTCAAGAAATGAATTTTTTATATTAAAAACCCTTTACGAACAAGGGTCCAAAAAATCATCTGATTTATCAAAAATGTTAAATGTTTCTGCTTCCCACATTACAGCAGTAACTGATTCTTTAATTGAAAAAAACTGGATTCAGCGCGTCCGCTCTGTTCAAGATAGAAGAATTGTCGATCTTCACTTAACTGATGAAGGAAAAATTACTTTGGAATTATTTGAAAAAAAGAAAACGGACTTTTTATTAGAAAAATTTAATGACTTTAATGACCAAGACATCGAGAACTTTATTACCTTATTTAATAAATTATTGAAGGCGTAATAGGTATACAAAAACTAATAACGATAGCTGCTGCCATATTAGGGGTTTTGACAGTCGCTATCGTTTTTATACATATTTTCCGCGATTATACACATGCTAGTTTGTAAAATACTAGGAGGTGTAATAAATATGCCGGCTCCATACTTATGCCCAAACTGCAAAACAAATCGTTCACGATTCAATATAATTGAACAACATGTTAAATCAGTAAAATTAAATCCGCAAACAGGAGACATTGTGGAGGAATTGGAGCAAGGAACACTGGACCCCTTTCATGTAACTTATAAAGGGCCAGAATACAGAATTCAATGCGGTGTATGCGGTCTTATTGAGGATGAGCTTTCATTTATAAAAAGAGCTCAACTTAATCAATAAGGACAAGAGAAAGTGGCAGCTCTTTTCTCATTAGAGAAGCCACTCTCTTTTTTGTTTATTCACTATTTTGAGTTGAATTAAAAAACAATTGTTTATCACTTTTTTCATTTTGTTTCATTATCGGCTTTTTCTCTTTTCCCATCTTTCCATCAGACTCGTAACTGAAGTTAGCGATCTTTTTAGTCAAAACAACCCCTCCTAGAAAAGTGTTACCTTCATTTTTTCCAGCTCATAGAAAAATATGTTTCGAAATTTTTTATATTGCTACCTATGACTACTGACTGATTATAAGCGATAGTAACAACCATTTTACCTACTTTTACAATAATTTACTGTAAATAGTATTAACAAATTTTAACTTTATTTAAAGTTTTTAAAGAGTATGTACAGATTTTGTAAAAACCGTATACTTCCTGAAAATTTCAATTATTATTAGATTGAGCCAGCTGGTTCAAAAAAGATTACTCATTCGTTACATGGGAGGAAAAAACAATGAAAAAAAGCTTATTATTAAAAGTCGGAGCATCATTACTTGCTGTATTTTTAATGGCTGCATGTAACAACACAGAGGAAACTGATACTGAAAACACAAACACAGAAGAAACTGAAGAAGGCGCTGAAACTGAGGAAGGAACAGAAACTGAAGAAGGCGCTGAAACTGAGACAACAGAAGAAGAAGCTCAATAATAATTATACTTAATATCAAAAATGGGCTATCTCAACATAAAGGTCATACCTTCTTTGAGACAGCCCGTTCTTCAACCATTGTTTTTTTGTTTCTCATCCTTCATATGCCATAAATAGATAGCAATACTTAAAAATAGTGTACTATATCCAATATTCAAATATACTTCATCCATATTTTCTGCTACAAATTGCTGATAAGCAAATCCGCCAAAAATGATTGAAATTAAGATCGCTACCATCCCGAATAATACAAACTTATTTTTCATTAAGAATCCCCCTATCATTATTTATATGCCAAAAGTGTCTTTATTTGATTAGTATGAACTGCAAAAAACAATCACTATTCACATAAGATGAAAATGAAACAAATAATCAATCTATTTTTTCTCTGCTATTATTTTAGCTTGATCATTTTCATAAGCTACTTCATAGTTCATCTTATAGGTTTTCGTCACTTGTTCTTTGCCATTTTGCTCTTTTGCCGTTAAGGTTGTTTTAACAATAATGTGATTTTCCTTCATCTCTGTCTTAAGATCCATAATACTTATTGAAATAGTATTCAAATATCGTCTGCGAAATGTATCATAATCCATATTTGTTTGCCATTTGCTCCCTAACAACGAGTATGCTGTAACAAAATCACGATAATGGATACTTTCAATAAAATAGGTTACTAAGTAATCGGCTGTATCTTGCATTTCATTTTCATCTATTTCAGTTGAAACGTCAACCGTTGATGAAGCTGGAAGATTTTTCATCGGGGTTTCAGACCAGCTATTAACGAGCGGTAAGACCGAACTTATTGGAATGCTAAACCCAATGCTTCCTTGCTCAATACGAGCGGAATTTATTCCAACCACCATCCCCGTTTTACGGTCTATTAATGGACCGCCGCTATTGCCTGGAGCGATCGGGGCTGAAATTTGATAGACATTTTCATATACATATGGTTCTACATGTAATTCTCTGTCAGTCCCGCTGATAATTCCGGTAGTCACTGTATTTTGGAAACCAAGGGGACTGCCTAAAGCCAATATTTCATCACCAATTTCAAGCTTTAAACCCGGTGATAATAGCAGGGGATCCGTTTCTTTTAAACCATCCACACGTACAACCGCAACATCTGTTTCTGTGCTCATCCCAATTACTTTTCCTACAAACCCTTTTGCATCTGTCGTTCTAATTTTTACAGTCTTTGCACCATTAATGACATGAGCATTTGTAATGATATCGCCTTTGTTATTATATAAAAAACCTGACCCCACAGATCCGTCATCTAATTCCACCATAACAACCTTTTTCTGAGCCTCACGAATAATTTCCTTTAAATCAGGAATTGCTTGTTCATTTTCCAAAAAATCATCATTCTTTAGAAGCAAGGATTCGCTAAATACCTGTTTAGCCATTTTATCTTTTATATATAAAACACCGATACCGCCACATATCCATATAAAAGCCGACAGACAAATACTAATTACTAAAAGCTTTTTATTCATAAATTATCCTTTCTTCTCTTCTAGCAGCCAGGATATGTTCGTTATTTCTACTTTCGCATTTTCTTTTACAGAATATGTGACATGCTCAAAATCACCTGATTGACCAGGTTCTAGTTTATTCGGAAAGACATTTGTTTTACCAGACTCCAGCTTTTTCCCATTTTCGTCCAAAACGTTAAATTCAATCACGATCGAATGAACGGTCTCGGTTCCACTATTTTTCACCTTTCCATTTATATACGCATCACCGTATTTATCAACATTTACTTTACTTGTTGTTAATTGAACTGCTTTCGTCAGATTTCGTTCTTCTTCCTTTTTAGCAGCAAGCATTGCTTTTTCGATTCGCTCCTGCTCCGCTTTTTCAAAAGATGTTTTTTCAGCAATGACTCTCTCTTTTAACGATAATAGCTTTTCATTGTTAACCACATATTCAAGTGCTTCCTCAATTACTCTTACAGCTTGATTAAAATGCTTGTCCTCTAGACGTTTCTCAGCCTCTGTAGCACTAATCGTCACCATCTTCGTATAAATTTGCTGTTTTAACTCAGATGCTTCTGAAAGCTCTAATGTATATAAGGTAGACAATTTAGCAGCAAGTTCATCAATTGTCGTAAGTTTATTTATTTCCTCTTTTATTTCGCCTACCGTAACACTTGTTTCAACTTGTTGAATATCCTGTGAAAGACTAATAAATAACGGTGATTGATTACTTTGATCAACCTGGTTCTTTAATACATTAATTTCGCTTTTAGCAGCAGCAAATTGTTCATTCATTATTTTCTTTTCTACTGCATCTAGTTCTTCTTTTAGCTCTTTTATTACAAGAATCATTTCTTTATCCTGTATTAATATTTCGTAATCATTACGATATGAGAGGCCGTTTTCGATATAGCGTAACGCTTTATCGAACTCTCCTGCTAAAGCTGCTTCCTCTCCTTTTTCTTGAAAGGCGATCACCTTCGCATTTACTTTCATTTCATATAGTTTCGTAGTATAAAGAATTATAATGACAAGAATAAAACTTAGTAATGGTAGGAGATATTGTAGTCTTTTTAATTTTTTCGCTTTTGGATCATCCGGTTTGCTGAGCGGTTTTCCACAATGATAACAGTAATTAGCATTGGCTTCGATACGATTGGCCCCACAGTTTGTACAAAACATAAAAAACCCTCCTCTTTTCTGTGGTAAAAGGGATGGAGCACCTTATCTAGTAAAAGCATATAGACAAGTTAAGAAAATGATCATACTTTTAGAGTGACAACTTCTGTTTACCCGCCTATTCAAAAGAATAACCACCATGCATTGGCTTATTTTTAAGTATACATGTTTTACCAGAGTCATTCTAGGCTGAACATAGAGGGTATTTCGAATCATTTATGATCATGTGTATTTGTAACTAGTTTTAACTACCGCTAGGGCCAACATCAATTATGTTAGCCCTTTAAGGCAATGGCACTAACAGTTGAAAGGTAATATCGTCCTCTTTTAAATTAAAGCTTTCTGCACGGGCGCTCAGGCCATTTTTTAACGTTAACTGATCTAGATTAATATCTATTATTTTTTTCCCTGAGTCAATCACCACATAGTCAGGGAGGTCATAATTTGTGTTCATATATTTTAATACATATGAAACAGGCAATTTTAACCTGCCAATTGAAAGTTCTTTGACAAACAACTGCATATTCCCGTCAGGTTTAACGATCGGTTCGAGAATTAATGCCATATTTATATCTTTATTAAATGCATTTATTACTCCATACACATTGACATTTTCTTTTAGTTCTACGCGATATTGTAAGTTCTCTTGATCTGTCTCTTCTTCTAAGTAATGATTAATTAAATCTGTTAACGATTTTTTGTCAGTACTTATTAAAAAAGGCACCGCTATCTCTTCTTTATCAGCATGATTTACTTTTTCAGATGGCTTTTGACTAGGAATAAATAATAAAGACGTGATCAAAAGAACGAACAATAAATTTATAACAAGTAAGATAAAAAACGATAATTTCCATTTATTCATAGGATACTCACTCTTTTCCGCCAATTAAATCTTGGTCAAGACCCTCAATCTTTAATGTATTATACACTCTATCTGCTATTAAGGAATACCCGATTTCGTTTGGATGAAACTCGTCTTTATAAAGCAGCCTTTCATCCGATTCTGTTGAAAATATTTGTTCAACAGAAACAAAGACAGCCCTATCATCATTTTTCATGATTTCCTGTGTGGTTGTATTCCATTCTTTTATAATTGTATCGATTTCCGGTAACTGTGGCAGCATATATTTAAAAGGATTATATAGGCCTACATAAATTATCAATGCTGAAGAATTTAGTTTGCGTAAAGAAGTGTAAATATCCTTAAATCTACTTTCATAGTTTTTTTGTTCTTTTCGAAAAGGTTCAAAATCAAGAGAAAAAATATTATTTCGAACAACTTTCATTATATCATTTCCACCAATTGTCATTAGGATTATATTTGCATCTTTTATACTTGCAATCACTTTTTCGTCCTTAAGCTTGCGGCGAAGATCGCTTGTTTTATGCCCTCTTACACCATAATTTTCTATTGATACCTCTTTAATATCATCCTGTTGTTCTAATTTTTTCGTTACCATCCCAACATAGCCGCCGCTATTTGATTCATCCCCTACTCCTTTCGTTAACGAATCCCCAATCCCAACTACTTTTATCGTCTTAGGAATGAACTCTTCAGCAGGTTGCGCTTTCGTTGTTAGGGAAGATGGTTTCGATTCCAACTTCGCGCTTTGTTCAGACACACAACTTGTTAAAAACAAACAGATCAAACATAGTGTAATAAGTTTTCGAATCATGCGATCACCTTGGTTTTTAGTCTAGGGACCAATTATATCATTATATGAAGTTTTAAGGCTGTCTCAAATGGGTCTGACACTCCAGCAAACACAAATATATGGAATTCCAACCACTTAGATTTCTATATATTGTGTTAAAAGGATTTAATCCATTGGTTATGTAATAGCCTCAATTGATTTTTATTTTGTCAGTAATGCTTTCATATCCTCTATGATTTGATCATATGGAGGATTTTCAACTCCACTATAATCCTTCATAACGATTCCATTTTGATCAATTAAATAAAAGCTTGTTCCGTGGAGAACTTGATCGGAATTCGACGGTTTTTGAACAATGGTTTTAAAGCTTTCCATGGCGAAATCCTCAATTTCCTTTTGTGAGTAACCAGTTAAAAAGCTCCAATTATCAAATGTGATGGAATAAGGTGATGCAAACTCTTTCAATTTATTAGGTGTATCCGTTTCTGGGTCCACACTGAAAGAGATAATCTTTGCATTTAAATCTTCTGCTTTCATTCGATTTTGAATTTCTTTCATATGTGCAGTCATTGGCGGACAAACCGTTTCACAACTGGTAAAAATAAAGTTGGCGATCCAAACTTCCCCTTTTAAACTCTCTAATGAAACTTTTTGTCCATCCTGATTTTTGTATGAAAATGACTGCACCTCATAATTTAAAGGATCTTTTATTGGAGACTCACTTCCACATGCTGAGATCATCACCATGACAATAGCTGAAATGGCAAATACAAGACATTGTTTTATTTTCTTCAATTGATCTTCACCCTTCACTTTTCATTACCTTGTAAAAGTGTACCAAATTAACTTCCTTAATAAAAGGTGAAGCATGTGAAGATTTTATGTCATAACTGCGATTACCCCTCACCACCTTGTTATAAATTTGTGATGTTAAATTATATGTTATGAATATCCAGTTATTTCAAAACTTGGCTGGTTTTATGTAGGACAAATCTTGAAAGACTCTTAGGTAGGCAAACAAAAAATGAAGAAGCCGCCTCAAAAAGGGGGAGCTTCTTTTGAGGCGGCTTGAATTCTTTTTCTCTGCATAATAAATAAATCCATCGTATCTGGGCCAGTATATGTTTGAAATTAAAGGGGGTTATACAATATTCGAAAAAAGGGGCTGTCTCAAAGGATCTTCCCTCCAAATGACACCATAGACTAACCTAGCAGGAAGTCCTTTAATGCAAACGGTGTTCCAGTGGAGGGTTACCCTTTTGAGACAGCCCCATTGTTTCTTGTACTACGCATTGTTTTTCAAAATATAGGATCCAAAAATCGCCTCATAATCAGGCCATTTAATCACCTTTTTTAAGTAGTCTTTAAATGAGTAAATACTTTTAGGGTGTTTCTGAGCATAAATGCTCGTTAAAAACGTTTGTAAACGGATTTGAAGCATGAAACGGTATTTGTTATCTTCCTCCAATACTGGGATATCAGTAATTTTTACCTTCTGTCCATTCATCAGCTTGAACTCTAGGCTTTTTAATAACAAGTTATCAATCCTCTTTTTTACCCGTTTCCTATATTATACCCCAAGTTATTAATGAAGTCTGTCTAAATATGTCGTGTTTAAAGATTTTTTTACCGGTAATGGTAAGTTATCGTTTTATTTTGCGATGATATTTAGGAAGTTCGTGAGACTTCTGATGCATCAAATTGAAAAGAGAGACTCCGGATGTTCAGAGTGCTAAAGAGTCTCCCTAGAATTAACCAAGAATTTTAACAAGTCGTTTAAATCAGTAAATGAAATAAATTGCTGTCTTTATTTACCTCTGTAAAATAGAAGCCTTTTTTCTTCATTCTTTGAACTAATGGACCATAATCTTCCCGCTGTTTTAATTCAATTCCGACTAAGGCAGGACCATTATCCTTGTTGTTCTTTTTCGTATATTCAAAACGACTGATATCATCATTTGGTCCAAGAACTTCATCTAAAAATTCTCTAAGTGCACCGGCACGCTGAGGAAAGTTTACAATAAAATAATGCTGTAAGCCTTCATAAATCATCGAGCGCTCTTTAATTTCCTGCATTCTGCCAATATCATTATTACCACCGCTAACAACACATACAACGTTTTTCCCTTTAATTTGTTCACCTAATAAATCAAGCCCAGCAATGGACATCGCACCTGCTGGCTCTGCAACAACTGCATTTTCATTATATAACTCAAGAATTGTTGTACAAATCTTCCCTTCAGGCACAAGCAATACCTCATCGACAACCTCCTTACAAATTTCAAAGGTTTTATCGCCGATTCTTTTAACAGCCGCTCCGTCAACAAATTTATCAATTTCATCAAGTGAGACAACTTGATCCTCGATTTTTGATTTAAATAATGATGGAGCACCCTCCGGCTCGACCCCAATCATTTTTGTTGAAGGAGAAATGCTTCTAAAATAAGTACCTAATCCAGAAATTAAACCTCCGCCTCCGACACTAGCTACGACGAAATCAATTTCAACATCAATATCATTTAAAATTTCAACCGCAACGGTACCTTGCCCTGCGATGACATCCACATCATCAAATGGATGAATAAATGTCCGATTTTCTTGCTCACAGCACTCTACAGCTTTTTGATAGGCATCATCAAATGTATCTCCTGTTAAGATAATATCAACATATTCTTTACCAAATAATTCAACTTGTGAAACCTTCTGGCGCGGAGTTGTAGAAGGCATAAAAATTTTACCGTGAATTTTTAATTGGCGACAGGAATATGCGACACCTTGTGCATGATTCCCTGCACTTGCACAAACAATGCCATTAACAGTTTGTCCTTCATCGAGCTGTTTAATCTTATTAAATGCTCCGCGAATTTTAAACGAGCGTACAACCTGCAAATCCTCACGCTTTAAATAAACATTACATTGGTATTTATCTGAAAGCTGTTCATTCTTTTGCAAGGGTGTATGGGTAACAACATCCTTTAACAAATGATGCGCTTTTAAAATATCCTCAACATATACCTTCTGTAATTCATTGATAGTTTGCTTCATGTTCACGACCCTTTCAACTGCTTGTTAATAAGAAATTATATCATGAATATTCAAAATATAAAGGAATTATTGAAAAGTTTTATTTAAATTCAAAATGTAACAGCTTTCATAAATCATAGAATTTGGAAGCTTGCTTGATTATACAATATTCTATAAACTAAGTAATAAATGGTCTTTTTAAAAAGGTTTAAAATTTTAAAAGACCCTTTAATGAAAGGGGACTCATATGGCAAATACACATACATTTTCAAAAGGAGAAGAAATTGCCAATTCTATTACGCACGGAATTGGTGGAATATTAAGCATGGCAGCTCTTGTAGTCTTGATTGTCTTTTCTTCAATATATGGAACTGCTTGGCATATTGTAAGCTTTACTATTTTTGGGATAACTATGCTGCTTTTATATACTGCATCTACCCTTGTTCATAGCTTTCCAGCAGGAAAGGCAAAAGATTTTTTTGAAGTACTTGATCACTCCGCCATATACTTTTTTATCGCTGGAACCTATACACCCTTTTTATTTATTGCTGTTAAGGGCTGGATTGGCTGGACATTGTTCGGAATTGTATGGGGACTTGCTATTGCCGGGACAATCTTTAAAGCGTTTTTTGTTAAAAAATTTGTATTCCTTTCCACCGTTATGTATGTCATTATGGGATGGTTAATTGTATTTGCTTGGAATGATATTACAACAAATATTGCTGCTAATGGGGTTATCTTGTTAGTTATTGGAGGAGTCCTTTATACAATCGGTGCCGTCTTCTACGTATGGAGAGGATTTAAATATCATCACGCTGTTTGGCATCTGTTTGTATTAGCAGGTTCAGTCTTTCACTTTTTTTCAATTCTTTTCTATCTATTACCATAAACAAAAAGCAGACTCATTCAATACCATGCTCGCTCTTGACCCATCCAAGGATATAAGCGAGCATGTTTTATAGAGTCTGCTTTTTAAACTTATTTTTTTATTTTCTCATAAACGACAAAATCAAAATCGTAAGGGTTTTTTTCATCTTTTATACCTGGTTCCTTAGTGATCACTTTCCATTCCTCATCATCTGTTTGTGGAAAGTATGTATCACCTTCAAACTCATGATAGATATGTGTGATGTATAAACGATCTGAATAAGGCAGGGTTTCTTTAAAAATTTCAGATCCTCCGATTACAAAGATTTCTTCCTCACAATTTTTAGCAAGTTCGAGGAATTCTTCAATGGAGTGAAGAATCTTGCAACCATCACATGAAAAATTTTTGTCTCTAGTAATAATAATATTTTCCCTGCCAGGTAATGGTTTACCAATCGATTCAAACGTTTTTCGACCCATGACAATTTTATGATTCATTGTCACTCGCTTGAAATAGGCCAAATCTTGAGGCAAATGCCATGGGAGCTGGTTATTCCTTCCGATTAATCGGTTCTTATCCATTGCATATAATAAAGAAATCACACGCTTACAGCTCCTTTAATATGTGGATGTGGATCATAGTCTTCAATTGAAAAATCTTCAAATTTGAAGTCAAAAATCGATGTAACTTCTTTGTTGATTTTTAAGGTTGGCAAAGGTCTTGGCTCTCTTTGCAATTGCTCTTTTACTTGATCTAAATGGTTTAAGTAAATATGGACATCGCCAAAGGTATGAATAAATTCTCCTACCTTTAAATTTGTTGCCTGCGCCATCATATGGACCAACAGTGCGTATGAAGCGATGTTAAATGGTACACCTAAAAAGACATCTGCGGAACGCTGATAAAGCTGGCAAGATAACTTGCCTTCTGCTACATAGAATTGAAAGAAGCAATGACATGGCGGTAATGCCATTTGTTCAACATCAGCTACATTCCAGGCAGACACGATTAATCTCCTTGAATCTGGATTGTTTTTTATTTGATTAACAACATTGGTAATCTGGTCAATCGTAGAACCGTCTTTTGCCGGCCATGATCGCCATTGGTGGCCATAAACAGGGCCTAGCTCACCATTTTCGTCTGCCCATTCATTCCAAATTCGCACACCATTTTCTTGAAGATATTTGACATTCGTATCCCCTTTTAAAAACCAAAGCAATTCATGGATTATGGATTTCGTGTGAAGTTTCTTGGTTGTCATTAACGGAAATCCTTCTTGAAGATTAAATCTCATTTGATAGCCAAACGTACTAATTGTACCTGTACCAGTACGGTCCTCTTTTTTTACCCCGTTCTCAAGTACATGCTTGCATAAATCTAAATATTGCTTCATTTTGCCACTTCCCTTACATAAACTACTTCATGTATTTTACCATTATTTATTGAGAATACCATAGTGTTACCTGAGACGTTTTTCTGCTTGATTTTCTAATGTTTGGATAAACCATGAAGTCATCGGCGCCTTTTTATTAAGGATGGATCTTGTATCTTCACTGAAATAGTACATAGCAAATGTTTCTGCAAAATACTCTTCAGGAAAATTTCGAAAATAAGATTGGAGTGGGAATAACTGGCCAACCTCCTGCTTCCAAATGGAAAGAAATTTAGGGTCTTTACGGATATAATGAAAGACGTAACGATCAATAGCATGTGCCATTTCATGAAGTTCAAGGGAAACCGATCCATGTCCCTTTCCATATTCACTATGGCCAATCTTGGCATATACAACTCTATCTACACTCATCCCAGGAACTTGATTCCAGCTCGGATCAGAGTCAGAATAGCCCCTTGGTTTTGTATCTTTCAGACTGCTTAATCCATTTTGGTTTGTTAACGATCCATTAAACAATTTTATTTGAATATTTTCATTTGCTGCAAGGATCAAGATATTTTCATCTATTTTTTGTAAATTATGAATCATAATAAGTGCATCTTCTTCAGAAAAAGATGTTTCTGGGAGTAAGACCATTTCTCCCAATATCGGTTTGGTTAACACTTCTTCAGCTGAAGCAAAGGAATAGGAGGAAAGCGGTATCCCCTCAGGAGATGCAAGTACTAAATGATAAAAAGGGGCCCAGATAAGCGATACCAGAAGGAAAATCATACCCTTTTTCATGATGTACATCCTCTCAGGTGAAATAAATAATATGACTGGTAGATTTATTAAATTGAGGCGTTTAAGCCACACAAAAATGGCTGTCAGCTTTAAACTATACCTCTACAATTCTTTTACTCTATCATACCATATATAGGTCTATTAAACTATCTTTCACATTCTACCTGACGGCATATAAAAAAGCACGCTATAATACAACGTGCTTTTTCGTATCGCTTATTTATCATTTTTACTTAATTAACATAACTCATCCAATTTGGCGGGGTATTTTTATCCCAATAAATACTTCCTAAATCTTTATGGGATTGGAAAGAATCATGGTACGTATGATAATGGAAATTAAACCAATAGCCTTCTAAAGGACGGTTTTCTCTTCGAACATGAAAACGAAGGACATCCTCACCAGTCTCCGTATTATAAATATGGAAGATTTTTTCGCTCGTTCCGCCAGATGGTTTTGAAACAGCGAGCTGTTGGAATAATTCGTCATCTTCTACATTTAAATAATATGTAATGATTTCTTCCATTTTTGGAAAAATCACTTCTTTAAATTCATCTTCAATCACACCGCTAATTTTATCTCCAAATTTACTAAAGGATTTTTCTTCTGCTTCTAACAGAATGGTCGAAATAACTTGTTCCTTTGAAGGTGGAAGCTGGTCTACTTCAACGACAGTAGCGGCAGATTGCTCTACGCTTTCATCTTTAAGCGGAGATTTTGAAACAGTATCCTCTGCAGGCTTTTCCTGTACGGCTAAAGAGGCAGGAGGTGTTACAAGTCCAAAGGTGGCGATCGAAAATAAAATGACGAGTGATTTTCTTAACCATTTATTCATACCCGTTCTTCCTTCCAAGGATTCTAGTATACTAACAATCTTAACATATACCTACTAGGATGAATATATCAAATTCATTACAATTTTGAACAAACCTATATTATTGTAAACGATTGCCCTTTTAATAAATGGAAAAAACGTTTAAAATAAGTTGTACGTACGCATATTAAGGATATTACAATAGGAGGGCTAATTGATGAGCTATGACACAATTTTCTTTATTGGCTGCTTTATAACACTTGCCTATTTTATTTATGTAGAAATTACAGACTAAATTACATAACAGCGTAAAAACGGGTGCCAGCACATTGAGAGCACCCGTTTTTACGCTGTTATGTTCTTTTTGTTTTCTTTCTAGCTGAATCCAGCTGTTTGCCCTTTGTTTCATTCATAGTAGTTCCCTGCCCCTCAACGTTAGGAGAACTTAAGCCTGTTCTTGAAGGATCTTTTCTTCTTTTTGGCATCTTCAACACCTCCACCCTTTTATCATTTGCTATCGCTAAATTTCTATAACGCCATAATGAAATTTTGCTGATTTTCGTACTTGGACAGTAAAGCCTAATTCTTGAAATCGACTGCTTTTCCAATGGTCTTTTAATACAATTCTCCGTCTCGCAACTCGTTTCGCTTCCATAATTGCTTCTTTTCGGAGCGCTGAAAAATTAGCGACACTTTTTAAAGGTAGGAGCCCAATCGATCCTTCAATCGTTTCTTCAAACATTGGATCAAAATAAATAACATCAAATGAATGCTCGGGACATTCGCGTAAATATGATAAATGGTCGCTAATCGTAACATGAATCCGTTTCATCGCTTGATCTAAAACATCTAAGCCTGTTTCCCATTGTTGCAACCCGTTTTTTACGATATACGCTAAGCTTTTGCTTTCTTCAATACCTTTTACAAAGCCTTTTTCACCAACTACGTAGCTTGCAATAATGCTATCTGACGCCAAGCCAAGTGTGCAATCTAAAACGAAATCTCCTTCTTGAAGGCTGCACGCCTCACAAAAAGGATCTGTTTCACCTTTTATAAGCCTTTTTATCCGAAACATTGCCGAATTTGGATGAAAAAACAAAGGACTGTCTTGACCTAAAACATGAAGCTCTAATCGGTTTTTTCCTACAACAAGGACATCTTCTCGATGAGATTTTTTAATATCCGCAACCGCTTGTTTATTTCGCTTTAAAAAATGGCCATTCAATTCAGTTGCGATCTCCATAGCTGTTTGGATCAAATGAATATCTGGCCTTCCTGAAGTTGTAACAATCATTTTTATCTCTACTTTCTTTACATATAAAGAGACTGCCTCAAAACCAAAGGGTCTGCCCCCACGAACACAATATATAGGATCTTAAGTGAACAAGAATTCTATATACCGGGTTTTGTTGGAGGGGGTCAGACCCTTAAGAGACAGCCTCTTTTAGCAATATTTATCAAAGGCATTTTCAAGATTTTGCATGATAGCCTCTATTGAATTTCCTTCAATATCATGACGCGGGATAAAGTGAACCACCTCGCCATCCTTCAATAACGCCATAGATGGTGATGAAGGTTCATAACCTTTAAAGTATTCTCGCATCTTGCTTGTTGCTTCTTTATCCTGTCCTGCAAATACGGTAATAAGATGATCTGGTTTTTTCTCAGCATTTAATGCAGACTGAGTAGCTGCAGGACGTGCGAGACCTGCTGCACATCCACATACAGAATTAACAACAACCAGAGTTGTACCTTTTGCAGTACTCATAAATGCTTCTACTTCCTCCTCAGTTGTCAGCTCTTGAAATCCTGCATTTGTTAATTCTGCTCTCATGGGCATCACAATTTGTCTCATATACTCTTCATATGCCATTGACATAAAAAATCTCCTCCGAATCTTTCTTCAAGTAATTAAAGAATACTATAGAGAGTTTCCCTATGCAAATACTCTTCAGCATTTCAAAAAGATTTTATCCTTTTCTGCTTTCAGTCATTTGTTTCCAAACAGATCCTTTTGCCTTTTCGCCGCCTTCAATTCGTTCAATCGCCATTTTCACCTGCATGCTAACCTCGAATTCAGGGTCATCCTCTGCCTGTTTTAAAGCAGGTAATGCAGATTTATCTCCAACTTCAAATAAAAACATGGCCGCTCGCCATCTTACCAGTTTGTTTTTATCTTTTAAGGCTTCCATCATTGGAACCATTGCTTGGGGATCACCAATATCAGATAAGCAATCTCCTGCTGTTCTTCTAACAGTAACAGACTTATCCTTTAATGCTTTATATAATAACGGTAAAACAGAAGGATTTTCAATCATTCCTAAATATACAGTAGCTAGCCTTCTAATTGACGGTTTTTCATCCTTTAAAGCCTTTTCTAAAACAGGGAGATCATCTTCTGATGGATCCATTTGCTCTAAATGAGCAAATCTTACAGACCAATCTTCATCATCCAGCATTTCAAGTGTCACTTTATATGATTTTCTCTTCGGAGGATTTTTCTGTTTGCCTATATCAGAAGCAGCTTTCACAAGCCTTTGTAATCGTTCATCAGAGTACGCAGCACTTATCTCATCTACCACTTCCTTACCTATCTCTGCAAGTTCGCCATATCTTACTCCATGTTCCTTCCATTGACGATCCAGCACAATGTTTTCGTTCGCTTGTTGTGCTGCTAAAACAGCTGTTTTAAAGCGAACAGGCAAACCAAAGCGTTCTTCTGACATTCCATCAGTTAATTTAACCTGCATTGGAATATTATGAAACATCTGGATGAAAACCTTCACTTCACCAAACGCTTCATCTAGTGGTTTGCTGTCTCGACTTTCGTCGTTTACAGCCTCCCCAAAAGCTTGGCGAACCTGGGCCAATATTTCCTTCCAGTCATATTTAGCATTTCTTTCAACAGCGAGAAAATCCGCTACATGGTATACACCTTTTACTCCTTCAATTTTAAGGATATCTCCAATAATACCCGGCGTTTCTACTGCTTGGTCCTTTTTATAGTTATTACTTTTTCCAGCGGGAAGCTCTTCTGTCAAAAGCACCTTCATTGTATTTGGACTTGGAGTAGGTTCAATTGATTTTATCTTCATTATGAGCACTCCTTCTTTTAAATCGTAATGATAGTGTAACATAGCAGATTTTATCGTGCTATTTTCATGTTTCGATTGTTTATATGAATAATTTTAACTATTTTCGCCCATTCCACTCATCATAAAATTGATTTAAATAGAGTTCGAGAAATTGATGTCTCTCTTCAGCAAGAGATCTACCTGCATTTGTGTTCATTAAATCTTTTAGCTTAAGTAATTTCTCATAAAAATGGCTTATTGCATCAGTTTTTTCCTCCACATCCGGATGATAGATAATGTTTCCTTTAGAACCAGCATAGACGAATGTCGAGCAATTCCAATGGCTCCAATGGCATCAAGCCGATCAGCATCTTGAATAACCTTAGCTTCGAGGGATAACTGATTATTAGGTACTTTCTTTCGAAAGCTGATGACTTGAATAATCCTGATAATAGCTTGTATTATCTCTTGATCAATACCTAAATTCAGTAATAACTGTTCAACTTGGCTAACATTAAGCTTAATGTTCTCGGAGAGCTTATCATCAATTAAGTCATGAAGTAATGCTGCTAATTCAATAATGAATAGATTTGCATTTTCTTTTGTTCCTATATACATAGCATTCCGACGTACACGGTCAATATGCCACCAGTCATGACCGCTTCCCTCATTGTAGAGCCTTTTATAAACAAAATCTTCTACCTGTTGAATTAAAAATTTGTTATTCATATGGCAACTCCTATGTATGTAATAAACGAACGATTATGACGTTAACAATAACAAACAATTGATCATATAGTATCCTAAACAATTTTTTATAAAGGTGTGTTTTGATGAGAGAACCCCAGCCAATCATCGGTCAAGCTTGGACAGAAAGACATGTTATCATCCTTCAGTGCAGTGAAACAAATAAACTGATTAAGGTATACAAAAGCTTACATGCTCCAATCGAACCGCCTCGTTTAAATTGTGCGGAAACACTTTCACAGCTCATTAGTATTGGTTACCAGATTCATGCAATGGCTTCCTTACCTAATCATCGAATACAGTATGTATTAGTATTATTTTAATACAAACACTAAGTACAAAAAGTTATGCTTTCTTTAAAATTAAAAAGAAGAAGCCTTATTTTACGACTTCTTTTAAAAGGTTTTCAATATCTGGTTTTATTTCAATTGGGTTCGTATTCGGTGAGTAACGCTTTACAACTTCCCCATTTACATGAATCAAAAACTTTGTGAAATTCCATTTTATTGCCTTGCTTCCTAAAATCCCAGGAGCATTATTAGTTAAAAATACAAATAGCGGATGTGCGTTTTCTCCCTTTACATCAATCTTGGAAAACATTGGGAAGCTTACTCCGTAATTCATTTCACAAAAGCTTTCTATTTCTTTATTGCCACCTGGTTCCTGTCCCATAAACTGGTTGCAGGGAAATCCTAAAACAGTAAATCCTTGATCTCTATACTGATCATAAAGCTCTTGTAATTCTTTGTACTGTGGAGTAAACCCACATTTACTTGCAGTATTCACAATTAATACCACTTGATTTTTGTAATCACTTAACGTTGTTTTTTCCCCTTTTATTGTTTCCACTTCAAAATCGTAAATACTCATTGTCACCCCTCCTGACACCATCTTTACATATAACACATGAGATATTCAACTATTAACAACTAATTAAGAAGTCATTACTTGCAGCACTGCAACAATGAACGTAAATGATCGATGATATACAGCAAATCCTCTATATCATCTTCACCGTATGCTCTCTTAAAATTCACCTCATAGCGATGGTAATAAAATTCTGTGTTTGCGGTTACCTCTTCTGTCACAAATAACTGAATCGAATGCTCCTCCCACAATTTCTTTAACTTTCTTAACAGAAGTTCGTCATAAGCCTTACTCTCCTTCTCTTCCTGAAGAATAACTTTTATAAAGCATCCCGGTTTTTTAATTGTTTGACGTAATTCTCCAGAAATTTGCTCATGGTTCATGTTAATCTCCAGCATAGCATGGGGACTTTTTTTCTTTTCATTTCCAAATGTAATCCTAAAGGTTCTAGACATTGTCGCTAGATCTACAAAATCACTCCTATTCAAAACTTTGATCACATTTTCAATATCTAAATCATATATATAGCCTTCAACGATAACCTTTAAATTATCAAAAACAGTTGGGTCAAACATGACATCCTCCTTAAAACAATCCAGTTGCAAGTTCTTCATTATTCCATTCATGGCTAGTGCTGCTGTCTCTTCGGTAATCCGGGCATTGCCATCTCACTTTGCTAGATTAATCCTTTATAATACTTTACCATGTATAATGAATTCATTTGTATGCTTTTTCATGACCACTATTAGAATTTCACGAATGAAATTGATGAATTAACATAAAATTCGAATTGAATTATTTTTCTAAACTTTCTATAATAAAGAATCAATGTATGATGAATTTTAACGGAGGTGCTTTTTTTGCCGATTAACATACCTAGTCATTTACCGGCTAAAGAAATCTTAGAACAAGAGAATATATTTATTATGGACGAAAAGAGAGCGTATTCTCAAGATATTCGCCCTTTAAATATCCTTATCTTAAATATTATGCCAGAAAAGGAAAAAACTGAAACTCAGTTGTTACGATTATTGGGGAATTCTCCTCTTCAATTAAACATAACATTTTTAAGGCCTGAAACCCACACGTCAAAAACGACAGCAATGGAGCATTTGAAGGAATTCTACACAACCTTTAAACATATTAAGCATCGAAAATTTGATGGCATGATTATTACAGGGGCACCAATTGAACACTTAGAATTTGAAGAAGTTTCTTATTGGTCTGAATTAAAAACAATTATGGATTGGACTAAAACAAATGTAACCTCAACTTTACATATTTGTTGGGGTGCACAAGCAGGACTTTTCCATCACTATGGCGTAAATAAATATAAGTTGGAAAAGAAATGCTTTGGTATTTTTAAGCATGAAATTGTCAATCCGACTGTAAAATTATTAAGAGGCTTTGATGATCAATATTATGTACCACATTCAAGACATACTGATGTTCCAAAAGAAGAAATTGATGCCATTCCAGAGCTTCAGATTCTTTCTTATTCAAAAGATGCTGGTGTTTGCCTAGTGATGTCAACGGATGGCAAACAAATCTTTTTAACAGGTCATCCTGAATATGAACGGACCTCTTTAAGAGATGAGTATGAAAGAGATCTTGCAAAAGGTTTACCAATTGATATACCGGTTAATTATTTTGAAAACAATGATCCAAGTAAAGAGCCAATTCACTGTTGGAGATCACATGGAAATCTTTTATTTGTTAATTGGCTAAACTATTATGTTTACCAGGAGACACCTTATATTTGGAATTGAAAGGGTAAGAATAAATTGCTTTGAAATGAATAAGAATAAGGTAGAGCATTTCTGCCTTATTCAATCATGCATTACTATCTGCAAAAGAGATAATGGTGTTTTGCCATTCCAACTTTTTACGACATTTTACATCTTAAGAAATACTTAATAATTGCTTTATAAAAAAGTAACAATTATATGGTAATCTTTAAGACAAATTCGGTTCAATCTGTCATATATATTTATAGCGAGGACTGGATTTGATAATTTGATCCGTTTCCGATTAGATTGAGGTGAAAATGTTGAAAAGAAATTCAAAGGTGTTAATATTAACAGCGAAATATGGTAATGGTCATGTGCAAGTGGCAAAAACGTTAGAAAATAAGTGTAAAGAGCTCGGCTTTGAAAAAGTCATTGTCTGTAATCTTTATTCTGAATCATTTCCCGTATTTTCAGAGATTACTCAATATTTATATTTAAAAAGCTTCTCGATTGGAAAGCAATTTTACCGATTGTTTTACTATGGTGTTGATAAAATTTATAACAAAAGGATGATGAATCTCTATTTTAAAATGGGACATAAACGTTTACATGAAATTGTAAAGGCTGAACAACCAGATATGATCATTAATACTTTCCCTATGATTGTTGTACCCGAATATCGCAGAAAAACTGGTACAATGATTCCCACCTTCAATGTCTTAACTGATTTTTGCTTACACAGAATCTGGATTCATGAAAATATCGATAAATATTATGTAGCAACAAACAATGTGAAGGAAAAGCTGATTCAGTTAGGAATTCATCCAGACAGAGTAAAGGTAACTGGAATCCCTATACGTTCACAATTCGAGGAGGATCTGAATAAACAAGATATTTTTAAAAAATATGATTTGGATCCAAATAAAAAAACACTATTAATCATGGCTGGTGCCCACGGTGTCTTAAAAAATGTGAAAGAATTGTGCCATTCATTTATTTCCAAAAGCGAAGACATTCAAACGGTTGTTGTGTGCGGAAATAATACCCCTTTAAAGGAAAATCTTGAACCTCTTGCAAGAAGTTATCCAAATCAATTTAAAGTATTAAGCTATGTTGAAAGAGTGGATGAGCTTTATCGGATTACATCATGTATGATTACAAAGCCAGGCGGAATCACCTTAACAGAAGCGACTGCTTTAGGTGTACCAGTTGTTCTCTTTAAGCCTGTTCCTGGTCAGGAAAAAGAAAATGCTCATTTTTTTGAGGACAATCAAGCAGCTATTATTGTTAACCAAATTGAGGATATTGCTGAGGAAGTGCATAAACTGCTTAGCGATGAAAAGAAATTAACATCAATGAGAGAGAATATAAAAAAGCTGCATGTTCCAAAATCAGCTGACTTAATAATTGAAGATATGTTGAAAGAAGCTGCTTTTATTAGAAATAAACAGCTGATGGCTGGCTCCGTAAATTATTAAAGCTATTTAAAAGGATGAGTTGGGGTAATTTTACCTTGGAGGTTCAGAATGGACACAAGTACACATATTACGATTGGATTCGGGTTGGCAGGACTTGCATATTTAGACCCAGCCATTGCCTCTGATCCAATGTTAGCTCAAGCCATCCTGTTAGGAACTGTTATCGGATCCAATGCTCCTGATTTTGATTATGCCATTAGGCTTGTTAAAGGCAATGGAATGTATACGGAACACCATCGCGGGGCATCGCATTCACTCCCTGCTATCATTATATGGACATTTGCTATTTCAGCTCTTATTTTTATCTTTTATAACCAAATATCCTATATATCCCTTTTGTTTTGGACCTTTCTGGCAGTATGTTTACATGTTGGATTAGACATTCTAAATGTTTATGGAACACAGGCTGGGAGGCCATTTACAAAAAAATGGCTCTCATTAAATTTCATTCCGTTATTTGATCCGATTATAATGCTTGGTCATTTGATTGGCTTTACCTTCTGGTTAGCAGGTCTTTCACCTGGCATTACCTTTTTATACGTATACATCGTACTAATTAGCTATATCATTATTCGGTATATCATTTCAGTTAATAAGCGAAATTTATTACATGCCGTACAAAAAACTGGAAGCTTCACTATCATTCCAACCATATCATTGCACAAATGGGATTTTGTTTATGAAACTAAATCAGCTTATGATGCAGGTTCCATAACCGGAAAGGACATCCATTGGATTCATCACTTTGAAAAACATGGTCAAGAAGATAAGATCATTAAAGCATCATTAGCTGATAAAAATGTACAGCATTTTTTAGCTAATTCAAAACACGCTCATACGATGTACTTTACAACATCTTCGAGTGTGGAGGTTCGTTGGATTGATTTACGCTTCCGTCATAAAGAGCATTATCCCTATATGGCAATTGTCAAACTAGACCCAGCTTTAAACATTTTAGCATCATATACTGGCTGGGTACATCATTCAAGAAAACTAAATGAAAAACTAATAACTGAAACAAAAAAAGTAATGCCCCTATAATAAACAAAGATGTCTGACACTGCCTTTTGGCAATATCAGACCTTTTTTTGTTTAAAGAATTTTGTTTGTCATAATCTTGCTTGCCTTAACGATATATCCTCTTTAAAATGCATGAAGAGCCACTCAACATGGGAATATTAATGGATAACTACCTTGTAAAGGGTATGAATATCTAAGCTGTAACAAAGCAATAGGAGGTCACTATGACGAAGAAATTTAACAAGGGAAGTAAAAATCAAAATTCACCTGAAAATGGAAAATATCAAATGGAGCTTGCACAAGATCACATACCTGGTGACAATAGCAAAGGAAAAAAGCGGAATAAGGATCAAATGGATAAATCTAATTAATCATCAATAAAATAGAGGCTGACCCTTTCTATGATAGAAGTCAGCCTCTATGCTTTTACTAAATGCTTTCACGTTTGGTTAATGCAATTATTTATTCGCCAAGGCTTTCTGTAGCCATAGCTCGTTTAACAGCTTCTAGAGCCGCTTCTTCATCACTACCGTTTGCTGTAATTTTAACTGTTGCTCCTTTTGCAATACCTAAAGACATGACACCCATAATTGATTTTAAATTCACTGTTCTGCCATTTGCTTCAAGATTTACATCAGCTGTGAAAGAATTTACAGCGTTCACTAATGCAGTTGCAGGTCTAGCATGCAGCCCTGCCTCGCTCGTGATTGTAAAGGTTTGTTCTACCATTTTCCATTCTCCTTCCATTATCGCCAATATTTTATCCAAAGTAGCTTTATCTATTTTTGAATGATGAATATGTATGATTTCTTTCATCTCAAGAAGCTATTAGGATAAGCTACGTTAGTTATTACCATTATTATAAACTTTTTTTAAAAAAAGGGAACTAGTTTATTCGTCAATTTGAAAGACATTTTCACATTTTATTTCATATTGAATATGTAAAGTAAAAGTATCTGTATTCATCCTTTCAATGACAATGGAGTTTCGTTCATGATCTTGCAAAAGAGCAATTTCAGACTTCTTTAACTTTAATATGTCTCTGTCACATTTTCTAATGAATTGATAAGCCCTAGTAAATCCTTCTTCATCAATATTCCGACTACTCGTTAGCAAAATTTCTTCTCCACGTATGTTCAACTTGTGCATACTGATCCTCTCCAATGTTTTTTTCACCATTATATGCTTGGTCATTTGTGGCTATATCTAATAAGAAAGTTTCTGAAAGTTTTGTTAAAATATTCTTCTTAACCTTGACGAAGTTCATAAAATTGTTGTATATTAAAAACATCATTAAGCTGAGTATATATGATAACGTTTTAATAACATCTTTTTACATATTATATTCGTTAATGATAAAATTTGTTTTAGCACCACCTGTGCTACAGTATTAGGAGGATTAAGTACTATGCAAAACGGTAAAGTAAAATGGTTTAACAACGAAAAAGGATTCGGTTTTATCGAAGTTGAAGGCGGAGACGATGTATTCGTACACTTCACTGCTATTCAAGGCGAAGGCTACAAATCATTAGAAGAAGGTCAAGAGGTATCTTTCGAAATCGTAGAAGGTAACCGCGGACCACAAGCTGCTAACGTTACAAAGTTATAATCACAAGCCAACTATCTACTTGTGACTTAACCATAAACAATTTAAATGAACAGAGGCTGAGTTTACTCCGCCTCTTTTTTATATGTCTTTTTTCTTCTTACTTCCTTCTTTCTATTTCTACAGTTCTAACGGGAGGAGTTCGGTTTTTGACTGACAATTAAGTATTCAATCGCCTTAATATTTTGCTTAATACTTTTCTCTATTCTACTTACCTCCATCTGGTTAAAAATATTTGCGTTGTTCGCTATAAAGACTAATTTATCTAGATCTCTATAAATTTCAGAGAATGCTTCTTTGATCGTTGAATCTAACGGCTCATTTCCCATGTCATTTTTCACTCCCCAGGTCTGTCTTTAACCGAAATTCTAGTTAAAAGGTTACATATTTGTGTTATATTTTTACATAGTTTTCTTCACATTTATTTTAACATGACATCTCAGTTTTAGATATATATACATGATTGTTTTTTTTAACGAATATTTTTTCTTGAATTCCAAAACCTATAAAATGGAGGTGTTTCTATTGGATCAAATTAATCATACTGGATTAATTAGTGGAATGAATGAATTAAGTCAGATTGAAATGTCTGTTAAAGCAGCACAAAAAATGGTAGGTTCAGCTACAATGCAATTAGATCAGGAAGCCATTCAACATGCAGAAAATGCAATTCGTGATGCAAAAGATCTAATGAATCGTTCAAGTAAAACAGGTGTTGATCAAGAGTTTTTAGCTAAACAGCAAGAGCTTTTAAAACAATGTGAACATCAATTATCAGAGGCAAAGCATTAAAAAAATCCGCTTATGCGGATTTTTTATTGGTTATCCAATTTATTATAAAGACATTTTAAGATAATTTTTCTCCAACCTCTTTTATCTTCTGGCCTACTGTGCATTGATTAATGCAAAAGGAATGGGCAAATCGCTTCCCATATTCTTCGCGGAAATGCTTCTTTAATAAACAATTAACACAATAAGTATCTAATATTTCGCTTAATTCTTGCAATGTTTGTTTTTTATTCATTTTCGCCAACTTCCTCATTTATAATCATTTTACTGTTTATTTGGGTACCGCTCATTGCTTGGGTTGCAAGACGATCTGCTTCACTGTTCTCTTTCCTCGAAACTGCTTCATACTCAGGCATGATATGAAGCTTTTTAAGTTTATCTTCAATACGATCAAGCCAAATGGTGAACTCTTCCTCATAGCACGGCCATTCTCCAGCTAGTTGTTTCAAGACAACCTGTGAGTCACCTTTAAAAACGATTTTCTGTCTGATCATACCATTCTCTTCAAGAGCATTTACTAAATAGTAAAAGGCTGCATACTCTGCTTCATTATTAGAGGTTAACTCCTCTGCCCTTTCATTCAAGCGGATACGGTAACGGCTGCCGTTTTGAGTATAATAAATGACAGCACCAAACCCAGCCAATTTTGACTGTTTATGATAACCGCCATCAAAATAAGCGACAATATCATGGGGTTCGTCCTTAACTATATCTTTTAAACGCTTTAATTCCTTTAATGTCCATGTTTGCCCGTCTTCAGATATAAAAGTAAGCTGTTTTACTCGTCCAGTTTGTAAAAAATCTTCTGCGAAAACGATCGTTTCGTCTAAGGGTAAATAATCTGTCGAAAGAATCGCCTGCAGTTTTCTTTTCGTTTGGTAGGTCCAATCAATTTTATACTTCAAAGGCTTCACTCCTGAATATTGGTAAGTCCGTTTCCAATCTTTTTTATCAAAGCTTCTTCTAAAAGCAAATTTTTCCTATAAACCTGTTGATTAAAATTACTTTCTATTTAATAATGTTATCAATGTGCTATAATCGTATTCGATTTCTCGTTATTTTCGTTTACCTCTGTATAATCAAAGTCTTTTATTCATCGTATTATCATGTAAGCCAATGTATCCTATTTTATCATCGTTTATCTTTTTATTAAAGCTAATACTGCTGCGGTAACGACAGGCAAAATTTTCAGAACCCATATAAAACCATAATGAATAAGTTTGGAGGTTTTGATTTTATGATTGAGGTATATGTAGATGGCGCAAGTGCAGGCGACCCTGGCTTATCAGGTGCTGGAATCTTTATTAAAGGACACGGGAAAGCAGAGCAATATTCCATTCCTCTAGGAATGATGACAAATCATGAAGCCGAATATCACGCCCTAATTAAAGGATTGGAAATTTGCATTGAGAAGGGGTATCAGGTGGTATCCTTTCGTACAGATTCACAGCTTGTTGACCGCGCTATTGAAAAACAATTTGTTAAAAACGTCTCATACATTCCGCTTTTGGAGCGTGTTATGGAATTAATGGAACAATTTGATCTATTCTTCATTAAATGGATTCCAAGCAAAGAGAATAAAGTTGCCGATCAGCTGGCAAAAAACGCAATTTTAAAACAGTAAAATGATTATAGAAAGAGAAGAAAAAATATGCAGAAAAGCACTTTAGCGGATTTAAGTTTATTATTTGTAGCATTTATTTGGGGTTCAACTTTTGTTATTGTCCAGAATGCGATTCAATTCCTTCCCCCCCATTTATTTAATGGTATTCGCTTTTTACTCGCGGCATGCGTTTTAACTCTTTTTATTAAAAAGACTTATACAAAAGCATGGTCGAAAGAATTAATAAAAGCAGGTATGTTTTTAGGAATCTTTTTATTTTTAGGGTATGCATTTCAAACAATCGGATTATTGTATACCACATCTTCAAAGACCGGTTTTATTACAGGGTTGAGCGTAATGATTGTACCATTTTTATCCATATGTATTTTAAAAGAAAAGCCAAGAAGAATTGTTTTTTTTAGTGCTTTGATTGGAATAATTGGACTTTTCCTGTTGACCTTGGGAGATTTGGCAGGGATCAATATTGGTGATCTCCTTGTTTTGTTTTGTGCGATTGCTTTTGCCCTTCATATTGTATTTACAGGTAAATTTTCGAACAAATATGAGCCATTGCAATTAACAATTATGCAGTTAATAACTGTTTCTCTATTAAGCTTTGTCAGTTCATTACTTTTTGAAAAAGCATCTCTATCGTTTTATGATTTTTTCAATAAAGAGGTTATTAGTGCCTTACTGATTACCTCCATATTTGCAACGGCCCTTGCCTTTTTGATCCAGACGAAATTTCAACAGTTTACAACTGCTGCAAGGGTTGCTCTTATTTTTGCAATGGAGCCTGTATTCGCTGCACTGACCGCATTTATAGTTCTCAATGAGCGGCTAAATGGAGCTGCCTTAATTGGATGTTTGCTTATCTTTATTGCAATGATTTTAACTGAAATGCCAAGTGTTCAGAAAATCAAAAGGGCAAACACAGAGCAAAAGCATGAAATGTAATGCTCGGTTATTCCGAGCTTTTTTAGATTAAGTTTAAATTTTCTACAAAATTGAATGCTTGTTTCCTATTCTGAATGGCTTCTTTTTTAAAGCTTTCTAATAAGGAAATGTAAAAAGCGCCATCAAACTCCTTTTGAATTTTTAAGGTAAGCTCAATTGCAATAATTGCAATTTCATCGGTTGTTTCTGTATAATACTGGCCAAATTGAATAAAACCGGTTGCATCCTCTCCGAATATAAATCCTTTGTGTGTTAGGTACTCAAGATAATCTGTGACTGTTTTCACCGTTTTTGTCAAGTTGATACCCATCCTTACTTTTTCAATATATAGATTATGATAGCGAAAATTGTCGATAAATTCCATTGTTTTTTTGAAAGATTCAAATTTCTGCTTGATACATAAGTATCAAACAGAAATGGCAATAATACAAATGGAGGTGAACTTAATTATGAGCAGTAAAAAAAGAGGGAATAATCGCGGTCAAATCGCACCAAGCGTAAATCCTCAAGGACATGGAGAAGATGTAGAATTTTCAACTGAACCTAAAAGCAAGCTGGAAAATGCAGCGAAAAAGAAAAATACAAAATAAAATCCGAGGGTCAGACCACACAAACTCAATATATAGGACTTCTGAATTAGCTAGTAAACCCATATATTAGTATTGATTCGTGGTTTCAGACCCTCTTTCAGTTTTAATGATTTATTGGCAACGGATCAATGCTTTGATCATTCGCTGTTAAATCAATTCCATAATCCTTCGCAAAAACCATATGGGTTTCAACTAATACCCCTTCCTTGTTTTCATCTAGGTTAAATACTCTTGCCCCACGCAGCCTATTGCGTTCAGCACCTGGAAGGCCGTATGTTCCGAAGCCTGTGTTTCCGGCATATCCAAGCAAAATTCCATAATAATTTCCGCAATAAGTGTTTATATGATCGTGTCCACAGAATACACCTTTAACGTCACCACGATCTAACATGGCAGAAAACAATCCTCCGTTTACCGGTCCAGGACATTCATCTTCATTTCTTTCACCTACAATATTATGTTTTACCACAGCGAGTTCATGATTTTCCTGCGTTCTGCTATCTACGCTGCCAAACCACATAAAACGGTGTTCCCATAGAGGGATATGAATGAATACGAGTGAAGGCACTTTATACCCATATTGCCTCTCAATTTTTTTGGACTTTTCATAATACCAATTTACTTGGTTAAAACGGAGCCAATCCCATGTCGGATATCCTTTAAAATCTTGTCCGGCGATTTGTTCAGGTGCATATCTTCCACTATCAAGCAGCCAAAGGTTAAATGCGGCTTGATTCCCGTTTGATTTCTTGATTAAAAGGTTCATATTCCCTGTACCAGTAAGGCCCTTTTCACCAGGCTCATTCATATTATGCTTATACTTCATATAGAAGTTTAGCATGTCATCCTCATCCATCCCGCTTTTTGGGGTTGAATCCTCATCATGATTTCCGAAGGTAACCGCCCATTTAATTCTTCTCTTTTCCATTGGCTGGACGACATTGTTCAACGCTTGTTTCATTTCAAGTTCTGTATCACAGCCCCCTGTAATATTGTCACCATTAAGAACAACAAAATCAGGTTTCTCAGAGTCAAGTACCTTCTCCATCAGTTCGAGTGTTCTGCGATCAATTCGTTCATCATCTTGTGTGTCATTAAATTGAACAATTTTAAATTTTCCATTTTTGTTAAATTGAAGCTTGGCTTCTTCACGTTTCTCAGCATGTACTTTGTTTGTAAACAAATCTCCTGGGAGCCCAGTTGACGCCAGCGTTAATGCAAGCGTGCTTATTCCTCCTATTTTGATAAAGCTCCTTCTGTCTAATCCTTTGTTTTGATCCTTGGTACTCATCACTGCGACCTCCATTTTCAATTAATAGGGGAAAACTGCAAATGAATTTAAAAATGATTATAACTTCCTATGTCCCCTTATCTACTTTTACATTTTAGAATAATATTATTGATAGATTATTAATGATGGGAGAAATATTCGTTAAAAAAACAAAGAAAAATCAAAATGCAAAATAAATTAACAAGTCTTATAATCGTAAAAGATAAGAGAATATACCCACCTTATTACAGGTCTAAAGATAGGTAAAAAGGTTGCTTTTTACTTTTGTTTTGTCTATCTATTTTTGTTAAATTTACAAATCTTAATATATTCGTTGCCGATTTTTTATATTCGTTTCTTATAATAAGTTATTACAAAACAACTCTGGATACATGATATCAATGGAGGGACGATATGAATATGTCTTTACATTCAGAAAGATATAGAGCGATCATGAGAGAGCTTGAGCTTAAAAATAAGATACGAGTCGTTGACCTTGCAGAAAAATTAAACGTAACACCGGAAACAATACGAAAAGATTTAAGTGCACTTGAGGAAAAAAAGAAATTACGCCGCATTCATGGCGGTGCTGTTCAATATATTGGATTAATAAAGGAACATCATTTTAACAAAAAAATCGGCATCTTTCATTATCAAAAAAAATTAATTGGAGAAGCTGCGGCAAGATACATAATGGATGGTGAGACAATTGCTCTTGATGTAGGGTCAACAACCTTGCATATTGCGAGTTCGATAAAGAACGTGGAAAATATAACGATTGTGACGAATTCTTTAGCGGCAGCAGAAGTTTTAAATAATCGGTTAGAAAACCATTTGTTCGATGGTAGAGTGATCGTGCTTGGCGGAACGTCAAATCCGCTGCAGCGTTCAATAAGCGGCACAATTACTAATCAATTATTAGAACATTTTTATTTTGATAAAGCTTTTATTTCTTGTGGAGGAATGAACAAAGATGGAATTTTTGATTTCAATATAGATGAAGCCACGGCATCTTCCATTATGATAAGGAGATCGAAGCAAAATTATGTTGTGGCAGATTCTTCGAAAATAAATCAACGTGCTCTTTTTCAAATTGGATCATTTGCAGAAATTAATTATCTTATAACGGATCAGGACGTGCCTTATGACTGGATTATGGATCCAATCATTAAAACTGTCAATTGGATTAACGCTGCTGATATAAGATCTAATTAATTAGCCCGCTCATTTTTAAATATGTATTCAAATCTGCGGGGGATTCGTTATCCCCCATCTTACGATCTTAAATGGCCTCTCTTACAATGGTGATATTTTTAAGCAAGGTATGAACACCTCTTAATTCCAATTCCTTTATCATGGCAAATGCTCGTTCTTCATTTACTCTAAAAATCGCATCTTCTATGATGCACTCCAACGGTGCTTGGCAGTTAATCGCAGCCAGCTGCCTAGACAAATGAAGCATTTCTAAATCATTTTCGATTTTTGTTTTTTGCCCTTTTGTTAATTCGTTTAAATTTTCTAAGAGAACATCGATCGACTTATATTGAACGATAAGCTTATAAGCCGTTTTTTCTCCAATCCCCTTCACTCCCGGATAATTATCACTTGAATCCCCCATTAATGCTTTTACATCAATAAGCATTTGTGGTTCAATTGCAAATTCTTCGATGAATAAATCCTTTGTATAGTGTTTGTAATTGCCAATTCCCTTTTGAAAAATCAAGACATTAACATGATCATTGAGTAATTGAAGGATATCCCTATCACCTGTTAATATTGTAATGTCCATTTCATGTTCAAATGTTTTTGCAATGGTTCCAATACAATCATCCGCTTCAAACCCTTCAATACCCAGGTTGGGGATATCTAACGCGGCCACGACCTCTTTGGCTAAGTCGAATTGAGGCATTAACTCAACCGGTGCTTCAGGCCGATTTGCCTTATAATCAGTAAATAACTCATTTCGATATGTTTTTGCCCCCATATCCCAACAACATATAACATGGGAAGGCTTCACATAGTCAATAGCAGATATTAAATGTTTTAATAGTCCTGTTACTGCATTAGTAGGAATCCCTTTACTATTGATCATAAATTGTCCATATACTGATGTAGCATAAAAAGCCCGAAATAACAGTGCCATACCATCTACAATTAATAAATGATTATCCTTTTTCATCTCATTCTCCTCTTTAAAAAATACTATTAGTATCATACCATATAATGGCTACATATTGTTTGGAACTTCGAACCATTACTTTAAACATACAATAACAAAAAAATAGGCTGACTCAAAGGATTAGCCCCTTTTAAGTCAGCCAAAAAGATTAATCTTTCTTTTTATCGCTTAATTTCAATGCTTCATGTTGTGCGTATGAAGCAAATTCATTGTTAAAATCATTCTTTTTCTTTTTGTTATTGTTTCGCTGTGCATTTGCGTTTCCAAGCTTTGTACGCCCCATTTCAATCACACCTTTCAAAATATAATTCAAGCTTAGCTTTCCACGAAGCGACTTAAATTAAATCATTTCAAGGATAAAAGAAAATGGAAAAAACATCAAACTCTTATTTGCGATATTTTCTATTTACAAATTCCTGTACCATATCCTTCGTCACTAATCTACGAGTAGGTACAATTCCTTCAGATGCTAGGCGATTCATTTCTTTTGTTACTTGATTAATTTTATCAATATCAAACGGAAGAGAGTTGACACATAATTGGATCGCTTCTTCAATAAATGCTTCACGCTTAGCCTCGAGCTTTAAAAATGATTGAATGTGATTATGCTGCTTTTTACTATGCTGCGAAATTGCTTCATGTACATTACTCATTTTTGTTTCCTCTTTTCTTCATTAACCTTATAACATGATCCTTCGGGTCCCAGCATTGAAACGAATAATTCGGTTTCGTTTCATATTTTAGGCGTCTGCATAGATACTTCATTTTTCTGTCGATTTTTAACGCTTCAAAATGAATGCAGGTAGCACATACCTGATACGTTTTCGAATCCATGCACGTCCTCTCCTTTGACCATGCTACTTCTTATTTCATTTGATTTTACCATATGAACGTATGTTCCATCATATTTTTAACAAATTTATCGTTGCTTGAAGCTTAGACTGCTCCTGTTTTAGCTGATCAGAATTGACAGCTTCTAAATCCAATAGAGCATCAAAACCTTCTGCAGTCTGTACTGATATTTCTTGAACAAGACTTGAATGCGTCCTATCTATTACCTCGTTATAATAACGGATAAATTCTTCTAGATATTTTTCTAATGTAATGGAAATAGGATCATCAAATCTTTTCGCTAAATCCTCACTCATTGCTTTTTTTTCATTTTTTTCAAAGAAGGATTTTGCATTTTTAAATAGCTTCAGAGAAGGTTTCAACTTTTCAACCATTTCACTAGAAAATTCAATCCCAATGTCAGGTGTTGAAATTTCATGCATTTCTGGCTTTGTCAACGTTATTGATTGGGACTTTTTCTTAATTAGCTGAGAAATCCTGCTGAATTCATCATCATAGCCCTTTTGAATAAATTTTTCCACTCTCAAAGTAGTTGCTTGTAGCTCTTGAACTAATTCAAATTCAATTGTTCTAATTAGCTCGTTTAAACAAGATAGTAACGCTTGCTGAATATTGGATTGCGTAAATACTCCAGGATGAAATGCTTCTTTAAAGAAATCATTGAAACGGAATAGCAATCTTTGTTTCACATAAAAGATTAACTCTTCAATTTCTTGATTAGTATGTGTTGTTAAATGAGTATTTGTCAGTTTTGAGAGTTCCTGTTCAACTTTTAGTTTTTCATCTAAAAGTTTTTGCTTGATTTTCTCTTTCTCTACTGCATCGTTTTCGGCAGCAACAATAAGGGCTGTCATACGTTCATCCGAACGCTTTAAATCCTCTTTAATAGAAACAATCGTGGTATTTGTTAGCTCCTGTTTGATAAAATACTCAAATTGCTCTTTAAATGTAAGATAATCCTGTTCATGTTCCAAGTTATTTGAGAGAATATTTAAACTTGAAACGCCAAATAATCGAACATTCCTTATTTCTTGCTGGAGCAGTTGTTCTTTTATATACTGTTTGACAAGCTCTACTTCCTGCTCATCCTTTGCTAAATCAATCGCATTGATTAGGAAAAACATCTTATCTAATGTAAACGAATCCTTTACACGTCCTAATTGACGAAGGAATTCTCTATCCCCCTTAGAAAAAGGATGATTATAATACGTTACATAAAGAATAGCATCTGCTTTTTTAATATATTGAAAGGCCACTGCTGTATGTCTTTTATGAAGAGAATCTGCACCAGGTGTATCAACTAAGGTGATCCCGGCTCTTGTAATTGGACAATCGTAATAAATAATGACTTCCTCAACCAAACAAGCTTTTTCTTCTTTCGCAACAAAATCCTTAAAGGTTTCCTTTGTGGAGGTGATCAGCAAACCGTTATTTGTTAAGCTTTGATAATCGCTTAATGCTATTCTATATTTTTTTATTGCATCTATTTCGGACTGTTCTTTCCCTTCAAGCTCGTGAAGTTGATTTATTAGCTCATCTATACTGGTATGCTTATTATTTAATATAGGAATACTTTCTTTTACTTCATTTATGATCATTTCTTCTGATTTTAATTTCACTTCAACTAATCCATGTTGTTTTTCTGCGGAAGTTGGAGCAATTTTATTAATCGTTGCAGTTGTAGGTGTTGGTGATGATGGCAGTAGTCTATCACCAATTAAAGCGTTGGCAAAAGAAGATTTTCCTGCACTAAAAGCCCCAAACAATGCAACAGTAAATGAGCGGTTATTGTAGCTGTTTACCTTGCTTTCAAGTGAATCAGTAAACTGCTTAAAACCGCGAATTTTCTTCAAGCGCTTTATCATCTCTTCTGTTTCTTTTATAAATTGTTCTTTATTCGATAATTTAGCGATTGGATCTTTTACATCTAACATTGTTTCTTCATCAGCAATACGTATTTGAGCTGTTTCTTTTATGTTCAGTGATTTCAGAACACGATGACGATATAATAGGTTTTCCAAAAGCCACTGCTTACTATCTACGTACACCTTCACTTGGTCAGCAAGTATTGCCTTTAATGACTCATCATAGCTGTTTAATTGATCACATTTTAATATGATGGCCTCATGTTTGACGATTTCCTGCATTAATTTATTGATTTCCTGAGATAGTTTTTCACATTCTTCATGGTGGTCAATTTTTAAATGATCGATCATTTTATCCATGATCTTCATTGCTTTATGCTTACTATGTTTTTTTATTAATTCACTTACATCTGAAGAATAAGTTAAAATATATTGATTATTCAAGGATGCTCCAGGTTTTAAGGCATCAGCTAAATTCTGTTCCGTGACTTCGATTGAAAATGACTGAACCTCTTGTAACAATGACTCATCATGGATATCAATTTTTTTCAGATACTCTTTAAATAATGGTGTGAAATGCCAGGTGATTTGTGTTTCAACATTTTTCCTCAGCTCGTCAACTAATTCTTTTTTTCTTTTGTCTCTTTCTTGTTCGGTCTTAGCCTTTGAGAAGAGGAACCCCACTTTAAATGCCGGATCTGCCGCTTCAATATATGAAGCTGCCTTTTCCCTTGTTTCATAAGGAATGATATTTGCACTCTTTAATAATGTGGAGACTCTGTCATTTATTTCGGCTGTAAGCTCCTTGATCTTATTTTCTTCGTTTTCAAGTTTTTGATTGATTTGCGCTTTCTTTGCTTGACACTCCGCTAATTCAGCCATAACTTGTGATTGATCAACATCTGTCAATTCTAAAAGATCTTTATATTTTTCCAAATGTTCTTTTAGTAAGCAAGCTACAGCAGCTTCCACATTCTTTTCCATGTATTCTTCTTTTTGATCGACAATCGCACGAATAATTTCTTTTATTTCATGTAATTGATTATGCTGATGATCATCATTCATTATCGTAGTAAAAAATATGTCTTGATGATGGAGTCCAATATCAGAGAATGATGTTTCAATTTGATGTTTAAACACAGAAAATGAGACTTCTTTTTCCACATGTTTGTCAATTTGGTTGACAATGAGAAAGATCATTTTTTCTTTCTCTTTCATTTCTTTGACAAAAGAAAGGTTTTCTTCAGATTGAACATGATTATAGTCGGTAACATAAAAAATGACATCGGCAATATGAAGCATTGATTCAGTTGATAGCTTATGGGCGGCATCGGTAGAATCAATTCCTGGAGTATCCATAATCACGACATTTTCATGAAGATTTTGATATGGCTTTTTAATCGATACTCGTTCGATTTCATCACCTTGTTTGCAATATTCCTTAATTTGTTCTATTGAATAATCGCCATCTAGTTCGATACTTTCTTTTGCCTTCGAATATAAGGTTACCTGGTGATCACCCTTTTCTAATAATACCAAATTTGCACTAGTCGGAATTGGACTTGTCGGCAGAATTTGTTCATTTAATAATTTATTGATCATCGATGATTTACCAGCAGAAAAGTGTCCGGCAAAAGCAACATAAAGCTTGTCATTCGACAGTTTATTTACCAATTCAACAAGCTTATTCGCATTTTCTTCATCATACGTCTTTATCATTTGATGAAGTTTTATTAACTTTTGCAACAAATGATCTGTTTTAACAGCAGCTGTCATTGTAATCCCCTTTAATTCTTTAACATTTTATTTAGTATCATTTTACAGAATCTTTTTGATTTTTGCTATCTAAAGATTGTTACTGACGCTCTATAATGACAAGAAATTGATGAAATACTTTGTCCATAATCTGACGGAATTATTGGCCGGAAGA
>NZ_CANNCR010000016.1 GCF_947503125.1 uncultured Metabacillus sp.
TCGCTGGCTTGCCTAGCAGGCTAGCATACCCACCCCTCCATATAAAGTTACTAGTATCACTCTTTCCCGTTCTAAGGGTTGATATACTTATTTCTCTATCAGTCTGCTAGCCCTTAATTTTTTTGTCCAGCTAAGTGTAACCTATCCAGCAATTTAAGTTAAATCTGTATATAGGAAGCTTTACTTCTTATTCAAGTAAACTGTCACTTAGTTTAAGTACATACTCGTCAAAGACTGACGAGTTTATAACATTTACCTTGCCAATTTCTAAGCCAATAAAACCGTCATTTAAACAGATTTTTTGAATATGCGTCTCAAAATGGAACCCTTTGACCTCTAATGCAGGTGCTTTAGCAGATTATGGGAAAGCCATTAGATTAATGTTCGGATAAATAGTATAATATCAATCTCTTATATGTTTAAGGGTGGCGGATTAAAGGATAAAAGTAGATGAGAAGGAACTGAAAGTAGAAGTGATAGCCTAAGCTATCACTTCGAACTCAGTTTATTCCTCTAATTATAGGGTCTGTATATTCATTTTCCAGTCTTTTAAGAAGGATCTCCTATCAAAGAATGTATACCGTTGTTATATTCATTCTTTATCTCTTCTTCTGAAAGAACCGTATTGTCATAGATTTTTAAATCATCCATTAATCCTTTGTAAGGGGTATCCCAATAGTTTACACCTAAGCCAAAGACGGAGCTTGCAGAAGTGAAAACATCCGGGAAGCCAGTACCAGAGAACGTTTCTTCTCCATTCATATATACGTTTATATTTCCGTTGTCTACGACAAAAGCGAGATGTGTCCATTGATTCGGTTGAATCGCCACACCTGTATCAGCATCATACCATTTCGTTCCTGACCAGACCATTGTATTTCCGGCTCCTGGTCCTTTCGGGACAAGGCTGACCCAGTTATTCATATCTCTAGCACCAAAGAATGTTGTTGTAAATTGTGTAAGTTCTTCAGGGTTAAGCCATAAAGAGACGCTGTACGTGTGACTTTTAATCAACCCGTTAGGCAGCTTAATACCTGATTCACCATTAAATAATGCTGCTTCACCTAGTATGCCATCACTGTGGGTAATATTACCGCCTTCATTATTGATTCGATTACCTGTTACGGTTCCTGAACCAAAGGTACCCGTCCGGTTATGAAGGTTATTATCAAATTCATAATGGGCCGTTACTTGAGGTGACATGGTAAAGCTTGTCTGAAATGCTGCAAGCGGATCTGCACTATAAATTTCTACATGATATTCACCACTGTGAACATTAGTAGATTTATAATTGAAGGTAAATTGGCCTTTTTCCCCAGTCAGGGTCTGTTTGATATAATCAGAATTTCCGCTTGGATCTACGATTCTTGCAGCTACTAATCTTCCTTCTTTATTTTTTAATTGTCCTTCTATAAGTATTTCTTTGGTAGAAGGGTTAAACGTTACGTTTACGTCTTTCATCTTTTGGGGCTTCTTCTTATTTTCGATTACCTCAAGGTTAACGCTTGAAGAAAAATGTCCATCTTCCGTAATCGCTGTTAATGTGGCCTGTCCTTTAGAATGGGCGCTCAACATCACGTTAACTTCCCCTTCAGGTGTAATGTACGGCGAGCCTGATACAGAAAGGACATCTGGGTTTGATGAGAAAAATTTGACATCTTTTATTAATGCATCATCAGGAAGAGTCTTTGCTGTTAACACTGTTTCTGTACCTTCCTTTAAGACTTCTGAATGAATATTAAGCTCAATCCCATTAACATTTGCTTCTTTTAATTGAAATGTTGCGCTATTTTTATCCCCTATCAAGTTTGTTGCAGATAATCCTAACGTATGATCCTCTTTTTGAAAGAGATATAAGTTTTCTGCGTTATATGCCTGGAAAGAAGAGAATGCATCATCTGCTAGGCCAGAAACAACTTTAAATGTGGCTTGTTCTTTAAATTTTTGAGTTCCATTGTTTTTTGCTAGGATAATAGTCGAACCGTCTCTTTTTAAATAATATCCTGGTTTATTTTCAGCTTGAAATGATATATACGCTTCTCCACTGTCTGCCAATCCAGGGACAGGATACCATTGGTAGTTATATCGATTTCCAGAGAGCGAGCTGATCCGTATTTCATCATTAGAATGAAAGACATATCCATTTTCGTTTTTTACTTGAAGTAAGCGAGGTTCATCGTTGATACCTGAAGCGGTAGGTCTCATCTTCTTGATCTTACCGTCAGGATAATAGTTCAGCTCCTCAATCGATACCGATCGTCGATAATCTCCACCAGTAGGCAAGGCAGCATTGTGATAAATAAAATACCATTGTCCAGCGTATTCAATAATTGATTGGTGATTGGTTCCAGACCCTCCTGTTGAGTCCATTAATTTACCGGCAAAGGTCCAAGGTCCAGCCGGGCTGTCACTTATCGCATAGCCAATCTCCTCTGGCCAATTCATAGCAAAGGAGAGATAGTACTTTCCATTATACTTGTGCAGCCAAGGCGCTTCTGTGTAGGAACCTTGCATTCCATCAATCGACACTTGATGAATCTCTCCGTCTAGTTCAACCATATTATCTTTTAATTTTGCATAATATAAATGGGTATTTCCCCAGTATAAATAGGCTTGTCCATCATCATCAATAAAAACGGTTGGATCAATATTATCCCAAGGCTCTTCACCCATACTTTCCGGATTAGGTGTCATACTGTTGCTAACTAATGGACCTCCGATCGCATCCTTCCAGCCCTTTACAGGATCATCGGAAACCGCTACACCAATTGAATAACCCTTTTCATTCGGATCAGGGTTATAGACAGTTGTGTACCAATAAAATTTTCCGTCTCTTTCTATGACTTGCCCGGCCCATGCTGAATCACGGTCTGCCCATTCAAAAATCGTTCTAGGAACGGTTCCTTCTCGTGTCCAATTGTTCATGTCAGTAGAAGAATAAATACTCCATTCCTTCAATACAAAAAAATTGTCGTTGGTGGCTGCTTCATCATGACCAACATATAAGTAAACTTTCCCGTTATGTACCAAGGCAGCAGGGTCAGCACTAAAGCTATCTTTAATCACAGGATTCCCTTTGTTAGTGATCGCATGACCGATTCTATGATTTGGTATGATTAATAAAAATATTAATAATATAGGGATCATTCGTTTGATCATATTTAGTCCTCGTTTCTTTATTATTGTTAACGCTTTCAATATTGAGTGTTCAATTAGATAAATGTCCGGATAATCTTCTTCAAACCTCCTTTTTTCTGAAATTCTCCAACTAGTTTATAAATTTATTAATATGTTAATATTTATATTAATAATAATGTAAATAATTGGAGTGGTCAATAACTAAAGTAACATTATTTTATTTTTGAAAAATGATCTGAAACCAAATATGGTATCTAATAATTTGATAAAAATATTTTCATTTTTATCTTTAATTTATCAAGAAGTCACTATTGAACGTTCTGCTTATAGTGTAAACTAGTAGTATGATAATCGATAAAATCCTTATGGAGGTTTTCACTGTATTATGCCTAATCACTATGAAGATTCAAATTTAAAACTTTTTACGCTAAACTCTGAACCGGAATTATCCAAAAAAATTAGTGAAATTCTTGGGGTTGAATTAGGGAAGAGTTCTGTTTCACGCTTTAGTGATGGAGAAATCCAAATTAATATTGAGGAAAGTATTCGTGGCAGCGAAATCTATCTTGTTCAATCGATCAGCGATCCGGTAAACGAACATTTAATGGAGCTCTTAATTATGATCGATGCCTTAAAGCGTGCTTCTGCGAAAACAATCAACCTCGTTATACCGTATTATGGCTATGCAAGACAGGATCGTAAAGCAAGAGCAAGGGAGCCGATTACAGCAAAGCTTGTGGCAAATCTTATCCAAAGAGCTGGTGCAACCCGTGTGATCACTTTGGATCTGCATGCACCGCAAATTCAAGGATTTTTTGATATTCCAATCGATCATCTTTTAGGTGTGCCTATCTTAGGGGATTATTTCCAAAATAAGCAGCTTGATGATATCGTGATTGTTTCTCCAGATCATGGCGGGGTAACACGTGCTCGTAAATTGGCTGATCGCCTAAAGGCACCGATTGCAATCATTGATAAAAGACGCCCAAGACCAAATGTGGTTGAAGTGATGAACATTGTCGGGGATATCAAAGGAAAAACAGCGATTCTTATCGATGATATTATTGATACAGCAGGAACGATTACATTAGCTGCAAATGCTCTTTTCGAAAATGGCGCAAAAGAGGTTTATGCTTGCTGTACACATCCGGTTTTATCTGGTCCTGCCATTGAGCGCATCAAAAACTCTACTATTAAGGAGCTAGTTGTAACAGATTCCATTAGACTTCCTGAAGAAAAGCGAATTGATAAGCTAGTTGAACTTTCTGTTGCTCCGTTAATCAGTGAAGCAATCAAACGGGTACATGAAAAGCAATCAGTTGATGAACTTGTTCAATAAAATCATTTAAAAAAAGATCAAGCAAACCTGAAACGAAGGGTTGCTTGATCTTTTTTTTGTAGGTTCATGGCAAGCGAGCGAAAACGCCGATATATTTGGAAAATCGCCGATAAAATTTAAAAAACGCCGATATAATCGGAGAGTCTCCGATAAGAATACACTTTCTTGTCTTCAAAACAACAATTCTTACGAAAACAATCTTTTTTGTATGTTAACTCTACTTACTTCACTTCTCAAACCGGAACCAGCCAAAATCGAAGTTGCTGCCTGGCAGGAAGATGAACGTCACCTTTTGGACTCCGGTTATTTTATCAAGTTCAAAGACACGCTCTTCGTATTCCTCTGAGTACGTAAATTCAATCAATTGATTTGTTTCCCCTTCTTGGTCAGCAAAGCGGATATGAATGGTATTTTTATCAATCGGTGATCGGCCATATATCACAAGCTTTGAAGCACCCTCACTTGTAAAGTCCAGCACATCCAATTCTAACGAAACATTATTTCCTATTCCTTCAACACGGTTTTCATTCAGCTTAAATGTGTCCCCATAGATGTGGTCACAGTCAGCGGCATTATTTTGCGCAAAGGCTCGATTTGTTCGTTCAAAGGAAAAGCCCTTAATATGAACCTTCTGCTGAAGGACAAAACAGATCGAGGTAATTCCTTTCAGCCTTTTTGATAGACGATACGTTTCTTCCTGATACACATTCCACTTTGATTCCTTTTGATAGATCACATCTGCCAGACATTCACTTCCGTCTTCATCAGGCATGCCCTCCCAAATTTGCAAAGAATACGCTTCATTTGTTAAGGCGAAAATTGGAATGGTGATCGTATCAGAACCATATGGGCCGAAGTCGATATCACGAAAGCCTACCTGTGTTTCGCCATCTCTGCTCGTTGCAACGCCTCTTTCGTTCCCATTTCCGACCTCACCTTTACTATACTCATACAATCCTGCGGAAATAAATCCGTATGGGTCCTTGTAGGCTGTACCAAGGCCAACAGCCTGAAATTCTAACTGGGAGATGAGCTTGGTTTTGTCGCTGCCGTTTTTACTCGTACAGCGGAGTCGAAATTCACCATCACCTAGTGCCGTTATTTTCGCCTTATGACCAATTGCTTCGACCTTGGCGATATTGGACTCAATCCCTGCATCATTGACGACACTCCATTCAACCTCTTGATAGGACGTCGTTTCCGGGTGTAATTTTGCGCTTACATACATCTCGGTTGTTGTTTCATTAAATAGTTGTCCTGTCTCGCTGATCAATTCGATTTTACGAAGAGGGATTTCTTCCTTGCTTCCCATCACACATGGTAAATCTTGATTTTCGATATGTGCCGTAATGCCTTCTATAGAATCCTTTGCTGGAAGTGACTCAAATTCAGCGGTTTGGTTTTCCAATCCTTTAGAAGATACTTCGATTTGAATCTTACCTGGTTCTAAGGTTGCCCCAATGATCGCCATGAGCTTGCCTGAGAATAATCGTCTGGACAAACCTTTATATGGGTCATAATCGGTACTATCTCCATTATCAAGACCGATGAGACGGCCGGCCCCAGTCACATTCACATGTACCCGGTTATTGGCATTTTCGACAGGATTTCCAGCTTCGTCTTTCATCGTGATTTCGACAAAAAGTAAATCCTGACCATTTGCAATTAGTTGTTCTTTATCTGCCTGCAAACAAATATTCTTTGCATCTTTAAAGGATCTCTTACGATCAGTTGCGATCACGCTGCCATTTTCATCATAGGCGATCGCTGTTAATTCGCCTTCTTCATAAGGGATCTTCCACCAGCCAACAAGCTGTTCACCATGTTCATGGTCAATATCAAAGGTTCCGATTGTGTTCCCATTCAATTGCAGTTCAATTTTTGGTGCATTTGAACATACGCGAACATCAATCATTTGCCCTTTATTAAAATCCCAATAAGGAAAAATATGCACCATTGGCTTTGTCTTGTAATCTGTCCAGGCCGCTTGATAAATGTAATAAGAATCCTTCTTAAAGGTAGCTGTATCAATTTGTCCAAAATAAGAGTTCTTTGTATGATAAGGTGTCGGTTCACCGATATAGTCAAAGCCAGTCCAAAGAAATTGGCCGAGAGAGAAAGGGGTATCTCTTTCTGCTAGAATACATGCTTCAGCTGACTTTGCCCCCCAGCTTGTCGTACTATTCCCAAGTGCAGAGCATTGCTCGTCATCATCTGCCAGGATCGATTTTTCAAATGGGAAATGATAGATGCCCCTGCTTTGTACGACAGAAGAGGTTTCACTGCCATAAATGATCCAATCAGGATGCTCCTCATGATGCTTTTGATAATATTTTTCTGCATAATTATAGCCGGCAACCTTTACAAGATCGGCACATTTTTGCGCATTCTCCCATGGCATATAGTTCGAACCGATGGTAACGCTCGCATTTCCTTTCGGATCATATTGTCGTACACAGTCCATGAGCAGTTTAGTGATCTCTTGACCTCTTTCATCTGCATGGGTATCATAAATTTCATTTCCAATGCTCCACATAATCAGGCTTGGATGATTTCGATCACGCATCACCCAGCTTTTCACATCAAGATGGGCCCAATCCTTAAAGAATCTTGCATAATCATAAGGTGTTTTTGATCGTTCCCACATATCAAATGCTTCGGAAACGACAAGAAACCCCATCTCATCTGCTAAATCCATCAGTTCCTTTGCCGGCATATTGTGAGCGGTACGGATCGCGTTCACACCCATATCCTTTAAAATCTCAAATCTTCTTTTTAAGGCTGTCTTATTAAATGCAGCTCCTAAGGCGCCTAAGTCATGATGCTCACATACACCGTTTAATTTCATTTTTTTATCATTCAATAGGAAACCTTGACTAGGATCCAGGGTAATTTTTCGGAAGCCGATATTTTGTGTAATCGTTTCAATTTCTTTATGATCGACTATATCCAACTTTGTAATCAATTGATAAAGTGCAGGATCATCAGTGCTCCATAACAAAGGGTCTTCTATAAAAAGCCTTTGCTGGTTAAAAGAAAGGGGGGGATCTCCTGGAATCACCCTCTCTGCAGTAGTCCCGAGCAGTTGGCCTTTATACATGAGGGAGTGTGATAGCTGTACTTCTTCATTGATGTTTATTTCGGTGTCGATCTCTACCTGCCACCCGCCATCCTGCTGGGTCGTTGAAATGTAGATCCCATCTGTTACAATATGATTTTTGTCCCGAGTTTTTAACCAGACATTCCGATAAATGCCTGCACCTGAGTACCATCGGCTATTAGGGCTTTGAAACACGACTTTTACTAGTATTTCATTTTCCCCTTCAACAAGTGCATCTGTGATGTCATGTTCAAATGAGGAATAGCCGTATTTCCATTCGCCAATAAATTTGCCGTTTACATATAGGGAGGAATCCATATAAACTCCATCAAAACACAAGAGATTTTCCTTAGCTGCTTCAGAGCGGATAAAGCGCTTACGATACCAGCCAATGCTGTTCTCATAAAGAGTTGTTGTTTGATAGATGAGCCAATCATGGGGGATATCCACAGCTTCAAATGTCAAAGCTGTGTAATCTGTCTCTTCTAAACTGCTTTTAGCAAATTCCCAGCCATCATTAAAAAGGATTTTTTTATTCATATTTTGTATACTCGCTTTCTTCTCGTTTATTTTGGGAAAGATAGGCTATGAAGACTGACATTGATGACTTATTAGGGTATTTTCATTGTTAGAAAAACCGTTGAACATTGGTGTTTCTCTTCATGTATCACCTCTTTAAATAGCAGAGTTGATTAACAAAAGTTCGACAATTCCAGCTGTTTTGTGTCATAACTGTAAAAAAAGTAAAAGAAATGTATTGAATAAAGAGAAAACTTAGTTTATTATATAAACATAGTTACCATACTAGTACATCTAATGTGCAACTGTTAGTTATTAAACTACTATATGTAAAGGGAAAAGTAAATATTTATTGCTAGAAAACTACCATACTAATATGTTCATTTTTTCTGGTGTTCAGCTCTTTACAACATGTTTTTATCCCTGATATGTAAGCGTTTTAACAGGGTGAAATAAAATGCAAGATTTTATTATGAATGAAGTCAGGGGGGCTAATATGGGGGAAGTTAAAATCGAAAAGGCTGGCAATGCTCAAGTATTAAAAGAAGTGAAGACAAGTAAGCTAGCAAGAATGGCGACTTTAATACGCAAGGATTGGCAGCTTTACTCATTGTTGATTTTGCCGATGATTTATTTGGTGATTTTTAAATATGGTCCAATGATTGGAAATGTCATTGCTTTTAGGCGATTTGTTCCCGGTGGCAATATTTACGGAGAAGCATGGGTCGGCTTTCACTATTTCAAAATGTTTATTAATGACCCGACGTTCTGGAAGGTATTCACAAATACCCTCGTGATTGGCGGACTAACCCTATTGCTTTGCTTTCCAATGCCAATTATCTTTGCTTTATTGTTAAATGAAGTGAAGTCGAAAAAATTCAAGAAATTTGTTCAGACCGCATCTTATTTGCCGCACTTCTTATCGATTGTTATTGTTGCCGGAATGATTCTTCAATTGACCGCAATCAATGGTTCGATTAATGCAATTGTTGAGTTCTTTACAGGAGAGAAAATTAACTTTATTCAGCAAGCTGAATGGTTTAGAACCATCTATATTAGCTCAGAGATTTGGCAAGGAATGGGCTGGGGAGCGATTTTATACTTAGCAGCGCTAACAACGATTGATGAATCCCTCTACGAAGCTGCGAAAATGGATGGGGCGAATCGCTGGAAGCAAACACTACATATCACCATTCCAGGGATCCTTCCAACCATTGTGACATTGTTAATCTTAAATATCGGCAGCTTTATGGCTGTAGGCTTTGAGAAAATCTTGCTTTTGTATAATCCATTAACCTATGAAACGTCAGATGTTATTTCTACTTATTTATATCGTGTCGGTCTTGAATCAAGTAACTTCAGTTATGCGACAGCGATTGGGTTATTCGAGTCTATTATTGGATTGATCTTGGTTTTAACTGCAAACGGTATTTCGCGGAAGCTAACAGAAAGAAGTCTATGGTAGGAGGTGGCTTTCATGCAGGAATCTGTTCAATATAAGATTTTTAAGGTGTTCAATACAATTATCTTACTTGTTATCGTCTTCTGTACGCTCTATCCATTTTTGAATGTGATTGCCCAATCTTTTAGTAGTGAAGCCTATATCAATGCCGGCAAGGTTAATTTGCTTCCAAAAGGTTTTAATATTGAAACCTATAAAACAGTAGCCGAAGATAAAATGTTTTGGATCAACTATAAAAATACAGTGGTTTATACAGTTGTAGGAACAGTCATTTCCATGTTTTTAACAACGATCTTTGCTTATGCCTTATCAAAAAAACGATTGGTTGGCCGCAGATTTTTAACACTGTTCGCTGTCTTTACCATGTTCTTTAATGGCGGATTGATTCCAAACTATGTATTGATTAATAGCTTAGGGTTTGATAATACAATGTGGGCCATCGTAATTCCAGGTGCAATCAGCATCTACAACATGCTCATCATGAAATCCTTCTTTGAAAATATGCCTGAGGAGCTGGAAGAAGCCGCATCGATCGATGGTTTGAATACGTATGGCATTCTATTGAAAATCATCTTGCCGCTCAGTAAGGCAGTTCTTGCCACAATGGTCCTTTTCTATGCAGTAGGACACTGGAATTCATGGTTTCCAGCCTTCCTATATCTCGATCAAAAAGAGTTATTTCCAGTGACCATTTATCTTAGAAACTTGATTGCCGGTGTGACAGGGGGCACCTCAGCAGGCGCAACATCTGCAGATAACTTAACCCAAATTTCATCCAACATAAAATCGGTTACGATGGTGCTTACGATTTTACCGATTTTAACCGTATATCCGTTTGTTCAAAAATATTTTGTATCCGGTGTCATGCTGGGATCTGTTAAGTAAAGTCAGGGGTAAATGATACACAGGAAGATAAGCGTATAGTGTTTTTCGTTGATAGAAACTGAAATAGAGCTAACGCTTTTCTAATAAATAATAGATACAAAGGGGAGGAAGAGAAATGAAACATGCTTCTAAAAGGTTGATGTCTGTTTTTACTTTATTAGTTGTATTTGTTATGGTTATTGCAGGCTGTTCCAGCAACGAAACTGGGAGTGAAAGCACCGAAATTAAGCCATCTAAAAGTGCAATGAAATCATATGGTGTAGGGGATACCTTTAAAGCTGAGGAAGCTTTTGAATTACCTATTCTATATATGGATCAACCAACTTATCCATATAAAAAAGATTGGTTACTATGGGACAAAATCAAGGAGATCACTAATGTTACACTAAAACCTACGATAGTACCAATGAGTGACTATGCACAAAAAAGAAGTTTATTAATTAGTTCAGGTGACGCTCCGTTAATCATCCCGAAAACCTACCCTGGGGAAGAATCAGCTTTTGTTTCTTCCGGAGCTATTCTGCCAATTAGTGATTATATTGATAAAATGCCGCATTTTAAAGATAAAGTGGAAAAATGGAAGCTAGAAGATGAATTAGAGGGCTTACGTCAAAATGATGGTAAATTCTATTTGCTTCCAGGTTTACACGAAGAGGTTTGGCCAGATTATACCCTAATTGTCCGTACTGATATTTTTGAAAAGCATAATATAGCGATTCCAAAAACATGGGATGAGTTATATGTAGCGATGAAAAAATTAAAAGAATTATATCCAGATGTTATACCGTTCTCCGATCGATTCACTTTCCTTAGTACACTTAATATTGCTGCTACTGGATTTGGTACAAAAGCTGGTTGGGGATTTGGAAATGGTTTAACATATGATGAATCAAAAGATGAATTTGTCTATGCAGCTACAACGAATGAATATAAAGACATGTTAACTTATTTTAATAAGTTAGTAGAGGATGGCCTATTAGATAAAGAAAGCTTCACACAAGAAGATGATCAAGCGATTCAAAAATTTGTTACTGGTAAATCGTTTATTATTAACGGTAATTCACAAACAGTTGTTTTACACAGAGCGGATATGGATAAAAACTTAGGTAAAGGAAATTACTCGATTTCTAAAATTACCGTTCCAGGCGGTCCTGCAGGTCAGCTTATGTCAGGTTCTCGATTAGAAAATGGCGTAATGATCTCTGCAAAGGCTAAAGAAAGTGAGAACTTCGAAGCGATCTTGCAATTTATTGACTGGCTATATTACAGTGATGAAGGGCAAGAATTTGCAAAATGGGGTGTTGAAGGAGAAACGTTCACAAAAACTGATGGTGTAAGAAAATTAGTAGACGATATCAATTACAATGGTTTAAACCCGGCTGGTACGAAGGATTTACGTGTTGACTTTGGATTCTCCGGCGGTGTATTTGCTTACGGTGGTACAACTGAGCTTTTACACTCCATGTTTAGTGAAGAAGAAATCAAATTCCAAGAGGATATGGCAAAAACAAAAACAACGATTCCAGCTGAACCGCCAATTCCATATTCAATCGAAGATCGTGAACAGGTTACACTATTAAGCACACCGCTAAAAGATTACACAGATCAAAATACACTTAAGTTCATCTTAGGTGAGCGTGATTTAAGCGAATTTGACGCTTTTGTAAAAGAATTAGAAGGTCAAGGATTACAGCAATATTTGGATATTGCGAATAAAACGTACCAAGAATATAAAAAGTCTAAGTAAGCATGAACAGATAGGGTTGTCCCTTCGAGAGTGAAGGGACAGCCTGATTTTACTAGTAAGGAAAAGAGGGGGAATGATCATGGAAGAAAGAAAGGAATTTGGTCAAGGGATCCTATTTATTGCGACAAACTATATTTATTGGCTGCTAGTAACCAATCTTTATTTCATCTTAACAAATAGCCTGTTTATCTTTTTCTTTATGACATTAAAACCCTCTTTCTCTAATATTATTGTTTACTTTTTAGCGTTAATCCCAACGGGGCCAGCGCTTGCAGCCCTTTGTTATTCGATGGAGAAGCTTGTACGAACAAAAGAACTATCTCCGACACGTGATTTTTTCTATGGTTATCGAAAAAACATCAAAGATACTTTTTCTGTGTGGCTGCCAATACTCATTGTCTACTTCATCTTATTAGTAGACTTACAATATCTCCGCCAGTCAGCATCTGAAACAAGTCAAATCTTATCCATTGTTATTTTCATACTTACAATCGTATGGACGATGCTTTGCTTAAACATTCTTATCATAAATTCCCGTTATAAGTTCAGGGTCAGAGATGTTTTTAAGCTGTCCGTCTATTATAGCTTTATGAAATTTAAACAAACGATTGGGAATTTGCTGATCCTATTTATCGTCGCTTTTCTAACAGTTATGACGACTGATTTTTTCATTGTCTTTACAGCAAGTATCATTGCCTTCCTGATGATGCTGAATATGAAAGAAATGCTCGAGGACATAGAAAGGAATTTTTTAAAGAAAGGCTCCGAAAATTAGCAAAGGAAAGTACATCTGTTAGGGAGTTGAGCGGCATGACCATCTTGATTCAAGATGTGCTGGATAAACTAACTGAACCTGTTGAAAAGCTTGAAACAACCGTTGATAAGCTGTTATTTGGGAATCCCTCCACAGAAGTGAAAGGAATCATCGTTACATTCGTGGCTTCACACGATGTTCTACAGCATGCAATTGATTTGGAAGCAAATTTAATCATTAGTCATGAAGGGATCTTTTACAGTCATCATGAAAATGTTGAGCATTTGAAGGATGATCCGGTATATATGGAAAAAAGAAGGCTTATTGAGCAATCGGGTATTGCGATTTACCGGTTTCACGATTATGTGCATAAATACCAGCCAGACGGCATGATGGAGGGTCTTGTTCAAGCATTAGATTGGAATGCATCAATTGAAAAAAATCATCCAACATCTACGATCTTGGTCATACCTTCAATGACCGTTAAAGAAATTGCTGAGTATATAAAAGGAAAACTTGGAATTCCGTTTGTCCGTGTAATTGGCGATTTGTCATTAAGCTGCACTCGAATCGGATTGTTAGCAGGATACAGAGGGGGAGGGAACCTGACCATACCATTAATTGAGCAAGAACATCTTGATTTGGTTATTTACGGTGAGGGTCCTGAGTGGGAGACTCCTGAATACATTCGGGATGCGTATGATCAAAACAGAAAAAAGGCAGCTATTCTTATTGGGCATGCCGCTAGTGAGGAACCAGGAATGATGCTTCTTGCAGAAAGAATGAAATCCTTATTTCCAAGCCTGCCTGTTCACTTTATTCCCGATAAGCATCCTATCCAATTTTTATGACTAGAGATATTTGCAGGCGACCAATCAAAAGCATCATAAATCATTTATTTGACGATCTAGCGATTAGGCTAGGTCTTTTTTTTGTATTTTTGAAAATAATCTACGATAAACGCTGCACTATCTTATAAGATGTAGTTCAGCAGTTTTTATTTTATTTCGTTGCGAACGATAACGATAAGAAACAATTTATTTGTTAGCGCTTACTTTATTGCAAATTGAAGTTGCAAAAAGATACACTAAACTATTTGAATCGTTCGACTTATAATCTAATCATGAAAGGGGTTACTAAGATGAAAGAACGGACTCAACGAGTACTTAACAGGTTTTTATCAGTAAATACCTTTTTGACTTGTGAGGATTTAAGTAAAGAGTTCAATATTAGTGAGCGTACTTTTCGTAACGAATTGACCCTGATTAATCAATATCTTGCTGAAAATAATTATCCGTCCATTACCTCGGTCAGAGGAAAAGGGTTAAAGTTAGAACTTTCTGAGGTGGATCGCGACAAGCTCCTGTCTAAAGTGGATGATGACAGAGAATCAGATTATTATAGGCCAAATGAACGTTTTCTTGCCTTGCTTTTAGATATTTCCGATACCACAAAAACGACACTGCTTTTTGAAATGGAAGAAAAACTGCAGGTGTCGAAAAGTACATTGGATGAGGATATGAGGAAACTTCGTCAGTTTTTAAACAAATATGGAATTTCTGTAGTGAGTTTAACGAAGCAAGGTATTGTATTAAAAGGAAATGAACGTACGATACGCTCAATGTTGTACGACGTCATTAATAGTATGACAGATATTGATTATCTAATGGGATACCGAGATATAGATGCAGTGAATACCTTTGCAGATCAACTTGTTTTGGACTATTTGGATGCAAGTGTATTGAGGATTATAGGTGAACATTATGACAATGTTATGGAAAAGTCCAAAGTAGAGATTAATCATGTCTATCGAAATCAGAGCATTCTTTTTTTAGGGATATGGGTAAGGAGGCTGCAAGAAGGAAATACCCTTAGTGAATTAGCCAAGGTTAAGGCCGAGATAAGAGAAGGTCCTGTTAGAAATTTTGTCGATTCCATCTGTATGGAGTTTGGCTTATATCCAACAATAAATGAATTAAATTATACGACTTTTACAATCGAATCATTTAATCCAAAAGATATGAATAATTCATTTGATTGGGTTACCGCACAATTATTAGCTATTCAATTAATCGAACATGTAGAAAAAGTTACAAGAATTCCATTTTCCCAGAGAGACGAAGATTTATATGAAGGTTTGTATAAGCATATCACAGGGTTATTAAGCAGGGCGAAGAACGATTTACACGTATTTAATCCGTTAAAAGACACTATTAAAGAGTCTTATGTCGAGATCTATCAGGCAGTAACTTGCTTTAAAAAGCAAATAGAAGATTACATTAAGAAACCATTATCAGATGATGAGATTGGGTTTTTGACCGTTTATTTTTCGACCTCTGCAAGTCAAATTAAGCAGAAAGAACAGCATGTCTATCAGGCAGTTGTCCTTTGTAATCATGGGATTTCAACTGGCAAGTTGTTGGCTGCCAATTTGAAAGAGCAATTCAATATCGAGATTGTAGCGGTTTTGAGTTCGTATGAAATAGCCTTTATTGACAAGTTGGATGTTGATTTGGTTTTTACAACAATATCAATTGATTATCATAGAAAACCTGTATTATTGCTTAATCCGATTTTAAGAGAAAGTGATAAAAAGGAAATAAAAGATTTTTTACACAAAAATAAGGATAGGAGAAGGACCATATCAAATAAGTTGGATGCCACAAAGCTGATGCAGGATATTCTAAAGCTAATTGTAGAAAGTGGCGGTAAGGTAACACAGGAAAGTTATCAAAAAGTGGAAGAAACCTTTAAAGAACATCATTTAAAAATCAATACAAGGGAGATACAGCCGATGTTGCAGGATATTTTGAGAGATTCCAACATTCTACTAAAGCAAGAATGTAACGACTGGAAGGAGGCGATCACAAAAACTGCTCAGCTATTGGTAACAGAAGAGGTCATTGAAGAGCGTTATATCAACGCCATGATTAAGTCTGTTGAAGAATATGGGGCTTATATAGTAGTAGGGAAGCATTTAGCGTTAGCACACGCAAGACCGGAGGATGGAGTAAATAAGCTAGGTGTTAGTGTCATGACGTTAAAGGAACCGGTGAATTTCGGAAATCCTGATAATGATCCTGTGAAAATCGTTTTTTGTCTTGCAGCAGTGGATTCTTACTCACATCTAAATGTAATGAAAAATCTGATTGAGTTAATAAATGATGAAGAAAAATTAGACCAGTTAATCACAGCACAAGATTTAAGCACATTTAAACAGGTGTTATATGGAAGTAAAGTGATGGAGTGAAGAAAGTGACGGATTTAATAGCAATTAATTAAATAGATCATCCAAAAATGAAAAAGGAGAGAGTGGAATGAAAAAGTTAAATATCTTATTTGTATGCGGAGCAGGTTTAGGAAGCAGTTTTGCTTGTCAAATGGCTGCTGAAGATGTGTTGAGCAAATTAGGTGTCAATGCCAAGCTTGATCATAGTGATATCTCGTCTGCCGTTTCAGTAAAGCCCGATATTATTATTACGGCACAGAATTTTCAATCCCAATTTGAAAAGTTCACAGTTGATCCTAAACAAACGACAATTGTTTATTTGAGAAATATTGTATCGAAACCAGAGATTGAAGAAAAAATCACCCCGGTATTAAAAGAAAAGGGAGTTTTAGCTTAAAAATAAAGAAGAGCTAGCAAGAGAAGGGGGTTAAAAAATGAGTATCGTAAACTTCATAATCGAGAATATTTTGACTCAAGCAGCAGTGACAATTGCATTGATTGCCATGTTGGGGTTGATTTTACAAAAAAAATCGGCAGGGCAAGTTATTTCTGGGTCTTTAAAGACGATGCTGGGATTCATGGTGTTGTCAGCAGGGTCCAGCATAATTGTTGGCAGTTTAATATATTTCGGTGAAATTTTTACAGAAGGTTTCCATATGCAAGGGATTATTCCTTCGATTGAAGCGATTAACGGCCAAGCAATGAATGAGTTGGGACTGGGGCGTGATATTGCACTAACTTTCTTAGCGATCTTTGTTTTTAATATTTTAATTGCCCGGTTTACTAGATGGAAATATATCTTTTTAACAGGTCAAGCTATTCTTTGGATGGCGACGATGACAACCGTTTTTGGTTACTTTGCAGGGTTACGGGGTATTGCATTGATTTTAGTAGGCGGTTTCATTGGTGGTATCTTTGCGGTAGCAATGCCTGCGATTGCACAACCATTTGTTCGTAAGATTACTGGTATGGATGATATTGCATTAGGACATTTTTGTACGGTCGGGTATGTGTTTGAAGCAGGTGTAGCGAAACTAGTCGGCGGAAAAGGTGAAAAGAAAAAATCTGTTGAAGATTTGAAATTACCAGCTCAATTTGAATTTTTACAAGATACCTATCTATCTTTGATGGTGGTCATGACTCCGCTTTTTATTATTACAGCAGCGTTTGCAGGTGAAGAGTTCGCTTCTACATTATCAGGGGATACTAACTATTTAATGTTTGCATTCTTACAATCTATCCAATTCGTAGTTGGAGTGTATGTATTACTAGCAGGGGTTCGCTTATTACTAGGTGAAATTGTTCCGGCATTTAGAGGGATTGCGATGCGTTTGGTCCCAAATGCAAAGCCTGCATTAGATTGTCCAGTTCTATTCCCGTACAGTCCTAATGCCGTCATTGTAGGGTTTATCACAACGACTATAGGTTCAATTATTGCTATGTTTGTCTTACCTGTCTTGGGGCTGGCAATGATCCTGCCAGGTATGCTGACAGCTTTCTTCGCGGGTGGGACTGCCGGTATCTTTGGTAACTTAACAGGTGGTATTCGCGGAGCGATTATTGGCGGTATTGCACATGGTTTCTTCATTACATTATTACCGGCATTGTTAGTAACGACTTTCAACACTATGGGATTTGTCAATGCAACAGCAACAGATGTAGATACAGTAACGGCTGCATTATTATATGCATGGCTTATTGGTCCACTTTTAAAAGCTTTCTAGGATGTGGGAAATAAGGAGGTTCAAGTGATGTTTGGATTTGGTAAGAAGAAAAATAAAGAGCCGAAAAAAGAAGTAGCAGAAGAAGTAGTGTTAACAGAAGAACGAAAAGAAGTATTATTACGTACCATCTCCTTTAAAAAAGAAGAGATAAATCAAGTGACTGGAGAGGAACAAGCAAAAATTTATGAAGATCTTGGCTTAGCATTTCATGAGCTTGGTGACGATGAAAATGCGATTGAATCATTAGAAAAGAGTATTCAGATCAAAAAAACATTAGGCAATGGTTACAAAACTTTATTAAAGCTTTATAACAAGAAACGTGCAGAGGCTGCAAAAATGAATGATGATGAATCATTACAGAAATATCTAAAGAAAATGGATGGGTTGATGCAAGTTTCAAAAGAGGTTACGCGTGGCTTGCGGTAAGAAATAAATGAAAAGATTACTATAAAGGGAGATTAGTTAATTATGTATACAACATTAAAAGAAGTAACACTTAGAGCGGAAGAATTGAATTATACAGTAGGTTCATTTAATGCACATAATTTAGAGATGTTACCGGATATGATACGTGCAGCAAAAGAGCAAGGAGCACCAATTATTATTCAAACAAGTGTAGATACTGCGAAATATATTGGTCATGAAAATTTGGTTGCTGTATGTAAATCTATGGCTACAAAGGAAATGGTTGATGTGGTATTGCATTTGGACCATGCAAGAAACTTTGATGATATTAAAGAGGCAATTGATAAAGGATATACATCAGTGATGTATGATGGTTCTCATTTACCATTCAAAGAAAACATTATGAAAACAAGTGCAGTAGTAGAATATGCACACAAATATGGAGTTTCAGTAGAGGGAGAACTAGGAACTATTGGCGGTACAGAAGAAGGGATTCATGTAGATGAGAATGATAAGGTTTACACGGATCCGAAAGATGCAGCAGAGTTTGTTAAAGCAACAGGAGTAGATGCTTTAGCAATTGCAATCGGTACAAATCATGGTCAATATAAATCTAAAACAGAAATAAATTTACCACTATTAAAAGAAATTAATGCCGTAGTAGATGTACCTTTAGTTATTCATGGAGGTACAGGTGTTAAGGAAACCGATATCCATGAATTAATTAATAATGGGATTCGCAAATTTAATGTAGGTACAGAGTTGTTAGTAGCATGGACAAAAACAGCAAAAGAAACATTCGGAGAAACAAAAGTAACGAAATCATTACGACATAACATTATCCCATGTAATCAAGCAGTAAAAGAAATTGTTAAACATAAAATTGATATCTTCATGAATAAGGAAGACCGTACTATTTTAGTGAAATAAGTACAAAAGTGCATTAGTCGTTTTCATAAGGGTTGATAAAAAGAGTATGGGGAATTCCTTGTACTCTTTCTTTATTCGTTAGTTTATGAGGTGGTAGGATGGTTAAAGTCTTAATCTTATTAGCGGGATTTCCTGGTACTGGAAAGACATACTTAGGTAATATCATCCAGAATAAATTAGGGTCATTTTATAAGCTTTCTCAGGATGACTTGAAGGAATATTATTGTGATATGTATGGATATCGTAATTTAGATGAAAAGAAAGATGTAGAAAAGATAGCATGGGCGAAGTACTATGAAATAATGGAACAGCAAATGCAAGAAGGCAGCAATATTATGTCTGATTATCCTTTTAGTCAGAAACAAAAACCATATATTCAGCAATTAGTAGAAAAATATGGTTATGAGGTTGTTACTATTCGATTAATTGCAGATTTAGATGTGTTGTTTGAACGACAAATGAAACGAGATTTAGATCCAACAAGGCATTTGAGTCATATTGTAACTTCTTACAAAAAAGGGGATCATTTAGCTAATAGAAGCAATGCAGATAATTTACTAACCTATGAAGAATTTATAAATAGATGTACAACAAGAGGATATGACATGTTTGAATTAGGGAAATTATATGAAGTGGATGTAACGGATTATACAAAAGTGAATTATTCTAAGTTGTTGGAAGATATACAAAAGGAGTTTAATCATTAAAAGATCACACTGTGCTTGATCTTCGCTGTGATTATTTTGGTTTGTTATTACTAAGTTCAGAGATGATAAAACTGTACGCCTCGACATTAGTTTGGGGTGTATTTTTTGTACTATCATAAAGTATATAAATTTTATGGATGATAGTATAAGAAAAACTAAGGCTTTCGCCATTAGGACTTGGCGACAAGCCAAGTTTTTCTAATCTGGTGAATCATTGCTTGTTTGTTTAAAAGAAAGTCAAAGGTCAAAAATGTGCACCTTTTTAGTCAACACAGTTGATCCAAACATTTGCTGATGGGCCATATAATTAGATATAGGAAAGCGCTTGCAAATTAGTTGTTGGGTGGTGTCAATACAGTGGGTACAAAAGTAAATACAAGTGAACTAGATCCAAAGGAACATTATGTAAATGTAGAAATGCAAGCAAAACGAAAGGTGAAGCTTAATAAGATCTTGTCTTATGCAGCTTTCGTAGGACCAGCGCTATTATTTTTTCTATTCGTGCAAATTATTCCGTTTTTTATGGGGGTTTATTACTCGTTTACATCATGGAATGGTGTTAGCTCGGTAGTAGAGTGGGTTGGCTTAGAAAACTATATGACGATCTTTACCGATGATCCTAAGTTTTTTAACTCATTTCTATTCACGACAAAATTTATGCTGGCAGCAGTTATCATCAGTAATGTGATTGGTTTTGGGCTGGCATTAATGTTAAATGCAGCATTAAAAACGAAAAATATTTTACGGACAGTCTTTTTTATTCCAAATGTAATCGGCGGACTTTTACTAGGATTTATTTGGCAGTTCATTTTTGTAAAAGGCTTTGCATCAATAGGGAATTTAACGGACATAGGATTCTTTAAGCTGCCATGGCTGGGTGATGAAGCAACTGCATTTTGGGGAATTGTCATTGTGTTTGCATGGCAAACAAGCGGTTACATGATGGTCATTTATATTGCAGCCTTGCAGGGTGTAGATACCTCGTTGCTTGAAGCGGCAAAAATGGATGGAGCATCAAACTGGTCTGTTTTAAGGAAAATCATTATTCCATTAATTTTACCGGCTTTCACCATTTGCTTCTTCTTAACAATTTCAATGGCATTTAAAATATTTGACCTGAACCTTTCTTTAACAGGCGGCGGGCCATTTAATTCAACAGAATCGGTAGCGATCAATATTTATCAAGAAGCATTTATGAACAATCGATATGGATTAGGTACAGCAAAATCCATTCTATTCTTTATCATTGTCGCGGTATTTACAACATGCCAAGTTATGTTTACGAAGAAGAAGGAGGTTGAAGCATAATGAAAAAGAACTATTCGGCTGGCACCTTCCTCCTTGAGATTTTTGCGATCATTCTTGCTTTACTTTTCCTTGTACCGTTTTACTTTGTGATCATCAATTCAGTAAAAGGGTTTTCGGAAATCTTAATTGATGCAGCAGCATTGCCTAAGGAAATCTTGTTTAGTAACTATGCCAAGGTTTGGGAGATTATTAGTTTCCAAGAAGCATTCCTTAATTCTTTGATCATAACGATTTTTAGTATTGCGGGAATTGTAGTGATCAGTTCAATGGCCGCTTGGAAAATGGTTCGAACACCAGGAAAAACAAGCAAATTCTTATTTATCCTTTTCGTATCAGCAATGGTTATTCCATTCCAAACTGTTATGATTCCACTTATGAAGCTTGGCGGAATGCTTGGAATTATGAACAGTATACCGGGAATCATCATTATGTACTTTGGATTTGGCGTTTCGTTATCACTCTTCTTATTCCACGGGTTTATAAAAACAATCCCGCAGGAAATTGAAGAGTCTGCTAGAGTTGACGGCTGCAGCCAGTTTGGCGTATTTTGGAGAATTGTCTTCCCATTATTGAAACCGATTACTGTAACCGTCATTATTTTAAATACGCTATGGATTTGGAATGACTACTTACTTCCGTTGCTTGTGCTGCAGGATGCAGGATTACGAACGATTCCGTTAGCAACGAGCTCGTTCTTTGCTCAGTACACAAAACAATGGGATATGGGCTTGGCCGCATTGGTGTTGGGAATTGCGCCAATCATTGTCTTCTTCTTGTTCTTGCAAAAGCATATTATTAAAGGGATTGCAGCAGGTTCGATTAAATAGGAGTCATCAAAAGGGATATAAAATGGGGCTGTTTCAATACAAATGAGACAATCCCGTTTATATAAAAATAGAAAAAAAGCATAGAGACTAAGGAGGTCAATACGTAATGAAGAAGTTCTTTCTATTATGTATGTCAATGCTGTTAGTATTAGGGGTTTTGGCAGGATGTGCATCAAATAAAACACAGGAAAACACAAGCGGAAATGCAGATTCTAGTTCAGGTGATGGAGAGGTTGTTACACTAAACTTATTCCAATTTAAAGTAGAGATCGCAGATCAGCTTCAAGCAATGATCGATGAATTTGAAAAGGAACACCCAAACATTAAAGTAAAGCTTGAAAGTGTTGGCGGTGGAGCGGATTATGGTGCAGCGTTAAAGGCTAAATTTGCCTCAGGTGAAGAGCCGGACATTTTTAACAATGGCGGATTTAAAGAGCTTGATCTTTGGAAGGAGCACTTAGCTGATTTATCAAATGAGCCATGGGCTGAGCATGTCCTCCCGATTGGTAAAGTTCCAATGACAGATGAAGATGGCAAGTTATATGGAATGCCAGTGAATCTTGAAGGATATGGATTTGTTTATAACAAGGATTTATTTAAAAAAGCAGGCATTACTGAGACACCTAAAACTCTTTCTGAGTTAAAAGACGCTGTGAAAAAGCTTGATGCTGCAGGAATTAAAGCATTCTCCGCAGGTTATGGCGAATGGTGGGTTATTGGACAGCATTTATTAAATATCCCATTTGCACAGCAGAATGATCCACAAGCATTTATTAAAGGTTTGTATGACGGTTCCGCTTCATTTGTTGGAAATGAGCAATTTAAGCAATTCAAAGATATCATTGATATGGAAGTTAAATATGCGAACGGAAACCCATTAACAACAGATTACAATACACAAGTAACCCTATTTGCTTCCGGTGAAACAGCGATGCTGCAACAAGGTAACTGGACAGAAAATATGATTTATGAAATCAATCCTGAAATCAATATGGGACTCTTGCCGATTCCGCTTAATGATGATGCGAATGCAGATGTTTTACCTGTAGGTGTACCTAATAACTGGGTTATTAATAAAAACTCTGAGCACCTTGAAGAAGCAAAAACATTCTTAAATTGGATGGTCTCTTCTGAAACTGGTAAACGCTATATCACAGAAGAATTTGCCTTTATCCCAGCATTTGATAATATTGAAGCATCTGGATTAGGTGATTTAGGTCAATCCATCCTTGACTATTCAAAAGCGGAAAAAACAATTCCTTGGACTTGGTTCCAATGGCCGGATGGTGCAAATAAAGAGTTTGCAGCAACGATTCAAGAATATGCAGCAGGTAAAATCGATTATGAAACAGCATTAGAAAAATTCCAAACAACTTGGGATAATATGAAGTAAAGTGAATGTTGGGAAGCATGTCTTTTATGGGCATGCTTTTTAGCTATAATAAGGATAATAAAAGCTTATCATGCCATTCTGAAGATAAGGAGGTTCTTCATGGTTAAAACGAGCATACGCAAAAAGCTGATTGTTCTTCTCCTACTCATTACAATCGTTCCATTTGGAACCTCAATTGTCATCACCTATTTATATACGAAAGAGTCGTTAAAAGATGAGTTTGTTCAGGAAAATGTCAATCTTCTCTATCAGGGAAAGCTAAATTTGGAAGGCTATATTGAGGAATTAAAAAATCTAACCATATCGTTTTATAATAATGTAGATTTTATGAGTTACCTGCGAAATCCCGGTCAAGAAGATGATTACTTGGCAAAGGAAAGTGTCAAAAATGTGATGCTAACCATGCTTTATGCAGAAAAGAATATTAATCGAGTGAATATAGCAATTGAGGAAGATCGCCAAAATGTGTCTGTATCAAAACGATCTGGTGTCGTGTTTTCTTCATTAAAAAACGGAGATAGAGAAAATTTTCAAAAGGCAAGAAATAATCCGAATTATATTTATATCGAACCTATGCATATTTTGCAAGCCGATCGTGCTGAGGAAGATCAAAAACAGCGAAGGGATGTATTTACCTTGCACCGGGCATTAATTGATGTTCCTTCAGATCATTTGCTAGGCTATATCTCACTAGATATCGCACCAAATAAAATTTCGGAAATAAGTGAGAAATTATATGTAAAAGACAAAGAGGAATTTTATATTTTAAGTCCGGAAGGAGAGCTTATTTTTCGCTCTAATTCCGAAGTATCGGAAAATGAAGAATGGATTACAAAGTTAATCAATTTGTCGCAGCCAAATGGAACAATGGAATGGCAAAAAGATAAATTTCGGGGCTTGATGATTTATGAAAAGGTTGCTGAATCATCTGGAGGCTGGATTTTGGTCAAGCGCATTCCGTATACGTCTGTGTTTGAAAGCGCCTTGAGTGTTGCCAAAATCAATATCATGTTCGGGATTGTTGGGTTAATTCTTGTCATTCTGGCAACATTTTTTGTTTCCTTTAAAATCACTTCGCCGATTCGAGTATTGCTTCAAAATATTAAAAAGGTTGAAGAAGGCAATATGAATGTCCACTTTGAATCACTTGGAAATGATGAAATCGGTGTGTTAGGGGATAGATTTATCCAAATGATCGGTAAAATCAATCACCTTATTAATCGGGAATATAAGCTTGAGATTGAAAATAAGACAAATCAATTAAAGGCATTGCAATCACAACTAAATCCGCATTTTTTATATAATTCATTGCAATCAATCGGCACCTTGGCCTTAAAGAACAATGTACCTCAGGTGTATACCCTTGTTACACATCTTTCGAAAATTATGAGATATGGCATGAATATGGATGAGGATTTTGTTCCTTTAAAAAGAGAAATCGATTATATAAAGGCGTTTTTATTATTACAAAAGGAAAGGTTTGGTGAGCAATTCGAGTATTCCTTACAGGTCGAACCTGAAGCCCTGGCAATAAAGGTTCCAAAGATGATTCTCCAGCCAATCATAGAAAATTATTTTAAACATGGCTTTGATGGCAGCCATGATACAAAAGGCCAATTATGGATCATGGGAAGGGTAGAAGGTGATACACTCATTATAGCCGTTCGTGATAATGGAAAAGGAATAAGTGATAGCCGGCTTCAAGAAATCTATCAGTCCTTTAACCAAGAAAAACAAAAGATGAATAACAAGGGAACAAATATTGGACTAAGAAATGTTTATTTTCGTCTAAAATTGTATTTTGATGAGCGAGCTGAATTTCATTTGCAAAATCTTGATAGCGGAGGACTTTTCGTGACAATTAAACTTCCAGTTGATAGGGAGGTTAACTAAATGAAAGCAATTATTATTGATGATGAGAACCATGTAAGAGACGGCATTAAGCTGCTGGGAGAATGGGAACGACTTGGCATTCATGAAATTTTTGAGGCGAAAGATGGGGAAGAAGCGAAAATCATGATTAAGGAGCAGCGACCTGAAATCATCTTTACCGATATGAATATGCCAAAATTAGATGGAACCCGCCTTTTAAAATGGCTGCATGAATCCAAAATTACGAGCAAAATTATTGTTATAAGCGGTTATGATGATTTTCATTATATGAGAAATGCGATTACGTATGGAAGCTTTGATTACATTTTAAAGCCGATCGAACCTGAAATTTTAAATGAAACCTTGGAAAGGGCGATTAAGGACTGGAAGAAGCAAGCCCTGATGAGGGAATCCACATTAGAAAATACAAAGGCAATGAATGAGATCAAACCATTATATTGGGATCATTTATTCACTGGGATGATAAATAAACCAACGATTCCTTCTGAAGCGAGGGAAAGGGTTCAAAAAGAATTTGGAATTGATCTTACAAAGGAGAATTTCACCACCGTATTGTGTTCCATTCATCCGATCATATCAAAGAGCTTTGCTGGAGATAGGAATTTGGCGTTTTTTACCATTTTAAATATATGCAATGAAATCGTCTGGTCCAATCGCAGTGGAGTATCCTTTAGAAATGTTAATAAGGAAGATGAAATTGTTATTGTTTTATGGAAGCAAATAGATCAGCAGGGATTACTTCAGAAAATCCAAACATGTATTTTAACGTGTTGTCAGATGAATGTTATATTTGCAGTAGGTCATTCATCACAGCAGCTACATCGATCGTATCAATCTGCTCAGCAAACAATGCTGAAGCATGATTTGCTGTCAGCTGCGAAAAAGAGAATTGTTTCTTATGAAGAGATTCGCTCAAGCTCATTGCTTCATCTTTTAGATTATACGCAGGAAATCATGTGGGCCTTACAAAGCGGGAGTATTGAGAAAATGGATCAGGTGCTGAACAAAATCTTTACAACCCTTCAAACCTCCCATATTATCTCCCTTGAGCAAATACAAGCATGGGAAAATCAATTTGATTTATTAAGAAAGAATTGGTTAAAGGAATATCAAATTAACGAGGACATTTCCTTCTATCAAGGCCGGGATTATTGGGGAGAGGACGGCTCCTTTTCGTTTGAGAAGTTTAAGGATGAGAAGCGAAAGGAATTCCATGAACTCATTCATTTTTTATACCGTGTTAAATACCAAAAAGAAAAAAACAGCATTCAAGAAATCGAGGCGTATATACGAAACAACTATGAGCGAGATATCACCTTACAAGAAATTGCCGATCGTTTTTATTTAAGCCGCGAGTATATTTCAAGAAAGTTTAAAGCTGAATACAATGAAACAATCACAAACTATCTCACAACCATCCGAATCGAAAAAGCCAAGGAACTCCTGGAAAATCCGCATTTAAAAATATATGAAATATCATTTAAAGTCGGCTACCAAAACGAAAAATATTTCAGTAAAGTATTTAAAAAAATTGTTGGACTGACGCCGAATGAATATAGGGTATCGGTTATGTCGAAATAATAAAAGGGAAAGTTCCCCAATAACAAGGGGGACTTTCTCAAAATTTTTTACACTTTAAGAAAGTATAAATTGGCAGGAAAGAAGGAAATTCGACGTTGTGGCCAATTTAAAGTTTAAAGTATAAGTGCAACTACGCCTCTGTCTTCGCCTTTCAGGCTCGTCAGTCAGCGAGTTTTCTTTATAGATAAGAAGCGATAAAATCAGCATTCCCTTTAAGGCTGAATTCGCCAAATCCGTTTGGTAAGAGGAAATGATCGCCTTTTTTATATGAATAGGTTGTTCCTTGGTGCGTTAATTCACCTTCGCCTTCGATGACACTAACTAATGTAAATGGTTTGTCCTGAGTTAGTGAGACTGTACCTGATAGGCTCCATTTTTGAACGGTAAAATAAGGACATTCTACATATGTTGTGATGGCTGCATCATCAATTTGTTCTGTTTTTGGTGATACTTCAGTATGTGAGGATGGTGTTTCTGTTACCTCAATACTTTTCTCAATATGAAGCTCGCGCAGGTTTCCTTCTGCATCTTTACGGTTAAAGTCAAAAACACGATAGGTTGTGTCAGAGTTTTGCTGTGTTTCTAAAATGATCGTACCAGCTCCAATTGCATGGATTGTTCCGCTTGGTACGAAGAAGAAATCGCCCGGCTTGATTTTTACTCTACGTAAAAGCTGATCCCATTCTCCTTTTTCAATCATGCTGACTAACTCTTCCTTCGTTTGTGCATGATGACCGTAAATGATTTCCGCGCCTTCTTTGCAATCAATTATGTACCAGCATTCTGTTTTTCCTAGTTCACCATTTTCATGGATCTTAGCATATTCGTCATTCGGATGCACTTGGACAGATAAATCCTGGTTGGCGTCAAGGATTTTCGTTAATAGCGGGAAGCGGTCTCCCTCAATATTTCCGAATAATTCACGATGTTTTTCCCAGAGCTCGCCTAAGGAAACTCCTGCATATTGTCCGTTTTTTACCACGCTTTGTCCGTTTGGATGTGCGGAGAAAGCCCAGCATTCACCAGTAGTATCTGAAGGGATATTATAATGAAAGGAAGTTAATTGTGTTCCACCCCAAATGCGATCTTTAAATATTGGATTAAAAAAAAGTGGTTCTCTGCTCAATATCATAGCCTCCTTAGAAATTTTACCTTTCTATTTTAAGCTAAAAAGCTTGGAAAAGCATACCCTTTTAAACGAAATAAGACTTTCGCCCTTTACCCCGACAGTTTGTAAAAGAAAATTCAAAATACCCCTTGATAATTTTGTGAACAGATTATATACTAATTAAGTAACTTTTCCGACTGTCATCGACAAGCTTCGACATATTTTTCGAAAAGATTGTTGAATCATCTTCGGATTTTTGTTATAATAGAATATGTTCTTGCGGGTGTAGTTTAGTGGTAAAACCTCAGCCTTCCAAGCTGATGATGAGGGTTCGATTCCCTTCACCCGCTCCATACATAATAATCGTGTGCAACGCAGTGTTTCGTTTCTCAGATAAACGAGGCATTGCGTTTTTTATTATGTCGTGCGGTGAGTAGAATGTATTTAAAGCATTCTACCCAAGAACCTCATAAACCGCTTCACCGCCATGTATTTGCGTGAACATGCTTGACAATGCTTGTAATAGCTGGTTAGCCTCGTCTTTTTGAAGAGATGGCTGGAAATAAATGAGATGAAGCGCATTACGTGTGTTTTCGGTCACAGCGGATCGTTTTGAATCAACATATGGACTTCCAAACGGTCCTTGTTGGTCAGCAGATAAGAGTTTCTTTGCTAAGGAAACCTCGCGTTCATTAATCGCTATATATGAATCCTGTTCAGTTCCAATTTTAATCAGGATAGTTCCCTCAAGCTGATCGGCATCATAAATGCCTAATGGGATTTGATATTGCAGAGAAAGAAAATTATTCAGATCCACTGCTGAGTTGACATTATGTAAAAATTGTTGTTTCTGTACACGGCGATATAATGCTTCATTAGATGGTCGGTAGCGATTTGGATCTGTGCCAACAGATTTAAACAATTTTCTCCATTCGTTTATTGCCGGAATGTCAGTGACTTTTTTATCTGCATAATCAAAATAAAGGGATTCTTGAAATAATCGCAATCTGCCTTTTAGCATATGCGGAGAGTCAGAGACTTGAATATCGTGATAACGTACAATGCCAATTTTAAAATCAGGTATTACTTGCTTTACTTCATCACTAATTTGAATTTCCATTATTTTAACCTCCACAATGGTACTGTAGTTATTTTACCATAATAAGAGGAAGGAATCGTCTGATCCGCATCAACTAACAGAAAGGAGGGAAAGGAATGAATATAGAGCAATTTAAACAAGAAGTGATTGCTTATAGTAAAGAAATCGGCATTGATAAAATTGGGTTTACAAGTGCCAATATGTTTGAGGAGCTGAAGCAGCGGCTTATCACACAGCAGGAGTTGGGCTATCAATCAGGCTTTGAGGAGCCGGACATTGAGAAACGAGTCACACCTGTTAAGTTGCTGCCAAAAGCAAGCTCGATTATTTCCATTGCTCTTGCATATCCTTCTAAAATGAAAAATGCTCCTAAAAGCACGAGAGAGGATCGGCGCGGAATTTTTTGCCGTGCTTCATGGGGGCAGGATTATCACACGATTTTACGGGATCGGTTAAGTAAACTGGAAAGCTTTTTGAAGGAAAAAGTGCCGGATATCCAGGTGAAATCAATGGTTGATACTGGTGAGCTTTCAGATCGGGCTGTTGCAGAACGGGCGGGAATCGGCTGGAGCGGAAAGAACTGCTCGATTATCACGCCCGAATTTGGTTCCTATGTTTATTTAGGAGAAATGATTACGAATTTTCCTTTCCCTCCTGATACACCGATGGAGGATCAATGTGGCAGCTGTAGAAAATGCCTTGATGTTTGTCCGACTGGCGCTCTTGTTCAAGGCGGCCAGCTTGATTCTACAAAATGCATCGCATTTTTAACGCAAACGAAAGGGTTTTTAGCTGATGAATATCGCACGAAAATTGGGAACCGGATATATGGCTGTGATACTTGCCAAACCGTCTGCCCTGTGAATAAAGGGAAGGATTTTCATTTTCACGAGGAAATGGAACCGGATCCGGAAATCGCCAAGCCAAAATTAAAACCGCTACTTACGATGAGCAACAGGGAATTTAAAGAAAAATTCGGCCATATCTCTGGTGCATGGCGCGGGAAAAAACCGCTGCAACGCAATGCGATTCTTGCACTTGCTCATTTTAAGGACACAACGGCACTTCCGGAACTCATCAAATTAATGCATGAAGATCCAAGACCAGTCATTCGCGGAACGGCAGCATGGGCTATTGGAAAAATCGGCGGAAATGATGTTGCTGAAGAATTGCATCAAGCTTACGAAAAAGAGATGGATGAAGATGTAAAAAAAGAAATCAAGAAAGGCATAGCCTTTGTTGAAGAAAAATAAAAAGGTGGCAAGGACGCCACCTTTTATCTATTTCTTTTCTTCTTTTAAAAGATCTCTAATTTCAGTTAAAAGCTCTTCTTTCTTATCTACTTCCGGAACTGCCGGTGCTGCATTTTCTTCTTTCTTTTTAAAACGGTTAAAGAATCGAACAACTAAAAAGATCGAAAAGGCGATGATGAGAAAGTCGACGATTGACTGAATAAATTCCCCGTATTTTATGGCAGCCTTTCCTACTGTTAAGGAAAGATGGCTAAAATTAATCCCGCCCATTAATAGTCCAACGGTGGGCGTAATGATATCTTCTACGAGGGAGGTAACAATTTTACCGAACGCCGCCCCAATAACAACGGCCACCGCTAAATCCAACACATTTCCTTTTAGTGCAAACTTTTTAAATTCCTGTAACATATGTATTCACCTCTAGTTTTTATTCCGATCTTAGTATAAAGGTAAAAAAGGATAAGGACAACCTGACTGTTACCTTTACCCTATCCAATTATGATGATTTTAACGAATTTCTCAACAGCATTCACATACCCTTTAGTAAATAAGGATGGTGGTGAGATTATGAAGCAAAAGCTTTTTGAGTTACATGAGAGGAAGCTTCAAATGCTTATCAATAAAAAACCGATTAAAAATGATCGGAATGATGAAGAATTCCATGCGTTCGAGAGAAGGCTTCAATCAAATGATAAAAGGAAAACTGAAATTGTAAAGGGGAGCACCACAGTAAGAATTACAAAGATTGAAGACCAATCTATTCATTTAAAGAATGCCTTGTATACATGTCACTATAAATGGTTAAATAAACAGTATGACCGTTTTTTTCTTGAAGAACGAATCGAGCATCGTAAAGCTCGTTTTTATCGCGATGAGCTTGTTGACGATCGGATCGTTGATTTTAATGAGATAGGAAATGAGCCGGTACCTTCTGTCGACGAGCAGCGAAGCAAGGAATCATTTGTTTATGACAGGCTTGCAGCTGTACAGTATGCGGAGCGTTGGTGGAATAGTGCAAATCCAGCTTATAAAAATTTTGATGTCAACTGCACAAATTTTATTTCTCAGTGTCTTCATGCAGGCGGAGCACAAATGCGCGGCTATCCAAATCGCTCCTCCGGCTGGTGGATGGAGCAGAATAATTGGAGCTTTAGTTGGTCAGTAGCAAATTCAATGAGGAGCTTTTTTCTCCATTCCAAAACTGGGTTAAGGGCAGAGGTTGTTGATTCAGCAGAACAATTAATGCCAGGTGATGTGATATGCTATGATTTTCAGGGAGATGGCCGTTATGATCACACAACCTTTGTTGTCGCAAAGGATCAGGAAAATATGCCGCTGGTGAATGCGCAAACGTATAATAGCCGGATGCGTTATTGGGCCTATGAGGATTCAACCGCTTATACCCCGAATATAAAATATACATTTTTTCGTATCATAGATGATACGAGTTCGAAATAACAATGGTATAATTTCATTTGGTAACAATAATAAGCAGACTTTTGCTTTATAAACGTCCAAAGGTGGAGCAAGCGAAGCAAGCTTTAAAGCATGCTCTCATCCCCCTTTCCACATAATGTAGATGAGGTGAAAAAATTGGCATTACATGTAGTTTTATATCAACCAGAGATTCCTGCAAATACAGGGAATATTGCTCGTTCTTGTGCAGCAACAAATACAACTCTTCATCTAATCCGTCCGTTAGGGTTTTCAACAGATGATAAAATGTTAAAACGTGCCGGATTGGATTATTGGGAATTTGTTAACGTGATTTATCATGATTCTTTAGATGAATTATTTGAGGGGTATAAGGATGCAGAATTTTTCTTTTTAACAAAATTCGGCAAGCAGCCACATACAACATTTGATTATAGTGATGTTGAAAAGGATTATTTCTTTGTGTTCGGACGGGAAACAACCGGACTGCCAAAGGATTTACTGGAGGCAAATATGGACAGATGCTTACGCCTGCCAATGACAGAGCATGTTCGTTCATTAAACCTTTCGAACACAGCAGCGATCTTAATTTATGAAGCGTTAAGACAGCAAAACTATCCTGGCTTAACATAAGAATCAATGTCTTAAAGGCAATCGGTCATTCACCGATTGCTTCTAGTCCAACTTCTTACCTCTTACTTCAAGAAGAAGAATCTTTGCATTTTTCTTTTTCACATGAACAAAAAGGCTTTCAAAAACAGCCTCGCAAAAATGAAAGGGTCAGATCCCTAAAAATACAATATACAGGACTAAATCACTTTGAAGTTCCATATATTGTATTTACAGGGGGCTGACCCTCTTTGTTTGATGCATTATTTTTTTACACCTGGTTTGCTTTCATATCCTGCAGTAAAGATTGCTACCAAGAATGCTAAACTAACACCTAAAACTAAAATCGTGTTCATCGCTTTGCCTCCTAACTAATCGATCACTCGTTGGAACAAGTAAGGGTATGTATAGCTTCCCCTTTTATAGCTAGTTTCATTATAACCTAATCAAAATGTGATGTGAACGTGTAACAAAATTTTTCCCGTAAAATTTATCCCCTTTGTCGCAGGTTATAGATAGCTTTTTTACCTTCATAAGAAGAATGTTAGAGGACATCCTCGCATAAAGTGTATTAATCTGCACGAGTTTTTTACAACTACGACCAAATGATGAAGGAGGTCCTTATGGATATTTTAAAGAAAATTGAAAAGTTTAGGGAAGATGAGCAACGCTTAAAGTGGGAAGGAACCTTCGTAGAGTATTTGGATATTGTTAAGGAAAAGCCTTGGGTTGCACAATCAGCTCATTCCAGGGTTTACAATATGATTAAAGATGCTGGTATAGAAGAGATTGATGGCAAAAGAACGTATAAGTTTTTTGACCATCAGCTATATGGACTAGAAAATGCACTCGAACGCCTGGTAGAAGAGTATTTCCATCCTGCTGCAAAACGATTAGATGTCAGAAAGCGGATTTTGCTATTGATGGGTCCTGTTAGTGGCGGTAAATCAACACTAGTTACCATGCTGAAAAGAGGGTTGGAGAAGTATTCACTCTCAGACAGAGGAGCAGTATATGCGATAAAAGGCTGCCCAATGCATGAAGACCCTCTTCACTTGATTCCACATCATTTAAGAGATGATTTCTATGAAGAATACGGGATTCGTATCGAAGGAAATCTCTCACCATTAAATGTGATGAGGTTGGAGGAAGAATACGGCGGCCGTATCGAAGATGTAAGAATCGAGAGAGTATTTCTATCCGAAGACAAACGTGTGGGGATTGGGACATTCAGTCCATCAGATCCTAAATCACAGGATATTGCCGACTTAACGGGAAGCATAGATTTCTCAACCATTGCTGAGTATGGCTCAGAGTCTGATCCTCGTGCTTATCGTTTTGACGGGGAATTAAACAAAGCGAACCGAGGAATGATGGAATTCCAAGAAATGCTGAAATGTGATGAGAAGTTTTTATGGCATTTGCTTTCCCTCACTCAGGAAGGTAATTTCAAGGCTGGTCGTTTTGCTTTAATCTCGGCTGATGAATTAATTGTTGCCCATACGAATGAAACAGAGTATCGTTCGTTCATTTCAAATAAAAAGAATGAAGCCCTGCACTCGCGGATTATTGTTATGCCTGTCCCATATAATTTAAAAGTGTCTGAAGAAGAGCGGATTTATGAAAAAATGATTAAAGAAAGTGATGTTTCCGATGTTCATATTGCGCCACATACGTTAAAGGTAGCGGCGATGTTTACGATTTTAACCCGTCTGAAAGAGCCGAAGCGGGGCGACATCGATCTTGTGAAGAAAATGAGATTGTATGATGGGGAAATTGTAGAAGGCTTTAATTCCGTTGATGTTGCAGAGCTTCAAAAGGAATACAATGATGAAGGAATGTCAGGTATTGATCCCCGCTATGTGATTAACCGGATTTCTTCAACCATCATTCGCAAGGAAGTACCATCAATTAATGCGCTTGATGTTTTACGGGCTCTGAAAGAAGGACTTGATCAGCATGCTTCCATCTCAAATGAAGATCGTGAAAAATACTTAAACTTCATTTCGGTTGCACGTAAGCTATATGATGATATGGCGAAAAAAGAAGTTCAAAAAGCGTTTGTGTACTCCTATGAAGAATCTGCCAAAACACTTATGGATAACTATCTGGATAATGTGGAAGCTTACTGCAATAAAAACAAGCTTCGTGATCCGTTAACAGGTGAGGAAATGAATCCTGATGAAAAATTAATGCGTTCAATTGAGGAACAAATCGGGATTTCAGAAAATGCTAAAAAAGCGTTCCGTGAGGAAATTCTTATCCGTATCTCGGCCTATGCACGCAAAGGAAAACGATTTGATTATAATTCACACGAGCGTTTACGAGAAGCAATCCAGAAAAAGCTATTTGCAGATCTAAAAGATGTGGTTAAAATCACAACGTCCTCTAAAACACCAGACGAACAGCAGCTTAAGAAAATCAACGAGGTTGTTGCACGTCTAATCGATGAGCATGGGTATAATTCAACCTCTGCTAATGAATTACTACGCTATGTTGGCAGCTTGTTAAATAGATAAAAAACCTGAGGATTGTGGCTGGCAATTAACCATTGTCAGCTTTGTTTTTTCTATTCTGATTTGGAAAATTCAGGTTGATGCACAGAGAGGGATGAAGGGGTTGTCCCATTTCATTTTGAAGTAGCTAAATGTCTTTTAAAGCCTTATTTCATAGGCTTTGGGGTCTTGTCTTATTTTTAAGGATTCCGTATTTATTTTCGAAATTATTTGTCAATAAATCAAATCTTTCGCATAGGATAGAGTAATCCAAAGAATTACAAGTCTGACTGTGTATGAAATTTACTCATCCACGTTAATGTATGCTAATAAAACAAATTATGTGACACTTTTAAAAAATATTTTTGGAGGGGGAGTTAGTTAGATGTCAGGAAAAGAAGAACAAAACTTTGTTATTTCTCAAGAAGATTGGACCCTCCATCGTAAAGGCCATGATGATCAAACACGCCATCAAGAAAAAGTACAAGAGGCTATTCGCAACAACCTACCTGATCTCATTACAGAAGAAAGTATTATCATGTCTAATGGGAAGGATGTTGTGAAAATCCCGATTCGTTCATTGGACGAATATAAAATTCGTTATAACTACGATAAAAATAAGCATGTTGGCCAAGGAGATGGAGAAAGTCAGGTTGGTGATGTGGTCGCAAGAGAAGGATCACAAGCAGATGCCAAAGGTCCGGGAAAAGGTCAGGGAGCTGGAGATCAGGCCGGTGAAGATTATTATGAAGCTGAAGTTTCGATACTCGAGCTGGAAGCCGCACTTTTTAAAGAGTTAGAGCTGCCTAACTTAAAACAAAAGGAACGGGACAATATTGTCATTGAAAATATTGAGTTTAATGACATCCGCCGTACAGGTTTAATGGGGAATATTGATAAAAAACGAACCATGCTTTCGGCATATAAACGGAATGCAATGTCTGGTAATCGAAAATTTCATCCGATTTTTCCTGAAGACTTAAAGTATAAAACATGGAATGAAGTCGTTAAACCGGAATCAAAAGCAGTCGTTATTGCGATGATGGATACGAGCGGCTCGATGGGATTATGGGAAAAATATATGGCAAGAAGCTTTTTCTTCTGGATGACAAGATTTCTTAGAACAAAATACGAAAAGGTGGATATTGAATTTATTGCCCATCATACAGAAGCGAAGGTTGTTTCTGAAGAAGATTTCTTTTCAAAAGGTGAAAGCGGCGGAACCATCTGTTCATCCGCCTATCGAAAAGCACTTGAAATTATCGAAGAAAAGTATAACCCATCACGGTTCAATATTTATCCATTCCATTTCTCAGATGGTGATAATTTAACATCAGACAATGCCAGATGTGTAAAACTTGTAACTGAGCTGATGAAGGTATCAAATATTTTTGGTTATGGTGAAGTTAATCAGTATAATCGTACACCATCTACACTTATGAGTGCTTACAAGCATATAAATGATGAGAAGTTCAGATATCACATTCTTAAAAATAAAGCCGGAATTTTCGATGCGTTAAAAACTTTTTTTACCAATGAAGACGCAAAAACGAAGGCTGTTTAATTTTACAGCCTTCTATATTTTTGGATACAATTGAATCGTAAATTGATCTTTCTTTTTCCAGTTTTGTTTACGTAGATAGGTTACTTTTTCAAGAATTGACTTTAACAATCGATTTTTCTTTTCAACATCTGATGTTTGATAATAAGCTTCAATAACACGTTTTACTCTTGGAATGTATTCATTGATATTTTTTTCATACATTTCTTCTTGTAAAATGTCCTTCTTTAGCTCCTCAATACTCGCTTCTAATTTCTTTATCTCAGTAACGACAACTTGTTGTCTTTCCATAAAAGTGTCAACATCGTACACGCCACGTTCTAAAAAAGTATGAAGATTGTTTTTTTGAATGGCTAATTCTCTTAGTTCTTTTTCTTTTCTCTCAATTGCCTTTTGTTTAATAGGGATCACAGAATTATTTTTTCTATTTACTTGGTCATCTTCCATAATTTCCATATTATAAACAATTTCCTGTAAACCTTGTAAAATCTTCTCTTCAACTAGATTTAAAGCAGCACCTTTTTGGATTCCTTTACATTGCGATTGCGCACATCGAATGAAATCATTTGGTCTATCTTTACGTGGTTGGTATAACATTGTATAACCGCAAACCTCGCATAAAAGGATACCAGCTAAAGGATTAGAGAGAGTCTTATTATTTATTGTTGAAGGTCTCCACCTTCCAGAGTGAGCACGATTAGCTGCCTCCCATAGTTCTTGGGTAACTATTGGTTCATGTGCATTTTCTTTTATGATCCATTGATCTCGAGGCACTTTTTTACGTGTATATTTTCCATTTCGTTTTTGATACTTTACTTTACCCCAAATAATATGCCCAAGGTATACTTCATTTTTAATAATAGCCGTGATAGTTGAGGGAGCCCAAGTATCTTTAATAGGTGGTTTTATTTCAAGTTTGTCTAATTCTAAAGCAATAGCCTGCCTACCGTGACCATCTCTCATCATCTCAAACATCCTTTTAACAACCCAGGATGTTTCAGGATCAGGATATAGCTTTAACTTTTCGTCACGTAGATAGCCATATGGCGGCTTTTTAGAAACTGATTTACCTTCTGATACTGAATTTCTTCTACCGCCTTGTAATCGACGTGTAATGGCTTTTAATTCTTGCCTTGCAACTAAAGACTTTACTCCAAATACTAACTCCCAAGACTCTTCATCTGGATCATAGTATTCAGTAGGGGTAATAATTTTCGTTCCAGAGTATCGAAAAGCTCTGTCTAATAAGCCTTGATCTAACATATCACCACGACCAAGACGGTCAAGGTCCATAACAAGGACTGCCTCTACAAATCCAGCTTCTAACCTCCTAATAAGTTCTTGAATTTTAGGGCGTTCAGATATAAATTCACCCGAAACTACTTCTTCATGTATTTCTAATATGTTATGATTTTCTCTTTTTGCGATAGCTAATAACTGATTACGATGTTTTGAGAGGGTATCATACTCTAAACCTTCATCAGCTGCAGATCGTTCTTCCTCGATATCCTTACGACTTTTCCTTAAGTATATATCTATATCTAAATTAGTAGGTCTATACAATTTTAAATCACCTCTACACAATTATACAAATATCCATACACGAAAAAAAGCCCGAATATGGGCTTGATCTTTTTAAATTGATATAGACATTTGTTTTTTTAGATATTTTCGTTTCTCAATTTGTATTAATCGTTCAGTACATAATTCTGGGGTCACTTTAAACAAATGAACCATATTATCAATGACAGACGAATCATTTAAATCAATATAATGGAGCATATGATTTGGAATTGCCGCATAACGGACAAAATTCCTAGCATCCCATTCCTGAAGCTGTCGAAATGCTTCTGGTATCATTCCCTGTCTACCAGAATGCCTAAGAATGTGACAAAGCTCATGAAAAAAAATTTCACGTTGCTTAAGCTTGTCTTTACGAATATCGATTGTAATGGCTCTAAAGCGACCCACTACATCGTATCTACTAGGAATTTTATCCCTTTTTATAAAGATTTCATTCCTTTTTGCTATGTAATCTTCAGATATTTCACTTGGTTTTTTTATTTTTAGCTTCAAATAAAAAGATGTTACCCAGTCCTCTAGAGCTGTGGTTGGATAGACTTTACTCATATTACCAACTCCCTAGGACTATTATACGAATGTATGTTCCTTTTTTGCAATAAAAAAATAACCCAATTATAGGTTATTTTTTCAATCTATTACTTCAACACTAATTTTTGCCCATTCATCTGGAGATGAATTTGAAATATCCAACTTTATGATCTTTGCTGTATACTTAGCACCATCTAATATCATCTTTTTAAATTCACAGGAGTAATATTTTGGTACATATCCTAATTTTACACTATCTGAAGAAAGAACCATTACAGCATTGTCATCATGCTCATTAGCTGGATCTAATTCCATGCTTATAGTATCACCAACTTTTAAAGTATCACAAACGTTTTGGAAATCAGCATACCGAGCCCCAGCAAGATCAAAGGTAACCTCAAATGATTGTCCTTTCTTGTAAGAAATCTCTTTAACAAATTCAAATGTGTCAGTAGCAAGTCTACCTCGTGTAGCCTCAAGTATTTCCATGTCTGTGCTTGTATTATTTAAGCCATACTCTATAAGGATTTCTCCATAATCAGGTCGTTTAGGTTGAGGTAACCGTTTTTTAATACTTGGAAAAATGTTTCCTTTAACTTCATAGTGTTGTTTTAAATTAGGAAAGTTTGGATAGTTTTGAAATCGATGTTTCACTGCTTCAGAAAGTTCAGGATCTTTATAATAAAATTTATAAATATCACTGTCCTTATTATAAGTAAGTTTACCAACGGTGAACCGTGATCGAGTTTCAGGATCCTTCCATATTAATAACAAATCTGTTATTTCGCTTATCATATTATCACCCATTTTAATTAATATGTCTCTTCTTATCATAATAAATTGCTTTAGGAACTCTTTATGTATATTACTAACAAATTCTTTTGGGAGCTTTTCTACAATTGTATTTATAGATGAATCCGTTAACAAAACGAGCTGATTTAGTAATATAGAATACTCTTTTACATAGGTTGTAAAAATCTTCCTAACTAGGGAAAAGTGATTTTCTTGCCTTTTATCTAAGTAACCGATCTTTGACTTTCCTTTAAATATGTATCTTATCAGATTATCTCGTTTTTTCAATAGACTTTCTAAAGTTGTAATATTTAAGTCTCGTCCTAAAGAGGCACTATTGTCATATAGAGGGGAAATAAACTTCTTGTGTGTACCTTCGTGTCTAGTAATTCCCCAATTATCTTGATGTCTATCTCCATTCGCAACCAATGCATCAAATAAAATACAAAATAAAAAATCTTCGATCACCAAGTCTTGCTCTTTCAAGACTTGATTTATAAGTTGTATATTGTAACCTTTATTTTTATCATGGTCATAGTCATAAGGGAAGAAGGTACCACCGTCATAGTGTGAAAATCCACTCTTTTCATCAACAAAAAAGTAACTAATAGAACCTAACCTGCCATTTCTGATAGCTAAATCCACTTCAGCACAAGGAAAATCAATAACATTTGCTATCTCATAACAAAGTTTTTCTGCCCAGTGTTCTCCACGATCCTCACGTGGAAGTTTAAACATGACACTCCTTTTAGAGTTAGGTTCAATTAACCAAATTTTTTCGCGGTTCCCAGTCCCTTTACCTCTTTTTGCATCTACTTGCCAATCTGATACATCTATAATAGGATATGTCTCCATAAGAGATCCTTTTCCCCTCCATTCTAAAACTTAACTTAAAATCAGCAAACGATAATTCGAAGTTTTACTATATTTATAAAAAGAAAAAGACACCATTTCAATGTGTCTAATTCTTAGTTGTTATTAGTATCTTTATTACGTTCTTTCGCTTTTTGTGCAACCCACTCAAAATGCTTCTTAACCTCAATCATATCTTCTGGAGAAAGGTTTTTCCATTCTTCAATATCAAAGAAACCAGAATCTTCTATACCATATGTTTTTAATAGCTCACTTATTTCTGACAATGAATCAAATGGATTATCTTGATTAGGTTTAATTTCATATCTCCCTATTTTATCAATACGTAATACAGGTATGCCCGTTTGAAGTGAAGAACTTTGATTTTCAAGTGCTTGACGATACTTTTCAGAATATCTTGAAAAAACATTGTTAATTAAGTCTATTTCATTTTCACTCAGTTTAATCTTACCTGATTCCCATTTATCAATAAGTTCTTTACTTACTCCTAACTCAGTAGCTAATTCTTCAGGAGTTAACCCGCAAAACTCTCGTGCCCTTTTTAGATTTTGAATAACAATTAATTGTGGGTATGCTTGATCTTCACCAGTTATTAAATAATCAATTGAAACATTAAAAATCTCAGCTAACTTTTGAGTAGTTGCATGATCAGGTTCTCTTTTGCTATTCGGATTTTCATAATGACCATATCCTTGTCTAGTTATACCTAACATTTTAGCTACATCATCTTGAGTTAACTTTCTAGCTAACCTAAGTGACTTTAATCTATTAGCAAACATTTTATCACCTACTTTAATAATGAAATTATAACGCAACAATTAGTTGCTATAAATAAATGCAACAAAATGTTTCATAAAATATTGACAGCTACATATTGTTTCTTGTAATATTAAGTCAACGCTACAAAATGTTTCGTTTAGTGAGGTGAAAATATGAGGAGAGATTGGCTAATTTCTTATAGAAAAAAATTCAATTTGACACATCAAAATATTGCAGATTCAATAAACGTTTCTCGTCAGTATTATGGAATGATTGAAAGTGGCGAAAGAGATCCTAGCGTGGAAACTGCAAAAAAAATTGGAAATTTGCTTAATTTTAATTGGATAATTTTTTTTGAGAATAAAAGCAACAAAACGTTTCATGAGACATCTGCTTAATTAGAGGGTCCATTTTAATAAGATTTAGTTAAGTTTTTAGAAAAACAAGAACAGTAAAGAGGTGACAGAATGCTTGCAAGTACACTGATCCAACCGCATAAACATATCCCAAGGGGGAATGCGGGCATGGATAAACCTAAAAAAGAATTTCAATATGGTAATACAACAGTCATCATCCACTCTCCATTAGTCATGATGAATGACAAAGAAAGAAAAAAATGGTTCAAGGATGAATGGGAAAAAGGAAATCCAGTCCTTAAAGATATAGCAAATGCAGTTCATGATTGTTATAGAAATTAAATTATTAGCGTCTAATTAAATATTACTGTATACAACTGAATAATTCGGAGGCGAAAACATGTCGAACAAACCATATTCATTACACAATCTCAACCAAGAAATGAGGGATATGAGAATCCAATCTGACTTTAGCCAAATAGCACTAGGTCAGATCTTAGGCCGCACCCAAAAGCAAATGAGTGAAATTGAAAATGGCCTTATCGATCCTAGTCCAGAATTAGCTATTAATTGGTTTACTGCACTTGGAGCATTTGAACACGTTGATCTAGTTCATTACATATTCGACTTGCATCCACTAGCAGCCGCACCGATTGATCCAAGGCTAAATGAAGATCTTGGTAGAGCTATCCTAAATCTTAAACAACAGATCCAACACGCATTGGATTCGATAGAAAGCATCGAGGAATGGATATCTGATTTACGTCCAGGACAAGTCACAGAAGTTCCGATGAATGATTTTAAAGAATTATATGATTTGTGCCCGGGTGTAAGGACAACTCTATATGCCTTAAATAGGGAGTTCGGAATTAATCTCAAAACGCTGTCCGATGATTGGACTAGAAAATCAATTTCCCAAAGAGTAGCAATGCCAAGATATGAAGAAAGAAAATTAGTGAATGTTTAAGAAAGGGGAATAACGATGAAGCAAACTATTAAACTAACTAACTTACAAAAAGATATGTCAGTAATTGCAATGAGAAACTATCGTAAAACATTGAATGGTTTAGGACAGAAATTGTTTGATATTGCATTTAAGAAAGTCCAGCAAATGAATGAGGAAGTTAAACTAGATGGAATGGAAATGATTTATATAACTCAGTCCTTAAGGTTTCAAGGAAAAGAGTATGCTCAGTCTGGCAATCAAGAAATGGCAGTTTTATATAGAGAATTCGGAAATCGCATTGAATTGATCAGATTTGAATTTCAAAGAAGAAACAACCCTTTATTAAAAAATAAAAAAGCAGCAAGTGCTGGCACACTCACTGCTTGACGGTAATACTGGTTAAACAACTCGGTACTATAATTCTACCATTTTCATTAAATATCGACAAGGATTTTAAGTTCTTGTCGTCATAACTAGGAGTGCTCTTATCCCCCTAACCCATTAAAAGAGTTCCCCTTCACTCCTGGTTATGCCGATGCGAACTTGTTATTAATACATATGCAACTTGAGGACAAGCTATGCATCAATTTTCAAAAAAAAGGAGGTTTTTTCTTTGAGCCCACTTGCTGTATACACATTAATTTTCCTTGGAATATGTTCTCTAATCATGTGGTTTTCAGTTAATGGGAAGAGGTCGGAAGAAAAGGGGAGGTAACATGCTTTTTGAAGTTGATTTTGTAGTCAAAATAAAAAGCAATTTCAAGACGATCTACTCTACATTAGTGTTTGCCCACACAGTTAATGAATGTAAAGAGAGAGCTTCTGAAATTGCTAAAGAAAAGAGTTTGTTAAATACAAATATTTATATTCAGGAATTAATTATTCCACAATCTTAGTTCTTTGTAAAGGGAGTTGGTGGCAATCAATGGAGTTTAGGAAACATATTTTAGACACTGTCACTGCATTTACAGGACAGAATAATGTTATTACCATCAATGTCATTTTTGTGGATTATTTAGGTGATATTGAGTCAGCTCTCATGCTTTCGCAGATTTTATATTGGTCAGATCGCACAAAATCTAAGGATGGTTATTTTTACAAGTCGGACGGTGAATGGTCCGAAGAAATTAAATTAAGTAAATACGCTATCCGAAAAGCTAGAAATAAACTAGAAAAACTAAAGATTATCGAAACCAAAGTAAAAAAAGCAGAAGGAAATCCAACAGTACATTATCGGTTAAACAAAGATCATTTTGTTGAAATTTTTATTTCCTTTTTGCGAAATCAAAAAAACGGGTGTTCGAAATCGAAAAAACCAAATTTTGAATCCGAAAAATCTTTAACAGAGATTACTACAGAGACTACAACAGATATTGCTGCTGCTAATAACGCGCACGCAGGAGAAAGTGACGGGGTGCCTACAACCGACCTTCCAAGTGGTGATTTCACACAATCAAGTGTGGGAGAAATATCACATACTCCTGATTATGAAGTTCCATTGCTTGAACATTTTATTCAACTTCGTGCACATGGGTTTGATTATTCTGCTAGTGATTTAGCTGCAGTTAAAGAAATATCAGCTGCAGGTGTCTCGTTAGATAACGCTAAGAACTGGTTATCAGAATGTTTCTCTAGTTATAAGCCCAAACACCCTAGAGACAAGATTAATAGTTTGTCTTATTGCGTTGGTTACATCTTGGACAAACAGTATATGCTATTGAACCCAAACGAGGGGGAGAACCATGGAAAAGAGATTCGCAAGCATAGAAGAGGCTATGGAGCACCTTCTAAAGAAAGTAAGTCTTATGAACAAGCAATGCGAGAGCTCCAGTCAGATCGAGACGCTTGGTGATGAGTATAAATGCCAAGAGTGCCAGGACAAAGGTTATATCCTTGTCAAGAAAAAAGCCATCGATGAAAATGGGGACCAACTTAAATGGCCTAATGGCACATTGAGGTTTGATGAGGTTGCTATTGAATGTGATTGTTTAGAACAAAGCAGAATCCGCATTCGATTAAAAAATGCTTTAATTCCTAGCGAATTTGCAAATGCTCGTTTTGATAATTTTATCCAAAATACGGATGTCCAAGTCAAAATGTATAACTCGATAACAGAATACTTGAAGAACTTTAACCAACTCCATACCAGTCCTTCAAACAGTCTTGGATTTATTGCTGTATTTGGAGAGCAGAGATTAAAAGATCTACCACCCAATGAACGCTTAACAGCAAAGAAGCTACATAACAATTTTGGAATAGGTAAGACACATCTTCAAATCGCTGCCGCAAAATGGTTAATGAAAAACCAAAAGATTCAAGAGAATGATCGAAAACGAGGATGTAGAGTTTTGTGTGTTTCGGACGTTTCTTTCATCGAGGAATTAACTGCAGCAAAGATGGCTGGTGATGGTGGAAGTGAATTTCAAAAATTAATTAAGACAGCCACTAGTTGGGCCGATGTGCTTGTTTGGGATGATATCGGGAAAAGCAAATGGACGGAAACAAGGGAAGGCTTATATTACCAAATCATCAATGAACGATATCGAAATAATAAGCCGATCATTTTCAGTAGTAACGAGGACAAAGGGACTCTAAGTGAAAAAATAGGATATGCTGCATCGAGTCGCCTATTTAGCATGGCAGGTCAATACTTACTCGAAGTCGAGGGTGAAGATCAGCGATTAAAGAGAAAGGAGAAAATTTATGTGTGATATCTGTAATGATACTAGGGTTGTTCACGAGGATGATCAATCAACGATTACCTTTCAAACTTGTCCTGTATGCGGACCGTACACAGAGGAAGAACGCGAAGCCCGTTATAAAAAAATAAGAGCTAGGCTTGAAGAACTTGAAATTTTTCTTGGAATGAAGTCCGCATGAAATACCCAATATGGCTGACTTTGGAATATAGAAAGTCTTATAAGAAAACGTTGTGTTACACCAAAAGTATTACAAGCGAAAAGGATCTTATTGATTTCATCAACAGACTGTTTATTGATCAATCAATGATCATTAGTTTTCAAGTGAACGGTAAAGTATATTCGGTTGAAAAACTTACAAATATTTTTGAAAAAGCTCAAAGGGAGGCAACATTATGAAACAAGGAAAACGTCCAACTAGAGCACAAAAGAAAGTGCTCATAAAAGCTGGTTTAAATCCTAACAATTGGCTTATAGAGAAGAATTTGCAGCATGTTAACGAGCTTCATTTAATCCACCGAGAATCTGGTAAACTACGAATCATTGCGGTGTAAGACATGAAATTAGTTGAAAAAGTTTTGCTTAATGAGTTAAAGAAAGATCCGGTAAAAGTAAGAAAAATGATTTCTACAATGGATACTCTTGATGTAAAAACGAAATCTCAAATCATGGCACTGACTCTTGTCTATGAACACCCAGAAGAACATGAACTTAGAAAAACAATTCCTGTTACTAAATTGGAGGTAATGAAATGAGCTTAGGTAAATTTTGTAGTTTTTTATATAAAACAGCTAGATTGCTAGGTGATGTAAATGCTGCTCGAAAAGGTACTCTTCATAAACGCTTATCAAATAGGGCCATTAAAAAGCTTTTTTAGGAGGTATGCATATGAAGGTGAAAATTAAAAAAATGTCTGACCATGCAGTAATACCTAAATACGCTAAACACGGTGATTCAGGATTTGATCTTGTTGCTACGGAAGATGTAATTATTAAGCCTGGTGAAACAAAGAAAATTCCGGTTGGTCTTGCCTTTGAAATTCCAGAAGGCCATGAATTACAGATCAGACCTAGATCAGGAATAACATCGAATACAAAAGTACGTGTTCAATTTGGAACGGTAGATAGTGGATATCGTGGAGAGGTAAATGTAACGGTAGATAATTTTGGCCGCAAAGATATTAAACCAGTTTATTACACGCTTGGTGTTAATGGAGAACGATATGAAACATTCGAAGCTGTTCATTTATATACTTACATCATTAAAAAAGGTGATCGTATTGCCCAGGGCGTTATTGCTCCAGTAATACAAGCAACATTCTTGGAAACAGATGAACTAAGCAATAGTGAACGGGGAATAAGTGGATTCGGCTCCACTGGTGTAAGTGTATGAGAAAGAAAGGTGATAAATACCGTCCAGTGGTTACAGTCTTAAAAGCCAACAAACTAACTCCTACAAAAGTACTTATTTCTGGAAATGAGTTTGTATTAAAGCGTGAGGAGGATGAAATCACCAAACAGGATTATATCAACGCTAGTCGGAAGGTACGAAGACAAAGAATCGAGTTGGATAATGCTTATATTAAGATCGAGCAGTTAAAGAAAGAAAACCTAAAATTATTGGAATATAAAAAAGCCTTTGAAGCATCTAAAAGTGCTGGTGTTGATCTTCCATATGTAAAGGGGATTTACTAATGGATCTGGCGATAACGATTATTAGCTTAGTTATGCTTATTGGTTTTATTTTAACATTTGAGGATTTATGGCGAAATCGGTTTAGAAGGAGGTAAGAAAATGAAAATTGTTTGTTGCAGTGTTTGCAATATTATGGTTAACCCCAAACATACGGTTGTTCTTGAAGTAAGCGAATTTGTAGGGATTGTAGGAAAAAGTAATGTCGTTCTCGACTTAAAATACGCAACAAGAAAGGGCGGTATATATGGAATGTACAAACAAATATTGTTTATTTAACTATTTTGAACAGTGTTGTCACGAAAGCGAAGAAGGCTATAAAAAGGCAATACCTAACGAATTGGATTGCCCGTCGTCATTAAGAATGGATTTTGAGCAACAGTTATATAATCTAGCTGACGAATGCGAAAGATTATTAAGATATAGAAACATGAAAGAACTAATAGAGATAAGGAAATTTATTAAGTCTCAAAGAAATTAGTGCGTCATACGCTTAAAAACCGACAAATAAAAATTTAGAAATGGGGAGAAAAAATGGATTTAAATAAAATGGTGATGAATAGCATTGCAAAAATGGAATCAGAAGGTAAAGTACAAGAAATTGTAGACAAGCATGTTGCTAAAACAATTGAATCCGTAGTAGATGATGCTTTTGGAAGTTGGAGTCCTTTTTCTAAGGGATTAAAGAAACAGGTTGAAGAAAAACTTCAAGTGAATTTTGATGAACTTGATTTAGCATCTTATAACGCTTTAATTATGAAAGCTGTTAAAGAAAAACTAGATGATGCTATAGCAGCTGAGGGTGTTAATAGAATAAATGAATCAATTGATGGATTACTTAACTCTGCAAAGGATGAATATAAGCTTTCTGAAATCGTTAAAGAATTGTCTGAGGAAGTTGATACAGATGATATTGGTTATGACGAATACCATGAAATGACAATGCTTATTGATGACTCATTTAGCCTTTCAACAATTATTTCGCTTGATCCTAATCCAGGCAAAGGTGAATATGATTGCAAATATCGCTTCTGGGTGAGTAATGATACAGGAAAAATAAGCAATATTGAAATTAAAGAAGATCGTTATAGCAAAAGAAGAGATGTAAATGAATTTGATGCTCGAGCAATTATGAGAGGTTTTCGTGGCTTAGAAGAAACACTATTCAAAATGTACGCTCGTGGATCAAAGCTAACTATTGATGAAGATCAATGTGAACTAGAAATTACTAATCCTGATTACGACTAATACGCAATCCAAAGAAAATCTGACGTGAGGAGGAGAGTTTGGATATGAAAAGTAGTGTGAAATTGTTCCTTTGTGGGGAATGTAGTCATGAACAGTTTGAGCACCTTAGTCCAGATGAGTCTATGTGTATGAAGTGTGGAAAAGTGCATGTGAAGATTGATGATTACAAATTTATAGAATCAAAATAAAATAGCATGGGAGGCCAGTAGATTGAAAAAACATTTGACTCCACCCAAAAAAGAAGAGATTACATGTGAAGATTTTGCCGAATTTGTTTATTTCATGAGAAATTCAATAGGGTATACCAAAAGAACTTTTGCAGATGCAATAGGGGTAACAAGAAGAACTGTTATCAATTGGGAACAAGGTAAGGGGATACCTTACGATTTATATCCAGTATTAACAACAATAAGAAATGTAGTTAAATTACGTATTAAAAATCTCAGAATGGCAGCATGAAAAAAAGCCGAGATTACTCTCGACTCAACCTAAATTTATTATAACATGGGAGTGGTCTCGGTGGATGTGAATATTGAGAGAATGACAGCAAATATTGATTTAATGGAAAATGCAGTATATGCAGTTAGAGATGGAAAATTGTTAAGAGTTCCTACTCCACCAGATGGTTTTGGCAAACAGATAATTGAATGGGAACATGGAAAACCTTTAAAAGGAAAATATGAAAGTTCTTTTAAAATAAAATAAGCTTGTCGGAATCAACCGAGGGCACTAATCATTCAGCTTTAATTTGCTGCATTGATTTGTGTCCTTTTTTCATTTTCTAAGTGAATGGAGGAAAAAATCATGAAAAATTTAAGTACATATTTACCTTCAGTTAACTCTAAAGCTACAAAAAAAGAAGTTGAAAAAATTTTTTATGAATATCGTAGATTCTTAATTACATTGCCAGCAGACTTTTTACCAAAAATTACTCCAACATACTCACAATTACCACCTTCTATTTCAAATAAATTTCATAGTACAACTGAAGATTCCGCAATTGAACGTATTGAATTTGAAATGGAAAGAGATAAATTTATGAACTGGATCCATAGAGCTGTTAATTCATTAAAACCCGATGAACGATTTATCATCATCAAAAGTTTTATGCAGGAACATGTTGGCTATGATCCAGACATTTGGTTGGAGTTAGGGATTGGGAAAACAAGATATTACGAAATCAAAGGAAAAGCAATCCTTCGTCTTGCATTTAATTTACAAATAGAAGTATATAAAAAGAATGGGGTGAAATCAGCATGAACCTCGTTCAACCGATTAGAGACAAAGATACCATTGAAGAAATAAAGGATTATCTAAAAGAAAAAAATTACAGAAATTATATTTTATTTATGCTTGGTATTAATACAGGCCTTCGCATTTCGGATATTCTTCGTCTAAGAGTTCGAGATGTTGAAGGTTGGTACATTACGATAAGAGAGAAGAAAACAAAGAAATTCAAACGAATTAAAATTACATCTGATTTGAAAAAGGATTTAAGAAATTATGTTAAGGATAAAGGAAAAAATGAATTTTTAATAAAAAGCAGAGAAGGAAAGAATAAACCAATTACCAGGGGAATGGCTTATATAATCCTTCAAGAAGTTGCCCAGGAATTTCAATTAGAAAGTATCGGAACACATTCGCTTAGAAAAACATTCGGATACTGGTTTTATAAGCAATTTAAGGATGTAGCAGCACTCCAAAAATTATTCAACCACACAGATCCAAAAGAAACTTTACGTTATATAGGCATTGAACAAGACAATTTAGACGACATGATGAGACGATTCAATTTATAAGTCTTTATTTTTTTGTAAAAATTAATTCGCTTCAAATTAAATATGTATAATTCATTTTTATGAAGTATTAGAAATGCTTGTGGCTGTAAGTGTATTTCTGATTTGGTGAGTTATACATAATATAGTTTATAGATAATTCATTAAGGGAAAAAACAGATCGTTTTAACCAATTTTTAATTCAATATGACTTAAATTGCAGCATAAAGGAGATTGTTACAAGTGACTAATGAGAATTCTAAAGAAATAATAAGTATTGAGTTTACAAAAGAACAATGGGAAGAGATTTATCAGTGGTATTTGGTAGTTAAAGACGATTTTCGAATGGAAGATTTCGCAATTGAAGCAGGGGAAAAAATAGCAAAAACTTTAATCGATAAGTATGGAACATTTAGATAAGTTACTACAGAGTTCGCATACTTTATGGAAAATCAACGAACAATCCGCGAACTATTCGCGGAGAATCTGCGAACAATAAACGGACGAAAAGCACAAAAGAACATGATAAATTAGTAATATCGAAATATATCAAAAGCGTCTTTCCAATCGGGAGGGCGCTTTTTCTATGCCTTAAATAAGAAGGTGATGTAGTGGAAAAGAAATGTTGTTCTTGCGGATCTAAGGAAACCGTTAAACATGTATGTTTTAACGGTGATATATGGTTTGTTTGTGTTGAATGTGGTCTAGTTGATTTTGATTACATCGAGGTGCTAGATAATGAAGCTAAGTGATCATTTGAATAAGGATACCAAGGATAAGTTAAATCATATTGTTAATCCCAACAAAAAGGTTAAAAAACGTAATCGTTCTTCTAAGAATAAACACGAACGAATTGATTGGAATGATCTTATGGGTACAAAGAATAGAGGAATGAAACGTAAAAAGGGTGGAGCCAAGGTTAATGCCTGAATACAAAACTAAAGAACAAAAGCGTAAGTTCTATGACAGTAGCGAATGGGAACAGCTGCGTGAAGAAGTGAAGAGGCGTGACAACTATGAGTGCCAGGAATGTAAACGACAAGGACGAGTCACTATCGATATAAATGAATACAGTGAGAGTGCAAAGCGAAAGAAGATCAAGCTGGTTGTCCATCACATTAAAGAGCTTGAGCATTATCCAGAGTTAGCATTAGAAATTGATAACCTTGAGACTGTTTGTGTTGATTGCCATAACAAAGAACATGGTCGATCCTTCGAAAGGAAGCCAAACAAATGGGAGCATGATGAGAGGTGGTAATGATATGAGTTTGATTCCATGTTGCAAGTGTGGCAAAGGTATAAAGAAACAAGGGTATCGAACAGATGGAGTGGTTTGTAACGAATGCGCAAGCAAACCTAAACTTATAACAATTGAACTAGATTCATTCAAGGATGAACCTGTTGTTCATTTCAGAGGAAAAAGAATAAAAAACATTCAAGATATTAATTTCCAATGGTTCACAGACACTGACGAACCAGGAGATAAAAAGATAGGAATAACTTATTTTGATTTAGAAGAACACGTTGTTAAAGGAATAAAGGAAATAAAAATGTAACATACCCCCCGGTCAAAAGTTTTGGCCTTTTTTTCGTTTCGGGGCACCGGGGAGGGGGCTCGATTTTCCAGATTTTTTGCTTTTTTCTATGTAGGGAGGTGAAAAAGTGGCGAGAAGTGTAAGTATTACGCAACTTAAAAACCAGTTATTGGAAAAAGTTGATACAAATGATTTGGTTCAGTTAGAAAAGGTAGAACGGTATATCGAATTAGTCAAAACCTTCAGGGTGATGAGTAAGGCTATCAAGAAAGATGGAGAAGCTGCTGCAACAAAAATTATTGGTGAACGAAATAAAATTAATGCTTCCCTGTTGAGTATTGAGAAGTCATTTGGTTTTGATGGAAATGGAGACAAAAATAAATCTAGAATTAGTGATCTTATATGATCTCGAATAAATACGTTGATGAATATATTCGCCTATATAGAACAGGTGAAATCAAGCTTAATAAAGAACGGATCATGCTCATTGATTACTTGGAGAAATATGTTCTAATTAGAGATGATATATACTTCGACGATAATATGATTGAAAACTATATTAAGTTTACAGAAAAATGGTATTTCCCTTTACAACCATTTCAAAAATTCTTAGCAGCGTTTGTCTTTCTTTTTTATAAAGAGGATAACGCTGTTTTTTATGAACAGTTTTTCTGGACAATGGCAAGGGGTGCTGGTAAGAACGGTCTTATATCTTCATTGGCTCACTTTTTTATAAGCCCCTTGCATGGGATACCTAAATATAATATTTCTATTGTGGCTAACAATGAAAAACAAGCGAAGGTTTCTTTCAGGGAAGTCTATGATTGCATTGAAGACAATAAAGTTCTCGAAGATTTGTTTTATTGTACGAAGGTCGAGATCCTAGGCAAAGATACTAAAAGTATACTTCAATATCATACATCTAATGCAGGTTCCAAAGACGGTCTTCGTGATGGATGTGTTATTTATGATGAGATTCATCGATATGAAAATTTTGATGTAGTAAATGTATTTTCTAGTGGTCTTGGAAAAGTTCCAAATGCTAGAGAATTTTTTATTGGTACAGATGGATATGTACGTGAAGGATTCTTAGACAAGATGAAAGAACGTGCTTTGAATATTCTAAAAGGGAAAGATCAAGACGACCCATTATTCCCTTTCATTTGTAAGATTGATGATCCAAAAGAAGTTGATAACCCTGATATGTGGGAAAAGGCAAATCCAATGTTTTCAAAACCTATGGGAGCTTATGCAAAACAACTTTTCAAAAAGGTACTTACTCAATTTAAACAATTGGTAAACAATCCCTCGAATCGTGAAGAGTTCATGACAAAACGTATGAATCTCCCGGAAACGGACTTATCAAAAAGTGTTGCCAGTTGGGACGACATCATGGCGACTAATAGACCATTCCCAGAGTTGCAACATAGAACTTGTGTTGGTGGTCTTGATTTCGCGAGTATCAAGGACTTCGCTGCAGTTGGACTACTTTTTAAAGTAGGAGAAGATTACGTTTGGAAAACTCATTCATTTGTGAGAAAAGGCTTCTTGGATACAGTTGCATTAAAAGTACCTATTTATGAATGGGAAAAAAATGGGCATCTAACAATTGTGGACGAACCTGTTATTAATATAAAACATATTGTTGATTGGTTTGTAACGATGAGAGAGCAATATGGAGTAAATACAATTGTTGCAGATACTTTCCGATTAGACCTAGTTAAAACTGCCCTTGAAGAAGAAGGTTTTGAGTTGCTATATATTCGGAATCCGAAGGCTATTCATTCTTTATTGGCTCCACGAGTTGAAACAATGTTTGCTAATCATCATGTTATATTCGGTGATAATCCATTGATGAGATGGTACACGAATAACGTCTATGTCCATATCAAAAAGGATGGAAATAAAGAGTACTTAAAGAAAGATGAATTCAGACGAAAAACAGACGGATTCCAAGCATTCATTCATGCCCTTTGGCAAGCCGATAACATCTTAGTTGATGATGTTGATTTCTTAATCGGAGATATAAATTTTTAGGAAGGGGGTGAATAATGTTGGGTTTCTTAGATGTAATTTTCAAAAGGAATAGTGAATTAGGCTTTATGTTCGATGTGGAAATGTTTGTTGATACAGTGAATCGAGTTCACATGAAGAAACTTGCTATTGATACATGTATTTCTTTTCTCGGCAGGACTATAAGCCAATCCGAATTTAGGATTAAAAACGGTAAAACTTTTGAAAAAGATGAATTGTACTATCGTTTAAATGTACGACCGAACAAAAACATGACAGCTACTACATTTTGGGAAACATTTATCTACAAATTGGTCTATGACAATGAATGCTTAGTTATCCAAGCTGATGATGATGATCTACTTATAGCTGACGATTTTCAGCATAATGAATACGCCGTGATGGAGGATACGTTTACAAAAGTAATCGTCAAAGATTATGAGTTTAAGAGAAGTTTTAGGCAGAATGAAGTTATCCATTTGAGATATAAAAATGAAAGTCTTTCTCCTCTTATTGATGGGTTATTTAAAGACTATGGTGATTTATTTGGAAAAGTATTAAACTCTCAAAAACGTAAAAATCAAGTGCGCGGTACTGTTGATATGGATATGATTGGCGCAAAAACACCAGAGCAAATGACTAAGTTGCAAGAGTTTATTGACAACATGTATAAGGCTGTTGGTGATAAGGATATAGCCATTGTTCCACAACAAAAAGGGATTAAATATCAAGAGCATTATAATGGATCGGCTAATGGCCCAAGTGTAGAAGAAATCAACAAGGTTACTAACGGTTTTCTTGACCAAGTAGCGCTGGCGATAGGTATTCCTTTGGGACTTCTGCATGGTGAAATGGCAGATGTTGAAAAACAAACTAAAAATTACATGATGTTTACTGTCAGTCCTTTACTTAAAAAGATAAAGGACGAATCAGACGTTAAGTTTTTTACAAAGGAAGAATATCTAGCCGGCAAATGCATTGATGTAAGAAAAGTTGCACACCAAAACATATTCGACTTAGCTAATTCAATTGATAAATTAAGATCATCCGGTTTATTTAACGGTAACGAACTGAGAAGTGAATTAGGTTATGAAAGGGTGGATGACCCTATGATGGACAAGTACTTCATAACAAAAAACTATCAAGAAGGTTCAGAGGCGATACAAGGAGGTGAGAACGTAAATGACAGTAAAAATTGAAATTAAAGGACCAATTATTTCAAATGATGATGCTTGGATTTATGAATGGTTTGAAATGGACGCAACAAGCCCACGTAAGGTAACACAAGAATTAGATAAAGCAAATGGTGAAGATGTTGTTGTTATTATAAATAGTCCCGGAGGATATGTTGACGATGGATCTGAGATCTATACAGCATTAAAGAATTATCCAGGGCATGTAGAAACGCAAATTGTGGGACTAGCTGCAAGTGCTGCATCGGTAATTGCAATGGCTGGCGATAAAGTTAGGATTGCCCCAACAGCACAAATAATGATCCATAACGCATCGATGTGGAATAATGGAGATCATAGAGCAATGGAAAAAGCTTCTGAAATGTTAAAAGTTACAGATAGAGCAATTGTGAATGCATATGTCATTAAAAGTGGTAAGTCTGAAGAAGAGTTATTGCAAATGATGGCAGAAGAAACTTGGATGGGACCACAACAAGCATTAGAACATAAGCTTGTTGATGAAATTATGTTTATGGACAATACAATTAAGCTTACAGCATCAAGTTCAGCTGCAGGTATGATTCCACAAAATGTAATTGATAAGTTAAGAAATGGTATTGGAAATAAAGGGAATACAGAAGTCATTTCCAAAGAAGATTTTAAAACCGCGCTTGCTGAAATGAAAAATGAAATACTTAATGAATTACAACAAAATTTAAAAACAAATGAAAAAGAGCCTACTCCTAAAACTGCTAAGCCAAAGCAGAAATTGAGTAAGCTCTTTTTAAGTTTATAAAAAGCGGAGGGAAACCCATGACAATCAAATTTGATAAATCAAAAGCTTTTAATGAAGCAAAAACAAAATTAACAGCGGTTCTTGCAAGTGAGAACAGCACAGAAAAGGAACAAACAGACGCCTTTCAAAATTTCTTTGATGCTTTACAATCTGAAGTAGTTAATACTGTTCGTTCCCAGGTAAACGATGAAATGCTAGACCGTTCAATTCTTCAGCAACGCGGCCAAAATGTATTAACTTCTGAAGAAATGAAATTCTTTAATGCTGCTGTATTAGATGGTGGATTTAAAGATGATTCAATCCTTCCTGTTACTACTCAAGAGCGTGTGTTTGAAGATTTAACTACAGAGCATCCGTTACTTGAAGCATTAGGATTGCAAGATCTAGGTGCAGTAACTCGTTTCATTTATTCCGACCCTACAAAAGCTTATGCATGGGGACAATTATTCGGCGGTATTGCTGGACAAGTAAATGCAGCATTTAGCGAAGAACAATTTGGTCAGTTAAAACTTACAGCATTTGCAGTTATTCCAAACGATATGTTAGAACTTGGTCCAGTTTGGGTTGAGCGCTATGTACGTACACTCTTAGTAGAATCATATTCTGTTGGTTTAGAATACGGTTTTGTAAATGGAACTGGTAACAATCAACCAATCGGACTAATGAAAAATGTTGATCCGGATACAGGAGCGGTTACCACTAAAACTTCTTCTGGTACATTAACATTCGCTCCTTCTCAATACGGTGAAGTTGTTTCTGGGGAGCTTTATGAAGTTATTAAAGCTCTATCTACCGATGCAGACGGTAAATCACTTAAAGTATTAAACAAAGTTGTAATGGTAGTAAATCCTGTGGACGCAATCGGTGTCCAAGCGCGTAATACTATCCAAACTGCTAATGGTCAATGGGTAATGGCTCTTCCATACAACATTCAAGTTGTTGAATCTGAGGAAGTTCCTGTTGGAAAAGCTCTATTCTTTGTTAAAGGTCGTTATTTAGCAGCAATTGCTGGTGGGTACAAACTTAAGAAGTTCGATCAAACATTAGCAATTGAAGATGCCACACTTTACACAATTAAGCAGTTTGCAAATGGTAAACCAAAAGATAATAAGGCTGCCTTAGTTTATGACTTAGATATCTCATTTGCACCATCTACAACCACAACAACTACTAATGGCGGGGCTTAATAGGGGTGATGTAATTGGAAATCACACCTGAATTATTAAAATCTTTCAAAGATAGAATGCATATCACTCATAACAGTGAAGATAATTATTTGAAAGAGCTTATTGAAACATCATATGAAGATATTAAAAGCAAATGTGGCGAATTTGATATCAATACTGCTCTTAGAGGGAAAGAGCTTGTTTTCGAAAGATCACGCTATGCATATAATGATGCCCTTGAATATTTTGACGACAACTTTTTAAGTCAAATTAATAGCTATGCTTTTGATAATCTTCCTGATACAACAACAACGACTACTACAACAACGACAACAACCATTCCAGGATAAGGGGTGAAGCAGATGCAGCCATTTGAATATAAACCACCTCGTGTTGGTACAGGTGATCTGCGTACACTTGTCACATTTTTTGAATATGCTCCAAATGAAGGTCCGTTACCAGGTGAATCTGAGAAACGGACCCTTTTTGTTGCCTGGGCAAAAATAGATCGTGTGTGGCTGAAGGATTTGGAATTAGCAAAGGCAAATGGTACCTTATCTGATGTAACCATTACTATTAGAGATCCTCAATCTGATTACAGACCAACGAATTTACATTATTTAGAGATTGATGATCCTGATTATAAAGATAGGGTCTATAACATCAAAACAGCTCAGCCTAATTTGCAAAACAGACAATTTATAGATATTGTGGCCGGAGACCAGGAACAATGAGTGTAAATGTTACTGGTTTAAATAAGTTGATGGCAGATTTAGAAAAACGCTTTGGTAAAACTAAAATGCAAACGATTAGTGATAATGCTCTAAAACAAGGGGCAGAGGTTTTTGTCAGAGAACTAAAAAGTCAATTTGAAACTTTCAAAGATACTGGGGCATCTATAGATGAAATAACCATTTCTGAGCCATTTTGGGTGGGGGATGTCCGAACAATAAAGATTCATTGGCGAGGACCTAAAGAGCGTTACCGCATTATTCATTTAAATGAATGGGGAACTGTTAAGAACCCTAACCAAAAAGGGAAAGGTGCTATTGCTAGAGCTTTGCGTAATGCAGAAAATGCATATAGGAAAGCTGTTAGTGATGCAATTAGGAGAGGGATTTAGTGATTTATAAAATCTATGAAGCTTTAATTGCTGATACTCTCATACAAGAAAAAGTAGGAAGTAGGATCAAATTCTATGAATATCCTGCCACTGGTGATGTAACAGGGCCGTATATCATTATAGATCCGTTAGGTCCACCGATACCTGGAGATTATGCAGATAATGAGCCCTTGACAGATGAATATTTGTATCAAGTTGAAGTTTGGTCTAAAAGCTTATCTGATACCGGTATCATTGCAAAACAAATCCGAAAAGTTTTGAGAAAAAATCTTGGTATTCCTCAATATGGAACAGGCGTTGATGAATGGGATCAAGAAACGGCCATTTATCGTGATGCCAGGAGATACCGGGGAAAAGAGTACGTGGAGGACGCCTAAAAGGTGTCCTTTTTAGTTTCAATTACAAGGAGGAAAAATGACTTATGCCAAAAAAATATAAAGCTTCAACAGGTATAGATGAGTTTTATTATGCAAAGCTCGATGAAACTGGTACTGCAGTAATTGTTGGAGTTCCAGAACGTATTAAATTTTTACAAAATATTAATATTGAAATGCCTCAAGAAGCAGTTCGTGCTTATGGTGATAACCAAACGGCTGAAATTGCAGTATCATCAGGAAATATTACAGTAACGTCTGCATTTCATAAATTGCCTGATGAAGATAAAGCTGTATTATTCGGGCTAGAAAAAACAGCTGGCGGTCTTTATGCTTACGGATCAAGCGATACTCCTCCATATGTAGCTTGTGTATTTGCAAAAACATATGAAGATGGAAGTAAGGAATGGGTTGGTTTAACAAAAGGTATTTTCATGCGTCCTAATACTGAAAGCCAAACAAAACAAGACGGTGTAGAATTTTCCACAGAAGAAGTTTCTGCTGAGTTTATGGATCGAGAAGTTGATGGATTTGTAGAAGAAAAATCCGTTGTGTTTGGCCGTGATGAAAAAGGCGAAACTGTTCAGCGTGATGCTCTCTTCCAAGCTATTTTTGGTCAGCCATATCCAAGCACTTCTACAACCACCACTACCACTACAACTGGCGGGGCTTAATATAATAGCTTATGAAGTTTATACTTTGTCAGCCAGCAATCAAGCGTTTTGAATGGGAATTAGAAGTTTGTTTAACTAGGTTAAACAAACTCGGCATACAAGATATTGTCCTGCTGTTCGCGCAGTGGGACAATTCAATTCCCGAGTATTTGCAAGAAAAATACAGTGTTGAAGTGCATGTGTATGATGATACTCACAGAAATAAAAGCTATATCCCTTCTGTAAAACCTTATTTATGGATGAAGTATTTAGCGGAGGATCCGACAAGGGAAAAGGATACCTATTTCTATTTAGATAGTGATGTGCTGATAATGGAAATACCAAATGTAATTCCTTCTGAAAGTGTTTGGTATGCATCTAATTGTCAAAGTTACATTGGTATTGATTATATCGATAGTAAAGGCCCTGATTTATTAGATCGCATGTGTAAAGTTATGGACATCGATCCTTTGATAATAAGGAAAAATAAGCCAATAGGTGGCGCTCAATGGGTGATAAAAAACCCTACTTTTGAGTATTGGAAAAAGGTTTATGAAGATTCATTGAAATTATTCAAGTTTCTTTCTTCAGTTGAAAATGATTATATTCGTAAGAATGGTTCAGATTATACACCCATACAAAAGTGGACAGCGGAAATGTGGGCACAATTATGGAATGTTTATCATTTTGGAAAGACAGTTCAAGTTGATCAAGAACTTAATTTTTGTTGGCCTACTGATCCAGTAGAGAAATATTATTTAACAAAGATTTATCATAATGCCGGAGTCCTAGACGATAATCAAAATTTATTTTTTAAAGGTAAGTATACAAATAGAGCACCCTTCCATGATGATTTTAGCCGGATAGATCAAAGTAAAGCATCAATTGAGTATGTTAAAGCAATTTCCGATGTAAAAGAGGTGAAAACATTGAAATATGAGGTTATTCATCCTTTCCACGATTTACAGGACAAAAACAAAATCTATAGCATAGGTGACACTTTCCCCAAGCCAGCCAGTAAAAGAGTTGCTAAAAAGCGTATAGAAGAATTGCTTTCAAGCGAAAACAAGCTTGGGCGGCCCTTGATCAAGCTAGTTGAGTAGGAGGTTACCTGCTCTTTTTTTTGTTGTAAAAAATCAATAAAGTGAGGTATATGAGATGGCAACATTAAAACGTAATATGATCGAATTGGTGAAAGAAGTTAAAGAAGGTGAAATTGTTACCGAAAAATATTTAACCCCGGTTTTTATCCCCTTATCTGTCGTTTATGAAGCTCTTGATTTGAATAGTGAACTACAAAAAGTAAATGTATCTAATGAAAAGGAAATTACTGATAAGTTTATTGATTTTATAGTTAACAAGGTTTATAAAGGACAGTTTACTAGAGAAGAACTAATTAATGGATTACATGCACCGGATGCAATTTCTACACTTCATGAACAAGTTTTATTTATCACTCAAGGATATCAAAGTGATGCAACAAAAAAGTACCTGGCGAAGAAAAGTTAAAGGATGAGGACTTTTCCCCTGAAAAACAAAAAGAATACTTAGATAAACTCATCCTCTCATTTGTTGAAAACGGTAAGGATATCAATGAAGTACTGGCAATGCCCTACCACTTTGTTATTGAAATTCTCAGGGAACGAAATAAACCGAAACAAGTAAAATCACTTATTTCTGCATTTGGTGGATAAGAATTTTATAAAGAAAGGAGGATAACAATTGACTGAACGGATTGAAGGTTTAGCGATAGGACTTGATTTAGATACATTAGCTCTTGATCGTGGGTTAACAGGCTTAAAGGATAGGCTTAAATCAGTTAACAGTGAAATGAAAGCAAACTTATCTGCTTTTGATCGTGGAGATAAATCTATAGAAAAATATGAAACTACCTTAGATGGTCTTAACAAAAAGATTGAAGTACAAAAAAGGATTGTCCAGGAATCAAGAGCAGAATATGAAAAGATGGTTAAAGAGTTTGGTGAAGGATCCAAAGAGGCCGAAAAAGCTGCCCGAGCTTACAATAATCAAGTCGCATCATTAAATAGTTTGCAACGGTTTGTAGATCGAACAGCAGATGAATTAAAAAATTTAAGGGAAGAACAACAAGAAACCAATACTAGTTTTTCTAAATTAAACCAAACCATTGAAGGGACTGTCACAAGGTTAAATCAATTTGGAGATTCAGCCTTAAATGCTGGTACAACGTTAACAGCTGGCGTTTCCACTCCATTAGCGGGGTTAGGTATTGTTTCTATAAAATCTGCTTCGGATATCCAAAAATCACAAGGGAAAATTCAAGCTTCATTAGGCATAACAAAACAAGAAGCTAAAGAATTAAATGAAACAGCCATAAACGTTTGGAAGAACGGATTTGGAGAGAGTATGACAGATGTATCTGAAGGATTAACTCAAGTTAGAAAAAACCTTCAGAATATCTCTGGGAAAGAACTTGAAAAGGTTACACGTCAAGCCTTTATTTTACGCGATACTTTTGGGTATGAAATTCCAGAATCAACGCGCGCTGCCAAAGCTCTTATAGACAATTTTGGTGTTGATGGTGCAAGGGCAATGGATTACATTGCTGTTGCAGCTCAAAAGGGTGGGGATTATTCAGCTGAGCTTTTAGATACCATTTCTGAATACAGCATTCAATTTAAAACGGCTGGTATAGACATTGATGGTATGTTTAATATCCTCATTCAAGGCGCTCAAAATGGTTCCTGGTCAATGGATAAAACAGCCGATGCCATTAAGGAATTTTCAATTCGTGCTGTTGATGGATCCAAAACAACAGCAGACGGATTTAAAATGGTTGGCCTTAATGCGGATGATATGAGTAAAAAGTTTGCTGAAGGTGGAGATTCAGCACAAAACGCATTTATGGCAACCGTCGCTGCGATAGCTTCAATGGAAGATCCACTAAAGCAACAGCAAGCAGGTGTGGCCCTTTTTGGTACACAGTGGGAAGATGTTCAAAAAAATGTCATTGGAGCTATGAATCCAACAAAAGATGTACTTGGAGAAGTTGCTGGAGCTACAGAAGAAGCAGGAAAAGCCCTTCAAGATAACTTTGGAGACCGTGCATTAAAAGAATTAAGGGAATTAGGGGCTACTCTGCAGCCTTTAGGAAATATCTTATTGGATACAATTGAGCCTGCCTTTGAAAGTGCTTCTGAACACATCAAAGAGTTTACTGAATGGATGGAAAACCTCTCTCCAGAAGGTCAAAAAACAGTTGTTGCAATAGCAGCCATTACTGCAGCCCTTGGACCTGTTGCCTTTGGTGTTAGTGTAGTATCAAGAAGTTTAGGGGTGCTAACAGGTGTCTTAGGAAAAGGTGTCAGTGCCTTTGGAAAATACGCTCTAAGTGCAAAGGTTGCAGATGAAGCAATAGATGATCTTGGAAACACGGCTGATAAATCCACCAAAAAGCTAAAAAATGCAGATGGAAAGATAGGTAAAACATCAAAAGTATTAGGTGGATTAAAGGGTGGAGCAGGGCTTGCAGCTGGATCCCTTCTTTCAGTCGGATCAGGAGCAGGGATACTTTCAAGTGCGCTTGGTTTTTTAACAGGCCCAATTGGATTAACCGTTGCAGGATTAGGCGCAGCTGTTGGTGCGGGAACGTTGCTCTATAAAAATTGGGACCAAATTCAGGACTCCTCTAGCCTTCTTAAAACGGGACTTGCAACTGTTCTTCCTGGTCTGTATGGGATTGTGGGAGGAATAAAAGGCATTCGATCTATGTCTGATGAAACCATTCCTAAAATTGAGGATTTTGGTAATAAAGTATCTGATTCAACTGCAAAAGCGGTATTAGGCTATAAAAAATTAAATGACGAGGCAACAATTGAATTAAATAAGTTAATGTGGTCCGGCCAAACCATTAGCCAGCAAACAGCGGATACTATCACGGGCATTTTTAGCCAAATGGGTGAAAAAATATCAAGTAGTTTAAAGACAAATTATGATAAGAGCTATAATTTTATGGCCGAACACTTTAAAAATAGTAAAGCTTTAAGTGAGTCAGAAGAAGCGACTATTTTAGGCAATACGCAAGTTAGATACCAAAGGCAGCTTGAAACTGTCCAATTGCAAGAGGCAAAGATTAAAGAGATTATGGATCGAGCTAGCCAGGAAAAAAGAACACTTACGCAAGAAGAAAAGAATCAAATTAATCAGATTCAACGAAATATGATGAATACAGCTGTTCAAACAATGTCTCAAAGTGAAATTGAGCAAAAAGTTATTATGGAACGCTTAAAAAATGAATCTGCTAATATTACAGCTCAACAAGCGGCAACAACGGTTCAAAATAGTTTAAAAGCTAAGAATGGAGCCATAAGAGAAGCAAATGATAAATACAATAAAACGGTTGCTGCAATTATAAGAGAACGTGATGAAACAGGAACTATTTCAGCTGCTCAAGCTAACAAATTAATTTCAGAAGCGGAACGACAGAAAAATGAATCTGTTAGAAAAGCAACAGATATGCACAAAAACGTTGTAAATCAAGCCAAACTACAAGCCGGTGGACAAGTTGACCAAATCGATTGGGGTACAGGTCAAGTTCTAACTCAATGGGATCTATTGCTTCGTGGATCTGCTAAAACAATCAATGCTATTAGTTCAGGGATTAACTGGATTCTAGATAAAATTGGTGTTAAGAGCAAAATTCCTATGTGGGAGCCTAAAGGATACAACAATAATACTAATGTAAGTAAAACAAGGAGGGCTACAGGGAATGCTGAGCAGTATGCAAAAGGTACACCTTCTAGTGGTCATCCCGGCGGGCCGGCAATCGTTGGTGAGAAGGGCGCAGAATTAGCATATTTACCTGGCACAGGTGTTACTTTGCTTGGAACTAGAGGACCGGAATATCATCCTAACTTTCCGCGTGGAGCTTCAGTTTTGCCTAATAAACACACTGAAAAATTATTAAAAAGTTATGGCTTTCCAGGTTATGAAGATGGAGTAGGAAACTTTTTTGATTGGGTCATTAAAGGTCCAAAGGCTGTTTTGAATAATGTATGGAAAATGTTTGATGTAAACATGCCTAATCTTGGTGGAGTCTTTGGAGACATTGGAAAAGGAATGATTTCCTTTTTAAATGGAAAAGTTCATAATTTTATAGATTCTAAGATTGAGAGTATGTTTAATTTTCAAGGAAGCAATACAAGCGGAAGTGTTAAAAGTTGGATTGCTCAAGCAATGGCCATTACTGGCGTTCCTTCTTCATGGATGAGTGCATTAACAACAATAGCAATGAAAGAATCAGGTGGTAATCCAAGGGCTTATAATGGTTGGGATATAAACGCTAAACGGGGTATTGCTTCGCGTGGATTGATGCAGACTATTCCGCCAACATTTGAAGCTTATAAATTGCCAGGGCTAAATGATATTTATAACCCTGTTCATAATGCTGTTGCTGCAATCCGTTATATAAAAGCACGTTATGGAGATGTATTTAATGTTCCTGGTATTAAATCAATGGCAAGCGGTGGAGCATATCGAGGATACGAAACAGGCGGGAAAATCTTTAAAGATGGTTTATACCGACTTGCTGAAGGCGGCTGGCCGGAATATGTTATTCCAACGGATCCAAGGAGACGCACAGAAGCATCGAAGTTACTTGCATTGGCCGGAAAAGAGGTCCAAGGAAATAAACGGCCCCACCAATTGCCAAATGTGAGCAATACCAATAGTAACAATGGACTCTTAGAAGCTATTTTAGAGCAAAATATGATTCTAATGGCTTTATTACAAAGCACTAAAAACATTGAAAATAAGCCTGTTTTAACTACAGCTGATATAGGTCGTGCAGCTGAACAATTTGATTCATTAAATTATACAAAGAACAATATTTTCAGTGGAAGGGTGGCATTTTGATGAACGATATGTTTTCCATCTACGATGAAAATTTTAACCCTATCACCCTTCCAAGTGACGATTTAGGTTATGGGTTACGTGGATTAGATCTAAACATTTCGTCCACAAGTCAAGAGGTTACTGAGCATACAATCCAAGGGATGCCCGGGAATATTATCACCGGTTTTCGGGACAACAATAGAGACTTAAGCATAAACGCAAGATTGAAAGCACAAGACGCAACAGATTTTAGGTTGAAACGAGACCGGGTCTTTGCGTTTTTTAAACGTTTAGGTACATTTTATGTTACTGAAAAGCAACAAGGTAATAAGCTTATGAAAGTAAGGGTTGTGGAATCATACACCTTTCAACGTCCAGAAAATCTAAGGACCTATGCAACTGTGGAAATTCCATTAAAAATCGTAGGACAACCTTATTGGATTAGTCGATACAAGAGCATGGATCTCCACAATAGTAATGGTGTTCCAATGAATGGACATTGGTCTTTTGGAATGGGATTAGAAGTGAATCCAGATAAATTGGTTTATAAATATGAAAATGCACCTACTTTTAATATATTCAATGCCGGTACGGTACCAATCAAAACAATTCAAGAAAAGGACAACTGTATTATAACGATAGAGATTAAAGAGTCTGTCCTTAATTTTAAGTTGTTTGATGGAACAGGTAGATATTTAGAATACAACCCTTCCAACAAAGTAAGTTGGACTTTAATTGATGGTCATAAAATTATTTTGAACGGGCATTACATGACTGTGGATGAGTTACCGATTTTAGAGAGAACAAACCGTTATTATTTGAATTTATTTCCAGGAGATAACATATTTACAATTGAAGGATTATCAAACTACATCATTAGCTTTGATTTTCGTTTTAAGTACGATTAAGGAAGTGAGGAAAAGTGACTAGATATATAATCGATAATCCATTGACTGATGAAAGTAGAAATAAATTAAATAGCATGTTTGAAGAATTATACAACAAGTATATTTCTGCTGGTTTAGATGCAAGTACTGCTAAATCCTTAGCAGAAGATGCTGTTAATGTTGCTAACGAAGCTATTCAAAAAGCAGACTTTACACAAACACAATTGGATCAAGTAACAGGAGCAAGCACAATTGATCCAGCTGTTGAGCAAATGAAGGTGGACACTGAAGGGGTTTCCCATGCTTCTCCTGATGCTCGATTACGTTCAGATTATAATAAAGTTACGACGCAATTGGCGGAAATTGCGAAAGTAACAAATGGATTTATAAATCCTGAATTATTCGGCGCAGTGGGTGACGGGATTAATAATGACACAACCGCTTTACAAAATGCCATAAACTTTTGTATAGATAACAATTACTCTTTAATGAGTGATGGTTCTAAAGTATATGGGGTAACATCTCAAATTAATATATTTGATAAATTGGATATAAACTTTAAAAATTCCAAAATAAAAGCTTTATCAGCAATGGAAAATTTGATTTATATTGACTCGAAAACATCAAAAGAGCACGGATCACATAGGGACATTATTTTAGATGGTAATGGGCTTGCAGACAATTGCTATAAAACTCATTATTCGCGTAGGGGTGTCATTAATGGTTTCACAATTGTTAATGCTAAAAATATAGGTTTATGGATTGTGAGTTCTCATGAAACATTTACAAGCGATGTCAACATTGAAAATTGTAATGTGGGGATAAGATGTGATGGTAGTGATAGTCATTTTTCGGATATTGGTATGAGAAGGTGCCCTAACGCTATACAAAATCATGGCGGTGTAAACTTGTATACAAGGGTACACGCATGGATAGAAAGTAATTTCAGAAATAGCGCTTTTTTATACAGCACACAACCAGCTATATTGACAGATTGTTATTCCGACACCTACCATTACACGTTTCGTTTTATAGATTGGTGCGATCTAATTGTAAATGGTGGAAGGATTTTTTATAACGGTACCATTTGGGAAGCTGAAGCCGATACTATTGATTTAACACCTCATGTTTTTATGTTTGATAAAACGGGTGATAATATCACAATGACTGCACCCATCTCATTAAATAATATGTTAATAGATGGTTTACAAAAAAGTGACGGTTCTTTTATTGGAACTTTTTCTAATGTTGCTGCTAAAGATATTAGAATGAGCATGAGCGGAAATAAAATTTACAATATAACAAATGTTCCTAATGGTAAAATTTCAAACATTACAAGTGAAAATATCGCTTATCTTTCTCATGGTGTTGTCACAAAGAAAGCCGATTTTTGTCTTGCTGAATTCAGAGGAACATTAAGCGCTGCATTATCAGCTAATGTTGATTTGAAAATAGGACAAATATCCAACAGTAAATTTTACCCTAATATGGATATAAGGGCTATGTGTTTCTTTGGTACTGGCGCCAATTGTGAAAGTGTTGGATTCGTCACTATAACCACGACTGGGATTGTAAAAATAAATTCAACGAGTGCTATTGCGATAGGAAAAAATGTAATTTTTTCAGTTTTATATAACTCTAACTTAGGTGAATATTAATACACATTAGGAGGAAAAGAGTGGCTACTATGTCAGTCGAACCTGATAAACTGTGTATTGTGGAATTTCTAGGTAAATAGTTATGAAAAAAGTAACAAAATAGTAAAGAAGTAGTATATAATCTTTACTGAGGTGTTACAAATTGAACAATAAACTATTTAATTATCTATTTAAAAAAGCGGAATTGTTTCTGGTAATTTTTTTGATGTTTTTATTTACTGGCGGTATTGTATTAGATTTCGTTGGATCTAATATAGCTTTTGCCTTAACTGTTTTATTAATATTTGTTTATAAAGGAAAACCATTCCTAACTTTATTTAAAGATAAGTGGCTACTATTTACTCTGATTTATTGTGGTTTATCAATCGTTTGGTCGGTATCTGCTGATCAAACGATTGAAAGGTTTATATCACTAATCGGCACGACACTCTTTGGAGTGTTTATAGCGTGGAGATATACGGTGAGGGAAATAGTAAAATTAACCGCAATATCTTTAGGTGTTCTGGCGTTTGTGAGTTTAGTGTATGTAGTAATACTACCTTCTTATGCTGTAGATTTAAACGGTCATTGGAAGGGAAGCACAGTACACAAAAACTTTTTAGGTGGATTTATGGCTCTTGGTAGTTTTTCCTTATTACTAATGGCCATAAATATTAAGAAAAACAAATTTAAAATAATGTTAATGTTTGCTCTCTCATTACTGGTAATTTATAAATCTGGATCAACTAGCGGATTAATTGTATTTCTGATTGTGATAGCAACTAGTTATCTAATTAAAATATTAAGAGTCAACAAGAAAATACTTGTTTCAGTTGTTATGTTTATACCTATTGTAGTTGCTGTTTTAGTTTTTGGAGTGTTTACAAAAGCCGAATACTTTGCAAAATTGTTCGGTAAAGACTTAACTTTTACAGGAAGAACAGAAATTTGGCAATTGGTAATTCAAAAAATACTTGAGCATCCGATATTAGGTTACGGATACAACGCTTTTTGGTTTAATAGTACGGAATATTCTTATGTATGGAGATATCTTACATTTGGACCATCACATGCACATAATGGGTATTTAGAGTTGCTTTTAGATATAGGGTTCTTTGGTTGTGTATTATTTTTTTCTGGGTTCTTAATTAATTTTTTCAAAGCAACAAAGATGTATATAAAATATGGGACTATCGAAGTCATTTGGATGCTCGGATTATTTATTATTATGTTAACTAGCAATGTAACAGAAGTTACTTTTATAAGGACAAATAGTCTTTATTGGGTTCTATATGTATCTAGTGTTTTAAGTTTACGATCTAAAGGAGTAAAAATTTCTAGTAAGTGTGTTATAACCGAAACCGTTATTGCGGTATCTCACTTAACTGATGTAAAAAAACTTTTAGCCAATATTAAAAAACGAAATAGAAAATCAATTAATGAGATGATAAATCAAGGGCTAGCCTTTAGGATAAAAAAGGGATCTCAGGTTGAAGTGTTGAACGATACACATACATTTATTTTAGTAAGGGATAAGAATACTAATAAGTCTGGATTCATTAAAAGAAGGTATTTATCATGATAAAATTATTAATTAAAAAGCTAATTAATTTTTTAAAATTAGATGATAATGTTGAAACACCTAAAATACCTGAGAATTACAAAGAATGTCCCCATTGCGAAGGGACTGGTCATGAAGACTTATTTTATGATTGTGAAAAATGTAATGGTACTGGAATAGTTAGGAAAACGTATCAAGAATATGTTGATTCGCTACCTCCTATAAAATAAGTGCTAGACAATTGGAAGAAAATGCGCACTAGTGTGTATTAATAAATATTAGTGTGTATAAGACAACTTACCTCTAGCATAAGATTAAGTATCAAAGCTGGAGGTGGTTGTTGTGACTGAAAGAATTTTCATTGTTAGTGAAAAAAGAGATAAGTTTTACGAACTTACTGATGTCATACCTGAGATGATGGCAGTTGAAAACGTGACAGAAGAGTGGGCAATAAACTATTTCATGAAGGGTTTAGAAGGTACACGTTGTATGAAGTTCCCTAAAGGTACTGCTATGAGAACTATCAGTGCATGGATTACACAGGATATGGATTTAGGTAATATGTTTAAAACGGATATACAATGAGTATTTTGATAGCGACTACACAGATGAGGAAAAAGCAGTAATGAGAAGAAAGTTAAAATCTCTCTACGAATAATGTGTATTTGTGTGTATTGCTATTCACTTTGAAATGTCAGACAATGGATACTGAGGTGATATTGTCATGACAACTAAAAGAGTGAACATCACAGTAGATCCTAAGAAGCTCGATGAGTTTTATCGACTGGCAGCTAAGAAAGGTATTAAGTTTTCTACCTGGGTAGATGCAAAGCTTGATGAATTCATTGAGGAAGAGAAAATGATTGAAGAATATCGAGAAAAGAAAAGGCGCTCATGATTGGGTGCTTTTTTCTATGGGAGGAATTTAAAATGTATAAACAAATCGAAAATAATTTCAAGTATCATCCACCTAAAGATCAAGAAGCAGTATCCAAACATGAAGGAGTTCGTAACGAGTGTAGACATCTGGCAAACACGTTAGATACATTACTACCTGATAGCCGTGAGAAATCATTAGCTATGACTAAATTAGAAGAAGTTATGATGTGGGCAAATGCAAGTATTGCACGCAATTAATTAATGCGCAGTTGTATTTATTCATAGTGATAAGTGTTGATAAATGCTGATATATCAGTACTTGTGTCAATACCAAGCCTTAGGATAAAATTCCGAAATAATTAGGTTAATAAAAAAAGAGCATTCAGAGTTTAAATCTGTTTGCTCTTTTTCTAGTCCTTTTTGAATTAATACACGGATAGCTTCATTTCTGTTTTTGAATTTATTGTCATGCCAAAAGGCTTCGATCTGTTCACTTTAAAGGAGATGAAATCATGATAAACGATACTTCTAGGCTTATGAATGATTTAGAAGTAGTTGTCAGTACACTTTCTCCCGAGACGGAACTTAATAAGTTATCCATACGATTAGAAGAAGTTTTGAGTAATTATGAAATCCACAGAAAAACACTTAAGGATATTGAAAATGACATCACGGATAAAATTGAGCTCTTTTTATCATCTAGAAAAATTGAGGGTTTAACTCAAAAAACGTTGGATGGTTATAAAATCGAGCTAAATCAATTTGCTAATTATGTTCAAAAACCAGTAGTACAGATTACAACAGCTGATATTAGAAAATATCTGGCACATAATGAATCATGGATGATTACTACAGTTGATCGAAAGTTATCTGTTATAAAAACGTTCTTTGGTTGGCTTGTGAAAGAAGAACTTCTTTTACGTGATCCTACATTGAAAATAAAAGCACCTAAAAAGCCAAAACGATTACCTAAAAGCTTATCAATTGAAGAATTAGAAATTGTTCGAGAATCATGTAAAACTTTAAGGGAAAGGGCACTAATGGAGGTTATGTACTCCACTGGATGCCGTTTATCTGAAATTGAAAACATGAAGAAAAGTGACATAAATATTCAAGAAATGAATGCTAGAGTAATAGGTAAAGGAGATAAAGAGAGAGTTGTTTATTTATCCTTCAAATCTTTACATCACCTTAGAAAATACTTAAAAATTCGTGATGATGATTGCGAATACTTATTTGTTACCGAACGCAAGCCACATAGGAAAATGGCTGATCGCACAATTGAAAGAATCATTGATAAGATTGAAGCACGAGCAGGAATTTCTAAAAAACTCACGCCACATGTATTTCGGCATACCTTCGCTACATTGGCGATGGAGAACGGAGCTGACCTTGCGGACGTGCAGCAATTATTAGGCCACGTGGACCCAGCAACAACTTTAGTCTATAGTCATGTGTCAGAAGAGAGAAAGAAACAAGCACATAAAAAATATCACGTACAATAAGTCCAAAAACTCCTATGTTAATAGGGCTTCTTGTTATGGAGTTGATACAATGTATAACGAGGGACAAACAGCAGTTTTCCTTAAAGATTTAACAGGTCGTGAATATCCTGCTATTGCCATTGTTAACCGAAAAAGGAGAGTTAATGGGCAACGAGAAATATCGATGTCATTTTTGTATACGGAGATCAATAAAGATTTTATGCATAAATTTATTGATGAAAAAGGATTTCGGTGGCAAGTACTATTTAAAAATGAGTGGTACACTATAACTCATCCCGGATTTGCTACAAATGGAAATTTCTTCACTGTGGGTGTTACTGCTATTCTTAGTTTTTTTGTAGATTTAAATGGTTATTATTTACAAGATAAAGTGGAAAATAAGTCTTTCACACCAGCCGAGTATTTTCAAACCTTGTTTAGTGGAACACCCTATTCCTTTGTTTTGGTAGATACATTATATTCAAACACTTTAACTTACCAAGATAATGAAAGTAAAACTCAACGATTTTTATATGGTGTGGAAAGGTTTGAAGGGGAATTTACTGTAAGAGGTAAAGTTGCATATCTTTATGATCTAGTAGGTAATGACAAGGATGTTATCTTGCATGAGGATTTAAATGTTAATGATGTTTCCATCGAAGTTGATGCAAGTGGTTTTCATACCTGGGCAAAGGGTTTTGGCGACTTACCTGAGGGAGATACAAATGGAAATTACAATTTAGAAGTTGAATATCAATCTCCTTTAATTGCTATGTATGGAGAAATAGAAGGCCCAGCTATAAAGGATGGGAATTTTATAGACGCTGAGAGTTTGACAGCAGCAGTACAAAAACAAGTTGAAAACAGTTATAAGGTCTCTACACAAATTAGTGCAGTAGATCTTACAAATAACGGATATCCTGAAATGGTCTTAGAAGAAGGGGACCGCATTTGGCTTTATATTGACAGACTTAATTTAAATCAACAAGTTCGTGTGGTTGAAATTGATGAAACATTTGATTGGGAAGGAAATATTATTAATGCTAACTACACGGTTGGAAATGAAGGGATTGCTTCTCGATATAAAGTACAACAATATGATACTTTAAAGGACTTTCAAGATATACTATCAGGTCGTAAAAGACTAGAATATACTTGGTTACCTGATGCAGTAAAACGAGCATCAGAGATTATTAACGGAAATCAAGACAGCTTATTTAAGTATCTTCCTGGTGAAATCATTGGTATAAATCAAACTAATCCAAATGGTTACATGCGTTTTAATACAGATGGGCTTGGTTTTAGTCGTGATGCAGGAAAAACTTATCGAAGCGCAATGACCTGGGAAGGTATCGTTGCAGATGCAATTACAACTGGAACATTATATACGGCTTTGGTTGCCATTATGGGGCGTAATAATCTTATGTTCATGGATGGTGACCAATTCAAGGCAATAGATGCTAATGATCCAAATAAATACACGAGAATTGCTCCAGGTGAAGCGTATTTTGCTAAAGGAGCCGGTTTAATTATTGAACGTCCTGATGGAGCAAAATGGATGGAAAACGGTATACCTAAACATGACATTCTTGTACAAGAAACGTCACCTAAATTTTTAGGGTACAACGTTACTGAGATTAACCGATATTATAGGACCACTGTTCAAACTTATGAAGAGGTTGGAGCTTTTCGGATGAATCACGCGGGAAGGTACTTGAAAATTGAAGGTTATGGGCTTGTAAACCAGGGTGATATGGGCGTAGCTGCTCAAGCTTATAACGGTCATGATTTTTACCAAGTTCTCACGGTTCCTTATGATCCTAATTCTGTTGGTGGTCAATATTGGTCAATTGTTGTAGATTTAGGTGTTCCGACTTACAACAAGATTGAATTCTATGTGAAATTCCGTTCTATTGATGTAGCTGAAGAAGTTGGAATTCGTATAGATGGCTTTTTTCAATACGGTTAAGGGAGTGCTTTTATGGAACAAGAAATGATAATTTATGTTGATGTAGATGAAAACGGCCATGTAACTAGTGCTGTTGGTGGTACAAATCCAAAGCCGGAAAAAGAATATGCTTTTTTCTTTATTCGAGACAAGATTACTTTAGAGAATATTTTAAAATTCAGAGTGGTAATAAACGGATTTAAACCTGATTTAGTACTTAAAGACGGAGAAGTATTAGAAGAAGTAACAGACACACCAGAGCCTACAATGTAAGGCTTTTTATTTTTGCCTTTAAGGAGGTGATCAATCTTGAAAATAACGAAAGGGGGAGAGAGTCATGTCTCAGATTACGGAGGAATTGCCAATGAATGCATATGAAAAAGATATTGTGGAAATTAAAGGTGAAATTAGGGATCTTAAAAAAGACATGGTTGAACTAAAAAGTAAGTCAATCCGTCATGATGAGCAGATTAACTCGATCAATCGAACGCTTGACAGTATTGAAGATAATACAAAATGGATTAGACGTACAATTACAGGAGCTATTATTACAGCGATTTGCACAGGAGTAATCGGGGGTGCAATCGCTATTTTTTATGCTGTTTTACAACAAAAAGGAGGAGTTTAATTTGAAAAATATTGATACTGGAAGCATTGCACGATATACGGTGTTGGTAATTGCCGTGATTAACGCGGTATTAAATTTAGTGGGATTCCAGACGATTTCAGATGATTTAACAAATGATTTAGTCGCTGTGATTTCTGGTTTTGTTATGCTCTATGTTGGCTGGAAAAACAATTATTTATCCAGAAAAGGTCAACTTCAAAAGAAATCTCTACAAGCTCAGGGATTAATCAAAAAATAAGCTGCCATTGGGTGGCTTTATTGTTTATAAAGGAGAGGATTAGGTAATGGCATATTCATTTCAATCTTTACCACAATTGGTCGATATGAGAGGAAAGTTAGCGAGTAAAGGGAACTATTCAAAACGAACAAAAACAATCACTCATCGAGTTTGGCACCATTCACTAACCAAAAAACATTTGGCCGGATCAGACGCAGCAAGTTTTGCTGCTTATCATGTAAACACTCTTGGATGGCCGTGTGTTGGTTATTCGTTAATTATTGAGCCTAAAAACATTGTTCAAACATCAAAAGGACCACGTGCTCGGATTGTCTATGCAAATGATATTGATCGTCGCACTTACCATGTTGGAAATAGCAATCAATTTTCACTGGGCATTTGTGTGGCTGGTGATTATCGATATGACAAAATGGATGATGCTACAATTGCTTCAATTGCTGATTTGCATGCTGCACTTACTAAAGACAATATCGGTAAATACGATACGTCCCACAATGAAATGCCGGGATATAGCTGGAAAGCATGTTGTGTGTATGACTACAGAAAATTAGTTAATTGGAAAGGATCAGTGACACCAATAACTCCTACTCCAATTCCAGACACATACACAATTCAAGAAGGAGATACTTTTTGGAGTATTGCTCATAAAGATGGAGCTGGAGGTGTAACAGTCGATGATTTAATAAAAGCGAATCCAAATGTTGACCCTGAAAAATTAAAAGTTGGTCAAAAGATTATTTTTGGGAAAGCTATAGGGCAATCACAACCTGTTAAAAAACAAAATACATCAACAAGCAACCCAAATGGAAATAGTTATATTAAGAAATTCCAGCAATGGCTGAATCAAGAATATAATGTTGGTTTAGTAGTTGATGGTATTTACGGACCAAAAACAAAAGCAGCAGCAATCAAAGCTTTACAAACTGAGTTTAACAAACAATTTGGTGCTCAATTAGTAGTTGATGGTAAATGGGGGCCTAAGACAAAAGCAGCAGTAAGAACAATTTCAAGGGGGGCTAAAGGTAGCATTACTCGTATTATCCAAGGAATGCTTTACTCATTGGGATATGATCCAAAAGGATTTGACGGAATTTTTGGAGATAATTCTTTTTATGCTGTTAGAAAGTTTCAGGGGGATAAAAAGCTTACAGTTGATGGGTTATGCGGTAAAAACACTTTTAATGAAATATTTAGATAAGTTGTAAAAATATGTTGTCCTCCCTATCCTTTTATTGTAAATTTAAAAAGTGACATTTAAAGGGAGGGGGGACTATTAGTGTGGGATTTTATTACTAAATCAGAAACATATAAAAGAATTGATGAAAGTTTAGCTTCTCAAGTTGCAAACATACCAGATCATTTCTTTTTATACTGCTTGTATGGAGTCATAATTCTTATAGCAGTATTTTGGATAGTGCGAATTTGGAAACTGTATAAAGCGCCTGGATCTGATTTAATACAACAGTATAAAGAAAATTATGAAAAGGCTAATGCTGACTCAAAACAGAAATCATTAATTCTAACATTGATTGACCAAGTGAACAAGGAAATACCAGGACTTATATCATTAAAAGAAACAGATTACGAAAAGGCAATTGAAAGAGGAAGAAAAATTATTGATATGGGGATTGAGCAAATTCCTTTATGTTTAAAGAGTATTAAGGACATCAACCATAGGTGCGCGGTATTTACAGTTGACCCTATTGATACTTCCAACTTGAAAATTTACGAAGGTTGCGGTTATAGTATCGGGGGAAAAGAAAATCTTCGTTTAAAAATTTCATCTTCAATTGCAGGGAAAGTGTTCACTAAAGGCGAATATAGTTATTGTAAGGATGTAACAAAAGAAAAAGATTTTGTTCCAAACCCAAAAGCCAGTAAGAGTTATTATTCACTCTTGTGTGTACCCATCGTCATAAACGGAGAAACAATCGCAGTGTTAAGCATCGATGGCTCCGAAAGGAATTGTTTTTCAAACGATGATATTGAATATTTTAAGATGTTTTCAAATCAATTAGCTATAATTTTCCAAGTAATGGGCACACTTGAGGTAAAAGGAGGAACTAACAATGAAATTCAAAACACTGGATGATGCAAGAATCGCCTACCTCAATGATAAAATTACACGGGAAGAATTCTATGCATACTTACGTAGAAACGCTATTGTTGATGAAGCGAGAAAAAACATCGAAAAGAACAATAATAAGATCGAAAGAAAGTTAACTACAGTATAAAAAATGAGTTCACTAAGTGGACTCATTTTTTTTGATATTATCCTCTAAAAAATGCATCCAGTAAATTAGTCGAATGCATTTTTAAGGCAGGTTCCCAATATCTATTAAACCCGTGATACCCTCGGACGTAATAGTCATACTGCCAGAAATCCACGTTATCTAAGAAAGGTTCCTCAATTTTCATCTGAATTTTTCTCATTTCAGATTTCATGTCACGAACTTTAATGCGGATCTTCTTTAACGTCTCTTCCACAAGCTTTGTGTAAGGCTCATGTAGCTTAAATTTTGCTTCTTTAATCGTCTTAAGATCACTTTCCAGAACTTTAATTAAATATGTATGAAGAATATAGTCATGAATCAATTCTTCTTGTTCATCAGGAATGGGCACTTTCATAATCTCACCACTTGTTAACTAAAATCTACTCTTAATAAGTCTTGGAACTTTATTACAAATTTATCTTGATGAAAACCAATAAGTCTAACTTCTTTCTTTAATTCATCAAGGTAGTGAATATGACCAACATATAGTTTAATATCTCCATTATCATAATAAGTAAATACAAGCTCCTTATTATATTCCATCGCTTCACAGATTGTATTATTGATTTCCTCAAGTTGAAGTTCATCAAGAATTGGTTTTTTTATTTTATCTAAATTCTTTTCATACTCTCTTAGTAATTTAACGTGTTCTGGAAGCATCATAGAAGTCCATTTGATTGATCCACGATCTTTAATCATAATTACCATCCTTTCATTCAAATATTATACCTATATTATACGAAAATATGTTCGATTTTCCAGTATAATTAGAACGTTTGTTTGTATATAATATCTTTAAGGGAGCTGATAATATGAATGTCTTATTTCAAATGTCTAAAGGAGAAAAATCACCCATTGAATTAATCTATATTTCAAATAATGGAGAGATAACACATCGAACCATTATTGTAAAAGAAATTCAAGATAAATACATAAAAGCCTTTTGTCTTATGAAACAACAACCACGTTTATTTAATCGTTCAAATATTTTATCAGCTGCAAAACCACGGTTCAAAAATAATGTTCATTATGCATAGAAAAACCGCCTACAATCAGGCGGTTTTTATTTGAATAACTTCCCTAATAATTTTCCAGTGGCTTTGCCAGCTGCCCTTCTTGCTATTCTTTTTCCAATCGTCCCTTTCTTAATTGCGTTAATATCTCCTATAATTTTAGCTAAAATGTATAGAAAACTCCTAAACTTGTTCATTAAAACACTCCTATTTATTTAAAACTCAATAATAATTTCTTCAGGATAGAATATTGAGTGGTCATCATTATCATATAATACATCAGATGGAATTAATCTAATGGATTCTATATTTTTTTCAACTGGAATACCAATGATGTTTTGTTCGACAGAGGCTTTTGAATATATTTCGGTACTCATAGGATTTTGATATGAGAAAAGATCTTCACTCATAATATCAATTTGTTTTCCGTTATTTGGAATAGCAGTTTCTAAACCGTTGAATATGACAGATTCATTTGAAGTATTTTCGAGATCATACCGTACTTGAAGATATGTAAACTCATCACCAGTTATTCCTATCATATACCTATATTCCTGTTCAATGTTTGTAATAGTCATTACCTTTGCATCTAACATTTTTATTTTAAGTCCAGCAGTTTCATATTCCTTATTAATATTAACGATCTTATCTAATGTTACTGTCCCTATACCGTCATCTGTAATTTGTTGACCTACTTTTGATAAGGTTTTATCATTTTCATTACTGGTTTGATTATTATTTTTTGAAACTTCAACAATCGTTGCTGAAATAATAGGAATACCTGTTGATTCATCTTTTCCATTATAAGTTCCAAATACTTTCACATAATCGTTAGTTGTGAATGTAGAGTCAGTTGTATTAAAATTCACAATATCATAAGCACCATCATTAGATGCTAAATAAAATTTATCTCCAACTCCAAACGAGCCCCCAGTAATAGAACCTTCAACAACTATTTTTGCATCTTTTTCCACTTCATTATTATTTACTTCATCAAAAGAATATGGTTTAGCTTCTTCCTTTAATTCTTTATTCAATTCTTCTTGTGAAGGTTCGTTTGTATTTTCTTCGACTGACTCAGAATCACCACTTGTTTTTTCTGTATTATCATTTCCGCATGCTGATAATACTAAAATTCCACTTAATAATAATCCACTAAATATTTTCTTCATTCTTTATCCCCCACTCTTTTTATAGATCTAAAAAGGTTACTCTTTTCCTATTTTTTTACCCTTCTAGTTAAGTAAATCCTACCAGTTAGTGGGAATGTTTGTAAACTAATTTTATAAATCAAAAAATTGGTCATGTTTTACATTATAACCCATTGATTTTAGAGCTCGTTCAACTTTCACCCATGTTGAGATTTTAGGTATATGGTTTTTGTCACTACACATATTAGAAATTGTTGTTCTTCCTACCTTCGATTTTATTGCAATTTCATTTTGATTTAGTCCCATCTTATCTACCCACTTACCAAATTTACTACGCGGTTTTCCTAATCCAAACATATTAACACCTCACCAGTTTTTGGTTCCATTTTTGACCAAAAATCCCGTTTTTAAACCTTGGTGAAAATTCGGGAATATTGGACAACCGGTGCTAAATACCTTATACCATACTAATCAAAATACGAATTGAATGTCTTAACAGAAAGCAAAATACTTATTTTTACACTACGAATTAACCATTCTTTTCAAATTTCTACTCTAGACATTTAAAAAGACATCAATATTCCCATTGTATCAATGTTTCTAGTAAGTACTTTAAGTCTTTTCGGTAGGGACTATCCTATCGGATACCTATAGGAGGGGTGGTGTATGCTTTTAGAAATTGTCGGCTCAATTGTGGCAGGTGGAATTGTTGCATATTCTTCTTATCAAAAATCTGGTGGCTCGAGTGATACTGCTAAAATTCAAAGAATTTGTTCTGCCAATGGATTGATCGTTAAGGAAAACGGACAGACGAAAAATATGCAGCTGCTAAGACGAACTAGGCACGTCTGGGGAGTTGAATATGCATACCGGATTCCCTTGGGTCTTAGTTTTGAAGATTTCCAGAATAAGAAGAATCATTTGCAAGATGGTCTTAATAACAAACGAAGTGTTTTAGATGTCACTTGGGAAGACTTAAAACAGCTTAAATTAAGCAAAAGAGTTTTTGATGATATAAAAACCTTACTTAATAAGAAAAAACGTCACAGAAAGGAAATTGAGCTTTCATATGACGGATTATTAAAGATCAGAGTATATAACGAACCCCTTACAGATATTTTCGCTTATAGTGATGAGTTGATTAAGAAGTGTAAAGGATGGGAAGTGCCAATTGGTGAGAGTAGACATGGCTTTATTAAATATGATTTTGAGAAGAAAGCACACATTATTGTTGCTGGAACTACTGATTTCGGTAAATCAAATTGGGTTAACAGTACAATCAACACGCTAATTAAAAATCAGCCAGAAAATGTCTCGTTTACACTTATTGATCTTAAAGGTGGTTTAGAATTTAACCAGTATAAAGATTTACCTCAAGTAGGTGGTAGATTAGCAAAAAATCCAGAGGAAGCACTTGAATCACTTCAAGCAGCTGTAGACAAAATGGACCAAACAACAGAGTATCTTTTGGCCAATGGTTTCAGGAACGTAAAAGAGGCAGGTTATAAGGAGCGTCATTTTATTGTTATCGATGAAGCTGCCGACATAGCTGACGATAAAAATTGTCAGGAACTATTAAAAGATATTGCCCGTAAAGGCAGAGCTGCAGGATTAAGACTTATTTATACGACACAATATCCTACAGCTGAAACAATTAGCTCACAAGTGAAAAGAAATTGTATTGGTCGATTGTGTTTTGTATTGGATACTGCTACGGCAAGCACTGTTGTTTTAGACCAGGGTGGAGCTGAAAACCTTCCCCTCATTCAAGGAAGGGCACTTTATAAAGATGTAAAGCTAATAGAGGTACAGACTCCTTATATTTCAAGTGAAAAGATAAGGGAGAATATTAAACCCCTAATAAATATAAGACCGCGCAAGGAAGGTGTTGAAAAGAATGGAAAAGTTAGTCCTGAAAGAACAGAGAGAAGAAAATATACTCCTGTCTTTGAAGAAACTGAGCTATCTTAGCCGTTCACAACTTCAAATATTACACGATTTAGGTAGTGCTCGTAATGCATCAAGAGTTCTTCAACAAATGAACAATTATGTTTCAAGTTTCAGGGATGGAGAGAATATTTACTACCTCAACAAGGAAGGTCGAGAACGAGTAAATAGTAAAAAAATTTTAAAGCGAACGACACAGGCACGTCATTACATTATGAGAAATTCAATTTATATTGCTTATGGTTGCCCTTCTTCCTGGAAGAATGAAGTTAGACTCGGGATAAAAGAAGTTAAGAATTCAACTGTCGTATGCGATGCGATTTTTAAGCTGGATAGACGGTATTACATCGTGGAAGTAGATCACACTCAGAAAATGACCAAGAACCGAACGAAAATTGATCGATATAAGAAGTTAATCGAGCTAGAATACTTCGATATAGCTCCTTTCTTTATTTGGATCACGACCACTGAATATAGACGAAAAGAACTCCTTAAATTCTGTGACGGGTTAGAAGTTCAGATTTTTACCATCAATGATTTTCATTAAACTCAAGGGAGAGATTAAAATGTTATTTTCCCAAAAGGTTCAAACAGTGGGATCTATTTCAGATTTTTTGAACAATGAATCATCAAATAAAGAAAAAAAGCTTGATGCAAAGAAACTAACTACTATAGGAACATTACCCATAATGCTTTCAATCCCTTCCCTTTCCTTAGCAGCTGAACAAGGGACAGTGGCGGATTGGGCTAGGGGTGAGTTATACGAAAAGGTTGTTCACGCATTTGAACCTGTTGTTGGCTTAGTCCAGGCTTTGTCTTATCCGATTGGTTTGGTCGTTATGCTTGGTGGTGGATTGTTCGTCATGATCGGCAACAGGGAAAAGGGCTTTACCCTTATCCAACAAGCAGGTATTGGATATCTTTTGGTTCAATCGCTGCCTATGCTTATGGATCTGCTAGTTGAAATAGCAAAATCAATTTAGGACTATGATAAATTTTATTATTCCTTAAAGCTCTTGTACTAAAAGAAAGTACACAGAATAATTCAACCTATTTTGTTCAAACAATGATACAATAAGAGTAAATATTTAGGGGATTAAAATGTGTATATGGTGTATAGGTGTACCAGTATAACCGCCATTCAACATTAATGTCCGCATATAAAAATATCAATGATGAGAAGTTCCGCTATTACATCCTCAAGCAAAAAGCAGATGTTTTCCAAGCTATGAAAAGTTTCTTTAGGAAAGATGACAGTGATAAACTATATGCCTAAAGACAAGACCCTTGCTCAATGAACAGAGCAGGGTTTTTTTGTAATATCAGAATTTATATATTTTCTTAACATAGCTTGCGTTTCTGAATCTAGCTCCAGGCGCCATCGG
>NZ_CANNCR010000017.1 GCF_947503125.1 uncultured Metabacillus sp.
CGCTCGAGGTACAAAACTTATTTCATTACGTTTTGTGCCTTGAGCGAAGCGAAAGGAATGGGTATAAAAATGAAAAAATTAAATGTAGGTATGATTGGCGGAGGATTTATGGGGAAAGCGCACGCACTTGCTTATGCGGGGATGCCGATGTTTTTTTGGCCGGCACCAGCGATTCCTCATCGTCACACACTAGTTGATGTTACAGAAGAATTAGCAAAAGATGCAGCTGCAAAGTTAGGATTTGACCATTATGCTACTGATTGGAGAGAGGTAGTTAACGATCCAAACATTGATATTATCGATATTGTCACACCTAATAATACTCATGCTGAGATTGCTATTGCTGCTGCAAAAGCGGGTAAACATGTCATTTGTGAAAAACCACTTGCACTAGGTGCTGAAGAAGCAAAGACAATGCTAGCTGCAGTAACAGAAGCCGGCGTCAAACATATGGTTGCCTTTAACTACAGAAGAACACCTGCTGTGGCATTAGCGAAAAAATATATTGAAGAAGGAAGAATCGGGAAAGTGTTAAGCTTCCGTGGTACGTATCTGCAAGACTGGTCTGCTGATCCAAATTCACCTTTATCATGGCGTTTCCAGAAAAAAGTTGCTGGATCTGGTGCTTTAGGTGATATCGGAACACATGTAGTAGACTTTGCACGTTACCTAGTCGGTGAAATCACAGATGTAAATGCCGTAACAAAAACATGGATTACGGAAAGACCGATTCAAACAGGCGGCGTAGACAAATTAGGTACTGTTAAAAGTGCTGGCGATGTGCCAAAAGGTGCAGTTGATGTAGATGATGAATTTATTACTATGGTCAAGTTTGATAATGGTGCTATCGGGACAATTGAAGCAACCCGTAATGCGTGGGGACGTAATAACTATTTAACTTTTGAAATCCATGGTGAGAAAGGTTCTCTAGCATTCAACTATGAACGTCGTGATGAACTGCAAGTATGCTTCTCTGACGATCCTGGCGATGCTAAAGGATTCCGTACAGTTTATACAGGGCCGGCTCATCCATACGGAGAAGGATTATGGCCAATTCCTGCATTAGGTATTGGTTATGGAGAAACAAAAATCATTGAAACATATGATTTCTTTAAATCAATAACAGAAGATACAGAGGTTTCACCAAACTTCAAGGATGGATATCAGATTGAAGTCATTGCTGATGCGATTCTAGAATCAGCTGAAAAAGGTGAATGGGTAAGTACTTCCAAAAATTTAGTTGAAGTTAAGTAAAAATTTAAGAGAGGCTGCTCCTGTTGGGAGTGGCCTTATAAGTTAAAAATAACCTGTGTTTTTTAAAAATTTGTTTCAATAATATTTAAATTCGTGGATTTGGAACAATAGCCTTTCTTTTAGTGAACAAATCATTATGTAAGCTTGGTGACGGTTCAGTAGAAAAACATGAATATTATAGTTTTGGGGAGGATCAAATCATGGAAAAGGTAAAAGTGGGCATCATTGGGACTGGTTTTATCGGACCAACACATATTGAAGCCATAAGAAGATTGGGATTTGTCGAAGTAGTTGGGTTAGCTGAGAGTAGTCAAGAGTCCGCTGAAAAAAAAGCAGCTGAACTAGGTATTCCAAAAGCCTTCGGCGATTACCGTGACATGCTGCGAGACAGCGAAATCCAGGTGGTTCATAACTGTACTCCAAATCACCTTCACTTTAAGATTAATAAAAAGATTATTCAAGCAGGTAAACATGTATTATCAGAAAAGCCGTTAGCGATGTCTAGCGAGGAATCAGCAGAGTTATTGGCATTAGCGAAAGAGCACAAGGTTGTACATGGAGTGAACTTTAATTATCGACAATTTCCTATTGTTAGACAGTTGTCAGTAATGATCAAAAATGGAGAATTGGGAAAAGTCAACTTAGTTCACGGAAGCTATTTGCAGGATTGGTTATTGTTTGAGACCGATTTTAACTGGCGTTTAGCTCCTGAAGTAGGTGGGAAATCACGAGCAATAGCTGATATTGGATCACACTGGTGTGATACGGTTCAAAATGTAACCGGCAAACGAATAGTGGAAGTGTTTGCTGATTTAGCAACTGTTATACCAGTAAGGAAGAAACCTGCATCGAATGTTGCGACTTTTGGAGCTCACCAAGCACAGGAATCACAATATGAAGATGTTGCGATTAATACAGAAGACTATGCATCTGTCCTTGTCCGTTTTGAAGATGGATCTAGAGGGGTATTTACGGTTTCACAAGTTAGTGCCGGACGTAAAAACCGACTAAGCTTTGAAGTAAATGGAAGTCAAAAATCAGCCTACTGGAACCAGGAAGAACCCGAGAAATTATGGATTGGGCATCGAGACAGACCAAATGAAGTTCTTCAGGCGGATCCTGCTTTGTTTTTACCGGAAGCACGCTCAGAAATTCATCATCCAGGAGGCCACAATGAAGGCTGGCCAGACGCTTTAAAAAATATGATGAGTAACTTTTATACCTTTATTCGAGATGGCAAAGACCCGATAAATGACAACGCAAATTTTGCAACCTTTGAAGATGGACATATTTCTATGTGTATCACAGATGCCATTTTAGAAAGCCATGAACAACAAAAATGGGTGAAAGTCCAAATGGGGCAGGAGGTTCATGCATGAAACTAGGTGTATTTACCGTTCTATATCAAAACTTGGCCTTTGAGACCATGTTGGACAAGATGGTTGAAATGGGTGTAGAAGCAGTAGAATTAGGAACAGGTAATTATCCGGGGAGCAGCCATTGTAATCCGGATGAACTTTTAGAAAATCCCAAGAAAATAAGATTATTTCAACGTGCTATTGAACAAAGAGGACTAACTATCAGCGGTTTAAGCTGCCATGGTAATCCGCTTCATCCAGATAAAAAAATTGCGGCGGATTCTCATGAAGTTTGGAGAAAAACAGTCTTGTTAGCGGAACGCCTTGAGGTGCCTGTTGTGAACGGATTTTCTGGCTGTCCGGGTGATCCACCCAAATGCAAAATTTCCAAATTGGGTTACATGCTCCTGGCCACCAGAATACGCGGAGGTTCTGAATTGGCAATGGAATGAAGTGGTGATTCCTTATTGGAAAGAAGAAGCCAAATTTGCGGAATCACATGGTATCAATCGAGTTGCGTTTGAAATGCATCCAGGTTTTGTGGTATTCAACCCCGATACATTGCTGAAATTAAGAGAACAGGCTGGACCAGTCATTGGAGCCAATTTTGATCCGAGCCATCTAGTATGGCAAGGTATCAATCCTGTAGAAGCGATTAAGAAACTTGGGAAAGAAAATGCAATTTATCATGTTCATGCAAAAGATATATATTTGGATCAAGCAAATATTCACGTAAATGGTGTCTTAGACACGAAACATTACAGCGATATTTTAAATCGATCTTGGACATTCCGATCAGTAGGATATGGTCAAAGTGAAAAGGTATGGAAAGATATTTTAAGTGCTCTCAGTGCAGTTGGTTATGATTATGTCGTTTCCATCGAGCATGAAGATATGATGGCGTCCATTGATGAAGGATTAGGCAAGGCCGTTTCTTTCTTAAAAGGAATCATGTTTAAAGAGCAACCAACGGAAATGTGGTGGGCATAAGGACGTATGTGTTGTAGAGGCAATACACGTCTTTAACATCAACAATTGGAGACTGTCTCAATTGTTGTAACAAGGCTTAGTCACCATATGTATAAAATAATATAATGTTGAGGTGATAAAAATGAACGCGATTTCAGGAAAAGAACGAAATATCGCAGGATTGCCGATCGCCGTGATTTGGGGTTATGTCGCCATGCTCATCTTTATGGCGGGTGACGGTCTAGAGCACGCATGGTTGTCTCCGTATCTTATCGAAAAGGGATTGACTGTTCAACAATCAGCTACTCTTTTTGCAGTATATGGAGCAGTGTTGGCGATCGCATCTTACTTTTCTGGTGTACTCACCGAAATGTGGGGACCAAGGAAAGTAATGCTTATAGGATTGGTTACTTGGCTAATTGGTCAGGTTCTATTTATTGAATATGGTTTAAAACTAAACAGTTACGCTATCATGTTACCGACTTATGGAATTAGAGGATTGGGTTATCCATTATTTTGCTACTCCTTCTTAGTATGGATAACTTACCGAAGTCCTGATCGCATTTTGGCTACAGCTATAGGTCTGTTTTGGGCAGCCTGGAGCGGAGGGCTTTATGTTGTGGGCAGTTATTTTCCAGCATACATGTTACCGAAAATTGGATATATCGGCCTGTTGTGGAGTGCAGTGGCTTGGGTAGTAATTGGTGGTATTATTGGTCTTATCGTGGTGAAAGACGATATAAGAAAAGAGCAAAAGGGAATTGCGAAGGAGAAACTAAAAAGCTTAATGAGTGGATTTACCATTTGTATCGAACAGCCGAAAGTTGCTATAGGCGGAGTTGTCCGGATTATCAATTCGACAGGTATAGGTGCTCTTCCAATCTTTTTCCCAATGTACTTGTCTTCAAAATATGGATTCACCACTGAACAGTTTCTGCAAATGTGGGGAACCATGTGGTTTGCAAATATCATATTTAACCTCATCATCCCTTACATTAGTGATAGATGGTTAGGCTGGCGCAAAACGATTATGTGGCTTGGCAGCTTCGGAATGGGTGTCATATTACTGGTTATGCTTTACACGCCGCAAGTTTTTGGCAGCAGTTTCTTGGCCTTGAATATTGTGGGTATTATCATGGGAATTGTTCTTTGTGGCTTTGTCCCACTTTCAGCCCTTGTAACATCGTTGACACCTGAGAAAAAAGGATCTGCAATGTCTATTGTAAGTTTTGGTGCAGGTTTGTCCTACTTTATCGCTCCGGCTATCGTGGGAGCATTCATCGGAAGTATAGGTGTTCATGGAGTTATGTGGATATTCGCCGGCTTGTATTTTCTTGGAGCATTTTTGATGAAATTTATGAAATTGCCAAATGAAGAAAAACAAAATGAAAGCGGTCATCTTTCTGAGAGACATGCTGGTTAAAGAATGAGAGTGTAAAAAACATAATGAATTTATTGTTTGATCTGACATTATTATAAATTGTTATGTCTTCTATATTGTTGGCCTTGTGGGATACAAACTACAAGGCCCTTCTTATAGTTTTACGAAAATATTATATTGTTAGATTGCTAAATTTGCATTTAATGAAGATTAACCATGGTGTTTTATTGATATTTAGTACTTAATACGAATAATCCATCAACAGTAAGGATTATTACACGCTTTAGAATAAAAATATATTAATGAAAAAGGAAGAGTGAAAATGTCTGTAGAATGGTTAGTAGGTGTTGACCTAGGGGGAACAACCATTAAGATCGCATTTATTACCTGTAGTGGTGATATCGTTCATAAATGGGAAATTCCTACGAAAAAAAGTGAGCAAGGAAATAAAATTCCATCAGATATTGGACGATCTATCGATAAAAAACTGATTGAAATTGGAGAAACAAAAAGCAAGTTAATAGGAATTGGCATCGGTGCACCTGGGCCAGTTAATGATGCAGATGGTTCTATCCATGTTGCCGTTAACTTGGGATTGAGGAACTTCCCATTAAGACAATTGCTTTCTTTAGAAACAGGCTTGCCTGTAGTTGTGGATAATGATGCTAATATAGCAGCTATCGGCGAAATGTGGAAAGGTGCAGGTGAAGGAGCAAACAATTTGTTATGTGTAACGCTTGGTACAGGTGTTGGTGGGGGCGTTATTGCAAATGGTGAAATTGTTCATGGTGTGAACGGGGCAGCTGGAGAGATTGGTCATATTACCTCGGTGTTAGAAGAAGGGGCTATCTGTAATTGCGGAAAGTCAGGGTGTCTAGAAACAGTTGCTTCTGCAACAGGTGTTGTTCGATTAGCCAAGAATATTTTAACATCAACAAGTACGCCAAGTATTCTAAGGGATGCAGGTAACGAAACGAATGAACTTACAGCCAAACTGATTTTTGAGGCAGCTAAAGCAAGAGATGTGGTTGCTGTTAACGTTGTCAATGTATTAGCTTTTCATTTAGGGTTTACTCTTGCCAATATCGCGAACGTATTAAATCCAGAGAAGATTGTCATCGGTGGCGGAGTTTCTAAAGCTGGAGATATTTTACTGGATTCTGTCAGGGAACAGTTTATCCGTTTTGCATTTCCTCGTGTAGTGGAAGGAGTTGAATTGAACATTGCAACATTAGGAAATGATGCAGGGGTTATTGGCGGTGCCTGGTTAGCTAAAACTAAGCTCGCTACTACTGAAGAAATGTTTATTTGCTTAAAAGAGAGACATAGTAATCTTCAAAAGATTCTAAGAAAAAATATAAATTCTAAAAAAACATTGAATATTAACTATTAAGAGGAATCAGAATGTCTGGCATTTGCGTTATATTTCCATCCTTATTTTAAACTTTCAAAAGTTACATCAGTACTGCCATATATATAGATTTTTAATTATACTTTTTATACGATAATGTTATCTAAAAGAGAAAAATGGACGCCTTTGACCATGTTTTAAGATGGTTTTTTAGATTTATATACTTTTATTATCCAGTTTTTCTTGAGGTTTGAAGGTTGCTGTAAAACCTTCAGCCTCTTGTTTTTTCAATTAATAGATCTTTCTAGTTTTATTAGGTAAGTATTCATCTCCTAATTAGAATAAGGTACCTTTACTTGTAATAGTTGTTTTCTATATTACAATTTTGTATTATTTTAACCTTTTTCTTCGTTCAGCAAGAGCTTCAGCTGCTTTTTATCTAATGATCATTGTTCCTTGTTTATATGTCGCTTCAGACCAATTGCTTGAACGTTTAAACAAGGTAAAACGGTAAAGTTTATCTTTAACTATTCAGCTGAATTACAAGAGTTAATGTATCCGTTTAAAGATGCTGTTGAATTATTATCTGATAAACCATTTAAACAGGGTGAAACTATCTTATTAAAGCCTTGGTCATTTATGATTTTTGAAGTGAAGTAGAGGAGCGGGAAACATTTTAATACACATTGAGTTTTAACGGAATTTTAGGTGGCCATTCGATTTTTTATGTGATTTCGTCTTCAATTTTGAAAGGTAACTGAAATTCAATTAAAATGAAAGAAAAGTAATCAGTTTCTATTGTTCAGGAGAATGAAGATGAATCACCAACAATTAGATCAATTCTTGCGCAAGCTGGATGATATTGAAAAAATTCAAATCATCACCCATGAAAATGTAAATGATTATGATGGGAATGAGCTGATCATTGAAGATGACAGCTCTATTCCGCGTTTACAGGAAAAGTATTTTTTTGATAAAGGGCCTGTCTATATTAGCAAGCACCATCGTTTTGCCGATATGCCCCTGCATATGCACACCTTTATTGAAATGAATTATGTGTATTCAGGGGAATGCCGGCAGCTTTTAAATGGGAAAGAAGTAAAATTGACTCAAGGGCAGATTTGCTTGCTAGATAAGGATGTTCCGCACAGCATCCCTGAATTGGGGGAAAATGATATATTGGTTAATATCATTATGAAAAAAGAGACATTTTCAACTGCCTTTTTAGGACAGTTGAGCAATAAGGGCATTGTTTCGAGCTTTTTGGCGAATGCTGTTTCAGAGAATCAGCGTCATGACAGGTATATACTATTCCATACTGAAAATCATGAAAACTTGCAATTGATTATTCGGAATATGCTTTGCGAGTATTTTGATCCGCAGGACTACTCGATGGAATTGGTGAGCTATTATATGCCAATCCTCTTTACTGAGCTTATGCGTGTTTACACATTAGATAAAAACTTTGAACTTGCGAAATCATCAGGAAAGACAAATATCATTGAAATCCTGCAGTATATTGAGGAGCATTATAAGGATTGTACATTAACAAGTTTAGCAGAAACCTTTAATTTCAATGCAAATTACCTAGGAAATATGCTGAAGGAACGAACAGGTAAAACATTTCTTGAACTTGTGCAAACACAAAGAATGATTAATGCTGAAAGCCTACTAACAAATACAGATAAAAGTATCGATGAAATTGCTTTTCAAGTCGGCTATGACAGCCTTAGCTTCTTTTACCGAAAGTTCAAAGAGCTATACGGAGAAACGCCGAGTCGATATCGGAAAAATAAAAGGACTGTCTAAATACGGGGGCAGTCCCCGGTATTTTTTACTCGATTAAAAGGGACATTCCCAAAATCCTACTATTTGGGACTGTCCCTTATATTAAAATTCATAAATCTATAAAGCATACTTACGTATTAAATACGTAGGAGTACAGCTCCAAGCATGGCAGTAACTATTGATTAAATAGCTTCCGTACGGTGAAAAGCTCTTATTGGCGGGATCGTATAATTCCCAGAATGTATCAGCACCATCCTTGATCATTTCCCCCCAGTAAGCCTTCATTTGCTCAATTGCTTGTTCCTTTTCACCAACTAGTATGAGTGCTTCCACAAGATAATGATACATATAAGGTGTTGTCAGCCCAACTTCAGGCTTTTTGGCTAACAAGTGATTCATAAGCTTACGGTTAGCTTCAAGTGCCAACACTTCCGCATGAACCATCCAGATTTGGCTTGCCCAGGAAACCTGGCGATCTGAGCCGCTTACGAAAAATCCAAGGTCTTCATCCCAAAGATGTTCCATTGTCGCATCAATCACTGCTTGCAGCTGTTTTTCTAAATACGCTTGCTTATCGCTCTTCAGAAGAGCTGCCATTTTTATTGTTCTTCTTAAAGTATAAATTAAGATTGCTTGTGAAGGAGCTTGCTTATTTAGTTTTTCATTCCAATCAATAAATGACCACCATTTTTCATCATCCTTGACAATTCCTCCCTCATCTAATCGTTCAAGTGCAATCTCAACCTGTCTGTATGCCAGCGGCCACAATTCTGCCAGTGTTTCGTAATCATTCGTTGCTTCAACATAATCGAATAAAGACGTTGTAAATAATAAGGAATAATCAAATAAATACGTATCATCTGCGATTAGAGAAGGGGCGATAAATAAGTTTGCTGCCACTCTTCCCTTGTCATCAGGTACGCCGGCAAATAAATACAAGCATCTTTTCACTAAATCATTTGCTTGAAAGGTCTCATAATTCGCAAGGGCCTGCAAGCGTAAATCACCAACCCATAAACGGCGATCACGTTTTGGTCCGTCCTCGAAGACCTCTTGCATACAATCCTGCAAGGTTTTGATGCTTACTTTGTCAATTTCCTTTAGCATTGCATCTTCATGAGCTAATTCTTTTACAAGTGAAGCATCACTAGAAGTAACAGTTATACACTCGACATTATCAAAGGCTACACGATATTTTTTGGATGTATCAAGAACCTCAACTTTTAAATAACGGAAGCTGTAACGTCGCGGCAATTCAATTACTCCAGGCAACACATCAACATGCAGTGTTTCCTCCTGCAGCCAGGATGAGCTGATCCATCCGTTATATTCAGAAAAAGGCTCAGCCATTTCAACGGGCATTTCTCCAAATGTCAATTTCAGGTGAAGTGGAGCATCAGGCGGGCTTCCTACTGGACTTACCTTCATGGAAAGATACCCAACAAGATGTGTACCAAAATCCAGAATGAATTGACCTCCTTTCCCATAATCATAGTTTGATAGGTGATCTGCTGATTCAATCACTTCTGTTCCCCAGCCATGAATTTTAGCGGGATTTTCCTCTATTTTTATGAGGCTTTGTGGACGGACTATTTCTTTTAAAAATTTAGGCATTAATCGTTCAGCTTTTGAGATAAATGTTTCATTTCGTACGATGACTTGATCGGCAACTTTTTGAATTTTTTCGGACATGACAATTTCCACCTATCCTTTGCTAGTTTCATATTATGCTAATTTTGAATGGTCAAATGTTCCATTATCTTCTTTATTTCGTGCATCAATTTCTGCACGGATTTTTGGATACAATTTATCCAAATTATAAAAACACATAATAATCATTGAAATCACGACCATACCTGCTGGAATGATTAAATAGTTCATTTTAATGGCAAATAAAGCAGAAGCAGTTTGCGTTTGATTTGGAACATAATTTCCCCAACTTAAAAATAATCCGGAAAGAGCTCCGGCTGCTGCTAACGCAACTTTGCCAATAAATCCGTTTAAGGCCATCATGATGCCGGCTGCACTTATTCCTGTTTTCCATTCGCCAAAATCTACGGGATCTGCTTGCATTGAAAAATAAATACTTTGTTTTACTCCAAAACCTAATGCTGTAATGACAGCACCAATCATTAATCCTGTAACGTTTACATTTGCGATGATCATCATGATGATACCTGCAAGATTAATAGTACTTGAAATCATAAACAAGGTGCGTTTATACATTTTACTTGCAAAAAAAGGTGTGAAAAATGTTCCAATGATTGGAACGAAGGCTCCAATACTAGCTACTACTGAAGCTAATTCTGGCTGCCCAACATTATAAGTGTAATAATATATTAATGCTCCCTGCATAAAGAAATGAGATCCAAACATAAACACAATATTTAATGCGAAAATCAACCAAGGCTTATTCCCTTTTAACGTTGAAAATGCTTGTTTTACAGTTACCTTTTCCTGACGCAATTTTACCTTTTCCTCAACGTTTTTAAAGGTTACGAAGAATAACAATGTTGCAATGATTGCGAAAATCACCATCGTCCACAAGAATCCTTGAGCTTGAGAGCCATTTCCTAAAGCATTAACTAAAGGAAGGGTAATGGCACTAACTGCAGTAGCTCCAATAAAGGAGAAGATCATTCTAACGGTAGCAAGATTCGTACGCTCCTGTTCATTACTTGTTAAGTTCGGCAGAATTGATGCCAACGGAACATTTACCATTGTATAAGCTGTGGATAAGCCGATATAGGTGATATATGCATAAATGAGTTTGCCAACAGGTCCTATATCTGGAACATAAAAGGCTAAAATGGCGAGCAAACCAAATGGTATCGCTCCCAATAAAAAGTAAGGTCTGGATTTTCCCCAGCGTGTATTCGTTTTATCAATGATAACCCCCATAATGATATCAGTAATCCCATCGACGATTCTTGTCACAAGGAACAGCATGCTGACTTGAACAAGAGCAAGTCCCATAACATCTGTATAGAAATACATCAGATAAAGCGTTATCATTTGCCATATTAAATTACAGGATAAATCGGCAACGCCATAGCCCAAACGTTGGCGCCATAAACCAGTATTGTGATTCATATCATTTCCTCCATTTTTTTAACACTAAATTTATTAAAAAATCTTTGTAAAATAGCTTAGTTCTATTAAAGCGATTTCTGAATGTGTAAACAATGATTGTTTTACAGGAAAAGTTGTCCGTTTTACAGGTGGGAAATATAGTTATTAGTTTTTGTTATTCTTTTCTATTTCTTTTTTTATTTTTGTTTTATATCATATAGTAAATTAATATTTTTATTCGTTCGGTTTTGAAAAAGATAGATCACTAGGGTTTTTAAATTATTTTTAATATCGCTAGAGTTGTCGAACATCCTAGCAAAGAAAGCAGGTTCTAGTATGATCAAGCATTTTCATAAGTTTGCTGCTCGCTTTCGGTTTCGAAAAATTCGCAGTCGCTTTCTCGCTGTAATGATTGCTTTATCAGTTCCCCCGATCTTTATCGTTGGGGTTTTGTCTTATCACATTTCGAAAGAGACATTAATAGAAAATCATCTCCAGGCAAATGAAAATCATTTAAAAACGACGAGCGAAAGAGCAGATTTATTGTTGCGCAATGTCATTAATATGGAAAGAATTATCCTATCAAATAAAGATTTACGTCAGCAATTAATTGAAAGCGGATCCATTTCAGATCGGGAACAGGAGGCGCTTAAACTTGGCACATCCAGCCGTTTGCAGCAGATTATGTCAGATTATGCAACTGAGCAGAAATACATTGATTCTGTCTGCTTGTTTGATAATTATTTTCGAGCTGTCTGTTATGGGCGATCTGACAATGCGGGACGTTACGAAAGTGAAAATAAGCGAATAGGGATTAAAGAAAGTGGCTGGTATAAAAAAGCTGTCCAAGCTCAGGGGAAAGAAATCTTTTTTGCTAATAATGTACTAGAGGACTTAGACTGGAACAAAACGTTTTCTTCTGTGAAATTATTAAGAAATCCAGCTTCAAAGGATTTTGAAACAATCGGACTATTAATTGTAAATATTAATAAATCGATGTTTTCCGAAATGATGAACGAGACGAAGAATAATGGATATTTAATTTTAGATGCTTCTAATAATGAAACGAATACAGTATACGCTTCAAATTCACATTATTATGATGAGAATTCAAAAAACGACTTATCGGAAATTTTTAAACAGAAAGAAGAGGATGGTTATGTCGTAAGCAGTTATGAAAATGAAACAACTGGTTGGTCGTTTGTTTATTTTATTGAAGAACAGGAATTGTTGAAACAACCTCACCAAATTCGAGCCGTTACAAACGTAATTGCAGCACTCATTGCGATTAGTGCCGTCATCCTTTCGGTCATTTTATCTGATACCATTACCCGCCCTTTGCAAAGAATTAAAAAAATGATGGTGTCATGGGCCAAAGGATCAAGTGAATTTAAAGAGACATTTCATGATGATGAAGTTGGGGCTATTGGTGAAACCTTTAAACGAATGACAGCAGAAAATAAAGACCTCAGCGAGAGGCTTATTCGTTCACAATTAAAAGAAAGAGAGACTGAGCTTAGAGTATTACAGGCGCAAATCAATCCTCATTTCCTCTATAACACATTAGACTCAATTTATTGGATGGCGATGATTCACAATCATGAAGATATTGGAAAAATGGCCGTTTCTCTATCTGAAAGCTTTAAAATTAGTTTGAATAAAGGGAAAGAGCTTATTCCGCTTCATCAGGAATTGAAGCATATTGAGCATTACATGACAATTCAAAATATTCGATTTGGCAATCGGTTTACCTATATTCAAGAAGTTGATCCTGATCTATTGGATCAGGAAATCTTAAAGCTTTTGCTGCAGCCTCTCGTCGAAAATGCCATTTACCATGGGCTGGAGCCCAAAGTTGGAGAAGGAACGATACGATTAACAGCCAGTCGTCTTGAATCAGGCTACATTCTTTTTATTGTCGAAGATGATGGGGTAGGAATAAAGAACATAGCATTAACTGAAAAGGGCTATGGATTAGGAAATGTACGTGAGCGTTTGAAGATTTATTACGGATCAACTAGTTCATTGACGATTAAGAGTGAGGTAAATAAAGGAACAAAAATTGAAATTCGCTTTAATCCTAACGAAGGGAGATGGATGGGAGATGTTGAAAGTCGCAATTTTTGATGATGAATTTATTGTCATTGAAGGCTTAAAAAAAATGATTGATTGGTCTAAATACGGAATGGAGCTTGTTGGTACTGCGAAAGATGGAAATACAGCGTTATCCATTTTTCATTCACAACGACCAGATATAATCTTTACTGATATTCGTATGCCAGGTCTAGATGGTCTTCAGTTAATTGGCAAAATCTTATCAGAAGCTCCGGAAACGAAATGTATCGTTTTTAGCGGATTTAATGAATTTGAATATGTAAAACAAGCGATAAAATTGGGGGTTATCGATTATTTACAAAAGCCGATTACGATCCCAATGGTTGAGGAGGCTTTGGAGAAAATCACCCATCGAATTACTAAAGAAAATGAAGTGTTGGAGCTACGTTCTAGATGGCACGAAAGCCAGGAGGAATTGTTACAGAAGGCTACGTTGGATTTATTACTAGAAGGAAAGGAGGCTGAATCCAAGTGGCAGGAATGCTTTGGAACAGCAGAGGCAAAAAAAATAATGGGTGTTACGGTTCTTGCCTATTCAGGTGATCGCTCACTGTTACAATCGAATGCTATGTTCAGTGTTGTTCCGGTTTGGAATGGCAGCACACAACTACTGGTGTTATTTCATTATGAAAATAATCTTGAAGCGGTTGCGGAGCAATTACTGGCTTGGACTGAACAGGAAGAAGTTACAATTGGTTCTGGTAACACTTATCCTGCCATCAAAGATGCAAAGAAAAGTTATCGGGAAGCGCTACATGCATTAAGATATGGCCGTTTTTTGGAAAGTAAGGGTTGGACAAGATTTGAAGACGTAGGGAAAAACAATAAAATTCCTGAGGATTTATCAACACAAGAGGAAGCCGTTTTGTATTATATGCGCACGGGAAATAAAAAAAGTCTGCTTGGCCAGCTGGATATTTATATTCAATGGCTTGATTCACAAAAACTCAATCCGGACATGACTGAAAGTGAATCTTTAAAGCTTGTTTATCTCGGCTTAGAAGTTGTAAAAGAAACAGGTGAGGATATTAAATTAATAGATTACTACCCTCAAAGGGAAATCCGAGAATTAAACACAAGGGAAGAGATGACGAATTGGTTATTTTGCCAAATGGAAAAGATGATGGATTTAATCATCACATCTAAAATCTCAAATAAACACAAGGCTGTTGAAAAAGCTAGAGAATATATTGAGAAGAATTATGATCAAGATATAACTTTGCAAGAAGTCGCTGAACTTGTAGGAATGAATCCTAACTATTTTAGCGTCTTGTTTAAAGAAGAAATGGGTCTTACGTATATTAAATATTTAACGAAGTACAGAATGGAACAAGCAAAGATCATGCTGAAAGCAGGACAAAAAATTTCTGAGGTGAGTGAGAAAGTAGGGTATCTTACGTATCGGCATTTTTCAGAAGTGTTCAAAAAATATACTGGCATGACGCCAGGGCAGTTTAAAGAGTCATAGAAATTATTCTTATTAAATGTTCGTTCATAGCGGCAAACAGGAAAACTGTTTGCTCTTTTTTTTGATAATCTGAATAAAACGGACATCACCTGAAAAATGAAGCGCTTACAATGGGTTTTTATTTTATATAGAATTTAGTTAAGGATATACATCCTAAATAAACACATAAAAAGGGGCGTTGTTTGATGAAAAAGGTATTTTTATTATTATTATCGATTGTCATGATTTTCGCTGTTGTCGGTTGCAGTGGAAATAATGATTCAAGTTCTTCGGGTGAGGGAGAAGAAGGCAATAACACAATGAAATTCATTTCTGAAGATACTGCTGATGAATCAGATGCAAGCGTTCTTTTGGGGCTTACTGAAGAAAATACAGATACAACTATCGAGCTAGAAACAGTAATGCAAGCGAATTTAATGCAAAAAATTCAATTGCTAACAGCAAGTAATGATCTTCCTGAATTATTTAAATATGAGTCTAACCAGCTGGGAGATATGATAGATAACGATCAATTGCTTGATTTGGAAAAGACATTTAAAGATCTGGGCATTTATGAAAAGTTAAATCCAGGCGCAGTTGATTTGTTGAAAAACCTTAGCGGTGACCGGGGTCTTTATGCGTTGCCTGTTGAATTAAATATTGAAGGTTTTTGGTATAACAAGAAATTGTTTGAAGAAAACAATTTGGAAGTCCCAACGACTTGGGATGAAATGATGGCTGTAAGTAAAGTCTTTATGGAAAAAGGAATTCAACCTTTTGCTGTAGCGGGTAAAGAAAAATTCCCGATCACACGTTTAATCAATGGCTATGTCATCCGTTTATATGGAGCGGATGCAATGAAGCAAGTAAAAGAGGGAAAATTGAGTGTTACGGATGAAGGATTTGTTGAAGCAGCTAAAATGGTACAAGATATGAATGCAAAAGGGTATTTTGGCGAAGGTGTAAATACGATTGATTATGATACAGCAAGCAATACATTCCTTCAAGGAAATGCAGCTATGTATTATATGGGAAGCTGGGCTTTAAATGAGTTTAATGATGAAAATTTAAATAAAATTGGCATCGACAATATTGGCTTTTTCAATATTCCGCTTGTTGAAGGAGGAAAAGGGACGATCAATGATTACTCAATGAATGCGGGCTTAACGCTTTCATTCTCTAAAGCAAAATATAATGAAGAAGTTGGAAACTGGATGAAGGAAGTATTCTCAATCTATGGCGAAAAAGCAATCTCAGAACGCGGTTTAATTTCCGGCTTTAAGGTTGAAAACATGCCTGAAGATGTAAGCCCTTTAACAAAAATGACATTAGAGAAAATCGAAGAGGTCGAAAATAGTGCCCTTTGGTTCGAAGGTTATTTTGATCCAAAAACAAAAACGGTTGCAGAAGATGGTGCACAAAATTTACTTAATGATGGAGTTACTCCTGAAGAGTATATGAGCAGCATAGAGAATTCTTTAGAAAGCGGTAAATAAGCTTTGGAAGGTCCGAATACCGGGCCTTTCTGTTACCTTAATGCTGTAAGGAGTGAAAATTCATGGAGAAAATCTTAAAAGACCCTAAAGCCATTCTGATTTTTGTTGGACCGGCTTTATTAATTTATACGGCGATTCTCTTAATTCCAACAATCTGGTCCACTGTTTATACATTTTATTCAGGTTCACTTATTAGCGGGTTTGAATTTGTCGGGTTAGAAAATTACCTTACTTTATTTAAAGACAAGGATTTCTTGTCAAGCTTGTGGATCACACTTAAATATACGATTTTCGTTTCAGCGGGACAGATTATTTTAGGTTTAGGTCTTGCCTTACTGTTTGCATTCTATATTAAGCGTTATTCTACACTGATTCGAACGCTTATCTTTTTCCCGGTTGTTCTCCCTGCTGTAGCGGTATCGCAATTGTTCGCAAAACTCTTTGAAATTGCCCCTCAAATGGGACTGGTAAATAGTTTACTTAATTTCTTAAACTTAGATATGTTTGTTCAGCCTTGGCTTGGTCAAGGAGATACAGCGTTTTGGGTACTTGTGATCATGGATATTTGGAAAGCAATTGGTTTTTATGCAGTTATTCTTTTTGCCGGTTTAGTAGATATACCTGAGGATGTTCTAGAAGCGGCCAAATTGGATGGGGCAAAAGGCTGGAAACTGATGCAATTTGTTGTGCTTCCGTTATTAAAACCTGTTTTAATTTCATCGATTATTTTTAGCTTAAACGGAACATTAAAAGTGTTTGAGTCAGCCGTTGCTTTAACAAATGGCGGACCAGGTAACAGCACAACGACTTTATCCATTTATATGTATAACAATGCCTTTACGTATAACCAATATGGATATGGAAGTACTGTAGCGGTATTTTTATTAATCTTTTCTCTTCTGATCACATTAATTGTTTACAAAATTGCTAGAAATGATGCATAACAACAAGGAGGGAATAACGTGAATCATTTAACCGGAAAATCTAATAGTGTTGGTATGCTAATTGGGAAATTAGTCATCCTTCTTTTATTAATAGTAGAAGTTTATCCTATTTTGTGGTTATTACTCTCTTCATTTAAAGCACCAGATGAATTTTCTGAAAATCCAATGTACGCCTTACCGGAGGGTCTGCATTGGCAGAACTTCACAGATGCATGGAATATAGGGAATATGGGCACTTACTTTCAAAATAGTATTCTAGCGACTTTTCCATCACTGTTTTTAATTATCTTTTTAGGAGCGGGGGCTGCCTTTGCGATTGAGAAAATGAGATGGAAATGGAGTAGAGGTGTCATGCTGTTGTTTACAGCAGGCATTATGGTACCAGTACAAATTGTCCTTCTGCCTTTATTTACAATTTTCTTTAAGACGGGTCTATTAAATAGTTTATGGTCGCTCATTTTAGTATATACAACGTTTGGTTTACCACTAACAATCTTAATGTTTTCCAGCTATTTCAAAGCATTGCCGAATGAAGTGATTGAATCGGCTGTTATGGATGGGGCAAATATTTATCAAATCTTCTTTAAAATTGCCATACCAATCGTATCAAATGCAATTGTCACTGTTGCTTTAGTTCAGTTCTTCTTTGTTTGGAATGACTTAATTTTCGCAATGACCTTTATTAGTGATACAGAACTTAGAACATTACAGACAGGTTTAATTTCATTTACCGGCGAATATGGCCAAAAACAATGGGGGCCGATTTTTGCTTCGATCTCTCTAGCTGTTGTTCCAACACTGCTTTTATACTTGTTCCTAAATAAATTGGTTATGAAAGGGATGACAAGCGGAGCTGTTAAAGGATAACGAAACGAATAACTACGATAAAAATCATGGGGGGAGTACATGATGAATCATTTAAAAGTAAAAGAAACGAAGTGTGAATACAGAAAAAATCCGCTTGGATTGGATGTTCCAAACCCAAGAATCAGTTGGACAATTGACGCTGATCGCCGCGGAACGCTTCAACAAGCTTATCGATTACAAGTTTTCCTTTCAAAAGATGACTTAGAAAACACGTTTTGGGATACAGGCAAAATAGATTCCGAGCAATCGATTCATATTGAATACAATGGACCGAAATTAACTTCCAGAACTAGATATTATTATCGGGTGAAGATATGGGATCATTTTGGTCAAGAGTCTGATTGGAGTGAATTAGCTTGGTGGGAAACGGCACTTTTTCATTGGAGTGAATGGAAAGCGGATTGGATAACACCTAATCCGAATGAGATAGATCCTTTGGCGGAGCAGGCTTTTCTCCTTAGAAAACAGTTTGAGCTAAACAAGAGGATAAAGTCAGCGCGAATTTACGCAACAAGCGCTGGTCTATACGAATTGTCATTAAATGGGGAAAGAGTGGGTGACGAGCTGCTGACACCTGGCTGGACAAGCTATGATCACCGACTTCAATACCAAACCTATGACGTCACTGACCAGCTTTTACAAGGGGCAAATGCATTGGGCATTGCTTTGGCAGATGGCTGGTACAAAGGAGATTTAACGTGGCTCGAAAAACGACATCTTTATGGAGACCGTCGTGCCGCACTGCTTCAGCTCCATATTCGCTATGAAGATGGTACAGAGGAAATGATTGGGACAGACTCAACCTGGAAGTCGTCAACTGGCCCCATTTTAATGTCGGAAATCTACCATGGTGAAGTATATGATGCCCGTTTAGAAAAAAATGGTTGGGACAGTTCACACTATGATGATACAGATTGGAAAGGAGTCGTCACTTACACCTTACCAATGGATCATTTAATTGCACAGGAGAATTGGCCTGCACGAGTAACAGAAAAAATTAAACCAGTATCGAGGATAGTAACTCCTGCTGGAGATACTGTGTTAGATATGGGGCAGAATATGGTGGGACGGATAAGATTAAAAGTAACTGCTCCGAAAGGCACTCGAATTTCCTTACATCATGCTGAGGTACTTGATAAAGAAGGGAATATTTATTTTGGCAATCTTCGAAAAGCAAAGCAAACCGTAGAATATATTACAAAAGGAGAAGGTGAGGAGGAGTATGCCCCTTATTTTACATTCCAAGGCTTCCGATATGTAAAAGTTGAGGGATATCCGAACCAAGAAAAGGATCTGCCGCTTGAAAATTTTTTTGGTGAAGTGATCCATTCAGATATGGAACCTACAGGAGAATTTGAATGCTCGAACCAAATGGTAAACCAACTTCAACAAAATATCGTTTGGGGGCAAAGAGGAAATTTCGTTGATGTACCGACAGATTGTCCACAGCGTGATGAGAGGCTTGGTTGGACAGGGGATGCTCAAGTTTTCATTAGAACGGCTTTGTTCAACTACCAAGGAGGTCCATTTTTTACAAAATGGTTAAGAGATTTAAAGGCTGATCAAAGGTCTAATGGCTCCGTTCCTTTTGTGGTTCCAAACGCGCTGAAGGATTATGTATCATCAATGTGGGGTGATGAGACGTATACATCATCTGCCTGGGGAGACGCGGCAACTGTGTGTCCATGGACCCTATACTTGTGTTATGGTGATAAACGTCTTCTTTCTGAACAATATGAAAGTATGAAAGCATGGGTCGAATTTATCCGCTCTCAAGGAGAGAATGAATTTTTATGGGACGCTGGCTTTCACTTCGGGGATTGGCTTGCTCTCGATGCAGAGGAGGATAGCTATTTTGGAGCAACTCCGGTTCATTTGGTTGCAACAGCTTATTATGCTCTTTCTGCACGAATTCTTCGTGATGCAGCAGCCGTACTTGAAAAGGAAGAGGACTTTGCGGTTTATAGTAAGCTAGTAGATGGCATTATCGCCAATTTTAATAAGACATTTATTTCAGCTGACAATCACATGATTGCCAAAACTCAAACGGCGAACACCTTGCCGCTTATGTTTGATTTAGTGGAGGGAGATGTTAGAAAGCAAATCGCACATGATCTCAACGAGCTTATTGTCAAAAATGACTATCATCTGACAACTGGTTTCGTTGGTACCCCATACCTCTGCATCGCTTTATCAGAAAATGGTTATCATGACACTGCTGTAAAGCTGCTGCTTCAGGAAACCTATCCTTCTTGGTTGTACTCGATTAAAAAGGGAGCAACGACTATATGGGAGCATTGGGATGGCATTAAAGAAGATGGATCGTTCTGGAGTGATGATATGAACTCATTTAATCATTACGCCTATGGTGCGATCGGAGATTGGATGTATCGCTTTATTGCAGGGTTAGATATGGATGAAGCAAAGCCAGCTTATAAACATATTCGTATTCACCCAAGAATCAATGGTGGAGAAATGACTTTTGTCCGTGCTAAGCACAATTCCATGTATGGCCAAATTGTATCAGCATGGAGCCTTTCAGACGAAAACATAACGATTGAAGTAAACGTTCCAGCTAACACAAAAGCAACAATCATCTTACCATTTGCTCAACTAAAGAGTGTGAAAGAAAGCGGTGTATTACTACCGGATGTAGAGGGTGTTTCAAATGTAAACCAAATAGAAGAAGGTGTCTCGCTGGAAGCTGGTTCTGGCACGTATCGATTTGTCTATCAAAACGAGCTTATCTTGAATAGTAAAAAATGAACAGAAAAAGCATTATGAAGCAATAAAAAAGTCAGCAGAAGCTGGCTTTTTTATTTCATAACCTAGTATTTTATTTAGAGGAAACATACCTCACCATTCCCTTCTCATATAAATGGAGTATATAAAGGAGGAAAAAATAGATGGGAAGGGTGTTTAACATGAAAAAAGATTTGGACGTCATCGGGGAGCTAACCGAATTAGATAAAAAGCATTTCCTTCATCCGACATCACCGATTCAACAACAGCAAGAACAGGGGCCAACGTTTATTTTTACAGAAGGAAAAGGGGTATACCTCTATGACCTTGCTGGAAATAAAGTGATTGATGGCATGTCCTCACTCTGGAATGTCAATATTGGTCATGGGAGAACAGAATTGGGGCAGGCAGCTGCGGAACAAATGTCAAAATTGGCCTTTACCTCCTGTTTTGCAACGTTCAGCAATGAGCCTGCTATTCGATTGGCAGCGAAACTAGCAGAGGTAGCTCCAGGGGATTTATCTGCAACATTCTTTACTTCTGGGGGATCTGAGGCAAATGATACAGCCTATAAACTGGCTCGCCATTATTGGATGTTAAAGGGAGAACCAAGCAGAAAAAAAATCATTTCGCGTACAAAGTCCTATCATGGTGTCTCGATGGGAGCAACAAGCGCGACCGGCCTTAAGCCGTTTAGGGATTTTACAAACTCCTTAGCCCCTGATTTCTATTACACTAATAATCTCTCTTCACAATCTCTTCGGGACGTTATTGAAGCGGAAGGTCCTGAAACCATTGCAGCATTTATTGCAGAACCCATCCAAGGTGCAGGTGGTGTTCATATCGCTCCAGAAACCTATTTTATAGAAGTTAGAAAGATATGCGATGAATACGGTATTTTATTTATTACTGATGAAGTGATTACAGGTTTTGGCCGGACAGGAACGTATTTTGGAGTGGAACATTATGGAGTCACACCAGATATGATGTGTTTTGCAAAGGGTGTGACCAGCGGCTATGCTCAGTTAGGCGGCGTTATGCTTTCAAAAGACATTCACCAACAATTCATAGAGCTTTCTACAGGTACGCTTTTACATGGGTATACGTATAGCGGGCACCCGATGGGATGTGCCGTAGCATTAAAAAACCTTGAAATTCTTGAAAACGAACAACTAATGAATAATGCGAAGATAATGGGGGAAGAAATGCTGAAGGGCTTCCGCTCTATTCAAAGGATGTGTCAAATAGTTGGTGAAGTAAGAGGACTAGGATTGATGGGGGCTGTTGAAATTGTTAAAAATAAGTCTTCACGAGAAAGATTTTCAACACCTTTAGCACCAGTTATTGTTTCAGAAGCAGCAAAGCGCGGACTCATTTGCCGCTCAGTTGTTTTTGATGGTCAAGATACAATCGTTTTTGCCCCGCCTCTCATCATTAGTAACAAAGAAATGAAAAGCTTGATTGAAATTCTCTATGATTCAATTCATGCGATCGAGCAAAAACAGTTGCATTAACCGATTCACTTTTAAATACCCCCACCTTTATTGGATTGAATGTTTTCTTCTAAAAGGTGGGGATATTAAATAATTACATATGATTTTATATTGGTTATGTTTTGGTTCATTCAAGCTAAATTTGACCAAAATGTTAAAGGTGAAAATAAAAACTAAATAATATTTCAAAAAAGTGGTGAACTTTTGGGTATCTTTTGTTAATATGTAGGTAAGGTTCAGAAAACTTAGAGCCTTTGGTGGAATTTAAGTCAAGAAGGGGTAGTCATGTTAAAAACAGAACGGATTGAACAGATACAAGAATATGTACTAGTCCATGAAACGGTTTCACTGGATGAGCTTTGTAATGTTTTTAATGTATCAAAAAACACCATTCGCCGTGATATTCAGCAATTGGTTGATCGCGGAACGATTAAAAAGGTCTATGGCGGAGTTGCTGTTAATCATGCAACACTAACATCCTTTCATGAGAGGCAAACAAGAAACGCACGTCTAAAAAAGGCAATTGGCAAAGCGGCAGCGGACTTTGTTGAGGATGGGGATATTATCTATATTGACTCAGGTACAACTACATTAGAAATGGTGGATTATTTACAACAGAAAAATGTAACAATCCTTACAAATAATCTTGATTTTATTTTTAAGTCCTTTCCATACAACAACTTAAATGTCATTTCTACTGGTGGAGTGTTAGAACGCAAAACGAAGTCATTTGTTAGTATGAAAAATATGGACCTGCTGAAATCATACAATATCAACAAAGCGTTCATGGCTTCTGCAGGTATTTCCATCACAAATGGTGTCACTCATTCATCCCCTGTTGAAAATGAAATGAAGCAGACCGTTGTAGGCAAAAGTTCAAAGGTTTATGTCCTTGTCGATCATGAAAAGTTTGATCAATATGCGCTAATGACTTATTGTGATTTATCAGATCTTGATGCGATCATTACAGATCAACCACCAAGTGATGCCTACCAGGAATTTGCAAAGAAGCATGATATTCAGCTTGTCATTTCTAATAAATTAGATTAAGAAAACGTTTAAGTCTATTACAAACAAAGGGCTTAAAAGTTTTACTATATATAAATGTTTAAGGAGGAAATTAGTTATGCCATTATTACGATTTGATTTAATTGAAGGACGAGATGAACAGTCTCTAAAAAAATTATTGGATACCGCCCACAATGCAATGGTGGAAGCATTTAACGTACCTGAACGGGACCGTTATCAAATTGTTCATCAGCATCCAGCTAATGAGCTCATTATCCAGGATACAGGATTAGGGTTTAATCGAACAAATAATGTGGTTATTATCAGTATTGTAAGCAAAGCAAGAACAAAAGAACAGAAAGAAAAGTTATATTCGTTGCTTGCAGAAAGACTTGAAGCGGAGTGCGGTATATCACCTGAAGACTTGATGATCTCCATTACTGAAAATGGAGAGGCCGATTGGAGCTTTGGTCTTGGTGAAGCACAATTTTTAACAGGGAAATTGTAAATAAAATGACTAAGAAATTATCGATCTATTAATTTAAGCATACCTATTGAAAGCGTTTTATATAAATGATAAGATAGAACCTAAGAATAGGAATACTTAGTTTTTAACTACTATCAAACTAGTCTTATCGTGAAAAATTTTTAATATCAATGAAATCGATTGCAGTTAAAACATGTTGTTTACGAATTAATTGAACTTGAAAAGTGAAAATTTCTGAAAAAAACACCTTATAAATGCTAAAAAGCATTGACTGAAAACGGTTTAACGATTAATCTGTATAAGAAATGAGAAAAAATGTATGCATGATTAGACAATTCTATTTTTATTTTTAAAGATATTAATGAAATCGATTGCAGTTAACTTTCTTACCTTACAAAAAAATAGGAGGAGATTGCATTGAGTAAATTGCTGCGTAAGCCTGTTCAAAAAGAGCTGGAACAAGGTGTAACACTTATTCATGAAGTAACATCAGAAAATTCATCGTTGGAATATGTCGGATTTAAAATGATTGACTTGGCTCCTGGTGCTGCATATTCAGAAAAACTTGGAAACCAAGAATGCTGTATTGTCGCTTTAACTGGGAAGATAAATGTTTCAGATGGAGAGGTCAATTTTGAAGAAATTGGTACACGTGAATCTGTCTTTGAAAAGAAACCAACAGACAGTGTTTATGTATCAAATGATCGTACATTTAAAGTAGAGGCAGTAAGCGGAGCACGTGTTGCTTTATGCTATTCGCCATCAGAAAAGCAATTGCCAACAAAATTAATCAGTGCAGAAGTTAACGGGGTTGAGCATAGAGGAACAGGCAACAACAAACGCATGGTGCACAATATATTACCAGATTCCGATCCTTCGGCAAATAGTTTACTAGTTGTTGAGGTTTATACCGAAAGCGGAAATTGGTCCAGCTATCCTCCGCATAAGCATGATCAAGATAACTTACCAGAGGAGTCATTTTTAGAAGAAACGTACTACCATGAAATGAATCCTCAGCAGGGCTTTGTCTTCCAGCGTGTATACACAGATGATCGCTTACTGGATGAGACAATGGCTGTTGAGAGCGGTGACATGGTAATCGTACCTGCGGGTTATCATCCAGTAGGTGTTCCTGAAGGATACACATCCTATTATTTAAATGTAATGGCTGGACCGAAACGGATTTGGAAGTTCTACAACGATCCTGATCATGAATGGATTTTAAAACGATAAGCTGAATTAAAGCTCATTGATGATTTTGACGCTTGTAATTGATGAAGTGAAATGCGCGAGACTCCTGCGGGAACAATGGGATATTGAAGTTCCCGCAGGCGCAAAGCGCGCTAAGGGGACCACCAGAGAAAATCAGCAGTTTAATAGAGCAAAATAATAAAAAAAGGAGCTGTTAGTAAAGATGAATATTCATTTTCATGATGATAAAGAATTCGATATTATTGCAATTGGTCGCGCTTGCATTGATTTAAATGCAGTGGAATATAACCGCCCGATGGAAGAAACCATGACGTTTTCAAAGTATGTTGGAGGCTCACCGGCAAATATTGCAATCGGAAGCTCCAAGCTGGGCTTAAAAGCTGGGTTCATCGGTAAAATTTCCGATGATCAGCACGGACGTTTTATTGAAAAGTATATGAGGGATGCCGGAATTGATACATCTAATATGGTTGTCGATACAGAGGGCCATAAAACAGGTTTAGCTTTTACAGAGATTAAAAGTCCGGAAGAATGCAGCATTCTCATGTATCGTCAGGATGTGGCAGATCTTTATTTAACTCCTTCTGAAGTAAATGAGGATTATATTAAAAGATCAAAGGTTCTGCTCGTATCAGGTACGGCATTATCAAAAAGTCCGTCTCGTGAAGCAGTGCTAAAAGCCGTTAATCTTGCGAAGAAAAATGATGTAAAAGTTATTTTTGAACTAGATTATCGCCCATATTCCTGGGAAACTCCTGAAGAAACAGCTGTTTATTATTCATTAGTAGCAGAGCTGTCAAATGTCGTCATTGGAACACGTGAAGAATTTGATGCCTTGGAAAACAGACAGACAGAAGGGAAAAACGAGGATACAGTCAACTATCTGTTTAAGCATTCTCCAGAGCTTATCGTCATTAAGCATGGTGTTGAAGGCTCATATGCTTATGCAAAATCAGGTGAAATTTTTAGAGGTTTGGCATACAAGACAAAGGTTCTCAAAACATTTGGTGCCGGTGATTCCTATGCTTCTGCTTTCTTATTTGCTTTAATCACAGGCAAAGACATTGAATCAGCATTGAAATATGGCAGCGCATCGGCATCCATTGTTGTAAGCAAGCATAGCTCATCTGAAGCGATGCCTACAGTGGAAGAGATTGAAGAATTAATAGCGAAAAACGAAACAATTTCAATTTCATAGAGGTGAAGAGGGATGGAAACAATTCGATTAACTACAGCACAAGCTTTGTTCAAGTTTTTAAATCAACAGTATGTTCATATAGATGGTGAGGAATTTCCGTTTGTTGAGGGTATTTTTACCATCTTTGGCCATGGAAATGTATTAGCGATTGGGCAGGCGCTTGAACAAGACCCAGGACATTTGAAAATCATTTCAGGGAAAAATGAACAAGGTATGGCACACGCAGCGATTGCGTATAGCAAACAAATGCTCCGCAAAAAAATATATGCGGTTTCAACTTCAAGCGGACCAGGTTCAGCCAACCTGGTAACGGCTGCCGGTACAGCTCTTGCGAATAATATTCCGGTTTTGTTTCTGCCGGCAGATACTTATGCGACACGTCAGCCTGATCCGGTCTTGCAGCAGATTGAACAAGAATACAGCACGGCTGTCACAACCAATGATGCATTAAAGCCTGTTTCAAGATATTGGGATCGCATTACTCGTCCGGAGCAATTAATGTCAAGTTTAATTCGGGCGTTTGAAGTGATGACAGACCCGGCGAAAGCAGGTCCGGCAACCATTTGTATTTCACAGGATGTTGAAGGGGAAGCCTTTGATTATGATGTGAAGTTCTTTGAAAAACGCGTTCATTATATTGACCGCAAGCTGCCATCGCAACGTGAGCTCGCAGGAGCTGCCGAGTTAATTAAGGCTAGTAAGAAGCCTGTCATTGTTGTTGGCGGCGGAGTAAAATATTCAGAAGCGCGTGAAGCGGTAATGGAATTTTCCGGGAAGTATAATATTCCTTTAGTTGAAACCCAAGCAGGCAAATCAGCAATAGAATCATCATTCGAAAATAACCTAGGCGGGCTTGGAATTACAGGAACATTAGCGGCAAATAAAGCGGCACAGCAAGCGGATTTGATTATTGGTGTTGGTACGAGATTTACCGATTTTGCTACATCATCTAAAACACTATTTAACTTTGAAACAACGAAGTTTTTAAATATCAATGTCAGCCGTATGCAAGCCTATAAATTGGATGCATTCCCGGTTGTCGCAGATGCCAGAACAGCATTTGAGGCACTTACGCCAATGCTGGAGGGATATAAGAGCGAGTTTGGCAATACGATTACTGAATTAAAAGAAGAATGGTTGATTGAACGTGACCGCCTAAGCAAAGTTACATTTAATCGAGAGAATTTTGATCCTGAAATTAAGAATCATTTTTCACAAGAAGTGTTGAATGAGTATGCAGATGCTTTACAAACAGAACTTCCGCAAACGACTGCACTCCTGGCGATTAATGACACGATTGATCCTGACAGCATCATTATTTGTGCAGCTGGCTCACTTCCAGGAGACTTGCAGCGTTTATGGCACTCAGAGGTTCCGAACACCTATCATCTAGAGTATGGATACTCATGTATGGGTTATGAAGTTTCCGGTACATTAGGCTTGAAGCTGGCAGATCCTTCAAAAGAGGTGTACTCAATCGTCGGTGATGGAAGCTTCCTCATGCTCCATTCTGAATTTATTACAGCTATTCAGAACAATAAAAAAATAAATGTGCTCTTATTCGATAATTCAGGTTTTGGCTGTATTAATAATCTCCAAATGGATTCCGGAAATGGAAGTTTCCATTGTGAATTCAGAACAGCAGATAACCAAATTATGAATATTGATTACGCAAAAGTGGCTGAAGGCTATGGTGCTAAAGCGTATCGGGCAAATACAGTTGAAGAATTAAAAGCAGCCTTAGAGGATGCGAAGAAACAGGATCGATCTACTCTAATTGAGATGAAAGTGCTTCCGAAAACAATGACTGATGGTTATGATGGCAGCTGGTGGAACTTAGGATTCCCTGAAGTATCTGATCAAGAACTTGCTCAAAAAACTTTTGAGCTTAAGCAAGAAAAATTACGAAATGCAAAGCAATATTAATAAAGGGTGATTGAGAATGAGTAATCAAGAGATTCGTTGGGGCATTGCCCCAATCGGCTGGCGAAATGATGATCTGCCTGAGATCGGCAAGGATAATACGTTGTCACATCTATTGAGTGATATTGTTGTCGCTGGCTTCCAGGGGACAGAGGTTGGCGGTTTCTTCCCTGAGGCAGAGGTGTTAAATAAAGAGCTTAGGCTGCGCAACTTAAAAATTGCAGGCCAGTGGTTCAGCAGTTTCCTGAACCGCGATGGACTTGAAGAAACTTCAAAGGCTTTTCATCAGCATTGTGCATATTTGCAGGAAGTGAATGCAGACGTTGCCGTTGTATCAGAACAAACATACAGCATACAAGGAACAGATAAAAATGTCTTTACTGAAAAACCTTTTTTTACTGACAAGGAATGGAACCAATTATGCCAAGGCTTAAACGAACTTGGAAAAATTGCTGAACAATATAACTTATCATTAGTTTTTCATCATCATATGGGCACAGGTGTTCAAACATTAGAAGAAATTGACCGCCTCATGGAGAATACCGATCCAAACCATGTTCACCTTCTATATGATACAGGTCATATTTATGTTTCTGATGGCGACTATATGAAGCTATTAACAAAGCATATCAATCGCATCAAACACGTCCATTTTAAAGATGTTAGAGATCAACAGCTGGCTCAATGCAGGGAAAAGGGCGAATCATTTTTACAATCCTTTTTAAATGGCATGTTTACCGTACCTGGTGACGGATGCATTGATTTTACTGATGTCTACCAAATACTCCTTGATCATGATTATAAAGGCTGGATTGTCATTGAAGCAGAGCAGGATCCAGCAATTGCTCATCCATTGGAATATGCTTTAATAGCAAGAAAATACATTGATGAAACATTACTTACTCTAAAAAAGACAGAAATCGTAGGATAATCATCCAAAAGAAAAGTTATAACGATTAAATCTAGGGAGGAATGGACATGACCATTCGATTTGGGGTAATCGGTACTGGCGCCATTGGCAGAGAACATATTAAGCGCATTGAAAATAAATTATCGGGCGGAAAAATTGTAGCTGTTACAGATGTTAATAAAGAGTCCGCAATCAATGCTGTACAAAGCTTTGAATTAGATGCAGTCGTTTATCCAGATGATAAAGCACTTATTTCTGCTGACGATGTTGATGCTGTGCTTGTAACAAGCTGGGGCCCTGCACATGAAGCGAGCGTTCTTGCCGCGATTGAAGCTGGAAAATATGTGTTTGTTGAAAAACCATTGGCAACAACAGCTGAAGGCTGCATGAGAATTGTCGAAGCTGAAATGAAGCATGGAAAGCGCTTAGTGCAAGTAGGCTTTATGCGCAGATATGATAGCGGTTATGTTCAATTAAAAGAAGCAATTGACAATCAATTTATCGGTGAACCGCTGATGATCCGCTGTGCCCACCGAAATCGTGAGGTTCCAAACAACTACACAACCGATATGGCGATTCATGATACGTTAATTCATGAAATTGATGTTTTACATTGGCTGGTAAATGATGATTATAAAACGGTACAAGTGACCTATCCGAAAAAGTCAAAGCATGCCCATGAGAATCTGAGAGATCCGCAAATTGTTACATTAGAAACTAAGGGAGGCATTGTGATAACAGCTGAAATATTTGTTAATTGCAAATACGGCTATGATATTCAATGTGAAGTAATCGGTGATGAAGGTATTGTCAGCCTTCCGGAGTTCCAAAGTATTTCGTTCCGAAAAAATGCAACCTTTGGCACTAATGTATTATTGGATTGGAAGGATCGTTTTATTGATGCATATGACAAGGAATTACAGCATTTTATGGATTCCATTCATAAAACAGGTGAACCAAATGGGCCGACTTCTTGGGACGGATATATTGCCGCTGTAACAGCAGATGCTGCGATTAAAGCACAGCATTCAGGTGAGAAAGAAGCCATTTCATTAATGGATAAACCGGATTTTTACAAGCAATCGGCAGACAAAATCAATGTTAATGCCTAAAGGTATACGAGGTTGAACTAGCTTCTAATTAAATCATTCTATAAATCGATAAAAAGAGGTGATCTGGAAAGTGTCATTAGTATCTATGAAGGAAATGCTTCTGAAGGCGAAAGAAGGCAGCTATGCTGTAGGGCAATTTAACCTAAATAGCCTGCAGTGGGCACAGGCCATCTTACAAGCAGCAGAAGAAGAACAAGCACCTCTAATAGTAGCTGCATCTGACAGGCTTGTTGATTACCTTGGCGGTTTTAAAACGATCGCTGCCATGGTGAACGCACTTATGGAAGAAATGTCCATTACCGTTCCGGTGGCATTGCATCTCGACCATGGCATGAGTGTTGAAAGATGCATGCAGGCAATCGATGCCGGGTTTACTTCAGTTATGATTGATGGATCCCATCATCCAATCGAAGAAAATATCGCCATGACGAAACAGGTTGCTGACTATGCACGTTTAAATAAAGTATCAGTAGAAGCAGAGGTAGGAACAGTTGGGGGTATGGAAGATGGACTGATTGGCGGAGTGAAGTACGCTGATCCTAATGAATGCTTGCGAATCGTGAAGGAAGCAGGAATTGATGCCTTAGCTGCTGCCCTCGGTTCCGTCCATGGACCATACCAGGGTGAACCAAAACTAGGCTTCGAAGAAATGAAACAGATTTCAGAACTAACAGGCATCCCGCTTGTCCTGCATGGTGGCTCGGGAATTCCTGAATATCAAATCAAGAAAGCCATTGAATTAGGCCATGCTAAGATTAATGTTAATACGGAATGCTTACAAGCGTGGACCAAGGCTGTTCGTGAAAAGCTAAATAGTGATCCTGATCTTTATGACCATCGGGCCATCACAACACCTGGGAAAGAAGCGATTGTTGCAACAGTAAAAGGAAAAATGAGAGAGTTTGGCTCTAGTAATAAGGCCAAACAATTTAGCGCAAGTATGAATTAAGATGAAGAGGGCTGTCTCAAAAGGATCTGCTACACATATGTGTTTGGCGGAGCAATCTTTATATATGAGACAGCCCTTCTTATTGTTTAAAAATGAAAAATCCAAATCCTCACCTTTTCATGATAAAATAAGTTAATATGCTACAAGTGTATCTAGTAAATAAAAAAGGTTATGATAGAAAGAAAGCGATATAGATTATTTGTATGTGAAATTTTTTAATCCCACTAAATCGTTTTCAGTGAGGGTGAGTGATATGAAGTTATGAAAATGAGTGATGTGGCGAAATTAGCAAATGTATCTCCTGCCACCGTATCCCGGGTGCTTAGTAATCCGGACCTTGTTAGCAAAGAAACACGCGAGAAGGTAATGAAGGTCATCAATGAGGTGAATTACAAGCCTCATATTGTGGCAAGACAATTCCGTACAAAGGAAACCAAAATCATTCTCGTTGTTGTCCCAGATATTACGAGCGCTTTCTTTTCAAAGGTTTTACGCGGGATTGAACATGTAGCTATTAACCATGGATATCAAGTTATTTTGGGCGATACTGAAAATGATGTTGAAAGGGAAAAAGAATACATCAATTTATTGCTGCAAAAGCAAGCAGATGGAATGGTGCTTTTAACAGCGCGCTTAAATAAAGCTAACCTAGAAGAGATTGCCGGTCATTTTCCAATGGTGCTTGCTTGTGAATACATGGATGATTTAAATGTTCCGACTGTATCGATTGATAATATCAGCAGTGCAAGAAAGGCAACTGAACATTTAATCAAGCTCGGTCATACGAAAATTGCTCATATTACGGGTCCGATTAATGTCATTCTGAGCCGTGACCGGATGAGAGGATATCAGCAGGCATTACTAAGCTATGATATAGAGGTAGACCAAGCCTACATTCAAGAAGGTGATTTTACCTATGAATCCGGCTACCATCAGACGATGAAATTACTGGCGTTTGAAACCCCGCCAACAGCGATTTTTGCCTTTAATGATGAGATGGCGATGGGTGCAATTAAAGCTGCAAAGGATAGCGGTTTAAATCTGCCTGAGGATTTATCCATTGTAGGATTTGATAATATCAAAATGTCCTCTGTCATTGAACCTAATTTAACGACGATCGACCAGCCAAAATATGAAATTGGTAAAAAAGCGATGGAGCTATTGTTACATTTAATTAATGGGGAAGCGATCAAACAGAAAAAGTTTGTGATGAAGGATGAACTAATTATTAGAGACTCAGCAACACCATTAAAAGAACAAACATAGGGCCATGAGGTGTTGAAGCAGGAAATGCTTCTTCTGCCTTTGGCTTTTATTTTAGGCATTTAATCCAAGTATTCGTTTACAAAAATTAGTCGGTCATATAAAATAAAAGCAAGATTTGAAATCGATTACAATGACAATATGTCTACTTAAAGAACTAAACTAAAGGTGAAAGAGGTGATTAGGGATGAAAATGAGCGATGTGGCAAAACTAGCAAAGGTATCGCCTGCCACCGTATCGCGGGTGCTTAGCAATCCTGAGCTTGTCAGCAAAGAAACACGCGAAAAGGTGATGGATGTCATTAATCAAGTAAATTACAAGCCTCATATTGTGGCAAGGCAATTCCGCACTAAGGAAACGAAAATCATTCTTGTGGTCGTTCCAGATATCACAAGCCCGTTCTTTTCAAAGGTTCTGCGTGGGATTGAACATGTTGCTGTCAGTCATGGTTATCAGGTTATTTTAGGGGATACCGAAAATGATATTGAAAGGGAGAAGGAATATATTAATCTATTGCAGCAGAAGCAGGCAGATGGGATGGTTCTATTAACTGCCCGGCTTAATAAAACAGAAATGGAAGAGATTGCTGACCATTTTCCTATCGTGCTTGCCTGTGAATACATGGATGGCTTAAATATTCCAACCGTATCGATTGATAATATTAGCAGTGCAAGAAAGGCGACCGAACATCTAATCAAGCTGGGACATACGAAAATTGCCCATATTTCCGGACCTCTTCATAATATATTAAGCAAGGACCGGATAAAAGGATACAAGCAGGCGTTGTTAAGCCATGATCTAGAGGTAGAATCAGCCTATATACAAGAAGGTAATTCGACCTTTGAATCCGGCTATCATCAAATGATGAAATTACTGGCGTTTGAAGTCCCGCCAACAGCTGTTTTTGCCTTTAATGATGAAACGGCGATGGGGGCGATAAGGGCTGCAAAGGACAGCGGATTATCTGTTCCAGAGGATCTTGCAGTGGTAGGATTTGATAATATAAAAATGTCGATAATCCATGAACCAAATTTAACAACGATTAATCAGCCTAAATATAAGATTGGTATGAAAGCAATGGAGCTGTTGTTAGGTTTGATCAATGGAGAAAAGTTGACTAAGAAAAAAATTGTATTAAAGGATGAATTGATTATCAGAGAGTCCTGCAATCCTAAGCTGAAGGCTGGAAAGACTTTGGAATTGATTTAACGGTATTAATGGGGCTGTTTTTAAAGGATGTAATTGAAATCGATTTCTAATTAATTTGATTAATATATGTGAAAAAAGAAAAATGATGTAAGTGGAAAATGAAGCGGCAATTTATTTGTCTTTCAGCTTACCTCTTGAGAAATAGGGGATTTTACAATGTTTTTTATAAAAATGAATGATAAAAAAAAGAAAGAAATCATAGAAAAAGCGTTTACAAAAAGAATAGAATCATATAAAATGAGTCTTGTAAGGTAAGAAATTATTCCTTTTCACTGAAATCGATTACATTGAAAGCTAATGATTTTTGCAAAAAAGAAAGACCTTCAGTCTTTTACATGAGGGTGTGAATGATAACGCTGCCTTAATTTTAAATAGAATGGCAGATAAAAAAGTTAGGAGGAGTCTTTATTATGACAAATACTGTGACTGTACAAAACCTTAAAAATTTTATCGGTGGTAGCTGGGTTGAATCAAACTCAGGAAAAACAGAGATCGTTCCAAATCCGGCAACAGGTGAAACAATCGCACATGTGCCCCTTTCAAGTCGAGAAGATGTAGATCAAGCGGTTAAAGTAGCAGCTGAAGCATTTAAATCTTGGAGCAAAACAGCTGTACCGCGCAGAGCCCGCCTCCTTTTTAAATATCAGCAATTACTAGTTGAGAACTGGGAGGAGTTAGCACGCCTGGTTACAATCGAAAATGGAAAAAGCTATAACGAAGCATATGGTGAGGTTCAACGAGGAATTGAATGTGTTGAATTTGCCGCAGGTGCTCCAACATTAATGATGGGAAAACAGCTTCCAGATATCGCAACAAATATTGAATCTGGCATGTACCGCTATCCAATCGGTGTCGTTGGCGGAATCACGCCATTTAACTTCCCGATGATGGTGCCATGCTGGATGTTCCCATTAGCGATTGCTTGCGGAAATACATTTGTGTTAAAGCCATCTGAGCGCACGCCATTACTGGCAAATCGTCTGGCAGAATTATTTAAAGAAGCTGGATTGCCTGACGGCGTATTGAATATCGTACACGGAGCTCATGATGTTGTAAATGGATTGCTTGAGCATCCAGGAGTAAAAGCAATTTCATTTGTTGGTTCACAGCCGGTTGCTGAATATGTTTATAAAACAGCTTCCAATCATGGTAAGCGTGTTCAAGCTTTAGCAGGAGCAAAAAACCATTCAATTGTTATGCCAGATGCAGACTTAGATGGTGCAGTTAATCAAATTATTAACGCAGCTTATGGTTCTGCCGGAGAAAGATGTATGGCGGCGGCAGTCGTTGTAGCAGTTGGTGAAGTAGCCGATGAATTAATGGAAAAACTAGTTGACGCTGCGAACAATATCACCATTGGAAATGGAATGGATGAAGGCGTATTCCTAGGGCCGGTTATTCGTGATTCTCATAAAGCGAAAACGGAAAAATACATTGAAATTGGACAAGAAGAAGGGGCTGTATTAGTTCGTGATGGACGTAAAGATGCAGCAGCATCTGGAAATGGATATTTTGTCGGTCCGACTATTTTTGATCATGTAAAAACGGAGATGACGATTTGGAAGGAAGAAATCTTTGCGCCGGTCTTATCAGTTGTTCGAGTAAACACGTTAGATGAAGCGATTGCTCTTACGAATGAATCAGATTTTGCAAATGGAGCATGTATTTATACGAAAGATGGCAGCAATGTTCGCAAGTTCCGTGAAGACATTGATGCGGGTATGCTTGGAGTGAATTTAGGAGTTCCTGCACCAATGGCCTTCTTCCCATTCTCTGGCTGGAAGAAATCCTTCTATGGTGACCTTCATGCAAACGGACCAGATGGTGTAGAGTTTTATACTCGCAAAAAAATGGTAACAGCACGCTGGTAATGTTTAAAGGAGGCTGTTTCAGCCAGCCTCCTTTCTATCAAAAAAGCAAGAAAGCATTTGTACCTAGTTGCAGTGTCTAGCTCCTAGATTGAGCAAGTCGCTTGCGCTTTTGTTAACAGCTTAGGAAATTATAAAATTCTTGAACTGTGGGTAAGCACTGCGACATCCAGTTCCGAAGCACAGGATGTGCAAGTGCAGTCAGTGCGACAGGACGTCGCGTTTTTGACTGCCAGCGCCTATCGCCTATCAAACTTTAGATCATCTCCCTACGATAAGTCAACATCGGTTCGCTTCGCTTACCGTGTTTCCTTTATCTCAGTCGATGCTCCCCCAGTTTGTACGGCGATGACCAAGGCGCTTGCGCTTTTGTTCATAGACGGAGTGATAATAGAGTGATTAATTCCGTTAGAAATAAGGGTATATTTTTATTTGTTTCGTTTGCATTATGGTTCTCGCATTTTATTTATCTGCCAATCCTAACGCCTCATATCGAGTTAATGGGTGGTAAATACACATTTATCGGCATTGTGCTAGGCAGTTATGGACTCATGCAATTTCTTTTTAGGCTTCCTATTGGGATTTGCTCAGATCTTTTCAGACTAAGAAGACCATTTATTGTGATGGGGATGTTGATCAGTACCGCCAGTTGCTTTGCATATGTATTAACAGATAGCCTGGGTTGGGTGCTAATCGCACGTTCACTTGCCGGTATTGCAGCAGCAACTTGGGTTGTTTTTACTGTCTTATATTCTAGTTATTTTGTTGATCACGAAGTTCATCGCGCGATGAGCAGCATTTCCTTTGCTGTGGTCTTAGCTCAACTTTTAGGTATGGGTGTAAGCGGGATCATCGTTAATGAATGGGGCTGGCAAGCTCCGTTCTGGATAGGTGGATTGACTAGTCTTCTAGCTGCCATCCTTTCTTTTTTCATCTATGAGAGAAAAGAAGAGAAAGCGCGAGTGCCGGTTAAAGTGATCGACCTTACGTCAGTGATAAAAGAACCGTTGCTGTTAAAAGTGTCGTTTTTATCTATTTTAGCACACGGTATTATTTTTACTACGACATTTGGCTTTATTCCTACTTATGCCTTGAAAATGGGTCTTACCGCAAGTGAGATTAGTTTGCTCGTTTTTATATTTATGATCCCGCATGCGCTTGCAACACTTTTTATAGGGAAGCTAATTGTTCCACTTTTAGGTAAATGGAAGACATTAAATATTGCTTTTTTTGCATCAGCATTGTTTACGCTTCTAACACCTCTTATTGAAGCAAAAGGGTTGTTAATGATGATTCAAGCTTTGAATGGATTTTCGCTCGGAATCGTATTCCCTCTGCTGTTAGGTTTAGCAATTGAAACGATTTCACAGGAAAAACGAGCAACAGCGATGGGAGTCTATCAAGCTTTATATGCAATTGGCATGTTTTCCGGACCTTTTGTAGCAGGTATTTTAAATACGAAATTTGGTATTGCGGCAGGGTTTTACTTTATCGGTGTAGTCGGGTTGATTGCCAGCATTTTAATTACGACTTGGAGCAGAAAAGAAACAAATACAGTTAAAAAGCATTCTGAAATATGTACTTGAAATAAATAGTTGTTCTAGTTGCAACACATATTGGCTAACGCCAAACAGCTAATAAAGGAGATGATTACATTGCGTTTAGCATATGATCCGTCACATTATCGTGATAATACAAATTTAAAAGATACGATTGATGCAGTCGCCAGATTAGGGTATGAATATGTAGAGTTATCACCTCGTAAAGATTTTATTTGGTTTTATGAATATCCAAAGGTTGATAAGCAGCTGATAAAAGATTTAAAAAGATATTGTTTAGATGCCGGCGTTAAAATCTCTTCTGTCCTTCCTGTTCAACAATGGTCTTCACCTATAGAAGAAGAACGTCAAGCTGCAGTAAGAAATTGGAAGCGTTGTATTGAAATCACTTCTGAATTAGGTGTTGATTTAATGAACAGCGAATTTGCCGGAGATAAAAGCCGTCCGGTTGATAGTGAAGCTGCTTTTGTTAAATCAATGGAAGAGCTCATGCCGCTATTTGAAAAAGAGGGGATTAAACTTAATTTACAATCCCATCCTAACGATTTTATTGAGTTAAATACAGAAGCCATTCGAATGATTCGTGCTCTTGATAAGGATTGGATTAAGTTAGTCTATTCTGTTGCACATGCTTTCTTTTATGATGATGGTGTTGGCGATGTAGAGAAACACTTGGAAGAAGCCGGAGATTTACTTGCTCATGTTTTAATTGCAGACACTCTTAATCATAAAGCAGCATTTGGATTGCGATATATTGTGAATCCTCCTAATGCTAATGTAACGATTCACCAGCATTTGAACCCTGGAGAAGGGGAAGTTAACTTTGAGGCACTATATCGGAAATTAAGAGAAATGAAATTTGATGGAATTGTAACAAATTCAGTATTCGCTTATCCTGATAAACCAGAATGGTCAAACGAAATAACGCTGAAATCCATTAAAGAGGGTTTAAATATTAAAGAGGGATTAAATATATAATAGGTAGGTCGTGCGCTGAAACTTAAAATAGGACTGTCCCTTGGGGGACAGTCCTATTTTGCGCTTATTTAAACCATCCTTTTTCCTTAGACTGTGTAATCGCCTCAATTCGGTTTTTCACATCAAGCTTTTCTAAGATGGTAGAGATATAATTCCGGACCGTACCGGTTTTGATGCTAAGCTGATCAGCAATTTCCTTTGTGTTCATGCCGTCGGCCACGAGCTCTAAAACCTCTCTTTCGCGTTCGGTTAAAGGGTTTTGTTCACTGTAAATGTCATCCATTAGCTCAGGTGCATAAATGCGTCTGCCTGAGATGATGCTGCGAATGGAGCTGGCAAGCTCCTCACTCGGGCTATCCTTTAATAAATAGCCGCTTACACCGGCTTTTAACGCTCTCTGAAAATAACCTGATCGGGAGAATGTCGTTAGGATGATTACTTTGCAGTCCTCGCCTTTAAGCTTCTCAGCGGCTTCGAGTCCGGTCATTCCAGGCATTTCAATATCCATAATACAGACATCAGGCTTGTGCTTTTTCACAAGTGCAAGGGCTTCTTCACCATTGCTTGCTTTTCCGACCACTTCCATGTCTTCTTCTAAATTTAAAAGAGAGCCAAGGGCACCTAAAAGCATTTGCTGGTCCTCAGCAATGACAATTCGAATCATATGAGCTCCTCCTCTGCCTGTTTTACGACATTAGGTACTTTTATCAGCAAAGCTGTTCCTTCCTGGGAAATAATATTTAAGCTGCCATTAACAAATTCAAGGCGTTCTTTCATTCCGGCAAGTCCATTTCCCTTTGTAAACTTATCATTAGCTATAAAGCCGATTCCGTCATCCTTCACGGTGATTTCAATCTCGTTTGCGGTTTGTTTGACGGAGATAAAGCATGTAGAAGCACCGCTATGTCTTACCACATTGGTAACGGCCTCTTTCAAGCACATACTAAGAATGTTCTCAGTTAATAAAGGAACATCTTTTAACACGAGGTTATCGTTACTCACTAAATCGATTTCAGCTGCTTTAAGGATTTGTTTAACATGGAGCATTTCCTCTTTTAAACGAATCCCGCGCATTTCCGAAACAAGCTTTCTCACTTCATTCAATGCTGTTCGTGCCGTCTGCTGTACGTCCTTCATTTCATTGCGGGCTTGTTCGGGATCTTTATAAATTAATTTTCTCGCTAAATCACTTTTTAATCCGATCATGGATAGCTTTTGTCCTAATATATCATGAAGATCACGAGCAATCCTTTGCCGTTCCTCAAGCTTCACAAGCTCAGAAATTTTCTTGTTGGCATCTTCTAATTTTTCTTGCAGCTGTCCCCGCTCTTTCCGATTATATATACTAAATGGCAAAAAGATGACACTAAGACAGCTAATGATCACAAATGGTAAATGCTTTAACAGCAAATCCTCATGCAAGACGATACTGAAGTTTATGGAAGCAGCTGTGCTGACCAAATGAATGATATATAAAGTCAAAAATGAAAGCCGATTCTTTATATTCCCAATAAAATAGGCAATATAAAATGAAAAATAAAAATAGTTGAAAAGATAGGTTGACGTAAATGATATGCCGATAAGGACGCATGTCAACACAGTAACATGCCATCCTTTTGCTAAAAAAGCATATCTGAAGGTGATAAAAAATAAAATCGTAAGGATAATCCCAACAATGATCTCAATCGTAGATGATGATTGAAAGATAAAGTAAAACGGTAATATACTTAAAAACGCCCAAATATATGGGGAAATTCCATTGCTTTTTTGAAAGATCGCAAACCTTTTTTTCATCTTGAACCCACTTTAATCATTGATAATTGTATTATTATTTTATCACACTGATTCTAAGAAATCCTCTTACCTGAAAATGACATGATCATTTGGAGATTTGCGATAAATAATTAAACCCTACGAACCTTTTGTTTTTCGCATCCCATAATCTGAATTTAAGTGATTTTAAGCTTGTCGCTAATGTAATTGTCGGGACGTTTTGTAATGGCTCTGCCGTTTTGTGTGCCTCTTCAAGCATATAATTAGGCACTCTTGGGCTTAAATGATGAACATGGTGGTAGCCGATATTACCTGTCAGCCATTGCAGCAGCTTCGGAAGCTTGTAGTATGAGCTTCCTTCAACGGCTGCTAACACGTATTCCCATTCTTCATTTTCTTCAAAATACGAATCTTCAAATGTATGCTGCACATAAAAAAGCCAGATGCCTAGAGACCCTGAAATAAGAAAGATTGGCCCTTGGATTAAAAGAAATGCCTCAACACCCAATGTCCAACAAAGAATTCCCGCTAAGGCTGCGATAGAAAGGTTGGTAATATAAGTGTTCAGCCGTTCCTTCTTTCTTGCCCCTTTTTTATTAAAGCGATTCATGATCAAAAAAACATAGATTGGACCTAACCCAAACATAACGATAGGATTTCGATATAGGCGGTAGACAATTTTACGCCATAACGGTGCAGCCAAATATTCATCAACAGTCAGCACCCAAATATCGCCTGTCCCGCGTTTATCTAAATTTCCGCTTGTTGCATGATGGATCGAGTGATCATGCTGCCATTGACTATAAGGAAACAGTGTTAATACACCTGTAATTGTCCCAACAATTTTATTGGCTGTCCGATTTTTAAAAAAAGAGTAATGACAGCAGTCATGGAAGATGATAAAAACCCTTACAAGAAACCCTGCCGCAATAACTGTTAAGCCTAATGTAAGAAAATAAGAAATGCTTAGGCTTTGATAAGCAAGAATCCACAAAATAAGAAACGGTCCCAATGTATTAATAAGCTGTATCACACTAGCTTTTGTATTTGATTTTTCAAAAGGAGCAACTTGCTTCCGCAAATTTTTTTGTAATTGTTTGGTCATTTTTTTAGTTCCCTTCAGCAATTGTTACCTTAATTATAGAGGGCATGGCATGGTTTTTGCAGACATAGTTGTCATGTGCAAAGTATGACAAATGTCATATTGGAAAAGGAGGTTATTGGAAACTTTGTTGGTATATAGAAAATGAAATGAATTGGAGCTTTAAACATTGCCTATAGTAAAGAAAAAACACTAATTAAAGACACTTACGATTTTATTGATATAATAAAAATGAATGAATGTTTACTTTTATGTATTAGGAGAGAAGCAAATGTTTTTTCGAGTATTATTTTGTATAATTCTATTGTTATTTGTAAGCGGGTGCAATTTTATACCGCAAACAACACAGTACGAAGTTATATACAACGGTGAAAAAGAACAGCAGCAAGAGCCAGCACATCAACGCCATAAAACATACACGATTGCCGTTATTCCAAAGGTTAGCGGGATTCCTTATTTTAATGCAGTAGAAGAAGGGGTTTATGAAGCTGGAAAGGATTTAGGTGTTAACGTGCTTTATTCTGGTTCTTTAATTGCAGATTGGAAACAGCAAGAAGCCATTATCGAAGGATATATCGAGCAAAAGGTAGACCTAATCGCTGTTTCTGCAAATGATCCCGAAAAGCTTGGTCCTGTTTTAAAGAGAGCTAGGAACCAGGGGATCAGAGTAATTACATGGGATTCAGATGCGAATAACCAGTATCGCGAGCTGTTTATTAACATGGTTGATCCGGAAATATTAGGGCGCCATATTATGGATGCGTTATCATCAAGAGTCAATGAGCGGGGCAGCTATGCTATTATCACCGGGTCTAAGGAGGCCGCGAATTTAAATGAGTGGATCTATTGGATGAATGTTCAACAGCAAGAAAACTACCCGAACATGAAGCTCGTAGATATTGTTGAATCAAATGATGACCCGAAGCAAGCCTATAAGGCGGCAACTGAATTATTAAAACAACATCCGGAATTAACAGGTATTATTGGAAGCTCATCTGTTGGCCCTCCTGCAGCAGCTCAAGCTGTTAAAGACATTAACAAATCTGGTGAGATTACAGTGGTGGGCTTATCCACACCAAATTTGATGAGAGAATATATAAAGGACGGTTCCGCGCAGGTTGTCACCCTGTGGAGTCCAAAGAAGCTCGGCTATTTAACAGTTAGTATTGCCAAGGAGTTATTAGAAGGGAACAAAATTAGTGATAATCAATATATTTCGAATATAGGCAATGTCAGAGTAAAAGAGGATACCGTAATCATGGGGCAGCCGATTGATTTTACGAAGGAGAATATTGATCAATATGATTTCTAACATGATTGAGGCAGTTCGTTTAAAAAACTTCAAGCTGAAAACGAAATTAATCATTACCTATATTCTTCTTACGGTGATTCCGATGGCTGTCTTAGGCTATATCATTTACTATCAAAATACAAAAGCAATCGAAGAAGAGGTAGGAGAATATGTTCCAAGGCTTTTAAATCAAGCAAATAGAAACATTGAAAATGAAATAAATGAGCTGGGAAATTTACCGAATCTGATTTATAACTCAAGTGATGTCATGGCAGTTTTACGTGCCAGCCCATATGAGGACCGATCCTCTTTGCTCCAGGACCAATTTACGGTTGAAAGCTTTCTGTCCCGGGCCTATCTTGGGAGCAATAACGCAAATATTTTAGGTGCTTATTTATTATCAAATAATGGTTCCTTTATTAGCACTCGGGTAGCATATGAAGGCTTTGATTTTACGAAAAATCCTCTGCCGTATGGAGAGGCCCATGATTTAGGAGGGGATACAAAGGTACTGCTGCCAAACCAGGTCAACTTGACGTTTGAGGGGAACCCGCCATATATGCTGTTAGTAAAAGAAATTATCGACCTTGATAACAGGGAAACGCTCGGAACCATGTTTTTGGCTGTTAAGCTGACGTTTATTGAAGAAATCCTTCAAGATTTAGATGAAGAAGACAAAGCCCTGATGTGGGTAATGGATGATCAAGGGCAGATTATCTACCATCCGGATCAAACGAAAATTGGCACATATTTTGAAGAACTAAATCAATACCCTCTTTTAAACGGGAGTTTCCGTACAAACACAGCAAATGAGAGAACCTTGATTAGTATTAATCAATCATCAAAACAACAATGGATATTGGTTCATCGTATCCCGATTAACTATTTAACAGAACGAACAGATGTCGTAAGAAATGCAGCGATTATTATTTTCCTCATCCTTGTTGTGATTACGACCTTGATTTCAATTATTGTTGCATGGAGTGTGACAAAACCAATAAACGTACTTGGGAAGAAGATGAAGGATGTTGAAAAAGGAAATCTCCATATTAAGATCCCGATCCACTCAAGGGATGAGGTTGGAGTGCTGGCTTCAAGCTTTCAATCAATGATAACAAAGCTAAGAGACCAAATCAAAAAAAATGACAATATTGAAATCAGGCAAAAAGAGGCTGAATTATATGCGCTTCAATCGCAAATCAACCCTCATTTCATGTACAACACATTGGAAACGATTGGAGCATCAATAGAGGATGGCGAATCCGATTTAGTCGTTGATATGGTGGCTATTTTAGGAAGGATGCTGCGTTTTTCCCTTAGTAATAAGGATAAGATTGTGCCGATTTCTCAAGAGGTTCTTCATATTGAAGATTATTTGACCCTGCAAAAATTTCGTTTTGAAGAAAGGATTTCATTCAGCATTCACAAGGATCAGGAACAGGATTTATACTTAACTCCTAAGTTTATCCTGCAGCCAATTGTCGAGAACTCGATTAAATATGGCATGCAAAAAAGAAAGGCACTTAACTTAGAAATAGAAGTTAACAAAGATGAAACCGATCATGCAATGGTGTTCGTGATTCGTGACAATGGTCCGGGAATTAAGGAAGAAGATCTATCGAAATTAAAGGATCTTTTGAATAAAGACCCAATGATTAACCGTGATTCAGGATTTGGATTAACAAATGTTCATGCGAGAATTGTGATGATGTATGGCAGTAACTATGGATTAACAATCACTAGCAAGGAAGAGCAAGGAACAGAAGTCATAATCAAAATACCGTTGTTAGTTAAAAAGGAAAATGGTGATGGATAATGCCTTTAATTCGAACAGTTATTGTGGATGATGAAAGCCGCATTCGCCGAAGATTGGAACGCCTTGTTCAATCCTGTGGCGAGGAATGGGAAATCATTGCGACATTCTCAGATGGCAAGGAAGCCTTAGACGAAATGACAAATGAATCAATCGATTTTGATCTTCTGATAACTGATGTGCAGATGCCTGAAATGGATGGGTTGACTCTTGTAAACCAGTTAAAAAGAACATATTCGTTTACTGCAGTTATTGTTAGTGGTTATGATGATTTTTCGTATTTGCAAACGGCTATGCGCGAAGGAGCTGTTAATTATATTTTAAAACCAATCGATAAAATTCAGTTTGCTGAACAAATGGAGGAAGTCAAACAAAAGATTTATCGTAAGCGAGAAGAGGAACGACAGTGGAGTGAAGTGCAGGAAAAAGCATCACAGTTGACCTATACAAAGCAAATTCAGTTTTTAAGTGAAGTAACCTGGAATGATGAGCTTGACCTATCTCTTATCGATTGGACCGAGCAATTTCCTAAAGGGACCTATAAATTAGCTCATATTAGTGTTGATCAGTATCCTTCTATCTTTAAGGCAAAGGATGAAGCGGAAAATTGGGATCGTGAATTAGAAGCGATTTTTACACAGTCCATTGAATGTTATACCCACTGGTGGTGGAGGAGCGGCAAGTTTCAGTATTGGCTTTTGCTGCTTGATAAGGAGGTAACCGATTCAGCCTTTGATAAGAAAACGAGCAATGCATTCACTGAAGCTAAAGGCAAGGTAGTGCGGACAACTCCCTTTACGGTTTCGATTGCAATAAGTGATAAATTTAATGATATGACCTTATTAACAACGATAAAGGATCAGCTCCTATCGTTTTTACAATATCGGATCATTGAAGGCGGAAATAAAGTCTTTCATACTGAGTTGGTAAAACAATTGTCTGTTCAACAATCAAAAACCATAACAGCGTCTGTATATAAACATGTCCAACAAATCATTTCTGCCCTAGAAGGAAAAAGCGAAGCAGAAACCAAGAAGGCCTTACAAGGATTTTTTCAGGAAATTGGAACAATAAAATCACCAGCATTAATCGAGGATGCTGTCCATTATTTATGCTTGCAGATTGTAAACCGTTGGCTTGAGTTTGCCGGATTTGGCGAGACACCTGATCTTTTGCCAGGAGCTCTTCAGCTGACAAAGCGTGCAGCAAATTTTTATCAGCTAGGTGACAGCATCAAGCTTTGGGTGCTGCAGATGAAAAAGAAAATTGACGAAAGAAAGAACGAAGACTCAGATCCAATACAGCGCGCTAAAGACTGGATCCAGCAAAACCTTGGTGAAAACATTACGATAAAAAAGATCGCTGAGCATGTATATATGAGCCCAACTTATTTCAGCAACTTTTTTAAGGCACAAACAGGTGAAACCATTTTAGATTATGTAACAAAATGCCGCCTCGAAAAGGCAAAAGATCTTTTAGCAACGACAGAGCTGAAAGTTTATGATATTTCAGCACAGCTAGGCTATCAGGATACGAAATATTTTAGCCGCCTGTTTAAACAATGGTACGGACAGTCACCTTCCCAATATCGTGAACTGCATTTTAAAATGAGAGAGCAATAGGGAATGACTGTCATTTTAAAGGGCCTGTCCCCCTAACAAACATCAATATAGGGAGTTTCTAACTATTAGAGATCCTATATTGTGTTTTTGGGGGACTGGCCCTTTGTTTCACTTTAAGAAAGAAAATTTGTACTTAGTTATTGCGTCTAGCTCCAGGCGCCATCGGATCTAAGGTTTAGTCAAATCGGAATGGAAGGTAAAGAACACCTTCTATTCCGATTCGCCTTATGCTTGTCGACGAATGCTTAGCGCCTTTCACTTTTCTTATGAACAATTGAAATCCCTTCCAAACATCTTAATATTCTCCCCCCAACCTTAGTTTTGTCTCCTACCAACTATAATGAAAGTTTTATATAGTAAGAGTAATCAAAAGAAAGCGTAATCAGCAATCGCTTTCCATTTAATGAAAGGGCTTTTCTTTTTGGTAAATGGAAATGGCTGATTGGTGAGGAATAGTGGAATTGGAGGTATTAATGTGATTAGAAAAGCAAGCATCATGTATGTATATAAGGATCAATATGAAGAATACAAACGGCGCCATGATGAAATTTGGCCTGAAATGGAAAAGGAATTAAAAGCACATGGCGCGCATAATTATTCAATCTTTTTAGATCAAGAAACAGGACAGCTATTTGCCTATTTAGAGGTGGAAGATGAAGAGAAATGGGGCAAGATGGCTGATACGGAAATTTGCAAAAAATGGTGGGCCTACATGGAGCCGTTAATGGAAACAAATCCAGATAACAGTCCCGTGTCAAAAGAGTTAAAGAATGTGTTTTATTTAGCTTAAAAAATTGATTTTTATAGTGAAAGGAGAAACTTCTATGGCTGGTAAAAAAGGAATGAAGTCTACGATAACGGTAGCGATGTCGAACTACTTAGAAGCAGGTTCTATTGTGGCAGGTGCCGGCGGACTAACGCTTTGGATGGAATATTTAAATTTGGATGATTTTAAACTTGGGTTGCTAGGTGCATTAAGTGCAAACGGATTTGGCGCCGCAATCGGGGCATTAATTGGCGGTATTTTAGTTGATAAATTCGGACGGAAATTAATTTATAAATATGATCTTCTTGTCTATATGCTTGGTGTCTTGTTGATTACGTTCTCATTCAATTTTCCGATGCTATTAATCGGTTATATTATTACAGGAATTGCTGTTGGCGCTGCCATTCCAGCTGCGTGGACGTATATTGCCGAAGAAGCACCTGACAATGAACGGGCTGCACGGGTTGGATTTGGACAATTAGCATGGTCAATCGGTCCGGCTGTTTCCTTGTTATTATCTGTAGCATTAGCGCCGTTAGGTCTTCTTGGAAGCCGGATTATCTTTGCTCAATTGTTTGTAATCGCTTTAATAACATGGATTTTACAACAGCAGATCAATGAATCAACAATTTGGGAAGAAGAGAAACAAAAAGAAGCCAAAATGAAAGCTTCTGGACAAAAAGCAGAAAATCCAATTAAAGAATTGTTTACAATTAAAGCAAATCGTCAAGCAATCACATTATTGCTCGGAATCTATGTGTTTTGGAATTTAGTTGCCGGTGTGATGGGCTATTTCATGCCATATATTTATGAGACAGTCGGCGGACTTTCAGCAGCACAAGCAAACCTGCTGCAAGCATTTTTATGGGTATTAACTGTTGCTTCCACTTATTTTGTGTTTATTAAATTAGGTGATAAGGTAAGTCGCAAGGCATTATATACGGTTGGTGCTGCCATGGGAATTATCGCTTGGGCGGTTCTTTCATTAGGCAGCATGGGATATGCGGAGCTCTTCATCTTCGTCATTTTGTGGGGAGTTGCAGCAGGCTTCGGTGCACAAGCTTTCTACGGGTTATGGGCAAGTGAATTATTCCATACGAAATACCGTGCCAAAGCACAAGGCTTTTTATTCTGTATCGCGCGTATTGCGGTAGGACTAATTTCATTAGCCGTTCCAACCATGATTTCACTGCTCGGCTTTAAGATTTCCGGATTAATTATGATTGGATTCCTCGTTATCGCTGCAGTAATAGGATTTGTCATGGCGCCGGAAACGAGAGGAAAGTCATTAAAACAAATTGAACAGGAACGTTATAGTGCATAGCATGATAATAAAAAAGATGATCGTTCTTTAATGGGCGATCATCTTTTTTGTACGTTAAGAGGGAGTATAAATTTGCAGCGCAGGAGAAAATTCGACGTAGTGGCAAATTTTAAGAATGAAGTATAAGTGCAACTAGGCAGCCGCACTGCGCCTAAAGGCTTGGCGCAAGCCAAGTTTTCTTTAATGTTTTTTATACAAAAATAATCTTGAAGATTGATAAGTCCTTTTACCCAATGTCACGCATAATATTGACAGAATGAAATAACAATCTTACTATTTAATTGTTAACCTTTTATTCATTTAGGTTGACATATATAAAAGTTTCTCTTTGAGCCTAGGTGATAGAATCAAATGATAAGAAAGAGGATAAAAGTTATGCTAGATGACAAGTTTTATAGCGTAAGAATGAGAGCTTCAAAGGACGGAGCTCATGAACATGGCGGAAAGCATATATCTGGAGGTGAACTGCTTTCACCTTATAGCGGTCTTCAACAAGCAGTGAATGCATTGTTGGAAAAGGGATTAACCCATTCAAGAGGAAAACCGGAGTTTATGCAAATTCAGTTTGAATTATTAAATGAGCAGATAAAACGATTACAGCCGTTAACCGTTCAGACAAATGAAGTTGAATCAGCAGAAATTGGTCGAGTACTAGCCTGCCGCCTCCTAGAGAAGTCTGGTGTCCCAAAGAAGATCATAGATAAAGCATTAGAGCAGATGGCCGATTGTTCCGGGATTAGAGGAGCTATTTTGATCGATAGTCATTCAGGGAAACGAATTGACAAGAGAAGTGCTAAAGGTGTGCGTGTGTCAAGGATGGACTGGGTTGATAATGATTTTAATAACTGGGCTAATCACTATCAATTGCCGCAGCATTCAAGATTAAAAGAGGCGCTTGCACTTGCAACAAAGGTAAGTGAGCATCCGGCTACTATTGCGGAATTATGCTGGTCAGATGATCCAGATTATATAACCGGCTATGTTGCAAGTAGAAAGATAGGCTATCAGCGGATCACAAAGCTAAAAGAATACGGTGATGAACATGGCTGTCGAATATTCTTTGTTGATACCTTCCATGATGTAAACTCCTACATAAACTATTTGGAAAAACAGCCAATTTTCATTGAATGGGAGGAAGAGAATGACACAAGAATTGATTGAAAAAAGCAAGAAGCATCTTTGGCTGCCCTTCACTCAAATGAAAGATTATGATGAAAATCCACTGATCATTGAGAGTGGGAATGGAATAAAAGTAAAAGACATTTATGGCAAGGAATATTTTGATGGATTTTCTTCAGTTTGGCTTAATGTACATGGTCATCGTAAGAAGGAATTAGATGATGCGATTAAAAAGCAGCTTGAAAAAATTGCTCATTCCACTTTATTAGGCATGACAAATGTTCCAGCAACAGAGCTGGCTGAAAAGCTAATTGAACTAACTCCCGAGAAGCTGACACGTGTTTTTTATTCAAATAGCGGTGCAGAAGCAATGGAAATTGCGCTGAAAATGGCTTTTCAATATTGGAAAAACATAGGCAAACCGGAGAAGCAAAAATTTATCTCAATGCAAAATGGTTATCATGGCGATACGATTGGTGCTGTGAGTGTTGGGTCAATCGAGCTTTTCCATCATGTATACGGGGCTTTAATGTTTGAGAGCTTTAAGGCGCCTATTCCTTACGTATATCGTTCCGAAAGCGGCAATCCTTCACAGTGTCGCGATGAATGTTTACATACACTTGAACAACTGCTGATTGAAAAGCACCAAGAAATAGCCGCGCTTTCCATTGAATCGATGGTCCAGGGAGCAGCAGGGATGATCATTATGCCAGAAGGCTTTTTAGCCGGTGTGCGTGAGCTTTGTACAAAATATGATGTCCTGATGATTGTTGATGAAGTTGCCACAGGCTTTGGCCGCACTGGGAAAATGTTTGCCTGTGAACATGAGCATGTACAGCCGGATATAATGGCAGCTGGAAAGGGTATCACAGGAGGCTATTTGCCAATTGCGGCAACATTTACAACAGAGGAAATTTACAAGGCGTTCTATGATGACTATAAAAAGTTAAAAACCTTTTTCCATGGTCATTCTTATACGGGAAATCAGCTTGGCTGTGCAGCAGCACTGGAAAATTTACGTTTGTTTGAAGCGGAAAAAATCGTTGATCAGGTATTTAGAAAATCGCAGGAACTTCATTTGCTTCTTCAAGAGCTGTATTTACACCCGCATGTTGGAGAGATCAGACAGCTTGGTTTTATGTGTGGAATTGAACTTGTTCAATCTAAGGAAACGAAAGAACCTTTTCCTGTCGAAAATCGCTTAGGGTATCATGTTTCATTAAAAATGAGAGAGATTGGCATGCTCACGAGACCATTGGGTGATGTGATCGTATTTATGCCTCCGCTTGCCAGTTCAATCAGTGAGCTGGAAGCAATGGTAACGATCATGAAACAAGCAATTAATGAGGTAACAAATGTTGAAAGCTGACAGCTGGTTAAATAAGCGATTGGAAAAGATGATAAAGGCTGGATTGTATCGGCATTTACAAACAATCAATAAACAAATTGTCTATTCGTCAAATGATTATTTAGGGCTGGCAAAAGATAAACGGTTGATTTCTGCAGCAAGGAGGACACTGGATGAATCGGGTGTTGGAAGCAGCGGCTCAAGATTAACAACAGGTAATTCTGAGTGGCATGAAAAACTTGAACAACGTCTTGCGGACTTCAAGCAAACGGAAGCAGCACTTTTATTTTCAAGCGGCTATTTAGCTAATATTGGTGTCTTATCATCACTGCCTGAAAAAGGGGATGTCATTTTAAGTGACCAATTAAATCATGCCAGCATTATCGATGGCTGCCGCCTTTCAAAAGCTGATACCGTTATCTATAAACATATTGATATGAATGACCTTGAAGTAAAACTGAAAGAAACAGCATCTTACCAACGCCGGTTTATTGTAACAGATGGAGTATTTAGTATGGACGGCACGATTGCACCTTTGAATAAGATCATGGCACTTGCTAAAAGCTATCAAGCCTGCGTAATTGTTGACGATGCCCATGCTACAGGTGTTTTAGGAGAATACGGCAGGGGGACATGTGAGTATTTCGGGGTAATGCCTGATGTGGTCATTGGAACGTTAAGTAAAGCAATTGGATCAGAAGGCGGCTTTGTCGCAGGTTCTAAGGTTTTAATCGATTTTCTTGTCAATCACGCCCGCACATTTATGTTTCAAACAGCGATACCGCCCACGAGCTGTGCTGCTTCTTATACCGCTTTGGATATTATTGAACAAAGTAAAGAAAAGCGCCAGCAGCTGCGAGCACACGTATTACAGATTAAAAAAGGCTTGGAAGAAATCGGCTTTACTGTAAAGGGGACTGTAACACCGATTATTCCAGTTATTGTCGGTGATGCGCAAAAGGCTGTAGCATTTGCAGAAAAGCTTCAGGAAAAGGGTATCTTTGCACCTGCGATCCGACCTCCAACTGTAGCCATCGGAGAAAGTCGTATTCGATTAACCGTCACCACGGAGCACTGTTCAAATGAGATCAATTACTTGCTTGAGACATTTAATTTAGTAGGAAAAGAGTTGAACATGATTAAATGAAGGGTTTCTTTGTAACTGGAACAGATACAGGAGTAGGAAAAACCATTATAGCTTGCGGACTTGCCGCTGCATTGATTGAGAAGGGAATAGATGTTGGCGTTTTTAAACCATTATTAAGCGGGATCTCCCGTTCACATCCACAAAGCGATACGAGTTTACTAAAGCAAATGTCAGAATCATCTTTATCCCATCAGGACATTACCCCGTTTGAATTTGCTGAGCCGCTTGCTCCATTTGTGGCAGGGAGGCTTGAAGAAAAGACTGTAGGCCTTGAAGAGGTGGTAAACCATTGGGAAAAGATAAAGGGAAAACACGAATATTTCATTATTGAAGGTGCTGGCGGTATTGCAGTTCCGTTAGGTGATCGTTTTTTAGTTAGTCATTTAATAAAAGCCTTGAAGCTGCCAATTGTGATTGTAGCACGACCTAATCTTGGGACGATCAATCATACGTTTCTTACGGTTCAATATGCAAAAAGCATGGGGATTGAGGTCGCCGGAATTGTGATAAACGGCATTGGCGATCACCCAGATCTTGCAGAAAAAACAAATCCGAATGTTATAGAAGAAGTATGCAATGTGCCTATATTAGGTATCACACCAAAGCTAAAAGAGATAACAAAAGAAGGCCTTCTAAAAATGGCACAGGATCACATAGACATGCCATTACTTAGCAATCGGTTCGGACTGAAGCAAAATTTAATAGATACATAGAACAAGATTGGAAAGGGTGCAGATAGAGAAAATGTTAAATCAAAGGCATGAAGAATTTTCCCTTACTTCTTCAGAATTTTTTTGCAATCCTTATCCATTTTACGATAAGCTGCGTTCCGAGCATCCGATATGCAGGGGGAGTTTATTAAAATATCCGGGCTGGTATGTAACCGGCTATGATGAGGTGCAGGCAATTCTTAAGGATCCCAGATTTAAAAATCGAATCCCCCTTCCTCAGACTACAAGGAAATATGAGCAGTTGAAAAATATACAGAATAATATGGTGCTTTTTAAGAATCAACCTGACCACATGCGATTACGGATGTTGATTAGCAAAGGGTTTACCTCTAAAGCTGTGGAGTATTATCGACCATATATAAGAGAAGCGGTTCATGATTTATTAAATTGTATTCGAAAAAAGAAAAGAATCGACATTGTTTCAGAGTATGCTTTTCCATTAGCAAGCCTCATAATCGCAAATATACTAGGAGTACCTTCAGATGAGCGACATCGATTTAGAGATATGGCCGCATGCTTAATTCAAACAATTGATTTTACCCGATCAAAAAAAGTGTTACAAAATGGAAATGATTCAATGATTGAAGCAGCGGCCTATTTTAATGAGCTTATCGAAATGCGAGCGCTTAACCCAAAGGATGACCTCATCAGCCTATTAAGTAAGGAAGCAACAGATGGGGAGAAGTTAACAAGCGAGGAATTACTTTCAACATGTATTTTACTTGTGATTGCCGGCCATGAGACAACTGTAAACCTTATTAGCAATTCCATCCTCATCTTATTACAACATCCTGAGCAGCTAATAAAGCTAAAGGAAAAACCAGAGCTTATTAAAGTGGCTGTTGAGGAATTTTTGCGTTATGAGAGCCCAACCCAACTGACGGCACGAATCGCATCTGAAGATATTGAGCTTGAACAAACGACCATTAAGAAAGGGGAGCATGTCTATCTATTTTTAGGTGCTGCCAATCGTGATCCAAAGACATTCATTGATGCGCATATGCTTGATATTACTCGGAAACCCAACCCCCATCTTGCGTTTGGGTATGGCCCGCACTTTTGTTTAGGTGCTTCATTGGCACGTATTGAAGCACAGATTGCCATTCAGGAACTTGTTCAGCAATTGCCTAACCTCCGACTAGCTGCTGATGATTTGCAATGGAGAAAATTAATTGCGTTTAGGTCACTGACAGAACTTCCAGTTGCATTTGATTAGTTTAAAGCTGCCCGATCGTTTTAAGGCTGTACGCTTATTGAGCAAGGTTTAAAACCTTTGCAGCAATCCATGTTTAGGATAACCAGAAGCAGGCTATACATGGTACTAATCACATAAATGGAGGAAATCAATGAAGAAAAAAGTGACGATCATTGGCGGGGCTGGAACGGTTGGAAGCATAGTTCAAAATCGATTAAGTGATAAATATGAGTTTACGGTATTAGATAAAAATATTTCAAACGAAGCGGAAAACACCATTCAGGTTGATGCAACAAATTTCGATGCGCTGCTCGAAAGCATCCCAAAGGATACGGATGCATTGATCAATCTGCTTACGATTAAAGTGGAAAATGATTTAAAGGATATTGAACAGTTTCATAAAATGACGGAAATTCATTTTACTGCTTCATTTTATATTTTACATGCCGCAATTTTGTTAGGAATCCCTAAGGTTGTGTTCGCAAGCAGCAACCACACGACAGATTATTATGAGGAAGATGGAATTTCCACATTAGGCAGGGAAATTACCATAGATGATTATCCGTTTTCACGCGGGCTTTATGGCGTACTTAAGCTTGCATCGGAAAATATCGGTCATATTTTAGCACAGGAAAAGGAACATAATCTTTCTGTCATTAATTTGCGGATCGGAAGTGTTCAAAAGGATGAACAAAAAGCTGTAAAGGAAAAGAAACGGCTTCACCATACGTTATTGTCTCATGAAGACACCGTTCAGCTTTTTGATCTCGCGCTTCAATCAACCGTAAAATATGGCACCTATTATGGTGTTTCAAACAATCCAGGTAAACCATGGTCAACTGAAAATGCGTGGAAGGAGTTAGGCTTTGTTTCCAAAGAAAATGCAATGGATGTATTAAAAAAGGGATTTTCATAAAATACATTTACCATTAAAAACGATTTGTCACCTCATTTTCAAAAGCAAAATAATCCATATAACATGATATGGAAATCCATTGTATATCAAGAGCAGGTGCTGTAATCTAACACTATTCATCTGTTAGAGGAGGGGTTTTTTGAAAACACGACCCATTTTCCATCAGCACCTTGTTCAGTATAAATGGGGATATTTGCTTGGTTCGGGATTATTATCGATCTCTCTTATCCTGCAATTAATCGTTCCGATGTTATTAGAGGATTTCACAGATGGAATCCAGCATTTATCGATTGATGTTGCAGATCTTTTTCAATTAGCAGGTTGGTTTGTTCTAGTAGGTGTGGGAATGTTCTTATTTCGATCCTCTGGACGGATTTATATTTTTCGTTTATCCCGGATGTTAGAAAGAGATTTGCGTACGAAATTATTCAGCCATTGGGAGACGCTGCCTGCTCAATACTACCAACAGGAGCGAATTGGGAACCTTATGGCACATGCCATAAATGATGTAAACATTCTTCGTCAAATTGGTATGCAAGGAATGTTTCAAACCATTGAAGCAGTGGTGTTAATCTCGATTGCGATTTCAATGATGGCGGGAACGATTGATATTGCTTTAACCTTGCTTGTTATCCTGCCATTGCCTGGTTTAACCTACCTCGCGTATCGCTTCCGTAAAAAGATCCGTATGCATTCAAATAAGGTTCAAGAAGCCATAGGCACGCTTACGAGCAGAGTCCAAGAGTTTTGCACAGGAATACGGATTATTAAAACATATGTACAAGAACAGGAGGAATTAAGGAAGTTTACAAAAGAAAACGATGAAAATGTTGAAGCAAATAAACGCTTAATTCGCTCAAACTCCCTGTTTACCTCACTTAGTCATGGAATTGTCGGCTTAAGTTATTTGCTTTCGATCGTGTTTGGCTCCATTTTAGTCATGAAAGGCACGATCTCACTTGGTGAATTTGTTGCGTTTAATACATATCTATCCTTTTTAATCGCACCGATCGAAAATTTAGGAAAAGTGATTAATCTTTTTCAACAAGGAAAGGCAGCTGACAACAGACTATGCCGAGTACTTGCAACTAAACCTGATATAAAAGATGAAGAAGGCGTTATCCCTATAAAAATTGAAGGGAATATAAAAATTAACAATTTAACCTTTCAATATAAAAATAGTAAGGGGCCAGCCTTGGAAAATATAAATCTAGTCATTAAAAAAGGCACAAGTTTAGCGATTGTTGGAAAAATAGGCAGCGGCAAATCAACGCTCGTAAATTTGCTATTACGTGTCTACAATCCGCCGAGAAACACCATGTTCATAGATGATGTTGATATTCGAGATCTTCCATTAAAAACACTGCGAACTTCAATAGGATATGTACCACAAACAAATTTTTTATTTTCCTCAACCATACATGATAATATTGCTTTTGATCCAAAGTCGTATGAAGAAGTACAGGTTTATCAAGCGGCAAAGCAAGCCCATGTATACAAAGACATCACAGACTTTCCTAAAGGCTTTGAAACAACATTAGGTGAAAGGGGACTCTCCTTATCAGGAGGGCAGCGGCAGCGGGTAAGTATTGCCCGCGCAATGATCAAAAACTCCCCGATCATGATTTTTGATGACAGCTTAAGTGCTGTTGATGCGAAAACCGAAGAGATGATTCTTAAAACATTGAATACCGAAATGCAAGGAAAAACGTCGATTATTGTTAGTCATCGCATCTCAACTATACGTAAGGCAGATCAAATCATTGTATTGGATGAAGGGAGAATTGCTGAGCGAGGAACACATGAATCGCTTCTAAGGGAAAACGGCATCTATTATAACATGCATATACAGCAAATGAATGAGCTTCCAATAGAGTCTTCAGAGATCCCGTCTTATTATGAACGAACGATCCGAATTAAAAGGAGGAGGAGTTAGCATCGAAACCAAGGCAAATCGTAAACCCGTCGATTATAGTGATACACAGCTGCTAAAGAGGATGCTTTCCTTTGCGAAGCCTTATTGGAAACGAATTTTTCTTGCGATTTTGTTAACCGTATTTATTGTTATCACCAGTTTAGCGCAGCCATATATCGTTAAAGTGGCAATAGATTCATATATTAATGGCATTTATTCACCAATGATAGCAATGGAAGCATCAAGTGCGGACCGTATGAAGGAACAACTGCAGGAGCAAAAGATATCTTTTAAGGAAACCGCCTTGTTTGAAGGGAAGATTTATTTAAGAATCAAAGAACCACTACCTGCAAACGAGTTACTCAAAGATGCACAAAAAACGGCCATTGTTTCCGTCGCCGGCAGCCACTACCTTGTTCATGGATGGAATAATGGACTTTCTGAGTTAGAAAACCATCAGCTAAATAAACAGGCAAATGAAATAATGATCGACGGAAAGCTGTATTCAGTTAGCCAATTAAGCTCAAATGATATCGATCTTTTCCGAGGAAATGATTATCAAGGACTCATTCTGATGGGGATTCTTTATTTATCATTGATTATTGGAGCGGCTGTGCTTATGTATTATCAACATAATACGCTTCAATATACAGGGCAATCAATTATTTATGATATAAGACAAACACTTTTTAAACATCTTACGAAAATGCCGATTTCTTTCTATGGAAAGCATCCAATTGGAAGGTTAGTAACAAGGATTACCCATGACGTAGAGGCACTAAATCAGTTATATTCTCAAGTGATCGTGAATTTACTCAAAGAAATCTTTATTCTTATTGGGATCGTTATGATTATGCTTCATATGAGTGTCAAGCTGACGCTTATTAGTTTAATGTTAATTCCTGCTGTTACGCTTACAACTTTTTATTTTAAAACGGTGATGAGAAAGGCACAAAGATACATCCGCCTCATCCTTTCCAGACTTAACTCGTTTCTTGCCGAGAACCTTTCCGGCATGACAGTTATCCAGCTTTTTGCCAGGGAAGAGAAGCAATTGGAACAATTTAACAAATTAAATGATGAGCATTATCGGGCAGGTATGCGGCAAACGGTCCTTAATTCGATTTTCAATCCTTCCATCGGGCTTTTCGGGAATCTGTCGCTAGCACTTCTTGTTTGGTATGGAGGCAGAAATGTACTGGAAGGAGCAATAACCTTTGGAATTGTGTATGCGTTTACCCAATACGTAAGACAATTTTTTGAACCTTTACGTGGGTTAGCTGACCACTTTAATCAAATCCAAGCAGCACTTGCTTCTGCTGAAAGAATCTTTGAAACGCTTGACACAGAACCAACGATTTTAAATCCGATACAGCCAAAATCATTCGGACAAAGGGTATCCGGTAAGATTGAGTTCCAGCATGTTTCATTTGCCTATAAAGAAGATGAATGGGTACTGAATGATATTGATTTCGTCATTCATCCGGGGGAAACGGTCGGAATTATTGGAGCAACCGGTGCCGGTAAAAGCTCGATTATTCAGTTGATCAATCGGTTTTATGATATTCAAAAGGGTAAAATCACACTTGATGGTGTCGATATTAAAGATGTACAGCTTTCAGAGCTAAGAAAGCATATTGGCATCATTCAACAGGATAGCTTTGTATTCTCTGGCACCGTTTTAGATAATATCAGGCTCAATAACCGGAAGATCAGTGATGAGGAAATAATCGAAGCAGCAAAAGCAGTTAACATTGATTCCTTTTTCAGGTCGCTGCCACAGGAGTATAAGACCATGCTTGGTGAACAGGGCACAGTCTTATCAACGGGCCAAAATCAGCTTCTCTCCTTTTTACGAGCGATTATCGCGGATCCGGATGTGTTAATCCTTGATGAAGCAACCGCTAATATTGATTCGGAAACCGAAGCTGTCATCCAGCAAACGTTAAAAAAGATTTCAAAAAACCGTACGACGATTATCATTGCCCATCGCCTTTCAACGATTCAGCATGCAGATAAGATTATTGTGTTAAAGAAAGGCAAGATAATCGAAATGGGCAATCATCAGGAATTATTAAGAAACAAAAAGGATTATTACCAACTATGCAGGAGCCAAGGAAAATCGTCTCTAGCAAAAGTGAACGCATAAAGAAAAATGAAATGGAACTTTCTCTGCTAAAGAGGAGGTTCTGTTTCATTTTCTTTTATTTTCAAAGTAGATAGAGCAGTAACTTCTGTTGAAAGTCTCAACACTTTATGTATGCTATTTCGGTACGGTATCAGGTATGAGCTTATGATCATCACAAAACTGGGATGGCGATACCCCAACGATCCTTTTAAAAGTTCTGCTAAAATAAAGCTCATCTGCGTACCCGACGGTCTGGCTCACTTCTTTAATGCGGATATCAGAAAGGACAAGCAGCTCTTTTGCCCGATCAATACGCAAGTGTGTTAAGTAATCGATCGGACTTAAGCCGATGTATTTTTTGAATAATCGTGAGTAATGGCTTGTACTTAATCCAGCAATATTTGCTAAGTCGGATAAGGTGATTGGGTTTTTGTAGTGATCAACCATATATTCAATCGTTCCTTCAATCGCTTTTTTGCTGTCACCAGAGATCGTTTGTGAGCGAAAATCCTGGGCAATCGTTAATAGCAGCTCCTGAAGCAGCAGCTTTTTCTGAAAGGTGACAGCTGCCCCCCGTCTTTTTGATAACGAATTGAGTTGATCTAATAATAAGATGATAGCTGAACTATTTGTCATGGTATAGACCCCGCTAAGCGGAAATGTAACATCTTTTGCCTGTTTAAAATGCCACATGCCCTTTTCCTCAAAGGCCAACGCATAAGAAAACCGGACAAAATAAAATTCAAGGGCATGATTTCTGAAAGCTTTTTTATCGCATATCATCTCAGGTGTAAAGAAAATCAGTTTTCCTGGACCAAGCTTCGTTCGCTTACCATTTAAAACCACTTCCCCTTTTCCTTTCGTGATAAACCAAAGGGAATGATGCTGTGGCTTCGTTCCTTGTCTGCTCCAGCCAGGAGGACATGTTTTATAACCGGTTAACAGCAGTGAAAACGTGAGCTTGTTTAAAGTGGAAGTTAAACCGCACAGCTTCTTACACAAAAGGAACTCACCCTTTTCTAATAGATTCTTAACTAACTATAATCATACGCTTAGTGAAAAGAAAATAGTACAATCATGCTCACGATTTCTAGCTAAATTAACCAACATGGTCTGGGCTAAAGGTCATAATCAATCTTTTGGTTTATGCTCATGAGCTTTCATTATTTAAAAATAGCAGGCCAATCTCCCTATCTCTTAAAAATTGATTATATTTTTCATGTAAACCCTTCCATTATAATCAACATGCAAGAAAAAATCGATGAAGGGAAGGATGCGTTTGAGAAAGTGGAAAGGGTTTCGAAAGGGGTTACTAATTACAATAATACTTTTACTAACAGTTACACCAGGTTTTGGAGTTTTTCAAAATGAAAGGGCTTACGCAGAAGGAGAGACTCAAGAATTCGATGCTATTTATGAAGCAGAAGATGCAGTGATTAAGGATGCGATCATTGATTCCCAACACCCTGGATATACAGGAGCGGGGTTTGTTGATTACAAGCCGAATGCTCCGGGCGGGACGATTACATGGACTGTAGCAGATGTCCCTGTTGCAGGTGAGTACACGTTAGAATTTCGCTATGCCAATGGTGCGGCTGAAAATCGGCCGGCAGAAATTATGGTAAATAATCAAGTCGCAGAACAAGAACTTGCCTTTCCTTCAACAGGAGAATGGACCGCTTGGAAAACAGCGGCAACTAAAGCAAATCTTCAAGCTGGAGAAAATATTATTATTGCAACAGGTGCAGGGGGAAGCGGAGGAGCCAACATTGACCACCTGCGGATACATAATAAGGTGTTGGACCAAGAGCCTGAAGGACCCCAGCCGGTAGAGGTAAAAGAAGTTGCGATGGAAGAGCTAGTGGATGGAGTAACCTTAAAAAAATTAAAAACAGAAGGAATTCTATCATCAGATCAGCATAATAAGAAGCAAGAAATGACGCGCTTGGAATTTTTCGCTCATATAAATAACGTCATGGGTTTCTACCCGGAACATGTCTATATAAATATCGAGGCAAAAGGCACTGTATGGGAAGTGTCTAAAGAGAAATGGTGGAGCTATGTAGTTGAGACTGCTAAACAAGAAGGCTATGTAACGGCAGATAAAGCTGGCGCCATTCATCCTGATGCCCATATCACTCGCAGAGCAGCAGCAGAAATCATTGCAGAGGTGTTAGATTTGCAGCCGGGTAATAGCACAAATGACTCAGCTGAGAAAAGTAAAGCAGCTGTTGGAGCTGTTGTCTCAAATGGCTATATGTCAAGTAAACCCGGATTTGGTAAGAACGATTATGTAACTCTAGGAGAAGCTGAAGCCATTTTTAATAAAATAGCCGCTGAAATCAATCATCAAGCAAAACAGGTTCATGTTGTAAGTGCACAAGCGGTTACCGATAAGCATGTGGCTGTGTTGCTAAACGGCTCCTTTGATGAATTTGATGTGAAAGCATTGGCATTAAAGGCGGCAACCGGAAGCTTTAAAACCTTGAACCCTGAATTTCAAGATATGTACCCAACACGGGCGGCGGTTGGAGAAAATGCATTTGGCGATACGGTTGTGATCTATGAATTGCAAGAGGCATTAGAAGCGGGGAAAGTGGTTCGAACAGAGGAAGATACATTCTCTGGAGACTTAAATGAAATGAAAAAGCAGGCTGATCATCTTGTATCCTGGCAAATGGATCATGGCGGTTGGACAAAGAGCATGGATAATGAGTACAGCCGTCCTTGGGATGGAAAAGAAAAACGCTCTAAACAATTAGGACCTAATGGCGAAGAAATTGGGACAATTGATAATCAAGCAACAATTAAGGAAATCCGCTTTCTATCACAAGTATATCGGGAAACAAAGGATGAAAAGCTGAAAGAAAGTATATTAAAAGGCATTGACTTTTTATTAACGATGCAAGTTGAAACAGGTGGATGGCCGCAGGTGTACCCGAAGCGTACCGAATCCCTTGAAGACTCTGTCTATTATTCTAACTATGTCACCTTTAATGATAATGCGATGATCAATGTTTTAGAGCTGTTCGATGATTTAGTAAAGGATGCATACCCGTTTGATCAAGGCTTCTTAACTACAGAGAAGAAGCAAAAACTTCAAAAGGCAATGGATAAAGGGATTGAGTATATTTTAAAATCGCAAATTGAAGTGGATGGAAAGCTGACAGCATGGTGTGCCCAGCATGACCCTGTTACGTATGAACCACAGCATGCAAGGTCCTATGAGCATCCTTCGATTTCAGGCAGTGAATCAGTAGGAATTGTAAGATTCCTTATGTCACGCCCGAACCAAACACCAGAAATTCAAAAAGCGATTCTTGGGGCGCTGCAATGGTTTGATGAAGTAAAGCTGGAGGGAATTCGCTATGTAAGCGGTGATCCTAATGGGATTTATTTTGTAGAGGATCCAAACTCGGTTACCTGGTATAGATTTTATGAAATTGGGACAAATAAACCAATATTCTCTGGCAGAGATGGGGTCATCAAACATACAATTCAGGAAATTGAACAAGAGCGTCGTGATGGCTACTCATGGGGAGGCAGCTATGCAAAAAAACTGCTTGAAATAGCGAAATCTACCGGTTATTTTGAACAGCATGTTTATGTAGAGGTCTTGCCAAATGAATTGGCAGACAAATATGGCAGAGAGCTAGCAGAAGGAGAGTTAATCAGAGTGGGGGATGCTACAGAAGAATTAAAGGAACTGTCAGTGAAATTGATTGTATCACAGGATGGGAATGGTGATTACAAAACCGTTCAAGCAGCGGTTGATACTGTGCCAGCTAATAACCCGCAGCCTGTAGAAATTTTTGTGAAAAACGGAGTGTATAAAGAAGTAATCAAAGTGCCTGCTGATAAGCCGTTTATCAGTTTAGTTGGCGAAAGTGCAAAGAAAACAATTTTGACGTACGATAACTATGCGAAAAAACAAAGACCAGAAGGCGGCACATATGGAACAAGCGGTAGTGCAAGTGTGTTCATTTATGCGAATGATTTTACCGCAAAAAATCTCACAATGGAAAACTCCTTTGATGAGAGTTTAGTTGAGGGAGGCTCTCAGGCGGTTGCTGTCTATGCACGCGGCGAAAGACTTGCCTTTCACAATGTCCGCTTTATCGGAAATCAGGATACGCTATTAGCCCATTCAGGCACACAATATTATCACCAATGCTATATTGAAGGAGATGTCGACTTTATTTTCGGCGGAGCTCGGGCGGTATTTGAAGATTGTGAGATCGTTTCAGTGGATCGTGGTTCATCAACGAATAATGGCTATATTACAGCTGCAAGCACAAACATCAGTGAACCATATGGCTTTCTCTTTCTAAATAGCCGGTTAAAAAGCGAGGCGGCAGATGGAACTGTCTACTTAGGACGTCCATGGCATCCTGGCGGTGACCCAAATGCGATTGCAAGTGTCGTCTTTAAAAACTGTGAACTTGGCGCACATATTCATGAAGAAGGATGGACAGATATGTCCGGATTCAGTGCAAAAGATGCCAGATTTTATGAATACCAAAATACAGGGCCAGGCGTCAATCTAGATCGACCGCAGTTAACCGATGAAGAGGCTAAGGAATATACGGTTGAGAATGTGTTGAAGGGCTGGAATCCGAAGAAATTTTAAGATTAAAACATAGAGTAAAGATACGAAATTGGTCATTCGTGAAATAACCCTTAGCTCAAACTCCAAACTAGCTAAGGGTTATTTTTATATAATACAATTCCTTTATATCGCAAACCCCTGCATTCTCAACCAGCTCCCACATAACTCAGTCCACTTTCCAACAACAGCATCATCGTCAGCCAAACCTAAACCATGACGTCCATTAGGAAAGACATGCAATTCAAATGGAATCTTGTTTTTGCTTAACGATAGTGCGTATAGAAGACTATTTTCAACAGGTACTGCAGCATCATCAGCTGTATGCCACAGGAATGTAGGGGGGGTGGCTGCAGAAACGTTATTTTCACTAGATAACGAGACTCGAAGCTCATGTGTTGGATTTTCCCCTAGAAGGTTGTGGACAGAGCCTTCATGGAAGTAATTTGTGAATGATATAACAGGATAACAAAGAATTGCTAAGTCTGGGCGACAGTTTTCATAGTCAATAGAATCACTGGCTTCCAAGCCTTCTATATCAAAAATGGTTGATGCGGTCGAAGCTAAATGCCCGCCTGCTGAAAATCCTAAAATGCCAATCTTTTGTTGATCAAGATTCCATTCCTCGGCATGATGTCGAACATATCGAATGGCACGCTGAGCATCTGCCAGCGGGGCCGGGTGTCTAAAAGGCGATACTCGATAGTGTAGAACAAAAGCCGTTATTCCAAGGCTGTTTAGCCATTTTGCAACAGGCTCACCTTCATGAAGTGCCCGATTTTGATAGCCGCCTCCTGGAAAAACGATGATTGCACCATGCTTTTCATTCCTTTCTGCAAAATAGGGTGTAAGAGTCGGTGAATAATCCTGGTTAGCTTCCTGAAAAGGTGCTCCATTAGGCCATAATAACTGAGTCATGTAATATCCCCCTTAAAGGTTCGTTTTTCATTCGGATCGATAACCTTCTATTCTATCATTTTAGTAAAACTCACTATCTTTTCGGAAAAAACGGAATTGACTTTTTCTTAAAGACATAAATGATAAATATAATTATGCTATAGTAATAGAGAAGTATGCAAGCGTTAACATGATCTTACATAGGAGGAAACGTAATGAGTAATATAGGAAAATGGGAGTCAGCAGAACCTGGTGTGAAGCGAAAGATTTTTCAGCCTGGAGAAGGCTTAATGATGATGGAGGTACAATTTGAAAAAGGGGCTGAAGGCTATGAGCATAGCCATATTCATGAACAAATGAGCTATTGTATAAAAGGAAAAATTGCCTTCCGGATTGATGGAGAGGAAACCATGCTTAACCAGGGGGAGACAATTTATATTCCAAGCCATGCAAAACACAGTGTAACAGCATTAGAAGAATCAATTTTACTAGATACATTTACACCTGTTCGCGAGGACTTACTAAAAAGATAATTGTAAGTGAAACAATGATTCCAGTTTTCAATCTGGGGTCTTTTTTTATTTCATCAAAATTTCTTTAAAAAATCAATTCTGACATTTGCTTGACACATTACGGACTTATGCTTGTACATGTAAACAGTTTATGTCCACTAACAAAAAATTCGTAGGATACGATTAACTTGCAAAAAGAAAGGAAGAGAAAAATGAAAAAATGGATCATAAGCATTGTCATACTTGTAATGGTTATTGGCGGAGGAGCAACCGCCTATGGAATTTTCAGTAATAAAAAGGAGGAAGCAAGTACGACTACTATGGAAACACAAACAGCTGTTGCAGAAACCGGGCATGTCGAAGTGACGGTAAGCGGTACAGGGAGCATTTCAACGATAAATGAAGAGATCATCACAGCTGAAGAAAATAATGCTGTTGTGGAAGAGGTTTTAGTTGCAGTTGGTGATACGGTTGAAGAAGGCGATGATTTAATCACCTTTGAAGACGATGATCTTGATCCAATCGAAGCACCGTTTTCAGGAGAAATTACCACATTAAATGTGGAGGCAGAAGATATGATTTCAAAGGGAACGGAATTGATTGAAATTACTGATTACAGCAATCTGCAAATGGTTGTAAACGTGGATGAATTAGATATTTCGAAGGTGAAGGTTGGACAAACCGTACAAATTGACGTAAGTGCCCTTCCTGATACAGAATTTACAGGGACAGTTACAAGTGTCTCAAAAGAAGCTAATGAATCTGAAAGCAGCAGTGTGGCACAATATGCTGTTAATGTAAAAATTAATAAACCGACAGGAATAAAAGTAGGAATGACTGCAGAGGCAGTGATTACAACGGAAAGCAAGGAAAATGTCGTTACCGTTCCAATTGAAGCTGTTCAAAAACAGGGTGATCAATATTATGTACTAGTTCCAGCTGAAGGAGAAAGCAAAACAGAAGCAGTTGGACAAACAGAAGAAGAGCAAACTTCAGATGCAAGCACGACTAGTACAGAAAACTCATCAGCACAAACAACACAAAAAACGGTTGAAGTGGGCCTGCAAAATGAAGAAGTGGCTGAAATAGTCAGTGGCTTGAGCGCGGGTGAAGAGGTCGTTCTTCCAACTCTTCAATCAAGTAGTGATGATACAGAGGAGACGATGGATAGAATGATGCAAAAGGGCTTCCCTGGCAGCATGGATGGAGGACAAATGCCTCAAGGTGGAGGCGGTAATCGGGGAGGAATGGGTCAATGATTGAAGAACAGCGCATCGTTGAAATACGCAATATTAGTAAACACTATACACTTGGAGGAGAAACAGTTAAAGCGTTAGATGATGTCAGCTTTTCCGTCAACAAAGGAGACTTTATCGCCATTATTGGTCCATCTGGTTCAGGAAAATCAACGCTTATGAATATGATTGGCTGTCTCGATGTCCCTGATTCAGGAGAATACCTTCTTGATGGGAAAAATGTCCTTTCCCTTAGGCAAAAACAATTAGCAGAGGTGCGTAATCAAAAAATTGGGTTTATTTTTCAATCATTTAATCTATTACCTAAGCAATCTGCATTTGAAAATGTAGAACTTCCACTCATTTACCGTGGCTTAAACAGTAATCGGAGAAAGGAAATTGCGATGGAAGCTTTAGAAAAGGTTGGATTAGCTGACCGCGCCGGCCATAGGCCAACCGAATTATCAGGGGGACAGCAGCAGCGGGTGGCAATTGCCCGCGCCCTTGCCGGAAATCCGCCGATCTTACTCGCAGATGAACCAACCGGCGCATTAGACAGCAAAACTGGTATTGAAGTAATGAATTTGATACAGGATTTAAATCATCAAGGCCATACCATCATCTTAATTACACATGATTTACAAATTGCGAAACAAGCTAAGCGGGTGATTCGCATTCAAGATGGCAAAATCTCTGAGAGAAGGGAGGTGCTTGTCCATTGAAACTAGGGCAAGCAATCAAAATTGCTTTTAAAAATATTGTTACCAATAAACTTAGAGCCTTTTTAACGATGCTGGGCATTATCATCGGGGTCTCAGCTGTCATTGCACTCGTTTCACTTGGACAAGGGGCTTCACAGTCTGTTTCAGAAGATGTTTCATCATTAGGAACGACAATGGTATCTGTTTCGATACAAGGGAATACAACAAGTGAAGAAGTTGTTGATTATGATGAGGTGATGGGATTTGAGGAATATTCTGAAGTGGAGGCTGTGTCACCAACCGTTTCAGGAAGTGGAACAGTAAAAAATGGCACAACCAGTATGGAAAGTGTCACCATTAACGGTGTTACCCCATCATATGAAGATGTCCAAGAGACTGTGGTCAGCTCAGGTCGTTTTATTTTAAATATTGATGATGAAAACCGCAACAAGGTTGCCCTTTTAGGCTCAAATGTTGCAACAGAATTATTCGGATTTACAAGCCCTGTTGGAAACGAAGTAAAAATAGATGGAACCACCTTTAAAGTAATTGGCGTTCTCGAGGAACAGGGTGAGGAGCTGCAAGGCTCTGTTGATGATATGGTCCTTATCCCATTCGCTACTGCACAACGCTTTTTAGGTCAAACCGTGATTAATTCAGTTGATATGAAAATGGCGTCAGAAGATACGGTTGATATGGGAATGGCTAAAATTGAACGATTCCTCTACAATCAATTTAGCGGGGATGAAACAAGCTATAATGTACGGAATCAATCAGATATTCAGGAGGCATTAACATCTGTAACAGATACAATGACCCTCTTGCTTGCAGGTATAGCCAGCATTTCCCTTATAGTTGGCGGAATCGGAATTATGAATATTATGCTCGTTTCTGTAACGGAAAGAACGAGAGAAATTGGGATTCGAAAAGCGATTGGTGCAAAAAAGAAGGATATATTAACACAGTTTTTAATTGAAGCAACCGTATTAAGCGCTCTTGGCGGTTTGCTTGGTGTTCTTATTGGAATAGGAAGTGCAGAGGCGCTTTCCCAATTATTAGACATGGCCGTATCCATTTCCTGGCTTGCAGTAGGTGTTGCCGTTAGCTTTTCCATTATCATCGGTGTTGCTTTCGGCATCTTTCCTGCAAACAAAGCGGCAAACTTAAGTCCTTTAGCTGCTTTACGACATTAAACGAAGTTTTTGGTGGAGTTTGACTAATCAAGATGTCAAACTCCTTTTTCCAATCAGGACAGTTTTAGTATAATCGAAGGAAAAAGGAAACAGATGATGAAAACAATTTTAGTTGTAGAAGATGAAATTGCCATTTCGATGGTGCTAGGTGCATATTTAGAAAAAGAGGGGTATGACGTACACTATGCCTATAATGGTGTAGAAGCATTACAAAAAGCTGATGAACTAAAGCCGGCGCTCATTTTATTAGATGTTATGATGCCGCAGCTAGATGGTTGGGGTGTATTAGAGAAAATTCGTGAAAAAAGCTCCTGTCCCGTCATCATGATTACGGCTTTATCAGATATGAATCAAAAATTACAAGGCTTTGACAGTGGAGCAGATGATTATATTACAAAGCCGTTTGTCGCTGAGGAGGTGCTTGCTAGAGTGAGTGCTGTTCTTAGAAGATCGCCACAGCTTGAAGAAGCCGACAAGGTTAAACTTTATGGGTCATTGAAAATTAATTTTCTTGCTCATCAGGTATTCTTAAACGGAATCGAAATTCAGTTTACTCCTAGAGATCTATCCTTGTTTCTATTTTTAGCTGAGCATCCGAACCAAACCTTTACACGGGAGCAGCTGATCGAAAATGTCTGGGGATATGATTATGAAGGGAGCGACAGGGCAGTCGATCTTGCCATAAAACGAATTCGTAAATTATTAAGCGGATGGGATGAGGCTGATGGAGAGATTAAAACACTTCGCGGTTTGGGTTACCAATTCTATGTTAAATAAGAAGAAGTCAAAAATTCCGCTATTATATTATTGGACAAGACGTTATTTAATCACGCTTGTAATTGGTTTACTTATTATCGCAGTCGTTTCAATTTTTTGGATACGGCATAGTTCAATTGAAAACAAGCTGAAATTAACCAAATTACTGGCACAAGAGATCTCGGATCGAGTAATCTCGGATCGAGTAGTTGATGAGGAAGGTAACATAATGGTCAGCCCTAAACTCCCATTCCTCGAGGATCGAGAAAAAGTATTAAATAATCGGGAGCCATTGGAATTTTATCTGAAAATGAATGATGGGAGAGTACTACCACTAGGCCCGAGAGGCCGCGATCATTTTGAGTCTAATAAGCAAGATGAACTTATTAGATTATTAGAAATACCAGAAAGCTTATCTGTGGAAAAAATTTCATCAGACCGGTTTCGGACTGCATATGCTGTTATTTCGCCTATCGAGTTAGATGAAGAAACCATTGGAGCCATCATTATTATTCAACCGATTACAGAGTTGACGAATATGAATCGTGAAGAATATCAGCTGCTAGCTTTACTTTTAGGCGGATTAGCGATATTAGGCTGGTTCGTCATCTATTCATTGTCGAGAAAATTAGCAAGACCGGTTGAACAGGTAGCAACAGCGGCCGGAGAGCTAATGCGGGGAAACTATGAAATTAAATTAAACGAAGATGTGAAAGAAAAAGAGCTGCATCAGCTTATCATTTCCTTCAAGGAAATGACGAATCGCCTTAAACATCTTGAAGCCCTAAGAACGGAATTGCTCGCAGGTGTAACACATGAATTAAAAACACCGATTACCTCAGTAAGTGCCTTGATTCAGGCGGTAAGAGACAATGTTGTCACAGGAGATCAGAGTAAGGAATTTGTCCAAATGGCCTTAAATGAGGCAAATAAACTGCAGAAGATGGTGGAGGATTTATTAGATTTTAATAGTTTTAGCGCAGGTTCGATTAAAGTAAATCCAGAAAAGATGGACCTATGCCGGGTTGTGAAAGAGATCATCTATCAGTGGGAAATTGTTCACCAGCAGCAATTAGTGAACGTAGATCTTACGTTTACAACACATGAAACACAGCTTTTTGCGATTGCAGACCATGTTAGACTGCAGCAAATCCTCGTGAATTTATTGAATAATAGCCTTCACGCTGTCAAAGAGAGAAAAAAAGGGGAAATTTCTGTTGAGCTGTACAGAGATGGCGGTTATATTTCCCTCGATGTATCAGATAATGGCTACGGCATCTCTGAGCAAGAGCAACCGTTTATTTTTGAACGCTTTTATCGCGGAGAAAACAAAAAACATGTAGAACGAGGACTTGGCCTAGGCTTGCCGTTCAGCTTGCTTTTAGCAAAAGCACAGAGCGGTGATATGTTTTTAAGGGAAAGCACCGGTGAAAAAACGGTCTTTTCCCTGCGCTTGCTGGCTGAAAGGAAAGAATGATTATAAGAAAAGCGCAAGCGCCTTGATCAGCCTAGGGCAAATAAGACGCTTATGAATAGAAGGCATTCTTTGCCTTCAATTCATGAGTGGCTAGACCCTAGAGAGGCTAGGCGCTGGCAGTCAAAAGACGCGACGTCCTGTCGCAATGACTGCACTTGCACGTCCTGTGCTTCGGAACAAGACACAAAAACTAGGTTAAAATTTTCTTTCTTACCTTTTTTAAAAGCTATCTCAAAAGGGTTCAGCCCTCTAGAGTTAGCTTTTTTAATTTTAAGGAAATGATTAAATTCTTGTACCGGCATGGCGTTTGCACTTTTGCTCTTTCAACGGCAAAAAAGAAAATGCTCATGAATTTTTATTTTTTTGAATTGACAGGCAATTTCATTTGTCATACAATTGAATCAGAAATTAATTGTATGACAAATGGACAAAAGGAAAGATGAGGTATGGTCTTAAATGCCCAACAAAATTAGGGGAGAGGCAGGTAGTAAGGATGACACTTGTTGAAAGGAAGGCTCCAAAGGGAATTTTAGGTTTTCCAGTAGCACCATTGGGTGAGAATGGACGGCTTGATGAGAAGGCATTGGAAAGAAATATTCAGTTTTTAATTGAAGAGGGCCTAACAGCAATTTTTATTGCTTGCGGATCTGGAGAATTCCATGCATTAAGTAAGGGAGAGTACCAGTCGATGGTAGAGGTGGCTGTTACGACTGCTTCAGGAAAGGTTCCAGTCTATACAGGTGTTGGCGGTAATATTACGCATGCGATTGAACAAGTAAAGCTATCGGAGGATTTAGGTGCTGATGGGTATTTAACTCTGCCGCCTTATTTAATCGAAGGAGAGCAGGAAGGGATCTATAATTACTATAAAGAGATCCTTGAGAATAGCAATTTAAACGCCATTGTTTATCAGAGGGATAATGCCATTTTAGAACTAGAAACATTGCAAAGATTGCTAGATTATCCGCAAGTTGTTGGGCTTAAAGATGGACATGGAAAAATGGAACTGGTAGTTGAACAAACACAAACTATCGGGGATCGTCTACAGTGGATTAATGGAATGCCGTTTGCAGAAATTACGATGCCAACCTATATACCGTTAGGTTTCAACACATATTCTTCTGCGATATCAAACTATTTGCCGCATATTTCTAGAATGTACTATAAAGCACTAACTGAAGGAAACCATCACCTAGTAAGGCAATTATATGTGGATGTTCTTCTTCCGATTAATCGTATTCGTAAATCCAGAAAAGGATATGCCATATCCCTCATTAAAGCGGGAATGGAAATTGTTGGACTTCCTGTTGGGAACACAGTTAAGCCGCCTGTAATCCCAGTCAAAAAGGAGCATTATAAGATGTTGGAGGAAATCATTACATCAGCAATAGAAAAATATCCAGTTGAAAATAAGAAAGTAAACATTGATACCTAAGCAAAAATGTAAGCGCTTGAAATTAGACGGCATATTTATAACGTTATTAGAGGATTAAAGGGTATTTCACTAAAAGTTTGTAAAAGGGTTTTCTAAGTATTCATCTAAAAAGAATGTCGAATAACCGATAAATTGTAAGCGTTATCTACCATTCGATAGCTAATATAAAGTCTAAGATTATTAAAGGGGGATGTAAACATGAAGCGTTTATGGTCATTTGCAGTAATGCTTTTATTCATCATCGGGGTTCTTACAGCTTGTTCGGGTAATCAGGGGGCAGCTTCATCCTCATTAGGAACAAAGGACTCATCAGAGACAGATTATCCAACAAAACCAATCTCTGTGATCGTTTCTTATGATGCTGGAGGCGGTACAGATACAACCGCCCGTACGTTAACACCATTTCTAGAAAAAGAATTAGGTGTTCCAGTAAATGTTACCAGCCCAATAGATCCTTGAGGTCTGTAATATCCTGAATATCTTGTTCCAACATTTTTCTATATTCTTCACTACTAGCATAGCTGACCTGTGTGCCTAACTTTTCCTGGGCTGCTCCCAATTTGGTTAAGCGGTTTGTTGGGAGTCCTATCCATTATCTATATATTTAGTAGTTTAAAAGAGAAAAATAACAGTATATTCGATTTGCTTCCAAAAGGAAAGGTATTGATGAAGCTATTATCGATTTTGGGGTCTATTTTTCTTTTTATTATTATTTCACCTTATTCAGGCTTTGTGATCGCCAGCATGATTGTATTAATAATCCTGCTTTCTCCAGAGTACAAATGGTATTCATCATTAGGTATTTCAGCAGCGATCACAATGGTATTATTTCTAGGATTTAAGACCGTTTTAAATATTCCATTACCAGTAAATATGTGGGGATGGTAAGGAGGGAGAACAATGGAGACCATAGGGTATTTATTAGCAGGGTTGGAAACAGCCCTTACATGGCAAAATCTTTTATATTGTTTAATCGGTGTAACAGTCGGAATGCTGGTTGGAATTTTACCTGGTTTAGGTCCCAGTGCAGGAACAGCGCTTCTAATTCCAATGACCTTTGCAATGGATCCAATCCCTGCCATTATCATGCTTGCTGGTATTTTTTACGGTTCTATGTATGGAGGTACCATTACAACTGTCTTAGTAAATGTACCAGGTGAAGCGGCATCTGTTATTACAAGTCTTGATGGATATCCAATGGCAAAGAATGGACGTGCAGGTGTTGCTCTTGGTTTATCGGCCATCGGCTCTTTTATTGGAGGCACATTATCGATTGTTGGATTAGTCATTGTCGCCCCTTTATTAGTCGATTTTGCGTTAGCATTCGGTCCTCCTGAATTTTTTGCCTTAATCATTTTTGGCATGACAATGGTGATTGGCTTGGCAGGTAAATCCATTATAAAGGGAGCTATTGCGGTTACAATTGGTCTCGTATTAGCTCTGTTGGATTGCTCCAGGGTCAGGTATTGTACGCTTTTCCTTTGGATCTGCACATTTATTAGATGGCTTCGATTTTGTTACGATAGCAATGGGTCTGTTTGGGTTATCGGAAATTTTACTAAGTGCAGAACAGCAATTTAAAAAGCCGGATCAGCCCCCAAAAATGGGTGGACTTTTTCCGCAACGAAACGAATGGAAGCCCTCACTAATGTCAATGGGAAGAGGGACTCTTTTAGGGTTTTTCATCGGTTTAATTCCAGGAACCAGTTCAGTTGTTCCCGCCCTCATGTCGTATTCATTAGAAAAGAAGCTGGCGAAGGATCCCGCTCGCTTTGGGAAGGGAGCGGTTGAAGGTGTTGCAGGACCTGAAACGGCAAATAACTCCTTTTGTGGTGGCGCATTAATCCCCTTATTTTTATTAGGAATTCCTAGTTCTGCAACAATGGCGGTTTTATTAGGGGCCTTTATCCTTCACGGTCTCACACCTGGACCAACTATGTTTGTTCAAAACGCAGATTTTGTCTGGGCTGTCATTGCTAGTATGTTTATTGGGAACGCTCTTTTATTATTTCTGAATTTACCAATGGCTAAAATGTGGGCAAAGGTTGCAAATATCCCGTTTAAATTGCTTTTCCCCATCATTATTAGCGTTTCGATTGTAGGTACCTATTCAATCAGCAACAGCCTTTGGGAGGTAGGAGGGTTTCTAGCTTTTGGAATCATCGGCTATTTATTTAAAAAGGCAGACATTCCAGTCGCACCAATTGCTTTAGTTTTTATTTTGGGCGGTTTAATGGAAGAGTCATTATTACAATCGTTAAATCTTTTTAATGGGAATCTTTTAACGATCTTTACAAGACCGATTTCAGGAACGTTAATGGTTCTTTCCATCATTGCCATTACGTTCAGCCTGATTGCCGGCATCAAGCAAAAGAAAGAGCATTTTATCGATGTTGAAGCATAAAATAAATCAAAAATATAGACATATTTTCAAGACTAAAGTATAATGACAATAACAAGTAGTTTGAATACGTAATAACCTTCCACCGTAAAGGGGAGTAGCGTCAGGATAATCCTGAAACAAAGTCGTCATTCCATGAACCTCGATTGTTCATCGGCTTTGTTGGCATAAAATTGTGCTTAGCGAGACCTTTGCCACTTTGGCAAAGGTCTCTTTATTTTTGTTTAAAACTATTTTTGATTCTAAAAGAATTTGAAAGTAGTAAAATATAATTTTTTAGGAGGTTGAAAAAATGGAAATGGAATTTCTCACTGCACTTTTGTCTATTATAGTGATTGATTTAGTTTTAGCTGGAGATAATGCCATTCTAATTGGACTTGCGGCAAGAAACCTGCCTAAGGACCAACAAAAGAAAGTAATTATTTGGGGATCATTTGGCGCAATTGCGATTCGTATCGTGGCAACACTTGCGGTCGTTTGGTTATTAGAAATCCCTGGCCTTCATTTAGTTGGCGGACTTTTACTAGTGATTATTGCTTATAAATTGCTTGTTGATGACAATGATCATGGAGATGTAAAGGCTGGAGATAACTTTTGGGCAGCGATTCGTACCGTTATTATCGCTGACGCATTAATGGGTCTTGATAATGTATTGGCTGTTGCAGGAGCTTCTCATGGAAATATGCTTCTTGTCATCATTGGATTATTAATCTCTGTTCCAGTGGTTATGTGGGGAAGTACAATTATTCTCAAATGGATTGATCGTTACCCGATCATTGTTACGATTGGGGCTGGTGTATTAGCATGGACTTCTGCAAAGATGATCGTTGGAGAACATTTCTTAAGCGGATTGTTTGCTAACGGCTTTGTAAAATATGGCTTCGAAATTTTAGTCATTGCTGCTGTTATTGGGTTAGGGAAATATAAACAAGCCAAAATGGCAAAAGAAAAAGCTGAAAATAGCGATGAACAAAAAGAATTATTAAAGGCTGGTTCTAACTAAGTTTGTTAGAAGCTTGAAGACGCTCACCCACTATCAGTTGGTTGAGCGTCTTTTTGTATATAAAAATTATCATTTTTAATCAAAAAGAAAAGCTTTCATTGGTAAAAACATGTTATTGAAACAAATGGAAAAGAATTGTAAAGCAAACATTCATGAAAGAAGATAAGAATAATCCTTATCTTCTTTCTTTTGTTTATTGATGAATTCCTTCTTTTACACTACAATATGTAATGGAAGGTGAAAAACATGAATATAAACAATTTTCGGTTTGATAAAGTAGGATTGAATCGATTTTTTGGTCCTTTAGAGTCTAAGATTATGGAAATTCTTTGGGAAGGCTCAGAAATGAGTATTAAAGAAGTTCAGCAGCAGCTTGAAAAAGAAAAAGCAACAAATTTTAATACGGTTATGACTGTAATGAATCGGCTGGTTGATAAAAAAGTGATCGATAAAAGGGCGGTCGGAAGAACATCATTCTTCAAGCCGGTAAAATCAAAGCAAGAATTCATTGAAGAGCAATCGAAAAAGCTTACGGATAATCTATTAGATGAGTTTGGAGGCCTGGTTGTGAACCATATGCTTGATTCTCTAACAGAGGTAGATCAACAATTACTTCATCGCCTGGAAGAAAAAATTAACCAATTAAAAAAAGGAAAAAATAAATAATGTGGAGATATAAATCACAAGTTGTTTTCGGACTAGGCCTCTTTCTTGGGATCCTTCTGTGTGCTCAAATGGGAATGTATGTGGTTAATCATGTATTTGGTACAATGATTAATCTGAATATCTTTCAGTTTTGTATTAGTTTATTTAAGGGAAATACCTTCTTGTACCATTCTGTTTTATTAACAATCAATTCTTTTATTGTCGTCACGATCTTTAGTATTTGCAAAAAAATGATTAAACAGCTAATGGAAATAAATAAAATAAAGAATAAGATCACCTTGTTAAAAAACGAACAACTGACTTTATCTGTAAATCATCATTTCCAGCGTAAAAAAATGGATATTCAAGTGATTACCTGTAATGAACCTGTTGCCATCACCTTTGGATTTGCCAGACCAAAGATTGTTCTATCGACACAATTAATCAAGATGCTGGATCAAGAGGAACTGGCTGCCGTAGTCTATCATGAAACGGCCCATCAAAAATATTTTGATCCTTTTAAAATCTTTATCTTACAACTGATCTCTGAAGTCATGTGGTATATTCCGCTTACAAAATGGGCTTATCAAAATTATAAAATTTTGGTTGAACTTGTAGCTGATGAATATGCAGTTAAGCGGATGGGATCTGAATTAGGGCTAGGCAGCGCGCTTCTTAAACTTATTAAAACACGCTTGGGAGGAGGTTCCACTCCGGTTCTTGTCCATTTTACTGGAGGAACGGTTGATTACCGAATAAAGCAGTTGGTTGAGCCAGAGAACTCCATTCCTGTCAAATTACAAACAAGATCGATTATTATTTCCATTAACATGATTATGATTTTGATGACATTAATGATTATTGTCTAATTAGTCTTGTTTCTGATCAGTTTTTATTCTTGACCAATAAGTATATATACACTACAATGTGTAGTGTATATATACAATGATGCAATTCGTAAAAGGAATGTAATTTTTTACCCACCAACACTACACTATGTAGTGTTGGTGGCATAAAACATTAACTGAAGGGAGCTAGTTTAAATGAAGTCTTTTGAAATCGGATCTCTCATTTTGCGTGTTTATTTAGGATTAGCATTTTTTATTCATGGTTTTGCAAAATATCAAGGTGGAGTTGAAAACACAGCTGGCTGGTTTGAAAGCATGGGCATCCCTGGATTCATGGCGTATATGGTTACGGCGATCGAAATCGTTGGAGGTCTGCTGCTCATAGCAGGCTTAGGTACACGTTACATTACTCCTTTGTTTTTTATCATTATGATTGTCGTGATCTTAAAGGTAAAATTATCTGAAGGTTTTTCGGCGTATGAATTAGATATTACATATGCAGCCATTGCACTATTCCTATTTCTTAACTCGAAATCATCATTTTCACTTGATGCGAAACTAACAAATAAAAAAGCAGCCTAGTTATTACTGACAAAAAATTAAGTAGGTGCAATCATGTCAAAAGGAAAAAGAAAACAATCAAAAACGCAATCTCCAAAGCTTATCTTTTGGATCGTCGGTCTGTTGGCAATATGTATGGGCGGTTTGTTCTTTCTGGCAAATACAACAACAAAAGTTGAAGCATTTGATTACAATGGCCAACCGTTTCTTGGGGAAGAAGCAGCACCTGTTCAAATTGTTGAATTTGGTGATTATAAATGTCCTGTCTGTAAAAATTTTAATGAGTCGTTTCTCCCCCAGATCAAGCAGGATTTTATTGACACAGGGAAAGCAAGATTTTATTTTATGAATTATTCGTTCATTAACATTGATTCGATCCGGTCGGCAAAGTTTGGCGAGGCTGTTTACCAGGAGCTTGGGAATAATACATTTTGGGAGTTCCATGAACTTCTTTTTACAAAACAGCCAGCTGACTTAAAATATGAAAGAATCGATGTTTTTACAGAAACATTTCTTGAAGATACCTTAAAGGAAATTGTTTCAGAAGCGGAAGTTCAAAAAGTGGTGCAAGCATTTAAAAGTAATGAATCAGAGCCTGCTTGGGATACTGATATGGAGAGAGCCAACAATCTCGGAATAACTGGTACTCCAACTCTCTATGTAAATGGGAAAATATTCGAAGGCAATAGCTATGAAGACTTTAAAGCAATGGTTGAAGAGGCTGCACAAGAGGAGTAGTGAATAGAAATGAATAAGTCATTACTGTTTTCATGGGTTACTTCTCTCATTGCGACGTTAGGAAGTTTATTTTTTAGTGAGGTATTGCATTTTATCCCCTGTACACTATGTTGGTATCAGCGTATTCTTATGTATCCATTAACTTTCGTGATCGGCATCGCATTTTATCATAATGATCGCAAAGTTTATAAATATGTTTTACCGTTCTCGATTATAGGAATGATTATTTCAGCCTATCATTACTCCTTGCAGAAAATTCCATTCTTGCAAAAGTTCGAAATGTGTACAAGTGGTATCCCATGCTCAGGCGAGTATATCAATTTGCTGGGATTTATCACAATTCCATTTTTAGCCTTTATTGCCTTTAGTATCATTACAGTGATGATGGTTATGCTTAGAAAGAAAACAACTGATTAATTTGACAGGGGCTGTCTCAAAAGGGTCAAACTCTACCAATTATCACCTATATATGGTGTTGGTGGTGACCCTTTTGTTTTGAGGCAGCCCTTTTTTTTGAAGGTTTAAATAAGATGATGTGAATTAAATCTGGAGTTTAAAGAGGAGAAAAGTTGTTATTAGCGAACATACGCTGAACCTACAATAATTAAGAGGATAAATAATACAACGATTAATGCGAAACCGAATCCGCCGCCATCTTTGCCCATCCGATTCACCACCTAACGTAAAAGATAATACATCTTATGAAAAAAGGATTATTTTTGTAAGGTACAGGCATGGAGTAAAGAAAAACGGGCGGTTTCATAGGCTATATAAAGCAGGATCTATTTAGATGAAAGCAAAAGGATTTTGGCTGACTTTTTTTAATGAATGTTTTTGTTACCCATTTGGTAGGTCCTTGACTATAACCATTTTTTGAAAAGGAGCTATATTCAAAGACCTACATGTGGGTTCATCAGGCGGTAGAAAAAAATAGTCTTAGCAATAAATGCATGTCGAAACAATCGCTTCAATTGTTTAAGTGCGCTGAATTCCGGAAGTAGAAAAATTTTTAATCATTTTTTGTAAATTTCTATGACCTTCTCGAAGTTTAATTGTTTCTTCTATGATTTTTTGGAATCCTTCCAAGTCTTTGTCAGATGCATTTAATACGGATTTAGGAAGACCTTCAGCAATTTGTTGTAAGGTCATATCGTCTCTCACCAACAACGACCACCTTTCCTTCTTTTTTGATAGACTTTTGTCCTCCTTAATATTTTTCGAAAACAATCATGTTTTCCTGCATGTAGACGTGAAAATTTATCTACATTTATCAGCAGATTATATAATAAACGGAAAAAATTAGAGGTTTTTAAACAAATAACGACTTTATGTTACAGCTTACTTAATAACAAAATGAGCAATGCCTGTTTCCTTGTGAAGAGAACAGGCATTGCTTATCTTGTTGTTTAGGAAATTATAAAATTCATTGAACTGTGGATAAGCACTGCGACATCCAGCTCCAGCGCCTATCGCCTATCAAACTTCAGATCATCTCCCTACGATAAGTCAACATCGGTTCGC
>NZ_CANNCR010000018.1 GCF_947503125.1 uncultured Metabacillus sp.
GCAAGTTTTTTGCATTTAAAGCCCTTAAATTCAAAGATTATTAACTTTTTTAATATAAAAGTTTTTACAATACGGACTAGCAAGAGGAGGAGAAAGTATTGAAAATTGATATGCTGGTCGTAAATGCTAATGTTTACAATAGCTATTTTAAAACCTTTGATAAAGGCAATGTAGCGATAAAGGACGGTAAGTTTTTATATATTGGTAAACGTGGAGCAGAAACTTTAAAAGCAAACGAAATCGTTGATGGTAACGGAAAGTATCTAATTCCCGGTTTGATTGATATTCATTTGCATATTGAAAGCACAATGGTGACACCGTCTACGTTTTCCTACGGGTTAATAAAAAACGGTGTAACAACGATTGTCCCGGAGCCTCATGAGATAGCCAATGTGTTTGGTATTTCAGGTGTAACGGAAATGATTAAGGCAAGTAAGGATTGTGTCGTCGATATGTTTTATGCCATTCCTAGTTCTGTTCCTGCTACTACGATGGAAACAACAGGAGGAGCAATTGAAATAAGTGATATCGATCAGCTGCTGAAAACGGAAGATATTAGATGTCTTGGCGAGATTATGAATTACTATGAGATCGTTTCAGATCATGATGGGAAAACGAATCAAATTTTGGAGTATATCCGCACACACTATCCAAATCTGATTATTGAGGGCCATGTTCCGAAATTGCTTGATTTAGACTTGCAAAAAGTGGCATTCGCAGGAGTGAATTCAGATCATACTCATCAAACAGTAGAAGGAATGGAAGCGCGGATTGCGGCAGGAATGTTTCTTGAAATTCAGGAAAAATCAATGACGAAAGACGTTATGAATTATTTAAATACAAAGCAAGTTGATGAGCATTTTTGTTTTGTGACAGATGATGTTATGGCTGATTCCTTCCAAAAAAGAGGCCATTTAAATGTTCTATTGAAGAAAGCGATCCAGATGGGGATGTCGCCAGAAAAAGCGATTTATGCGTGCACTTATACACCTGCACAGCGGATGAGAATGTACGACCGAGGAGCTATTGCGCCAGGTAAAATAGCAGATTTTTTTCTTGTCGAAAATTTAAAGGATTTTGAAATTGAGATGGTTTATAAAAAAGGAGAGCTTGTGTTTGATGCATCCAAGCCTTATATTCAAGCAAGACAGGATGGAAAATTTCCAGCGCCTTTCTATCATAGTGTAATCCTGGAAGAACTGACCGAGAAAGATTTTGTGATAAATGTTTCACTCGTTGATGATCACTATAACTGCCGAATTATGCACGTTCAAGATGGTTCGACATTTACTGAGGAAAGACATGATCAGATCGAAGTAAAAGACGGTAAGCTATGCTGGGAAAATAGCCAATATGCGCAAATCACCACGTTTGCACGCTACGGCAAAAACAACAACCGTGCGCAAGGATTAATTGGCGGAGACATTTTAAAGCGAGGCGCGATCGCAACCACTTATTCTCATGATAATCACAATCTGTTAGTTGTTGGTTATAATAAGCAGGATATGGTTCTAGCAGCTAATGAGGTCATTCGCAAGCAAGGCGGTATCTGTTGTGTAGAAAATGGGAAAATCCTTTCTATGCTAGAATTACCAGTAGGTGGAATTCTTTCGGAAGAGCCGTTAGATGTTATCTCAAAGCAAGTCGATCATCTAACGAATGGTCTTAAATCGTTAGGGTACAAACATTACAATGTTATTATGTCCTTGTCCACTCTTTCACTTCCTGTCAGTCCAGAATTAAAAATAACTGATTACGGATTGATTAGTGTTAATGAAGGGAAATTAGTTCCTTTGGTACTTGATGGAGTATAGGGACCCTGTGCCTATTGAATGAAGATCAATATGCGAAGAAGAGAAGGTTTGTGTATGACTTTTTCTTCTTCGCATTTTTGCTATCGTAAAATTTGCTATGGATTGAGGCTTTCACCATTGGGAATGGGTGATTAGTCAAGTTTTTCTAAAATACCGAAATAATATGTATCAACACATACGGAGGGGTTTTAATGCCAAAAGACATAATAGTTTAGTTCATACGACCTGAAATTAGTTTATCATGTGTAGTTGGAATAATTAGGAAAAACGAAAACCAAGAAAGGGAATGGTAAATTTGAAATTTCGCCATTCCCTTGGTTATTTTATAAAGTTTAAGAACACTTAGTAAAGAATATATACATTTAACCCTTGTATAAAATGAACAAAGGTTTTTAGGAAGTATTTATTTCTCTTTCCAATCGAAATTTTTAATAAAATTGACGAAGGTATTAACAACATTCCATTCCAGCGATTCCTCATGGTAATACATCCACGTTCTTCGCATGATAGGATTTCCATTCTGATCAGTTAAGTCTATTTTATATAAATCATCAATCCCGGTAAGTACCCTGCTGGACAAGATTCCATACCCTAAACCGTTGATCACCATTTGCTTACAGGTATCAACTTGGTCGACTGCTATACTAATAAAGGGTTCTTGAGCAAAGTTTTCAGCCCACCAATGATCTTCTATTGATTTTAATAAGTAATCCCCTTTATATTCGATTTTTGGAAGATGGGGGAGTTCCGAAATATCTATTTCTTCCTTTGAGGTAATACATATTGTTTCTTCAAATAATAGATGTTTCATTAAACCTCTCCAACCATAGTCCCCGCGAATAAAGCTGATATGAACATCTTTATTGTGTATCAGTTGAGTGACGTCTCTGCTCCATCCTGTAATCACCTTAAACTCAACATGGGGATATTGCATTTTAAATAATTTTAAAATATAAGGAAGTTCATAATTGGCAAAAAAATTTGATACACCCAATTTTAATGTCCCCGCAACTTCATTACTGGAATTATTGCTCATATTTTGGACAGTTTCTTTGACTTTTTGATAATGAGCAAGGGCCTCGTCCGCACATTGGACAAGATATTCTCCTTGAGGAGTAAAATGAACTCCTCTGCTTTCACGGGTTACGATTTTAACACCCAATTCTTCCTGCATATGCTTTAAACGGTTTGTTAATGCTGGTTGGGTAATAAATAAAAGCCTGGCTGCTTTTGTTATATTTTTTTGGCTATAAAGAACCTTCAGTATTTCCCAATCACGATAATCCATCAATTCCACAATCCTTGCGATATATTTTTTTTTTATATTTCTATATAATTTTTCACTATTTTATTTATTTCAATTATTGCATTATCCTTATTTGTAAGCAATCAATACTTATTTATCAAATCATACAATACAAATCAATGGGGGTATTGTAATTGACAATACAGAAAAATCAACAAAATCCTTGGGCAAATTTTCATGGTCCGAACCTTGGCTATGTAATGGAACAATATGAGTTGTATGTAAATGATGCTGACACCGTTAGTCCAGAATTAAAGGAGCTATTTGTAAGTTGGGGTCCTCCTTTATTCGTGGAAGAAAAACAACAAAGCGTGAAAAGTTCAGGTCCTGTTCCTAACGATTTGACAGATACGAAAAAAATAATAAAAGCAGTAAAACTGCTTGATAACATCCGTTCATATGGACACTTAGGCGCGCGAATTAACCCGTTAGAAAGTAATGGGAATGATTCCGCTTTACCAACTCCTGAACAATATGGGTTAAGTGAGGAAGATTTGAAAGCGATTCCAGCCGAATTGGTATTGACAGACGTTCCAACAGGGATACACAACGCACTTGATGCAGTAAACCAACTAAAGAATGTCTACACGGGCTCTTTGTCCTACGAGTTCGGTCATGTACACAATATGGAAGAACGAACTTGGTTAACGCAGATGGTGGAAAGTGGTGTTTTAAAACGTGCACGATCAAAAGAAGAACGTAAAAACTTGTTAGAGCGGCTGGCAGAAGTAGAAGGATTTGAACAGTTTTTACACAAAACGTTTGTTGGTCAAAAACGATTCTCGATTGAAGGAGTCGACATGCTCGTGCCGATGCTCGAAGATGCGATTCATGAAGGTGCAGCGGATGGCGTTCACAATGTCATGATTGGGATGGCCCACCGCGGACGTTTAAGTGTCCTGGCTCATGTGTTGGAAAAACCTTATCATAAGATTTTCTCTGAATTTCAGCACTCCTCCGCAAAACCACAAGGTCCATCAGAAGATTTGCTCGATATTAGTGGGGGATGGACTGGAGATGTGAAATACCATTTAGGCAGAGACCGATTTATGGAAGGTTTTGGTTCGGTTCGTACCCGCATTACCTTAGCGAATAACCCTAGCCATCTTGAATTTGTCGATCCGGTTGTAGAGGGATTTGCTAGAGCCGCTCAAGAAGAACGCCATCAAGCCGGCTACCCTAGACAGGATACATCAAAAGCGTTTGCGATTTTAGTCCACGGTGATGCGGCATTTCCTGGTCAGGGAATTGTTGCCGAAACCTTGAATTTAGGGGGATTAAAAGGATATCAAACAGGAGGAACCATCCATATTATTGCCAACAACATGGTCGGTTTTACGACAGACAGCCATGATTCCCGTTTCACAAGATATGCAAGTGACTTGGCGAAAGGATACGAAATTCCTGTTGTACACGTGAATGCCGATGACCCGGAAGATTGTCTGGCAGCCATCTATCTTGCCTATCAATACCGGGTACGCTTCCGAAAAGACTTTTTGATTGATTTAGTCGGATATCGACGCTTTGGACATAATGAAATGGATGATCCGGCGGTCACCCAGCCGCAGGTTTACAAAAAAGTGACAAAGCATCCAACCGTAAAAGCATTATATGCGGAACAATTAAAGGCAAACGGCACTCTTAATCAAGAAGAAATACAACAAATCGATCGCCGCGTGCAAGAAACCTTGCAAGCCGAGTATGAAAAAGCGTCAGAGAAGAAGCGAGAGGAACCAGTCGCAGAAGTAAATGTACCAGGGGTTATTGCTAAAGGAATTCCAAGTATCGAAACGAAGGTGCCGCTTGATGCTCTTCGCGAATTAAATCAGGCATTACTGAAATGGCCGGAAGGGTTTCATGTGTATCCAAAATTAAAGCGTATTCTGGAACGTCGTGAAAACGCCTTAGAACAGAACGGAAAAGTAGAATGGGCGGTAGCGGAAGCTCTGGCATTCGCAACGTTACTAAAAGAGGGTACGCCAATTCGTCTAACCGGTCAGGATTCGGAGCGTGGAACGTTTGCCCAGCGTCACATTGTACTGCATGACACTGAAACAAACGAAACCTTTTCACCTTTGCATCGTATCCCGCAAGCTCGTGCTTCGTTTGCGGTTCACAATAGCCCACTGTCAGAAGCAGGAGTTGTTGGTTTTGAATATGGCTACAATGTGTTTGCACCTGAAACACTCGTAATTTGGGAAGCGCAATACGGTGACTTTGCCAACACCGCCCAGGCGCTCTTTGATCAATTCATTTCCGCAGCGAGAGCGAAATGGGGGCAAAAATCAGGTCTCGTCCTCCTGTTGCCTCACGGTTATGAAGGGCAAGGTCCTGAACACTCCAGCGCCCGTCCGGAACGCTTTTTACAGTTGGCAGCTGAAAATAACTGGACAGTTGCGAACTTGACAAGTGCAGCCCAATATTTTCATATTTTACGTCGTCAGGGAGCTATTTTGGGAACAGAGTTTGTTCGACCGTTAGTGATTATGACGCCAAAAAGTCTGTTGCGTCACCCACTGACCGCCTCTGTCGGCAAAGAGCTTAGCGAAGGTCATTTCCGAACGGTAGTGGAACAGCCTCAGCTTGGAACTAAAGTGAACAAAGTGAAGCGTTTAGTATTCACAACCGGTAAAATGGCGATTGATTTGGCAGTAGAAATTGAAGCGACTAAAGAAAATCAAAGCCTGGATGAGATACACATCATTCGCATCGAACAATTGTATCCATTTCCAAAAGAAAAAGTAAAAGCAATCTTAAAGCGGTATCTGAACCTAGAAGAAATAGTCTGGGTGCAAGAAGAACCGAAAAATATGGGAGCATGGCATTATATCGCACCAAAGCTTTTTGAGCTTGCTTCTGGCAGCTTAAAAGTAGGGTACATTGGACGTCCAGATCGTTCCAGCCCAGCAGGCGGTGACCCGCTAGTTCATAAAAAAGAACAAGAACGCATTGTCCAACAAACGTTGACAATTGAAAGTATAGTAGATACACAAAAACAAGGAATATAAATGTTATAAACTAACCATCACAAGCGAGACGGAGACTGGTTAACACATTATTAAACTATGAAGACAAAAAGGCCGGGAGGAGAAATCACATGTTTGAAATCAAAGTACCAGATCTAGCAGAATCCATTACAGAGGGAACTATTTTAGAATGGCTAGTTACGATTGGTGATAAAGTGTCCAAAGGTGATAGTGTAGTAGAACTTGAAACAGACAAAGTCAATTTAGAAGTAAACACAGAATACTCAGGTGTCGTAACTAAAGTACTTAAGGAGCCTGGAGATACAGTAGAGGTAGGGGATGTAATCGCCATTTTAGAAGACAAAGTTGCAGAAGGCGAAGCGCCAGCTGTTCCAGCAGCTCCGGAAAAATCGTTAACGGATGAGGTTCAGCCTGCGAGTACCCCTCCAGCAGCAGAACTTCCAAAAGCAGCCCAACCGATTGCTTCTCCGTCGGCAAGAAAACTGGCAAGAGAACTAGGAATTGATTTAAATCAAGTAGTCAGCAGGGATCCACTTGGAAGAATCAGACCGCACGATGTAAAAGCACACACGCAGACACCTGTTGCAAAGGAAGAGCCACAAGTAGAAAAGGCAAGTTCCAAGCCAGCCGCTAAACAGGCAGATCACGAGAACGACAAACCGATGGAACGTATAAAAATGTCCCGCCGTCGTCAAACCATTGCCAAACGTCTCGTTGAAGTCCAGCATACTGCTGCGATGTTAACGACATTTAACGAAGTCGATATGACTGCCGTTATGGAGTTACGAAAAAAACGGAAAGATGCCTTTTTTGAAAAACATGATGTTCGCCTAGGATTCATGTCGTTCTTTACGAAAGCCGTTGTCGCAGCTTTAAAGAAATACCCGCTTTTGAATGCCGAAATTCAAGGTGATGAGCTTGTTATTAAGAAATTTTATGATATTGGAATCGCAGTAGCAGCTCCTGAAGGATTAGTTGTACCGGTTGTCCGTGATGCGAATCAAAAAAGTTTCGCTGAAATTGAAAGAGATATTAGCAATCTCGGCAAAAAAGCACGAGACAATGCCCTCTCCTTAAAAGATTTACAAGGCGGTACATTTACCATTACAAATGGCGGAGTATTTGGATCATTAATGTCAACACCGATCCTAAACGCTCCACAGGTAGGGATTCTCGGTATGCATAAGATTCAAACAAGACCGGTCGCTATCGATCATGATCGAATAGAAAACCGTCCAATGATGTATATTGCTCTTTCATATGATCATCGCATTGTCGATGGCAAAGAAGCTGTTAGCTTCCTGGCTATGATCAAAGAGCTGTTGGAGGATCCGGAGTCTTTATTATTAGAAGGATAAAAGTTAAATAAAATGATTGTGATATAGCTTCTCTGTAAGGAGCACTTGGTTCTAATAGAGAAGCTAAAATAAGTTTTCAAAGCCCCAGGTCATGAGTGGGGTAATCAACAGCGTCAATAGATTGATATGTTTTAAGGGGATGTAGGTATGGAAGCAAAATATTGTAAAGAATCACGTGTGATACGAACAAGTCGTGTATTCCCAAACGATGTAAATAATCATAATACGTTATTTGGCGGAAAATTAATGAGTGATGTGGACCAAATTGCTTCCATTTCCGCAGCGCGCCATAGCCGGAAAGAATGTGTAACGGCTTCCACTGATTCAGTTGATTTTTTACACCCTGTTCAACCTACAGATTCAGTCTGTTTCGAATCCTATGTGACATGGACAGGCACATCGTCAATGGAAGTATTTGTGAAAATTATCGCAGAAGACTTAAAAAGCGGTAAGCGTAAAATGGCAGCGACTGCCCTCTTAACATTTGTCGCACTTGATGAACAAAACGTCCAACACGTGTTCCACAAGTAATTCCCGAAACAGAAGAAGAGAAAAAGTTACATGAAACCGCGCCAGAGCGAGCAAGGATGCGTAAAGAAAGAAAACAAAAAAGTAAGGAACTAGCTGCGTTTTTAACAACAAATCAGCCATGGGATTTACATATCATGTAGTGGTTTGGCTAAGGTACAGAATTCAGTTTGGTTTTGAATCATCATGATGACAATAAATTTGGAATGATAAATAAAGAATATACTGCTGGTTTATGAATTACTGATCTATCTTTTATAGGAAATCATGAAACGTTATCTATGGGGGAATTTATTGTGTGGGTCATTATTCACTATTCAAAGGCTAACATGACAATGTTTGAATTTGACACAGAAAAAGAAGCAAGGGAAATGTTCGACAACATCCAAGGCAGCAGCAAGATTCTTTCCGAAATTATTTACTTTGATGATCATCGTTTTCAAATTGCAACGGTCTAAGATTCTTACCATGTAAATAAGAGGAAAACAAATTGAACCCAAAGGTGTTTTCTTCGTTCCAGTTAACGTATTTTTTCAGATACCCTAGGCCCAGATATAAGGAAATAGTGGTTTAGTCGTTCTGCCTTTTAAACATGTACGAAGAGTCCTTATCTCATAAAATCATGATCTATTACACTAATTGAAGGAGAGTCATAAGATGTCCACATTGCGTGAAGAAGCATTAAAGATGCACAAGGAAAATCAAGGAAAGCTTGGTGTCCACTCTAAAGTGGCTGTACGAAATGCAAAAGATTTAAGTCTAGCTTATTCACCAGGGGTAGCAGAGCCTTGTATAGAAATACATGAAGATGAAAGCAAAGTGTATAATTATACTATGAAGGGGAATCTTGTTGCGGTTGTCTCGAACGGAACAGCTGTACTTGGCCTTGGCAATATTGGCCCGAAAGCCGCTATGCCGGTAATGGAAGGTAAATCATTATTATTCAAGTCATTTGCTGATGTGGATGCCTTCCCTATTTGTCTGGATACAACTGATCCAGATAAAATTGTTGAAGTTGTCAAATTATTGGAGCCAACGTTTGGTGGAGTTAATTTAGAGGATATTGCGGCACCACAATGCTTTGAAATTGAGGATCGCTTACGAAAAGCTTGTAATATTCCGATTTTTCACGATGACCAGCACGGTACTGCAATAGTAACGGCTGCCGGTTTAATCAATGCGTTAAAGCTAGCGAATAAAAAAATTGAAGATATTCGATTTGTCGTAAACGGTGCGGGTGCTGCAGGGGTGGCGATTGTTAAGCTGCTTCTTCATATGGGGACAAAAGATGTTGTTTTATGTGATACAAAAGGAATCATTTATGAAGGTCGTCCTGTGGGAATGAACCTATTTAAAGAGGAAATGGCCCGCATTACTAACCGAGAACAAAAACAAGGGGTATTAGCAGATGCACTTGTGGGGGCAGATGTATTTGTAGGAGTCTCAGCAGCAGGTGCTATTACAAAAGAAATGGTTCGTTCCATGAATCATGATCCAATCATTTTTGCAATGGCGAATCCTGTACCGGAAATTATGCCGCAGGAGGCAAAAGAATCGGGGGCACTGGTAGTAGGAACAGGACGTTCTGATTTTCCCAACCAGGTCAATAATGTGCTTGCATTCCCTGGTATTTTTCGGGGAGCATTAGACGTTCATGCAAAAGAAATCAATGAAGAAATGAAGCTTGCAGCTGTTTATGCAATCGCTGGATTAATTGATGAGAAGGATCTTCATAGCGATTATGTCATTCCAGATCCATTTGACAGCAGAGTTGCTCCTTATGTAGCGGCAGCCGTTGCTAACGCTGCAATGGAAACAGGTGTTGCTCAAAAGCATGTAAATGCAGAAGAAATTAAAAAGCGTCTATTATCCCTATCAGAAGAAAAACAACAAGCTGTTTTTGGATAAATCTGGTTAAAATAAAGGAACATATTATTTACTGCAAAGGCAAATCTCTAAATCAAATGAAATATAACCCAGGGAAAGGCGAATTCAACTTCACCTTTCCCTGGGTTGATTTTTGTGATTTATTCAGTATGATTCCTTTTGTTTATCAATTACTTTTACATCCCTAACCATACCGGCTATTCTGGCGGCGAAACTAGAGAACAGCGGGTATAATGTTGACTTAGCAATGCCTTGGGATCAAGGACATGGCGGCGACTATGACCTGAAGGAGCTCTTTGCTTGGACAGATGAGATTGTTGCTGAAACAGCAAGTGCTTCTGATTTTAGCGAATTAAATTAAGGCAAATAGAAGCAGAAGCCATCCACAGCTTGGTATCGCAAGTGTGGATGGCTTCTATATATTGAAAGTTTCCAAGAAAGAATAACTTTTTGTACTTATTCCAATCTAACTAAAATTAGATACATATTATACCAGTTCTCTGCTTTGAACCTTCCGAGACCAAGCAACAACAGGTATCAGCAACAGGGAAAGAATCGCTCCAGAAAGAGATAGTACCGCATAACTGGAATGAGCGACGACCATTCCTGATAACGCTCCGCCGGAGGCACCTGATAGTGCAAGCAAGACATCAACCGACCCTTGAGTTTTTGCACGAATAGATGGATGTGTTGCATCGACAATGAGAGCCGTTCCGCTAATTAAGCCAAAATTCCAGCCAGCGCCAAGCAGTACTAGTGCACAGATAAGTAGTATCATTGAGTCTCCTGGAGCAAAAGCTGCCAGTATACCAGAGGCCAGAAGCGTAGAACCAGATGCAACTGCCATCGCAGTACGGCCGACTTTATCTACTAATAGGCCTGTAACAAGGGAAGGAAAGTACATGGCACCTATATGAAAGCCTATAACCAATCCCACTTCTCTCAAACCATGGCCATGGTGTCCCATGTGTATCGGTGTCATTGTCATAATAGCAGCCATGACAAATTGTGTTAAAACCATAACTGCAGCGCCGACTACAATTCCTCTTTTGCTTATTGGAGAGCTATTCGAATTTGGTTTTTCCTGCACTGTACTGTTTTCCTCTTGGGCATTTGCAATGGCTGTAGATACAATCAATGGATCTGGACGAAGGAATAGGAGGAGAACCAATCCTGCAAGAATAAAAGCAGCCGCCCCTAAGATAAAGGGACCAGCCAAAGTTGGAATCCCAATAGAATCTGCAAATCCACCCATAACACCCACCAAGTTAGGACCCGCTACTGCACCGAAGGTAGTCGAAACCATAGCCATGCTTACAGCAGTTGCCCGTTGTTTAACTGTCGCCAGGTCTGTACCCGCGTATCGTGCTTGCAGATTTGAGGCGGTACCAGCTCCATAAAAAAGCAGAGAAGCAAATAAAAGAAAGACGCTGTTGATTAAGGCGGCGATTATTACGCCGATCGCACCAAGTCCGCCAGTAAGAAAACCTGCTGCAAGTCCTGCTCTGCGCCCGAAACGCTGAGAAAGCCTGCCTACAAGCAGTGCGGCCCCTGCAGAGCCTAAAGTAAGTAAGGCAACAGGAATCCCTGCTGCACTTTCAGTCCCCAGCATCTCTTGTGCAAGTAGTGCGCCTACCGTGATACCTGCTGCAAGTCCTGCCCCTCCAAAGATTTGTGACAGGATCACAATTTTTAACGTTCTTTTATAAAGCTGTTTTTGCTTTTCAGGTGAATCAATATAATCTTGAAGCCAAGCATACTGCTGTTTTACCCCTTTTGTAACTACTGTTTCAGTTATCATAAATGGCACTTCCTCATAAAATAATTTTTTTGATTTTACATGCTTTCCTACCTATCTTCTACTAGAATATTACTGTTTCGGGCAGCTATAGACCTATAATTAAGAAGAAGCTCATGATTGTCAACGACATGATCATGAGCCCCTTGTTATTTCAAATGCGTAGGTAAATAAACATAAAAACCTTTCACACTATCAAATTCTTTTTTTTCTCTATTTAAAATGAGTATGATTCTCCGTCCTCTGGTACTAACACATTTGAAGAGATTCCTTTTTCCTCAATGAAGCTTTTTAATTCTTCTCGTGATAATGTCCAATGGTTGACAGCTTCCATATGGACAGAAATGATTTTGGCATTAGGAGCGGCTTTATGAACTTCATAGATGTCATCTTTCCCCATTACTAAGGATCCGCCTTGTAGGAATTGATTATCACCGCCATTTACAACAATGATTTCTGGTTTATGTGTATTGATCTCTTCTCGAACTCCATCATACCACACTGTATCTCCAGCCACATATAACGTTTTTTCATTTAGGTGTTTGAAGACAACACCGCACACTATACCAGCAAGTTTTAAGATTTCTCCTCTTCCGTGTTCACCTTTTGTTTTCACTAATTGGATCCCTTCAAAGACTGTATCTTCTTGCAGCACCTCTACATGTAGAAACCCAGCGTTTCTTACTTCTTTCGCATCTTCATCATTTTGGACAAACATTTTGATCTCCTTTGGCAATACTTCCTTGGCAGCATCATCAAAGTGGTCTAAATGCAGATGAGTGACAATGACAGCATCAACATTTTTTATAATGTCGTCAATAGATGTTGGTAAGCTAACTAAAGGGTTATGTTGATCTTGTCTTACTGAATTAGGAAAAGGTGGGTAAGTTCCCTTATCTGCTAAAAATGGATCGATTAGAAACTTTTTGCCTTTATATTCAACAACGATGGTTGCATTTCGAATATGTGTAATCTTCATTTTTACAACTCCTTTTCTTTCATTTGCGTATAGTTTATACTATGTCCGAATACCATTTACATAGATAAAATCAAGTCTTTTGGCCGTTTCGCTTGATTAATGAAAGGAGTTGACTAAATGTTAGATAACACAGATATGCGGATCTTGGATGAGTTATCCAAAAACAGTCGGATTACGATGAAAGAATTAGGTGAGAAAGTCCACTTGACTGGACAAGCAGCAGCGTCCAGAGTCGCGAAATTAGAGGATAATGGAGTCATTGAGGGTTATACCATAAAAGTAAAAAGCTAAATTAGGCTGTTTTATCCATGCTTTGATTAATATCTATACAAAAAGTACCCATCATGAACCTTATCTCTCCTTCATAAAAACACAAGAACAATTCGTCATAAACAACTATAAAATCAGTGGAGATAGTTGTTATCTTCTCGAATGCAAATTTCCATCTAATGAACGTTTGGATCAATTTTTAGTAGACTTAAACAAGCATGCAAACTATAAATTATCGATTGTTATTAATAAATAGTGCTCCAATTAAAGATTGATGAAAATGTTAGTTGCCTTTTAACTTAGAATATCTATTTTAATATGATACATTATGATTAGAAAATAAATGTAACCTAATCAAATAAAACTGGTAACATAGTCAGGACCTCTAAAAACAACTTGATATTGTTTTTAGAGGTCCTGACTTTTTTGCATTGCTAAAAATGTAAGCTTATTCTTCTAAAATGTAATATTACGAAACTTATTTGGAGGCAGACCATTTGCTTTTTTAAAAGAATTAATAAAATGTGTTTCGCTTTGAAATCCACAGGTGAATGCAATGCTTTTAATTGAAGAGTCGGTATTTTGCAATAAATGTTTGGCATGATTTAATCGGTGCCGAATTATGTATTGAATTGGTGTTACATTAGTAGATTTTTTAAATAGTCTTAAGAAGTAATATGGACTTAAATTGACATGTGATGAAATATCCTCCAAAGTAAGTTCTTTACTAAAATTGGCTTCAATAAAAGAAATGGCTTTCGTCACAACAGTATTCATTTGATCTTGCTGCTTGAAGGCAATTTTGTTTAATTCGTAAAGAGTCTTACTGATTAAAATAGATATATGTTCTTCGTCATTCTGTTTTTTTTCTGCGTTTTCAAGAAGCTGGCTCAAAAGTATTTTTAGGTTGTTTTGAATAGTGGGGAAAACACACCCATGCTTTGAAAAAATCTGATCGAAATAGGCACGGCTGGCATTTCCTGCAAAGTGAACCCATTTAAACGTACTATTTCCTTCTGAGTAATAGATATGAGGTTTATAGCAGTTAAGAAAAATAAATTCGCCTTTTGTGGCGCAATACTCCTTGTTTTCAAACTTCACAATCATTTTTCCGTCTTCTACATATAGAAATAAAAAACTGTTCCAGTTGTTACGATTTACATGATAATCACTATTTGTATAAAAGGTTCCGCTATAAATTAAATGGTATAAGGCCTTATACGCGAAGTCGCTTGGTTGATAAAAGCGCATTTCTGAATGAGGTAAAATACCTTTTTCGTTCATTTTCAAAGCTATCACCTCTTTTATTTCCGTTCATGCTATGTTTGGTTGGAAAGAGCAATTATTTACAATATAACAGCAAGAATCACTGATGACAACGTTTTCTTTAATCTATAGTATTAAATTAAACTTTTAATAGGGGGAATAAAAAAGATGGATGTACGAATTGGTTTGGTAGGAGCAGGTTGGATGGGAAAAGCCCATGTTTCATCATTTCATCAAGCGGCAATGGTTTTTGGAAGCCGTAATGGAAAGCCGGTCTTTGAAATCATTGCAGATGTCAATATAGAGGTTGTTGAAAAGGCAAAAAATACTCTAGGTTTCAAGCGATCAACGACAAATTGGCTCGATGTTGTAACAGATCCCCATGTAGATATCGTTGATATTGCCACACCGAATGCCTTTCATTATGAAGTTGCGAAGGCTGCGTTAGAAAATGGGAAACATGTGTATTGCGAAAAACCTTTAACGCTTACGTTTGAACAATCATATGAATTGGCGGAGCTGGCGAAAAAGAAAGGCGTAGTCAACTATGTCGGCTATAATAATGTCGTTAATCCAGCATCAGCCTACATTAAAGGGTTAATTGATTCCGGGAAACTGGGAGAAATCATTCGATTTAATGGCACCTATGATCAAGATAGCTTGCTTAACCCTGAAATTCCACTATCATGGCGCCATATCAACAAATATTCAGGATCAGGTGCATTAGGGGATCTTGGTTCCCATTTACTAAGTTTGTCACAGTGTTTAATGGGAGATATAAAATCTGTTCAATCTACATCAAAAACATTTATTAAAACTAGACCAAAAACAAATGGGTCACTTGAACATGGAACGGTTGAAAATGAAGACGTTTTACTGTCAATCGCTCAGTATGATAGCGGAGCAATAGGTACCATATCTTGCAGTCGGGTTTCCGCTGGAAGAAAGAACTATTTAACCTATGAGATTCAGGGTACAAAAGGAAGTGTGTATTATTCACTTGAGGATATGAATGAGGTTCACGTCTATTTTACCTCTGATGATCCTTTTGATAGAGGATTTAGAAGGGTGTTTTTAAACGAAGGGCATGAAGGCTACAGTGCTTTTCAGCCGGCTGCTGGAATTGCAATTGGTTATAACGATATGAAGGTGATAGAAGCACACAAATTGTTGAAAGCTGTTACTCAAGGTGCTGCTTATACATGTGATTTTGCTTTTGCAGCAAAAGTTGATGCAACAGTGAAAGCGTTGCTAGAGTCAGCTAAGAGCAATATTTGGGTTAATGTGAAGACTGAAGGAGGAGTTAACGTTGGCAATTAAAATTGGTACTGCCCCTGATTCCTGGGGTGTTTGGTTTCCACAAGATGAAAAGCAAATCAATTGGAAGACATGCCTTGATGAAATGGCGCAAGCTGGCTATGAAGGGATCGAATTAGGGCCATGGGGGTATTTGCCTAATGATTATAAGACGTTAAAACATGAATTAGATTCGCGAAACCTTCAATTAGTAGCCACGACTTTAGTAGGCGATTTGATGTCAGTTGAAAAAACAGAAAATATGATCGAGCAGCTTCATATGATGGCAGAGCTGCAAGTGCAATTTGATACTGCTCCATATGTTGTATTAATTGATGATTGCTATACAGACTTATTTACTGGTGAGATCTTGCGACCTGTTGAGCTGAACGAACAGCAGTGGAAGCATTTTATTGAGAATGTAAATCGTATTCGAAAAGTTGCAAAGGAAGACTATGATCTTGAAGTTGTGTTTCACCCCCATGCACAAAGTCATATAGAAACAGAAGAACAAATAGAACGCTTATTAAAAGATACAGATATCAATCTTTGCCTGGATACTGGCCATCATGCTTACTGTGATGGAGATCCAGTTGCTTTTATGAAAAAACACCATGATCGCATTCCTTACTTGCATATTAAAAGCTGTGATATGGAAGTGAAAAAGATGATGCAAGCAAATAACTGGTCGTTTGCAGAGGCTGTTAAGAGAGATGTCATGTGCGAACCGGAGTTAGGTGTTGTTGATATGAAAGCATTCTTTCAGGTATTGGCTGACATTCGTTATGCAGGTTGGGTAGTTGTAGAACAAGATATGTACCCGGCACCTTCTGATAAACCATATCCAATTGCTAAACGAACAAAGGAGTATTTAGATGGGGTGTTAAGTCAAACGATGAATATGAGCAAGTCATGAAGATTAGTTGTTAAAAAACCGGTTATTTTTTAAGCTGGATTTGATAACTTAATTTTATTGCCAATCCTTTTCTCACATTCATTTTAGTGAAAAGCCACATTCGAATTTATGCGGTGTATTGTATAGTTTGGACAATCATGATGTATACACTGCATAAATTCGCTTCTAACCAAAAAGAACATTCTAGAAAAGAAAAAGGCAGATGAATAATCGAATAACCTAGAGAGGGGTTGTAGTTTTGAAAGCGTATTCAAACGAAGAAGAAAATCAATCCTCAAGAAAATATTTAATGTTAGTGGTAACCATCGCCACTTTTGGCGGATTATTATTTGGGTATGATACAGGTGTCATAAATGGAGCATTGCCATATATGTCGCAGCCGGGGCAACTTGACTTAAGCCCGCTGGGAGAAGGTTTTGTAGCGAGCTCTTTATTATTAGGGGCAGCATTCGGTGCATTATTCGTTGGCAGATTATCAGACTTTCAAGGAAGGCGTAAAACAATCTTACAACTATCGGTTGTATTTATCATAGCAACAATTGGTTGCAGCTTAGCCCCGAATTTTATAACAATGATTATAAGCAGATTTATTTTAGGGGTAGCAGTCGGTGGAGCGTCTGTTACAGTTCCAACATTTTTAGCAGAAATGGCACCTGCAGAAAAAAGAGGGAGACTCGTAACCCAAAATGAATTAATGATTGTGACAGGGCAATTTTTGGCTTTTCTGTTTAACGCATTTCTTGGAAATATGTTTGGAGACACAAGCCATATTTGGCGTTATATGTTATTTATTGCAGCTATTCCGGCAGTGGTATTAGGAGTCGGCATGTTATTTATTGCAGCTATTCCGGCAGTGGTATTAGGAGTCGGCATGTTGTTTATGCCTGAAAGTCCAAGATGGCTTGCGGCAAAAGGAAGAGACCGTGACGCATTGGATGTGTTTAAAAAGGTGAGGGAGACAAAACAGGCCTCTGCTGAATTAGAAGAAGTCAAAAAGACGATTTTACTAGAATCCAAACAAACACAGGCTTCGTTAAAAGATTTAAATATAAAATGGATTCGAAACATTGTATTGCTCGGAATTGGAATTGGCGCGATTTCTCAATTAACAGGCGTGAATTCTATTATGTATTATGGAACGCAAATTTTACAAAATTCTGGTTTCGAGACAGAAGTAGCTTTAATTGCCAATATTGCAAATGGAGTGATATCTGTATTGGCATGTTTGGTAGGACTTTATCTGTTAGGGAAAGTCGGCAGACGGCCAATGTTTATTACCGGCTTAGCAGGAACAACAACGGCATTAGTGTTAATAGGCATATTTTCCATTGTGTTTGATGGTTCCGAATGGCTTCCATATCTTGTTCTTTCTATGACTGTCATGTTTTTAGCGTTTTATCAAGGATCGATTGGCCCTCTGACGTGGCTGACATTGGCTGAAATATTCCCAATGCGGTTAAGGGGCTTAGGTATGGGTGCAGCCGTTTTTTGTCTCTGGATGATGAACTTTTTTGTAGGTCTTTTCTTTCCGGTTTTAATGAATAGTGTAGGCATCTCTATGACATTTTTCATTTTTGCAGGGTTTGGTATTTTGGGTCTTGTGTTTATTATAAATTATTTACCGGAAACAAAAGGGTTGAGTTTAGAAGAAGTCGAGCGTTACTTCAGAAATGAAACCGAACCAATTCGAAAAATAAGTGGATAATTTAACAAATACGATTAGATAGAAAAAATAAGCCATATCAATCTCGTAATATTGTTGCACAGGATACCAATTGGTCTATGACCGATGGTATCTTTTTTTCTTCCCAAAATGTATAACGTTTTCTATTTTTATAAAATCTTTTCCTTTTCACCAAGTTTTCACCAAACTCTACTAAACTACAACCAATGATAACGAAAGGAGGAAAGAAAACGATGAGTTTTAAAGTCAAAAAATCGCTTTTTTGGGGGACAATCATCACTCCAATGGTGTTAGGAGTCTACTTTCTATTTGGGGGGGATCGTGCGCTGGCAGGCGGCCCTCATGGACATGGTCCAGGCGGAATGGGGCCGCGAGGAGGCTTCGATGGACATCACATGATGAATGGACCTTATCATGGAGGATTTCCTTGGTTGAGCATTTTGCTATTTTTGATCATCGGAATCGCTATTTTGCTTCTTTTAGTGAAAATGCTTAGAAAGAAAGCGAAGGCTTCTTCGATGAAACAGTTTATTGATACATCTTTCATGAGTCCACGTCAACCGATCATGAACAAAAATGAGAGCTTTTTAGATCAGTGGGAAAAAAATGTAACAACGAAAAAGGAGAATGAGTAAGATGGGTATTTTTAAGAGAATAAAAACAATTGCAAAGGCTGATATTAATCAACTGCTAGATGGGATAGAAGATCCAATTGCCATGTTGAATGAGTATTCCAGAGAAATGGAAAAAGAAATGGCAAATGCCCAAAAGGCCCTTTCACGGCAGATGTTTGTAGAAAACAAACAAGCTGCGCTTATCCTTGAAACAAAAAGTTTAGTAGAAAAAAGAACTCGACAGGCGAAGCTGGCTGTCGAGCATAAAGAGGATTCAATCGCGAAGCTGGCTATTCAAGAAAAATTACATCACGAAAAGCAACTCAGCCTTTATCAGCAGCAATATGAAGCGATCCAAGCACAAACACAACTTCTAAAGGAAAAAGTAAGTGAGCTGCAAGAAATCTATTATGAGCTGCAGCATAAGAAAGTTTTATTGGCATCGCGAGCGAATGTGGCTCAATCTATTAAACAAATTCAAAATACAACGGCTTCCTTCCAAACTGATCATCTTGCAAGAGGGGTTGCCCGGGCAGAAGAACGAATTTTATTAATGGAAGCAGAAGTACAAGCTGGCAGCCAATTTTCTCATCCGTTGGCACAGCACGATGCTGCGTTCAGAAACTATGTGAATGAAGAAGAGCTAAATAGAGTGCTCGACATGCTAAAGAGTGAAAACGAGAGCCAGTCAAAGGCGAAATAGGATGAATACTGGAAAGAAAGCACCAGCACGATATGCTTAGGTGCTTCTTTTTCTTAATCTATAAAAGAAAGGAGAATGATCATGAATCTGTATCAATATCTAGATTTAAATCTAAATTTAAATCATCCATTTCCTATTCTTGTTTATCTGCTTACTGCATTGATTGTATCCCATATTCCTTATATAAGAGTGTATTTTTCTCTTTGCAATACTCTCCTCCGTGAGGTCATTCGAGCCTTGTTAGCTAGGGGATTGTCTTATAGGATTAAGCTGAATAATGATGAAGCAAACCGGATCACAAACAGTGATCATTCCTTATTTAAGCATACACTTATCACATATGCTGGATATACGGGAGAATCACTTACGGCTATTGGGTTATTTTATTTAGTGTCAATGCAAAACTATGAGTATATTCTCTTTCTGTTTATTGGATTGATAGGGATGGCTATTTTACTTTGGATACGAAATGTATGGGGATCCTCTGGGCATTGTCATTTGTGAGTTTATTAGCTATGCCTATTTATTTCAGGTATGATATCGCGATTATGCATATAAGTATCCTTCTATCATCCTTCATCCTTATCCAATCGATTCTTAACGGAATTCAATTGTGCAAGCATATCCTTTTGAAACGAAAAAACCCTGCTATGTCAGGATTTCTTGCTAGGGTCAGATTAATCCCCGCTATGATGCTGGGGGCAGTTCTTCTTGGACAATCTGTTTATACTGGATATTTTATTGTGAAAAATATTATAAGTTTATATTAACAAAATGAACAAGCGTTAAACTGTATTACTTTGCGGAGATTTTCGCTATTTTAAGCTAAAAATAAAAGGTATTCCCCCCTTGTTACGAATATACAAATGACAATTATAAGGAAATTCAACGAGATGGTTGGGAAGGGCCGATTCAAGCTTTTCATAACAACGAGTAATTAAAGTAGCATGTATATCTTGGCCTCCTCCAACCGATAATGGAGTTGTGGAGGTGTGTGAATGAACGAAGATTTATATGTTATAAACGGGAAAGCAGCGATTTTATCATCGCTTTTAGACGGCAAGGTCACTTCCGCAGACGCTTGCGAGGTTACACCAGAAGACTTCGCAAAGATATGCGGAGACATGAAGAAAGAAGGCTTAATTAGACAAGTCAATTTTGGAAATGTATTAAATGTTGAAGTAACGGAAAAAGGAATAAATTATTTCGATAGTATTACGAATAAATTAAGAACCTAAAGGCAATCGATTACTTACGGTTGTCTTTTTTAGTCGTATTTTAACTTGGTGTATGATCCATGACTGATCGCTTTTTTAGAAAACCATTCAGTATTATTATTTCTATTTTAGTAAATACTTTGTTTATAGTCTTGACAATGGAGGATCACAATGATGAAAAAAGGTTTAATTTTTGCAATCATATATGGGATTATCCTCCTTACAGCCATTTATTATAGAGATTTTTTATTAAATTGGCTAAATGACAGTGATTTATCCCAAATTCCTTTAATGTTTTTTCTATCTATCGTTTTAAGTGTATTCCCTATCTTTCCATTTTCAGTATTTGCTGGAATGATGGGAGCGAAATATGGGATCATGATTGGAAGTATTATAAACTGGTTTGGCTCTGTAGGTGGAGCAATCATCTTTTTTGTTCTTTCACGTTATTTTTTTATTGCTGAATTTAAAAAGTTTGTAAGTCGTTTTAATAAATTTGATAATTTAAATACAACGATTAATCGCAATCCTTTTTTTGCTGTATTATTGGCTCGAATCATTTATATTATCCCTCCCCTCGTAATCAATATTTATTCTGGTCTAAGCTCTATTTCGTTTAGAGTATATTTTTTTGCAACTGCTATTGGTCAAGTTCCAGCAATGATTGTCTATGCCTTGTTAGGAAATCAATTATTTACTTCAGTTCAATCTTTTCTGCAAGTTTTAATCATTTATATAGGATTTATTCTAATTGTTTTGTTTATTTATAGATGGTGGCTTAAAGAAAAGTCAAAGATTGCTGTTGAGTAACGATAAAGTCATTTTGGCAAGTAACGGATTATTATTAAATTCCTGCGTAAACAATAAAAAATGAACAAACGCCAAACCCTTGGACCAATACCGGGTTTGGCTATTTGGCTTATTTCCTAGAATTAGCAATATGTTAATCAGGGATGTATTTTCTATATATTTCTCTCGACTCTTAAAAGTATTGAGCATTGCAAAGTAGGGTAGGATGAATAACTAGATAAAGGCGTAAAAGTGCTCATCAGAATCAGATGCAACCTAATTTATTTATTATATTACATCCCAAAGTCTTCTATTTAATGAATTCCGAAGACTTTTATGTTTTAACCCGATACGAAAAAATGAAAATAATGAACCAATAAACTTTCTATTAATCTGGTAGAAGTTATTTTATTTACAGGTTTTTTGTTTAAAGACTTTTCCTGCAGGGTAAAACCCATATAAGTAAAAAAGGAGGAGTTTAGCCATGAATCTTAATTGGAAGAAACGATTCCTAGTAGGTGGACTTTTTGCGACACTTACATTAGGAGGATTAACTGGATGTGCTGATGGGGTAGATCAAGATAATGGTCCTAGTGATGGTGAGCAGAAGGACGAGGTGGATACTGAAAATAAAAATCAAGAAACAAACTAATCTAGCATTATAAAATCAATTTTTTTAGGAGGTATTTATCTTATGAAAGATGTAAAAGTTGTAGAAAATGCTGTTGAAGCAAGAGAAGCGATTGGACAATTTATCACTCAAGGGTTTACCAAAGATGAGGTTTACTTGCTGGCTCATGACAAAGACTTTTCTGAGGATCTAACAAGAATAACAAATACGGAAGAGATCGGTGTAAAAGAGCAAGGGGTTTTTGATTCAGCAGCAAATGTGTTTCGTTCCCGCGGTGATGAATTACGCTCTAAAATTCAATCGTTAGGTGTTTCAGATGCAGGTGCACAACAACTAGAGGAAGAATTGGACCTGGGACGCATCGTGGTGGTTGCAGCAAAATCAGTTTCATAATTTTCCTGAAAGGCTCGTCAGCAGGCGGGCTTTTCCATGTTAAATACATAAACTTCTTTTCCTATTAATCTCTCCTCGTACTTAGATTCTCTAACGTCATAACAAGTAAACTAATGTTGGAGGACATATGAAAAAACGAAGAATTGAATTCTTTTTTGTACTTATGATTATTGCATCCGTTTATATAATCTTTTTTACAAATAGCAGCTACCTATTAAAGACTGGTTTTGTTATTTTATACGGACTCATTATTATGACAACTATTTTTTCATTAATCCTAGAAAACCGAACTGCACATAATACTCTATTATGGATGTATGTCTTGATCTTTCTCCCTGTTATTGGCTATATCTTTTATTTGTATTCAGGTCAGCTGTACTTGAAAGGCTACCTTTTTCAAAGTAAACGAAAAAATGACCGCGAAGCTTTGAAGATGACGACACAGCAGCATACACCAGATTTAGCAAAGCTTAAAGAGCATCAAAAGGGCTTTGTCCATTATTCCCAACATGTTGCGTTAACGGAGATGAATACATCTACACAGACAAAGGTTTTAACAAATGGTGCTGAAACGTTCAATGAAATGAAAAAACAGCTTAAGAAAGCAAATGACTTTATTCATATCGAATACTATATTTTTCGTTCTGATCGACTTGGGAAAGAGATCATGGATATTTTAATTACCAAAGCAAAAAATGGGGTAGAAGTACGGTTTATCTATGATGCAGTTGGAAGTCGGTCATTGTTAAGTAAAGATATAAAAAGAATGAAAGACGCGGGTGTTTCCGTCTATCCTTTCTTACCAATCAAGTATGGATTTTTTAACCAAAAATTCAATTTTCGCAATCACCGGAAAATTATTGTGATTGATGGGAAAATCGGATTTGTCGGCGGATTAAATGTGGGCATTGAGTACCTCGGACAAGATGAAGAGATCGGTTTTTGGCGGGATACCCACTTGATGATAGAGGGAGAAGCCCTTCAAACACTGCATTCTATTTTTCTTTTAGATTGGGAATATATTAGCAATGAATGTTTGCTTGATGATCCGCACTACAACACGTCATACTCTGTAGAAGGAGATGGGCTGGTCCATGTCGTGGCAAGCGGACCAGATACGCAGGAGGATATTATAAGTGACATGTACTACACGATGATCTCCTTTGCCACCAAATCGATTTGGATTGCAACCCCATACTTTGTTCCAAATGAATCCATTCGGACAGCCTTAAGGGTAGCCGCGAAAAAAGGCGTTCAGGTTCGGGTGATGGTGCCAGAAATTAATGACGGCTTTCTTACCCAGTATGCAACAAGATCATACTTTCCTGAACTATTAAGGTGCGGTGTTGAAATTTATTCCTATCAAAAAGGATTTTTGCATCAAAAAATCATCATTGTTGATGGGGATCTTGCCTCAATTGGAACCGCGAATATGGATATGCGAAGCTTTCATTTAAACTTTGAAGTAAATGCTTTTTTAATTGGGACTAGTTCTATTCAGGATTTAGTGGCCGATTATGAAGCGGATATGGAAGCGAGTAAACGTATACGGCCTGTAGAATTTTATAAGCGGAGCCCCATCGAAAAGTTGAAGGAATCAATTGCCCGTTTGTTTTCCGGGGCTTTATAATGTCTATAGGGGGATGATAATGTTTTCTTATGAAGTAATTTGTTATAACTGCCAAAAAAAGTTTAAAGTTTATGAAGGTACAAGGCAATACCAATTGTATAAAGAAAACAGAAAAAGGCTTTTTGTTGTGAAGACTGTAACCATAAAATACGTCTTGAAGCCATTAAATTCTTTTTTAGATAGAGCGTTTAACAATAAGTGAGCATTTCTTTTAAGCAGGAGAAGTGCTCTTTTTGTTGAAGATTTGTGTTATAACCCTTTGACTTTTTTAAAAAGGAATTCTATAATGGCATTGTACTTTTAAATATTAAGGAGGATTATTAAAAAATGACACATGCTATGAGACTACGATTCCCAACTTTGAACCAGTAATTGAATACGTTCAAAGTCTCTGCTTTGTGATTGCAGAGTAAATGGGATCAGTCTGTCCTTTTTTAATAATCTTCATTTCATATTTATTTGCCCATGCTAGCTTCTCTATGATGAGCAGTAGGCAAGTATAGAAAAAATATGTAATGTCCAGAAAGGCGGAGTAATCTGTCTTTCTTTATTTTTGTCTTAATTTCCTTCTTTTGGCCGGTAAAAGGAAGGTTTATTTGCTGACGGCTTCCTATTAGCCCCTAACTTCATAAGGGTGGGTATGTTTCTTCCCTTTACTCTGAATCACAGGCAGATGCTTGTGATTTTTTTATTAGAAAGGAAGAGAGAACATGGCCGATAAAGCAAAGAGTGTTAGTGAATTTCTGGAAGTATTTAGATGTCCGTATTGTAAAAATTCGTTTAGAGCGGTTGATTTAAAAAGCTTGAAATGTCCAAATAACCATACGTTTGATTTTGCAAAGCAAGGATATGTAAACATGATGATCCGTCCCTCTATTAGTCATTACAATAAGGCATTATTTGAGGCAAGGCAAAAAATGATTATGGAAAGTCATTTGTATTCATTGCTTCATAAGGAGATTTCAAACTTGATAAAGGAACATTTGGGTGAATCATCTTCTCCATCTTTAATTCTTGATGCAGGATGTGGTGAAGGTTCCCATTTACAAAAGATTATAGAGGAAGCCAGGAATAGTTCCATAACAGGGATTGGGTTGGACATTTCAAAAGAAGGCATTCTTATGGCCGCAAAGAAATACAAAAACCTAATTTGGCTTGTAGGTGATGTAGCAAATGCTCCATTTGTGGATCAATCGTTTCAGATTATTCTCAATATCTTATCACCTTCAAATTACACAGAATTTAAAAGATTGTTAGCTCCAAATGGTCTCGTCATGAAAGTTGTTCCTCGTTCTAGTTATCTAAAAGAACTACGGGAAGCACTTCTCAATGATACAGAAAAGAAGGTCTATCAAAATGATGATATCGTGTACCTTTTCAAAAAGCATTTCCAACTAAAAGATGTGATCAGCTTACGCTATACAAAAAAACTGGAGCAGACAGAGTTGGAACATTTCGTTCAGATGTCACCCCTTTCTTGGACATCAAATCAAGCAGATATTGAAGCGTTTATTCTTAAAGGTTTTTCGGAGGTCACAATCGATTTAGATATTTTAATTGGATTAAATAAAAAGAATGAAGAAAAAAGCGAGGTAATAAATAATGGAAAAAGTATGTCTTGAACTAGAAAATATCGAACTATCATTTTTAGATCGATTAGTATTAACGATTCCGCGGCTGGCGGTACATCAGTTTGATCGGATTGGGATTGTTGGCAAGAACGGGGCTGGTAAAAGCACGTTATTGAAACTTATGTACGGACAAATCAAGCCTGAGAAAGGCCATGTCAAACGCTTTGTGCAATTTGCTTATTTCGATCAACTGGAATCACCAGTTGAAAAAGATGTAGATTATGAACTAGTTGGAAAGTTATCCATCCCGCAAACCGATATTGAAAATTTTAGCGGCGGGGAACAAACAAGGCTGAAGTTAGCACAAATTTTTTCAAACTACCATGAAGGTCTATTGATTGATGAGCCAACAACACATCTTGATGAAGAGGGTACACGCTTTTTTATCGATGAATTGACTTATTATTATGGGGCACTTGTGCTTGTCAGTCATGACCGTTATATACTTGATAAACTCGTAACGAAAATTTGGGAAATCGAAGATGGATATGTAACTGAATATACAGGAAACTATTCAGATTATGTAGCTCAAAAAGAGCTTCAGCGAAATCAGCAGCAACAGCAGCATGAAAACTATTTAAAAGAAAAAACACGTCTGTTAAAGGCTGCAGAAGAAAAAATGAAAAAGGCTGAAAAAATCACACAAGCAAATGGACATATTTCTAAGAAGGAAACGAAAGCAAAAGCAAATAAAATGTTTATGACAAAATCAAAAGATACAAGCCAAAAAGCAGTTCAACGTGCCGCAAAGTCGATTGAGCAACGAGTGAAACAGCTTGAGGCAGTTGACGCTCCAACAGTAGAACAGGCATTAAGGTTTCATCAGCCAAGTGCACTTCAGATGCATAATAAGTTTCCTATTATGGCGGATCGCCTGACACTAAAGATTGGCAATAAGATGCTTTTGAAGGAAGCATCTTTCCAATTTCCATTGGGGAACACCATTGCCATAAAAGGAAAGAATGGTACAGGAAAATCAACCTTACTCCGCCACATTTATCAAAGGGGAGAAGGGATGATCATTTCACCGAAAGCGGTCATCGGACGTTATGAACAAATGGGTTACCAATTTGAAAAAGACAAAAGTGTATTAGACTATATGAAAGAAAGAAGCGACTATGATGAAGGGAAAATTCGGGCAGCACTTCATGCGATGAATTTTGTAGGTAATGATGTTAAGAAAAATGTCCGGGAATTAAGTGGCGGTGAAGCGGTTCGTTTGGAATTGTGCCAGCTTTTTTTAGGGAGATATAATGTATTGATCTTAGATGAACCAACCAATTTTTTAGATGTTTTTTGTATTGAAGCATTAGAACGCTTTTTGAAGGCATATGAAGGTACAGTCCTTCTTGTATCACATGATCGCACCTTTATTGAACGGGTAGCTGATTGTGTATATTTAATCGAAAATGAAAAATTACTCGTAATAAAATAATGTGGGGAAGCAGAGGGATCTCTGCTTCTTTTAGTTCAAAGTAAAATAAAATTTGAACTTAGTTTTAGTGTCTAGCTCCAGGCGCCATCGGCTCTAGGGTCTAGTCAAATAGGAATTGAAGGTAAAGAACACCTTCTATTCCTATTCGCCTTATGCTTGTCGCCGAATGCTAAGCACCTTGCGCTTTTCTTAATCACATAGTTGAAAAAGTTTTTGAAACGAAAAGAACATGAATCCGTATATATAGGTAAGGGAGAATTTCCATAAAGAGGTGAATGAAATGGGTTTATACACAACACTTGGGATTATTGGTGCATATCTGTTATTATCGTTACTCTTATTACCGATGCAATATAGGTATATCAAACAATTAAAGGAAGACGAAAAGGAACGAAAGGTATTAGGCTTAACCGCAGATGCATATTATGAACGAATGGGGTTTGAAACACAACAATTACACTTCAATGCACAAGGAAACTTATTATTTTTAGGTGCCAACCTTTTGGCCACTCTTGTCTATAATTGGAAACATAAGAGAAGCTAAAATACGATACGGGAATGCTTCGTTTTAAAAGCTGTTCTAAAAACAAAATCTAATTGCTGAAATAATGCTTGTACTTTTATTTATCCTGAAGTATTTTTAATCTATTAAATTTACTTTGATCAAAGAGGAGCAAGCACATGGAAGAATCCCGCTTACAAGAATTATTGAATGTCGTGCAAAAGAACACATCTTATTATCATCTAAAATGGGGATCGGTTAGTGACCCTGGGAAGCAAAACACGTGGAATTGGGCCGCGTTTTTCTTTTCTACATTCTGGCTGGCGTATCGTAAAATGTATAAGTTGTTTTTTCTTTTTCTAGGAATTGAATTGCTTTGGACCATTCCTGCCTATTTTGTAGATCTTCCCCTATGGGTGATGTATAGCTTTTATCCGCTTGTAGCAATCATTACTGGCTTGTACGGAAATCGCTGGTATTATTTACACACTGTAAAGATTTTACATGAATCTCAAAAATGTCCTGATTCTCAGCAAGAATCTTATGTGAAAACGAAGGGCGGGGCACATCTTGGGATTATGTTCGGTCTTATGGCATTTAGTCTATTATTCTACTTTCTAACAGACTTTGCTCTTGCTCATGTCCCAACTACGACTAATATTAAAGATATTGTCCGCTATAGTGATGATGCGATTACACTTGAAGTATTTACAGAAGATTATTAGTGGAATTATGTGGAGAAAAAAGATCGCTACCATGTGGTAGAATTCAAAGGCTATGACTATACAGAAGATGAAGATGTGCGTATTCTCTTTCATGTGTTTTTTGATAAACTGATCTACGAATGGAGAGATGTCTACCTGAACGGTCAGAAACTCAGTGAAGAAGAAGCGATAGACTATGAATTGTGGATTGAAGAAAACTGGTAGACGTAGTGAAAGCTTCAATAAAAACCCCTCAACCGACTCTGAGGGGTTTTTCATTTTTAAATGTTTTACTAGTTTTAGAGGAAGACTTTTTATTCAAAGCTAATATTAAAATCATCGTGATAATGCAGGCTGTACCAACCCATTGGAAAAATCCAAATGATTCTTTTAACCAAAAGACGGTAGTTAAAACTGCTGCCAACGGTTCTAAACTGCTTAAAAGACTTGTTTCTTTAGGCGAAAGACTTTGCAAGCTTTCGATATAAAACCAAAAGGCCAGCATCGTGCCAAAGATGATCACGAATAGTAGGTAGACGTAAGTTTCCAGCGTAAAGCTTGAAGTATCTACCTGCCAAGGGGGATGGATAATGCTTAAAGCTAAACCGCCGATGACCATCGCCCAGCCAACAATGACAAGTGAATCGTACTCCTTCAGCAGAGGAACAGCATATAACGTATAAAATGCTAATGCAACTCCAGATAAAATCCCCCAAATGATCGCTGGTGAAGGCACAGATAATTGTGAGATTGAGCCATTTGTTAACAAGAAAAAGCAGCCGATTAAAGCAAGCAAAATCGTGACTGAATCTCTTCCTGTTAAAACAGTTTGCTTACGTAATAGGAGATAAATGATAATCATCACAGGTGCTAAATATTGCAATAATGTAGCAACAGCTGCATTACCATGAAGGATGGATGACATATACGTATATTGAACGGCAAGCATGCCAACTAAGCCGAAGATGATTAGTTGAACAGCTGACGTACGATTTTTCCACACACCAACGATTTGAGAACGGTCTTTTCCTAAAAATTGAACGGTTAATAATAATAAACCAGCGATAAGCAATCGTACTGTAACAAGCCAATTTACATCGATTGCGTATTGAAAGAGCTTTTGTGCAACTGTCCCGCCAACTCCCCAAAATACCGCTCCAATTATCACGAGGAACAACCCTGTTCTTCTCACAGGTTTATTCATGATTGCCTCTCCACCTTTAAATATAATAATATTGTTATTATAAGTGTAAAGATGGGTTTATTCTACTGAAATTGAACGAAAAAATATCAATATATTGAGGTGGTCGTATGCAAATAAAGAATTTTGTCATTGATCAAAACTTAAAAGAGCAAACGAAGCATCGCACAGTGGCGTTACCGATTGCCTGCTACGAAACAACGATTCAGCAAAATATACATGGTTTTATACCACTACATTGGCATGATGAACTACAATTTGTCCTAATTGTAAAAGGGGAAGCAATTTTTCAAATAAATGAAGAGAAAATAGTGGTTCGAGAAGGTAATGGACTATTTATAAATAGCGGCTGCCTTCACATGGCGAAAGACCACAATCAATCAGGATGTGTTTATATTTGCTTAAATAGTTCACCTCATTTCGTTTTACCCCAGGAACTTTATACAACCTATGTCTTTCCCTATATTCAAGCGACTAATTTACCTTTTTTATGTATAGATGCAGCTGAGCCTTGGGGGAAAAACATTTTAGATGCCATGATTAAAATCAATCAATGGGTCCAACAAAAACCATCATTCTTTGAAATCGACATTACCCTACAGCTGACGATCATTTGGCAAAACTTAATCATTAATGGCTTTCAATTAGAATTCGATGAGACAGAGATGGTGAAAAATAGCCGTATGAAGGAAATGTTAAATTGGATACATCTCCATTATGCTGAGAAAATTTTGCTGGACGATATTGCAAAAGCAGGCCAATTGAGCCGCTCTGAATGCTGCCGGTATTTTAAGCGGATATTAAACACTACCCCATTAAAGTATGTAACCGATTATCGAATTCAAAAAAGCTTAAGCTTATTGCAGCAAACAGAATCCAATGTGACGGAAGTCGCCTTTCAAGTAGGATTTAATAGTACGAGCTATTTTATTGATAAATTTCGAAAGTCGATGAATATGACGCCATTGGCCTATAAAAAATCGAGAGTAGGCGATTAAATTCATATATAGCCCAAACAAATGCAGCCAAGTGAGTATAAAAGCTGATTCCTTTCTGGATGAGGAAGGATCCTTTTGTTTTTTTGTTGAAAATTCAAAAAATAGCATTGACACTTTTATTATTTGATATTATGTTATATACATAACATATGTAACATATATGAACAAATGTAAATGAACGTCATTGTTTATTAATCTGGGAAACATATGTTTTTGCACTTTTTCAGAAATAAAATGACAGCGTTTTAATTATGTGATCGGAAAGTATTAAGCTGCCATCACATAACCAAAAAGACATAAGGGGAGGATTTATTTTCTAAAGCAAGATTGAATTTGAAAGCGCTTAAATTATTTGAATATCGACAAAGGGGAAGGAGTGCAAGAAATAATGGAATGGATTCAATGGTTTGGAGAACACTTTATTGGGATGTTTAATGCTGGCGGAGAAACATTTATGGGTTTATTAACCGGCATTGTTCCAACATTAGTTGTGCTATTAACCTTTACGTATGCTGTAATGAAATTTATTGGGGAAGAGAGAGTAAACAAAGCGATTCAGTTTGCAGCAAAATATACATTATTACGATATACGGTGATGCCTATTCTAGCAGTCTTGCTTTTAACAAATCCCATGGCTTATACATTTGGCCGTTTTTTACCTGAAAAGCAAAAGCCGGCATTTTATGATTCAGCTGTTTCGTTTGTTCATCCTGTAACAGCGTTATTTCCATATGCAAATGCAGGTGAGCTTTTCGTTTATCTTGGCATTGCAAACGGAATTAAGGAAGCGGGTTATTCCATGTCAGAGCTTGCCGTGCGTTATTTTTTAGTTGGTATCTTAATCATTTTCATACGCGGGATTGTGACGGAAATGATTACAAAGTATTTAGCGAAAAAAATGGAAGTCAAATCATTATAGAAGGAGGAGATGTTAGATGGCCTATCGTGCGGTTTTTGTTGCAAAAGGATCTGGCGGCTGGGGAGCAGGGCTTCATATTGAACCAAAAGGCAAAAGAACAAAGGTCGTGTCTATTACTGGAGGCGGGATTCATCCGGTTGCAAGAAAAATTGCTGAATTAACTGGAACAGAAGCAATTGATGGCTTTAAAAATGCTGTTCCAGAAGATGAGATGATGTGTGTTGTTATTGACTGTGGCGGTACGGCACGGATTGGGCTATATCCAATGAAGCGAATTCCAACTGTTGATATTATGGCATCTTCACCTTCTGGTCCGCTTGCAAGGCATATAACCGAGGATATTTTTGTTTCGGGTGTTACTGAAAAAGAAGTTGCTGTTGCCGAAGGATACAATGAAGCAGCAGGTGCTATGGAAGCTTCACAAGAATCCGTGTTTAACACAAAGGATAAAGAGAAATTTAAAGAAAACTATGAAAAGCTCAAAAAAGAAAAACTAGGAAATAGTGATAATTTTTTAACGAAATTTTCAAGAGGAATTGGGAAAGTAACAGGTACGTTCTATCAGGCTGGACGTGATTCGGTTGAAATGTTAATAAAAAATATTATCCCATTCATGGCTTTTGTCAGTATGTTAATTGGGATTATTAACTATACAGGAATCGGTGACTTCATTGCGAACTTTTTATCTCCGCTTGCAAGCTCACTTGTAGGTTTGATTGTTATCGTAGTGGTATGTACTTTGCCATTTTTATCACCAGTACTAGGCCCTGGTGCCGTTATTGCCCAGGTTATCGGAGTATTAATTGGCAGTCAAATTGCCTTAGGAAATATACCTCCTCAATTTGCGCTGCCGGCCCTATTTGCTATAAATGGTCAAGTTGGCTGTGACTTTATCCCCGTAGGTTTATCGCTGGGAGAAGCAAAGCCTGAAACGGTTCAATACGGTGTACCCGCGGTTTTATACAGCCGCCTTATTACTGGTGCATTTGCCGTCGTGATTGCTTATTTTGCTAGTTTTGGAATGTACTAGATAATTGCAAAACATATGCTGTTTTTATGTTAGTAAAATTGTATAGGATTCCATTTTTAAAGTGGCTGTCTTAGAAGGATTTGTACCCTCTTTAGACAGCCGCTTTTTGTGGTTGAAGAATAAATGTTTGTTCTGTTAATTTTTTAAACGGAAAAATAAAAAATTCAAAAAATTACAGACAATACCTTGACTATTTTCAATAATAGGATTACGATATTTACAAATGTAACACATAAGAACAAATGTAAAAGGAGGAAGGGAATTGATGTTAAGCACAGTTAAATTGCCACCCCATATCACCAATGAGAAGCTAATTTCACTCTATAAAGAAATGTGGTTAATTCGTTATTTTGATGAAAAGGTTGACCAGTTTTTTGCTAAAGGAATGATTCACGGCACAACCCATTTATGTGTTGGGCAGGAGCCTTCTGCAGCGGGGCCAATCGCTGCTTTAAAAGATATAGATAAAATTACAAGCACACATCGAGGGCATGGCCATTGTATTTCAAAAGGAGCAGATGTTAAGCGCATGATGGCAGAGCTGTTTGGACGGGAAACAGGCTACTGCAAAGGAAAAGGCGGTTCCATGCATATTGCTGACCTCGAAAAAGGGAATTTAGGAGCAAATGGAATTGTAGGCGGGGGGATCCCGATCGCTGTAGGCGCAGCATTAACGTCAAAAATGAAAAAGTTAGGCTATGTTGTCCTCTGTTATTTTGGTGATGGTGCAAGCAATGAAGGAAGTTTCCATGAAGCTCTTAATCTAGCATCCATCTGGGATTTACCGGTCGTCTTTATTTGTGAAAATAACCAATATGGAATGAGCGGTCCTGTAAAGGAAATGACAAATATTGAACATATTGCTGAACGTGGCAGCAGTTACGGAATACCGGGGAAAATTGTTGATGGCACAGATGTGATTGAAATGATGAATACCGTTTACGATGCGGTTGAACATGCTCGCAGCGGCAATGGGCCAACATTAATTGAAGCAAAAACATATCGTTGGAAAGGGCATTCGAAAAGTGATGCGAAAAAATATCGGACACGTGAGGAAGAGCAAGAATGGAGAAATAGAGACGGCATTAAGAAGTATAAGGAGCTATTAATTTCAGAAGGCCTCTTTACCGAAGAAGAAGCGAAACAACTTCAAATGGAAGCAAAAGAGGAAATTGAAGCTGCTGTTACCTATGCAGAAAATAGTCCAGAACCATCCATTAATACTTTATTAGAAGATGTGTATGCGTAAGGAAAGGAGGAACGTAGCATGAGAGAGATTACCTATTTAGAAGCCGTCAGGGAAGCAATGAGTCAAGAAATGAGACAGAACGAGGACGTTTTTATTTTAGGCGAGGATATCGGAGTTTATGGAGGCGCTTTTGGTGTAACCCGTGGAATGATTGAAGAATTTGGGCCTGAGCGTGTCCGTAACACTCCAATATCTGAAGCAGCTATTGCAGGTGGTGCAGTTGGTGCAGCATTAACAGGGATGAGACCAATTTTAGAACTACAATTCTCTGATTTTATTACAATTGCAATGGACCAAATGGTTAACCAAGCAGCTAAGCTTCGCTATATGAACGGCGGGATTGGGAGTGTGCCAATGGTGCTGCGTACACCAGCCGGGTCAGGTACAGGTGCGGCGGCACAGCACTCACAAAGCTTAGAGGCTTGGATGGCACATATTCCAGGTCTTAAAGTGATCCAGCCTTCAACAGCTTATGATGCAAAAGGCTTGCTCAAGGCTGCGATAGATGACGATAATCCCGTGATTTTCTATGAGCATAAGCTTCTTTATAAAACGAAAGGTGATGTTCCTGAGGAGCAGTATTCGATTCCGATTGGTAAGGCTGACGTGAAGCGGAAAGGAACGGATGTCACGATTGTCGCAACATCCATTATGGTCCATAAAGCATTGGAAGCAGCTGCAGAGCTTGAAAAAGAGGGAGTTGACGTAGAGATCGTTGATCCAAGAACACTCGTCCCCTTAGATGAAGAAACGATCATTGAATCTGTAAAAAAGACTGGCCGCTTAATCGTAGTTCATGAAGCTGTAAAGCGGGGCGGATTTGGCGGTGAGATTGCAAGCATGATTGCAGAAAGTGAAGCTTTTGACTATCTTGATGCACCTATTAAACGCTTAGGCGGACTTTCAATTCCCATTCCATATAATCCAACTCTAGAAAAAGCGGCAATACCGCAAGTACCAGATATTATCGGAGCTGTAAAAGAAATCGTTCGCTACAAATAAGGAGGGATGATCGATGGCAAAGGAAATTTTCATGCCGAAATTAAGCAGTACGATGGAAGTCGGAACCCTCCTTCAATGGTTTAAAGATGAAGGAGAGTCGGTAGAAATTGGGGAACCCTTGTTTGAAATTATGACAGACAAAATCAATATTGAAGTAGAGTCTTATGAAGATGGGATTTTACTAAAAAAATACTTTGACGTGGATCAGGAAGTTCCTGTAAATCAAATCATTGGCTATATTGGTGAGGAAAGTGAAAAAGTACCTGCGGAATCACCAGGGATCTCTTCAGGAGACTCAAGTGAGGAAGGCATTGCAGCAAGCCCAGAGGAAAAGGATGCATCAAGCACTGTTGAAGAAAAACAACCAGATTCAGCTGAAAAGATACGGGCAACTCCTGCGGCAAGAAGAGTTGCAAGAGAAAAGAAAATCGCGCTCACTCTTGTAACCGGCAGCGGACCAAATGGCCGTATTCATGAAAAAGATGTGAAGCATATGTCTGAGAATAAGGCAGCAGCTGTAAAAATGACACCGCTCGCTAGAAAAATTGCCCAATCAGAACAAGTGGATGTTTCAAAAATAACGGGTACAGGTACAAACGGAAAAATCGTAAAAGACGATCTTGTAAGTCCCCGAAGAGGTCAGAATGCCGTAGCAGAAACAAATCAATCAAACCGTAAAAAGCTTTCTGGTATGCGAAAAGTGATCGCAGATCGTATGCAAAAAAGCGTAACAACTGCCCCACATGTTACGTTAACAAGTGATATCGATATGACAAAGGTAAAAGAATTACGTGGGCAGCTTTTGCCAACAATCGAGAAACAAACTGGCTATCGTTTATCATTCACTGAAGTCATTATCAAAGCGGCAGGTATGGTTCTCTCACGTTATCCATCTGTTAATGCCTCGATAATCAATGATGAAATTGTGATGAACGAACAAATAAACATTGGCTTGGCAGTTGCACTTGAGGATGGCTTAATAGTACCGGTGTTAAAGGATGTTAATAAAAAAGGATTAAGTATATTAACATCTGAAGCGAAAGATATTGGAAAACGAGCAAGGGAGTTAAAGTTACGTCCAGATGAAATGAAGGGCTCGACCTTCACGATTAGTAATCTTGGTATGTATGCGATTGATACGTTTACTCCAATTATTAATTTGCCAGAAACAGCGATCTTAGGTGTAGGAAGAATTCAAGATAAGCCGGTTGTGATCAATCAGGAAATTGTGATACGACCAATGATGGCAGTCAGTCTTTCCTTTGATCACCGGGCAATTGATGGTGCTCCTGCCGCTGCATTTTTAACAGAGCTTAAACATGTACTGGAAAATCCATTTGAATTGCTAGTTTAGGAGGTGCAAAGAATGTCAAAAAGCTATGATATTGTCGTTATAGGCGGAGGACCTGGCGGCTATGTTTCCGCTATCCAAGCAGCTGAATTAGGGAAAAGCGTAGCGTTGATAGAAGCAGAATTTTTGGGCGGCACCTGTTTAAATCGCGGGTGTATCCCGTCAAAAACATTCCTCAGACATGCGGAAATCATTGAATCGATTGAACAAGCAAAAGCTTGGGGCTTTGAAACAGGTGAGCTCACCTTTTCATTTGAGAAAATGAAAAAACGAAAAGATGATGTTATACATCGGTTGCGCAACGGGATTTCCTTCTTAATGAAACAAGGTAAAATTGATGTTTATGAAGGATTTGGCATGATAGAAACCCAAAACCAAATTAAGATTGTCTCAAATGAACAGTATGAGTACATTCAAGCAGATAAAATCATCATTGCTACAGGTTCTACACCAGTCGTACCGGGCATACCTGGACTTGAAGCTGTGCAATTCGATACAAGTGATTCGATTTTTGATTTGCCTAAGATACCAGAGTCGATCACCATTATCGGCGGTGGTGTGATCGGTGTTGAGTTTGCTTGTATTTTTGCCAGCTTAAACACGAACGTAACAATCATCGAAATGGCTGATCGTCTTGTACCGAGTGAAGATAAAGACGCTTCAAAGCTTTTAGAAAAGCAATTAAAGAAAAAAGGAGTGCAGATTTTAACTGGCACTACCCTCGAACGTGTTGAACAAACAGATCAACTCAAACACATCATTTGTACCAACAAAAAAGGTAATGAAAAAATTGTTGAATCAGAAATCTTGATTGTGTGTATTGGTAGAAAGCCAAATCTCTCTGCTATAGCACAAATAAAGCTTGAAATGGACGGACCATTTATCAAAGTTAATGAAAAAATGGAAACAAGTTTAGCAAATGTTTATGCAGTAGGGGATGTCGTGGGAGGTTATCAGCTAGCACATGTAGCAAGCGCTGAAGGTATTGTTGCGGCAAATAATGCTTCAGGTGTTGCTGACACAATTGATTATAAAGTTGTCCCTCGTTGCATCTATACACTTCCTGAAATCGCTAGCGTTGGTATGACAGAAGATGAAGCGCGTGGAAAAGGCCTTGCAGTCATAACGGAAAAATTTGATCACGTTGGTAACGGAAAGGCCCTTACCATCGGCGAAACATCGGGCTTCACAAAGATTGTCTACGAAGAAAAATACGGAGAGATCATCGGAGTAACAATGGTTGGACCACATGTAACGGAAATGATTTCAGAAGCTTCAGCTTTTATGTATTTAGAAGGAACCGTAGATGAAGCAGCTAAAATGATCCATCCTCACCCAACGGTATCTGAAACCTTTTATGAAGCAGCGCTGAATCTAGCGAATAAGGAAAGAAAGAAACGAAAAGAAATAGTGAAAACTACTTGATTGAATTTTAAGAATATTTTATAATTTTTACAAAAGTAACATGTAAGAACAAATGTAAATGATGTTCTGACATGTTATGATAAAGAGTTTTTGAAAAGAGTATAGTAAGAAATATTTTTGAGTAAAGGGGAGGAATAAATGGGGGAGTTATTTTGTTTAGATCAACAAGTTGTTTTTTTAGATGTTGAAGCAGAAAAAAGTGAAGAAGTCATTACGTTTCTTTATGAAAAATTGAAAGATTTAAACTATGTAAAAGAATCATTTCTACAGGCTATCTTGGAAAGAGAAAATGTTTATCCAACAGGATTGCCATTGGCAAATATGGGGGTAGCTATTCCACATACAGACCCTGAACATATTGTCAGCCCCATGATTTCGTTCGCTAAATTGTATAAACCGGTACAATTTCAAATGATGGGAAATCCAGGGGAAACCGTTGATGCCGATATCGTATTTATGTTGGCGATCAAAGAACCAGAAAAACAACTTGTGATGTTAGAAAGACTAATGGGGGTTTTTCAAAACGAAGAAACGATGTCACGATTACAAGATGCAAAAAGTGCTGAAGCAGTAACAAATATACTTAATAAAGAACTAAATCGAGTAAGTAATTAGAGATGTTAAGGGCGTTAAAAATGTAAGCGCTATCTATACTGAGGAGGTGGATGAATGATTAAACAGGCTGTTGATTTTGTTTTGGATTTGGGTCCTACAATCATGCTTCCGATTATTATGACGATTTTTGGAATGCTGCTTAAACAAGGGTTTAAAAAGTCATTTACAGCAGGTGTAACAATCGGAATTGGGTTTGTAGGTGTGAATCTCGTTATTGGTCTTTTAACTAGTGCTCTTGGGCCTGCCGCACAGGCTATGGTGACTTCTTTAGGTCTAAATTTGGATATATTAGATGTCGGCTGGCCAATTGGGGCTGCAATATCATTTGGAACACCAGTTGCACCACTTATGATTCCATTAGTTTTACTTTTAAATGTAGTGATGCTTTCACTAAATGTAACCAAGACACTTAATGTAGATATTTGGAACTTTTGGCATTTAATCTTTGCGGCATCTGTAACCTATTATGCCTATGACAACATGGTTTTAGCATTAGTAGTGGGACTAATTGTGTCAGCTATTACGCTTAAATTAGCTGATTGGACCGCACCTGCAGTCGAGCATCATTTCGGATTAAATGGTGTTTCAATGGCTCATTCTGAAACAGTTAATTTTGCACCGATTACGTATGCTAGTAATCGAATACTCGATAAAATTCCAGGTATAAATAAACTTCATGCTGATCCAGAAACATTAAGTAAAAGATTTGGACTTTTTGGAGAACCGCTTGTTATGGGGTTAGTACTAGGGATGATTATCGGTTTACTTGGTGGATATGATGTGAAAGGCGTATTAATGCTGGGAGTTCAAATGGCAGCGGTATTAATTTTAATGCCTAGAATGGTTGCTTTATTAATGGAAGGGCTTATTCCAATTTCCGAAGGTGCCAGGGAAATGATTAATAAAAGGTTTCCAGGAAAGGATGTCTATATCGGATTAGATACAGCAATCGTAATTGGCACACCATCAAACATGGCCGTTGCGTTAATCATGGTCCCAATTACCATTCTTCTGGCTGTTACCCTTCCATACAATGGAATGTTGCCGTTTGCAGATTTCTCTGTGTTGCCATTCACAGTTGTCTGGGCGGTTGCAGCCGCAAGAGGAAATATCATTAGGGGGATCATTAATAGTATCGTAACGTTAATGATTGTATTCTTTATAGCTACCAATCTTGCAGACTTGGCAACCACGATGGGCAGGGCTGTTGGATTTGACTTCCCAGAAGGAGCTACCAGCATTTCTGGCATCGATTTAGGATCACATGTTATTCCATGGATTATTGTTCGCTTATTAGATCCAAGTAATCCATATTTTATAGGTGCTATTATTGCTGCAATTGCCTATGCATTACTATGGTTTTGGGTTCGGAATGATATCAAAAAACAATATGCAAAACAGATGGGATTGGATCCAGTAACATTAAAGGCTGAGCAAGTAATTGAGGCTAACGGAAATACAAAGAGTCTATAAAAGAAAATGAGGAATGGAGGAAACAAACATGGCAAAACGTATTTTAGTATCTTGTGGTACAGCAGTTGCAACTTCAACAGTAGTAGCAAAAAAGGTAGAGGAGGTTTTAAAGAGTAAAGGGTATGACGTGGTAGTTGAACAATGTAAAGCTTCAGAGGTCCCATCTAAGGCTGAACGAGCAGACCTTATTGTGACAACTACACCAGTAAGCGGGGTAGGAAGTAAGCCTGTTATTCATACACTTTCTTTCCTTACAGGGGTAGGAGTAGAGGAGGATATTAAAAAAATTATCGAATATCTTGATTAATATTTGCTTCATAGTAGTGGAAAGCCATTTATAAACCAAGGTGCTCGGTCTACTAAGGAAAAGGAGTTTACTTAGTGTGGACCTGAGCACCGTTTAGAATAAAACTGGAGGAATGGTCATGAAAAAATATGTTTATAGCAAACCAGATCTTTGGGTTTCTATTATTTTGCCTGTATTTTTAATGATGGGCTTATTTCTTTGGGCCATTTATCGAAGTTTAATGGAAGGTCCTCTTCCATTCTATCAGTTACTTATCATCACGATGCCGCTTCTTTTGTTATCAACATTAATGGGTCTTCATAATCCTTCTTCTGTTACCGTTACAACCAATTCAATTATCTTTGAGGGGTTCGGCAGAAAGCATGAATATCTTTGGGAGGACATTGAAGGTTTGTCAGTAAAAAATTACGGATATGCTGGAAAATCCTTTATAAGAATTGGGAAATATCGTTTATTCGGAGGAAGGTATTGGATATCAAACAAAATGCATGGCTATAAGGAGCTGCTGAACTTTTTACAAACAAAATTTGGCCAATTGGGGTGAAAGAATGAAGGCTGCTGTTTATTATGACAAAGGTGACTTTCGATTTCAGGAGATGCCTCTTCCATTAATAAAAGAAGATGAAGTTTTACTCAAAATGCATGCCTGTGGCTTATGTGGAACAGATATTCATAAGGCTTTGGAGAAGACAGTACCTCCTAAAACCGTACTAGGACATGAGGTTTCAGGAGAAATTGTCAAGATTGGAAGTGAAGTAGATGGTTATCAGGTTGGTGACAGGGTATTTGTTGCACACCATGTTCCTTGTTTTACATGCCATTATTGTAGAAAAGGATCTTATAGCTTATGCCCGCAATTTAAGCAAACAAATCTTGATCCTGGTGGATTTTCAGAATATATACGAGTCCCGTCATTACATGTTAAACATACAATGGGAAAAATTCCAGAGGATTTGAGCTATGAAGAAGGTGCCTTGGTTGAGCCAATTGCATGTTGCCTTCATGGATTTGAGTCCATATTGTTTCAGCCTGGTGATTCAGTACTTATTATGGGTGCTGGTCAAATTGGTTGTATGCAAGTCCAAATTGCAAAGTATTTAATGGCAGGGAAAATAATGGTAAGTGATATTAACCCATATCGCTTAAATAAATCGTTAGAATTTGGTGCAGATTATGCGATTGATAGCAAGAATGAGGATGTCGTTCAACAGATCATGGATATAACAGATGGATTGGGCGTAAATATTGCGATCATTTCAGCAGGGATCCAGTCCCTTTTGCCTCAAGCGATGGAATGTGTAGCAAGGGGAGGAACCATATTAGTTTTTGCTCCATTTAAAAACGAATTGGTTCCGGTACAAGCAGCACGATTCTTTAATGATGAAGTTAAGATTATTGGCTCCTATTCCTCTAATCCATATAATTATCAGGTTGCTTTGGAAATGTTAAGAAATCGAGTATTTGATGTTGAAAAAATGGTGACTCATCGCTTTTCTCTAGCCCAGCTAAACGAGGCGATCGAATGTGCACATGATCCTAGTGAACAGGTTCTAAAGGTGTTAATAAAACCATAATCTACAAATAATGGAGGGTGCCATGTATCATTTCAATTTGAATAATAAAGTAGCACTGGTCACAGGTGTGGCAGATCATCTCGGTATCGAGATTTGTGAAATGCTTGAAAAAGCAGGTGCTTATGTATGGCAACACCAATTTAATGAAGACCATTTGGTTGAGGAGATTCTTACTAAACTTCGCACTGATGGTAGTAAAATACAAACAATAACAGGTGATTTAAGAACTCCTTACACAGTAAAATCCTTAATCGGAGAGATATTGGATAAGAGTGGAAAAATAGATATCCTTATTAATTTATCAGAGATTGCTTCTCCAAGATCTTTACACGAATTAACACCTGAGGAATGGCTAGATACTTTTGCGGTTAATTTAGATGTTCCGTTTTTATGTTGCCAGGAGATTATACCTTTAATGGTGGAAAATGGAGGAGGAGTTATTGTTAATATTTCCTCCCAAGCAGCTGAGACCGGAGGAATAGGTCCCCATTATGCATCAACAAAAAGTGCTCTAGACTCGTTAACAAAAGGGATATTAAGAGAATATAAAGAAAAAGGAGTTAGGGTCAATACCATTTCTCCTTCTGTTCAACTTCATGATGAATCCTTATCGGAACAGATTAAAAAGAACATCAGAGCAACAATAGCCAATATGATTTTACTTTTAAGCTCATCCTCTACATGTTTGGTAAATGGGGAAACTCTTTTTATAGGCAAGGAGGCCACCATAAAATGAAGAATGTTTTAGTTATTGGGGGAGCGGCTGGTATTGGTAAGGACATTGCTTTGAGTTTCGTAATGGAAGGCAATACGGTGGCGATTGCTGACATTAATAAACAGGCTCTTACCAAAATGAAGAATGAATATGGAAAGGAAAATAAACTTTTTGTTTTTGAAGCAGATGCTAGCGAATGGAAGAGCATTGAAGATTTAGCAAAGCAAGTAAAGGAGCAAATTGGAACAATTGATCTTCTGGTCTACTCAGCAGGGATTACAAAGCGAATAAAATTTGAAGAAATTGATTGGGAAACATGGAAGAAGACGATGGCCGTTAATTTGCATGGTTTATTTTATAGTATAAAGTCATTTTATCCTTTTTTAGAATTTGGAGGCAGTGTCGTCATTATAGGATCGGGTTCTGCCATAACAGGATCCGGCGGTGGAATCCACTATGCCTCTTCTAAAGGGGGAGCATTCGGATTCATGAGATCATTAGTAACAGATTTAGGTAAGTTGGGGATAACTATTAATGTTTTGGCACCGAGAGTGATTGAATCTGAAATGCTTGATGCACTATATCCTTCACATGAAGCGAAGCAACAATTAACAAATGAAATTCCTATCGGGAGATTGGGAAAGCCTTCCGATATTACGAGTGCTGTTAAATATTTATGCAGTGATCAAGCTAAGTACATTCATGGGCAAGTTATCTTATTAGATGGCGGGAGAACGTATAAAAGCTCCTAATATAGAACAGCAATAAGAGATGAAGTTCACCTCCCTATTTATTAAAAGAGAGGTGTTTTCTCTTTTTGGTATAAAAACACACTCTTACCATAGCAGTCCAACCAGTAAATACGATATGATAGAACTAAAACATATAATCAAAGGCTTGAGGTGAAGCTATGCTAAGCTGGGAAGAAAGAAGACAGCTAGTGAAAACGGCTAGCTTGTATTATATAGAAGGATTAACTCAGGAGCAGATTGCGAAAAGGGTTGGAGTATCAAGGCCTGTTATCTCGAAGCATCTGCAAAAAGCTAAGGAATACGGAATCGTCGAAGTGTTTATTAAGGATGAAAGCTTACATACAGTTGAGCTTGAAAACAAACTTGAGACAAGATTTAACTTAAAGGACGCTGTCGTTGTTCCAAATACAAGTTCCAAAGAGCTAAGCAAAAAAGCAGTCGGTCAGGCAGCAGCAAACTACGTATCCAAAAATTTAAAGCGTGTAAAAAAGATAGGAATCAGCTGGGGAACGACGTTAGCGGAGTTTGTGAAGGAATACCCGTTTGAAAGAAGAGAGCATATGAAAATTGTCCCATTAGTAGGAGGAATGGGAAGTCAGCATGTTGAAATTCATGCTAATCAATTAGCTTATGAATTGGCGAAAAAAATGAATGCAGCGTGCTCGTATCTTTATGTCCCGGCTTTTATTGAGTCTGGGGAATTAAAAGAACGGTTAGTGGATATGACAGACGTTAAATATGTCCTTGAAGAAGGAAAAAATGTTGATATGGCTATTGTCGGCATTGGAAACCCATATCATGATTCCATCCTAGAAAAAATCGGTTACTTAACAGCAAAAGAATTAGAGGAATTTAAAAAGGTGGAAACCGTGGGTGATATCTCATCCCGCTTTGTCGATATAAATGGAAGGTTAATCAATCACCCTATAAATGATAAGGTGATTGGAATAACCTTGGAAGAACTAAAGGAAATTGATGATGTTATTGCTGTTGCAGAAGGATTAAATAAAGTTGAAAGTATTTTAGGAGCACTAAATAGCCACTGCCTTGACGTGTTAATCATTGATGAATCAACAGCAGCAGCTCTTTTAGAAAGAGTGGGGGACCTATAGTATAATAACCATGACAAAGATTCGCTTTATTGTATAGCGTTAGTTTTAATGTTTAGTATTAGTGTAGGGAAATATCGCGAAATAAAGTTTTACTTTAGCAATTGATGAAAAAGGGGCGATAAACATTGAAAAGATCTGAGATGGATGCTAATCTTTTTTGTATTTATTGCAATGATGAGACACCACATGTGCTCGTATATCTTAATGATGAAATTACCAGAATTGAATGCAAGGAATGTCATCATATCGTTGAGCTGAAGGTGGATATTATGAAAGAATTTTACAAAGAGATATATGAACGCGTCTCAACAAAGCCATCTCGAATAACGAGTGAGTATAAGAAGGATCTAAGCAGCTTTTTATCGAAACTCCCAATAAGAATTGCCAGCAAACCTTATCGGTTAATGCATGATTTAAACGAATCAAGAAAAATAATTAGAAAGTACAAGAAAAAGCAATAATTAATTTTTAATAAAAAATAATCCACCCGTTTTGAACAAAAAAACGGTGGATTATTTTATGTATCCTTGTTTCAGTTAAACGAACAATCCAAGTTGGCTTTATTATTTTCCTCCTTGTAACCATTCTTTTATTTCATCCGTCGTCTCAATCACCTGTTTATCGTTTCCTGGCGGTGTTTTAACGAAAAAAATCTCGGTACCTGGTTGTGAACGTTGTGCATACTTAATTCCAGGAGGTGTCACATAAAAGTCGCCTTGTTTAAAGGTATATACTTCTCCGGTTTCTACATCTATATATTCGGTCATCCCTTTCACAATAAACTGATATTCATAAGCTTGTGTATGATAATGCGGAGATTCGCTAATATATTCATCATATGAAGTAATCCCAATCTCCAACTTATCATCTTCGATATAATCAAGCTCTTGAGGGCGTGATAACCTTCCTACTAAGTACTGTCTACTTGTATTTTCCAATGATTTTACTATTTGTTCTCCTCTAATAATTTGAATTTGCTTTTTCATCTTACTTCCTCCTTGTAAACGATTCTCTGATATTTTTGAAATAGGTTCCATTATAAATTTATTTAAAAGGGAAATCTGGAATTTCGCTGATAAATCGTAAAAAACGCCGATAAAATTGGAATTTCGCTGATAAATCGTAAAAAACGCCGATAAAACTTGGATTTCGCCGATATACCGGAATTTCACGATAAAACAAATGGCCAATAGCATAAAACTCCTCTGATAGCTTAAGTTTACCAGAGTAGCCCTTTAAGAACGCTGCCTTAGCTTCCTGCAATTTATAAACACTCTTAAAAATATGTATGAATGAAACCCGTCTACATCATATTTTTACCCTTTCACCTATATTATTTCAAATTTTATTGTTGACAACCCTTTCATTTCGTTTTAGAATGAACACATAACTTGTAACGAATGATAATGATTGTAACATATGTTATAAATTAATTATTTTTGTTCTTAAAAGGAATAATTGTTGTATCAGTTTTAAAAGTGTTATTGAGATTAACAAAAGTTATATATTTTTGATTTACACAAAGGGAGGATATTAGAATATGTCAATTTATCAACAGCTTTTAGAAAGAGAACGTGCGAATGAACCAATTAAAGTAGGAGTCATCGGTGCTGGACAAATGGGTTTTGGAATGATTGCTCAAATTTCTACGATTCCTGGGATGAGTGTTACAGGAATTAGTGATATCAATTTAGAGGCAGCAAAAAGAGCCGAAGATTTCTATCTATCACATTCAGCAAGAAAAGAATCAATCGTTGTATCAAATGATTTTCGTGAAGTGATTCATTCTCCAAATGTTGAAGTAATTGTTGATGCTACTGGTGTTCCAGAAGTTGGAGCTAATATTTCTTTAGAGGCTTTAACAGCTAAAAAACACCTTGTTTTATTAAATGTTGAAGTCGATATCACAATCGGTTCCATCATGCATCAACAATTTAAAAATGCTGGCTTGGTTTACACAGGGTCAGCAGGTGATGAGCCAGCAGCAACACTTGAGTTATATGAGTTTGCGAAAACAATGGGTATGGAAGTATTAGTTGCTGGTAAAGGAAAGAATAACAAATTACGAGTTACAGCAAATCCAGATACAGCAAGAGAAGAAGCTAAAAAGAATAAAATGGCAGCACATATGCTGGCTGCGTTCCAAGATGGTACGAAAACGATGGCGGAAATGAACTTATTGTCCAATGCGATTGGATTTGTTCCAGATGTTGTTGGAATGCATGGTATTGCTGGGGATCTTGATTCTGTATTAAAAGATTTAGATCTTAAAGAAAAAGGCGGAGTTTTAAGTCAATATGGTGTAGTTGAATATGTAGACGGTCTTGCACCTGGGGTATTTGTCATTGTAAAGGGACAAAATGAAGGTGTAGCACATGAATTAAATTATTTGTTGAAAAAAGGTGAAAGAGACCATCACATTCTATATCGCCCATATCACTTAGCAAGTTTAGAAACACCAATTACAATTGCGAAAGCCGTTTTACAGCATGATTCATCGATTCATCCGTTAGGTGCACCGATTTCAGATACGGTTACGGTTGCAAAGCGTGATATCAAAGCTGGTGAAACATTAGATGGTATTGGCGGTTATTCCGTACGCGGTGTTCTTGAAACACATCAAGAAATGAAGCGTAACGGACATATTCCAATCGGCCTCATCAGCGGAAAGGTTGTTGCGAAAAGGGATATTCGTCAAGGTCAATTCCTTACAACTGACGATGTTGAATTAGATCATTCAACAACAGTTTGGAAGCTGAGAGCGCTTCAAGATACGTTATTCCCAACAGTTTAAGGGAAAGTACAATCGTATTGTAAAACTATAAAGGGTGTTGCAAAGCCAAATCTTTCCATCAGTTTTGTAACACCTTTTAGAAAACATAAATGAGGGGTGGATGCTCTTTATGAAAATTGCCATTATTCTCTGTTGTTTATTAGTCATTCAATATGCCCTAACCTTTATACAAGTACGTTATTATCGAAAAAGTATGGATAAGATTGTAAGCCGTTACACTCAGAAAGAGGGATATTATTTGTTTTCTGGTATGGAAAGACGGCAATTCCGCCCTGGAGCGATTGCGATGCTAGTGGTGGACAATCAATATATTATTCAAGAATGTCATGTCGTAAATGGTTTTTCGGTATTATCAAAGTTTAAAGAGTTGGAGAAATATAAAGGACAGCATGTAGGAGCTGTACTAGATAGTGTTCAAGAAAATAGCGGGGAGAAGCGCAAAAAAATGCCAGCAATCAGTTCAGCTCTTGCAAAAGCTGCTGAAAATGCCTTGTTGTCGATATCGAAAAAAAATATCTCCATGGTTTAATGGGAAGGAGTGTTTAAATAATGGAATGGATTCAATGGTTTGGTGAACATTTTATTGGAATGTTTAATGCTGGTGGAAAACAATTTATGAGTCTATTAACTGGCATTGTTCCAACGTTAGTTGTTTTATTAACATTTACGTATGCTGTTATTAAATTTGTTGGGGAAGAGAGAGTTAATAAAGTTATTCAATTCGCTGCTAAATATATGATCTTACGTTATACGTTAATGCCAATCTTATCAATCTTGTTATTAACGAATCCAATGGCTTATACATTTGGTCGTTTTGTTCCAGAAAAACAAAAACCAGCCTTTTTTGATTCTTTAGTATCCTTCTTACATCCAGTTACAGCGTTATTTCCGTATGCTAATGCTGGTGAGCTCTTTGTTTATTTGGGAATCGCCAATGGTTTAGCGGAAGCAGGCTATTCGATGTCAGAACTTGCGGTTCGTTACTTCTTAGTCGGGATTGTCATTATGTTGATGCGCGGAGTAATCACAGAGTTGATTACAAAATATCTTGCTAGAAAAATGGAAGCGAATTCTTAATTACGAGGAGGTATCATCATGACACAACGAGCAATTTTTGTTGATAAAGGTTCAGGCGGTTGGGGAGTCGGTCTTAGAATTGAACCGAAAGGAAAAAAAGTAAAGGTTGTTTCCATTACAGGTGGCGGAATTCACCCTGTTGCCAAGAAAATTGCAGAGTTATCAGGAACGGAAGCTGTCGATGGCTTCAAAAACTCTGTACCTGAAGATGAGATGATGTGCGTTGTTATTGACTGTGGAGGAACAGCAAGAATCGGTCTATATCCAATGAAGCGTATTCCAACAGTGGATATTTTGCCTTCTTCTCCATCTGGCCCGTTAGCAAAACACATTACAGAAGATATATTTGTATCAGGTGTAACGGAGAAAGAAATTAAACTAGCTGACGAAGCAACAGTTGTAACAAGCCAGCAAGAAGAAGCAGAAACTCCTAAGTTTGATACTAAGGATAAAGAAAGCTTTAAAGAAAACTATGAGAAGTTAAAGAAAGAAAATCGAGAAAGCAATGATAATTTCTTAATGAAATTTTCAAGAGGCATTGGAAAAGTTACTGGAACATTTTATCAAGCAGGCCGTGATTCCGTAGACATGTTGATTAAAAACATTATTCCTTTTATGGCATTTGTCAGTATGTTAATTGGAATCATCAATTACACTGGAATTGGTGATGTGATTGCGAATTTCCTATCACCGCTGGCAGGTTCACTTTGGGGCTTAATCGTCATTGTTTTTGTTTGTACCTTGCCGTTCTTATCTCCAGTGCTTGGTCCAGGTGCCGTCATTGCACAAGTAATTGGGGTGTTGATTGGTACGCAGATTGCTGCTGGAAACATTCCGCCACAGTTTGCCCTTCCAGCATTATTTGCTATAAATGGGCAGGTTGGTGCGGACTTCGTACCGGTTGGTTTATCATTAGGTGAAGCAAAACCGGAAACCGTTCAATATGGGGTGCCTGCTGTATTGTACAGTCGCTTAATCACAGGTGTACTTGCTGTTGTCATCGCTTATGTTGCGAGTTTTGGGATGTATGAGTAAACTTTTAATAGTGTAGAATGCTATCTAAAATGGAGGAATGAACATGTATAAAAGTATAGTAAAAGAAATTGGAGCATTAGCCTTATCGTTTGAAGAAGAAAAAATTGTCATCTTATTTGGCCCTCAAGCACCTCAAGAACTAAAAGAAGTAGCTGTTATTCATGAATTCGAAGAAGATAGCTCAGATGAACCAATTAAGGTTGGAGGCATTCTTCAAGTAGATGATCAACAATTTACCATTACAGCTGTAGGTTCAGCAGCGAATAATAATCTAAAGGAACTTGGTCATATTTCAATTTATTTCTCAGAGCCAGCTGAACAAGTTCTTCCAGGAGCTGTATTTGCAAGTCCTTATGAGCTTCCAAAATTTAAAGATGGCAGTGTAATAGAATTTAAAGGGTAATGTCACCTAGACATGAATTGATAAGAACGGAATAAAGGGGGTGCTGATTTGTCCTTTTTTGAAGATAGAAGATTGCTTGTAAAAATTGCACATATGTACTATGAGGAGGGGGCTACTCAATCACAGATTGCCGACGAAATTGGGGTAAGCCGTTCGCTGATCTCGAAATACCTCTCCAAAGCCCGAGAGCTTGGGATTGTGGAAATTATTATTCACGACGATACCATTCACCCCTTTAGACAGCTTGAAGGAAAGATTGAACGGTTATATGGGCTGCGTGAAGTGGTTTGTGTTCCAAACCTTGGTAATGAATCATCAAAGGCTCGAGTAGGAGCTGCAGCGGGTAAATATCTGCTAAGAGTCATCCGGGATGGACAAACCATTGGAGTTTCGTCTGGAACGACGATACATGAAATGGTAGAAGCGATTTCTACCAACCAGCAATTTCCAACTGTTACGTTTGTCCCGCTAGTTGGCGGAATGGGAAATGAGCGGGTTGATATTCATGCCAATCATATAGCAGCTACGTTTGCTGAAAGAATGCAAGCTCAATATAAGCTCCTCCATGCTCCGGTTGTTGTAGATTCGAAAGAAGCGAAAGAAATCTTTATGAGGCAAACTTCAATCCAGAATATCTTTTCTTTAGGTACGAAAGCGAATATAGCGATTGTAGGGATTGGCGGAACTCCTGAACATTCGACAATGGTAAAGTCCTATTTAGGGCAGGAGCATCAAGAATATTTTGATCAATCAGATGTAGTCGGAGATATTTGTTATAACTTTATCAATGAGCATGGACAGGCATCAAATGTGTCATGGAATGAAAAAGTTATTGCTTTGGAAGTAGAGAAACTAAAAGATATTCCGCTAGTTGTTGGAGTAGCTTGCGGAGTGGAAAAAGTTAAGGCTATAAAGGCATCATTGGAAGGGAAACTAATAGATGTTCTTGTTACTGATGAGCAAACGGCAAAAGCCTTATTAGAGGAAGTATAGCTTTATTATGGGACGAAATAATGTTATCGTCCCATTCTAATTTTTTTGGAAAATTTTTTTAACAACAATTAACTGAATATTCAGTTATAATAGAACTACTAAATATAGGTAAGCTAGAAATTGGGAGGAAGAATAAAATGACGACGAGATACAACCTGATTTTACGTAATAAAGTTTATGTGGTTGATTTTGCACGTCCAAAAGAATCGAACGAAGCGCTGCTCGATTTCTTTTCTGATGTTCAAAAGATAGATAGTAATATAGAATGTTTAGATCAGATCATCACAAAAATGAGAGGTAGAAATGTTGTTGATCATGATATTGTGCAACTTGCAAAAACGTATGAAAAAAATCTAGAGGAGCGGTATAATTTTGATCGATAAACTTTGCCGTTCTCATTTGTTATTTCCTCTTTTCATCAACTCCAAAATGAACTTCAACGATTTTTTGACAAGGTGAATTAGAAACCATCCAAGTAATTGAAAAATCATAGTTTTTGCGAACTTTGCAGTAAGGAAATGTATTCTAGGTGAATGAAAGACGAAATTAATCAATAAAATCCCTTGAGAATATCTAATTTTCAAGGGATTATTTTATTGATTTTTCCAATCTGTGGATTTTTTGCAAAAACATCATAAATTCTCATGCAGTTGCAATAAATAATTTACAATTGCTTATTATCCTGTTTTTATAATTAAAATCTATTTGATTAATTACTAGACAGGCAATAAAAGTTTTTGAGTTCAATGAAAAGATTTCTCCTCTACTGGAAAGCTCGTAATAAATCAGATCAGCCACTGTATTTGCTCCTATAGCATTTTTATTTATCCATTTTTGTCATTTTTTAAATTATCTCTTGTTTAGAATTCTATTTTAGGTTACTATCTTAGTAGTAACTTTGATAAAGGGGAGCAAGAGAATGGATAAACGTGTCTACTTATTAACAATCGTTTCGTTTGTTGTTGGAATGGTTGAATTGATAATCGGCGGGATCCTTGATTTAATTTCGTCAGATTTAAATATAGGCCTGGGAAAAGCAGGATTTCTCATCACAGTGTTCTCACTTGTTTTTGCGGTTGCGGCACCGGTTTTATTGACCATGACAGCGGGTGTTGAGCGAAAGCGATTAACCTTGCTTTCGTTATTAATCTTTTTCATCGGGAACGGCTTGGCTGTCTTCAGTCCATCCTATAGCATGCTGTTAATTGCGCGAATTATTTCCGCTGCGAGCGGATCCTTGCTTGTCGTATTATGTGTAACGATTGCTTCAAGCATTGTCGCAGAAAAATACCGGGCGCGTGCAATTGGCGTGGTATTTATGGGAATCAGCGCTTCTCTTGTGCTAGGTGTTCCCATCGGCTTGATGTTAGGAAATGAATTTGGATGGCGGGCTCCATTCATTCTGATTCTCGCGTTAACACTGCTATCAGTAATCGGTGTGTATTTCTTTATGGATAAAATTGATCCGAAGCCTGCCATACCAATTAGGGTTCAGCTTCGTACGTTGAAGAATCGGAAGGTATTATTTGCCCAGCTCACATCCTTTTTATTTTTGGCAGGGCATTTAACACTATATGGCTATTTAACTCCATACTTAAAAATGGAGATTGGCCTTGATGGAACATGGGTAAGTATTGTCTACTTAATCTTTGGTGTTGCTGCCGTAGCTGGCGGAGGTATTGGCGGGTTTCTAGCTGACCGCTTCGGTACAAAGCCTACCATTTTGTTTGTGACGGTTGTTTTTGGAATTGCCATCTTTTCCATTCCATTTACGACTTTCGCTCTTCCGTTATTTTTAGCGGTCATGATGATTTGGAGCATGTTAAGCTGGGCGATTACGCCTGCTATGCAAAGCTATCTAATCGAGTCTGCTCCTGAAACGTCTGAGATTCAGCAAAGCTTAAATAATTCTGCCCTTCATTTTGGTATTGCTTTTGGATCGTTTATCGGAGGGGCTGTGATCGAGAAAGGATCAGTCGCCTTAAACCCTCAAGTTGGAGGTTTAATTATTATTGCCGCTTTGGGAGCTGCAGTGATATCAATGGCTCAACATGATCATTCGTTCATGTCATTTACTAAAAATAGAGAAATGAACGAAAAAATATAAATCTAGTTTTTTACTATTTACGATGGAGGTGAACATCATGACAATTGTTACCCAATTGTCATGATCAATAAAATGAGTACACATATTAACGCTAAACAAGGTGAAATCGCAGAAACTATTCTATTGCCTGGAGATCCGCTTCGTGCAAAATATATTGCGGAGACATTTTTGGAAGATGTCATTTGCTATAACAATGTAAGAGGAATGTTAGGATTTACTGGAACATTTAATGGAAAACGTGTGTCTGTGCAAGGTACTGGTATGGGAATTCCTTCTATTTCGATCTATGTCAATGAACTGATTCGTGACTATGGCGTAAAAAATTTAATTCGCGTGGGAACATGCGGTGCGATTCAAAAGGATGTGAATGTGCGAGATGTCATTGTTGCGATGACAGCTTGTACCGATTCGAATATAAACCGCCTAACCTTTCCGGGAATTGATTTTGCCCCATGTGCAAGCTTTGATTTATTAAAGAAGGCGTATGATTCTGGAGTTGAAAAAGGACTGTTTGTACGAGCGGGAAATGTTTTAACAGCGGATATTTTTTATCGTGATAGCATGGAAATAGTAGAGAAATTAGCCGCTTACGGGGTACTGGCTGTGGAAATGGAAACAACCGCTCTATACACCCTTGCCGCAAAATATGGTGTTAATGCCCTGTCAATCTTAACGGTTAGTGATCATATTTTCACTGGTGAAGAAACATCTGCTGAAGAACGGCAAACAACCTTTAATGATATGATTGATATGGCGTTGATAGCAGCGATTTCGTCCTAATTTCTTCGGTAAGAGAGGCGGCTCATATGAGTCAGCCTCTATTTGTATTGAAAAAAATACCTAGTAGCGCAATTTCATCAGAATGTTTTTGATCTCTTCATCATTCATCAACAGATCAAAATGCTTTTCATTAATTTTTGCCAGTGCCACATCATGGTAGAAGAACTCGGTAAAAACCTTGATAAATGGTTTTGACATTGTCTTCATGGCTTGCCAGGATTGATCCTCCATGCCGGCAAAAATGACTTCTTTATCGTCAACGATAATCAAGCGAAACCGTTCTAATGAATGGTGTTCTTTTGCTGGAATCAGTGAATGAATAGTCGATAAGGATGTTTCCAATTCACCAACGACCAGCACCTCGACATCTACGCCTTGTTTTTCTTTTTCAGTTAACAATGGCAGGTATTCGTCTAGGTCATCCTTCCAGGCCGAAATACGGATTGATTCTTTGGCTTCTTGAACAAGCTGTTTACTTTGGGCGCGAATGGATGTATCCACCTTCAAGCTCCAGACATGCTCATCATTGTAGGACCGCTTTTTGATGCCGCTCTTTTTTAATTGTTCAACGTTTGCTTGAAATTCTGTTGTTAATTTTTCAATCGCAAGCGATAGTGGCAGCCCGGTATAAAGCTTTTTATTATCTGAAATGGAATCCATTATCATGCCTTTTTCAATCATGCGTGAGATCACTTCATAAATTTTTGCCTTTGGGACACCTGAATATTTAACAATGGTAGTAGCGTCCATAGGCTCCTCGCTTGTCGCCAGAACTTCATAAACTTTACTCTCATATTGTGAAAAGCCAAATTTTTGTAACATGGTTCCTCCAATGTTATCCTATAGAATTTTCTGTTTTAATAAAGGGGGATATCTATTAATCATAATCATATTGTAAGTGGAAAATCAATTTCAAAAGCTCCTTGCTTTAAATCTAATAACGGATTGTTTCAGGAAGAGGATGTACAAGCCTTGAAGCTCTGATTTTCTCAATGGATATTATTTCTTGCAAATATTGGAGTTATGTTATTTGCATAGAGCAATCATATAAAAAAGCTTCAAATCCTTTTTATTAGGATTGAAGCTCTATTTTTTAGGTAGACATTAATTCAATGGATTTATTCTTTTGATTTCGCAGCTTTTTTAATGTTTTCATCATTTCTACATGCTGTATACCATAGTAATATTTCCATGTAATTTTGATAGAAGTGTTGAACCAAACTCTGCATCAAGCTCATTAAAAAATTCCTCTGGAAATCCGTCTCTTTCGTTCCAAAAAGCCTTGAACCCTAAAGAGCAATTGTTTCTAATTAAGGTGGATGTCAGAGTTGAAACAATCCAGTCTGCAGCCTCTAAAAAATACGCTGAAGCTTCATATACATCACGAGCATCTTCAAAGACCTCATATATTTTCGGGATTGCCCATTCCTCTGAAATATTAAATCCCAATTTTCGAAGCCATATTTCTTTTCTTTTAGTGGCTGCTTTATATATTTTGTCTGTTTGAACTTTTGTACGATGATGTTTCCAAAGCTTAGGCCAAGCATGATGATAATACTTCCAATCCTTATGAAAACATAAAGGCGTAAGGTCGTAATCTACCGGTAAAATAGTAGATGATGTAAAGTCAACTCCTAAACCAATAATTTGATTTGAATGGATGCCAGCTTTGGCCATCGCACAAGGTATTCCCACTTCTAAAACTTCCAAATAGTCTTGTGGATGCTGAAGAGCACTTCCTATAGGAATTCGTCTCGGATTGTCAGGTAATGATTCAGTTATAACCCCGTGTTTATATGGAATAACATGCATACCTTTTATCTCGCCGGTTTTTATATTAATAATTAATACTCTTCCTGATTCTGAACCATAATCAATTCCAATTGAATAATGTGATTTTGTCATTGTTTCGTACACCCCTCATTGTAAACCTTTTCAAAATCTAAAAGTAATTTTAACACAAATGAACAATAATGAGCAATAAATTTATAAAAAACGATAAAAATCGCGTATTTTTTGTTAAAAATATATTGAATTAATTAAAATTACACATTAATTTTAATGATAACAAGCATAAATAAACAAAAGTGAAAGAGGTGGACGCTCATTCTTTTCTGTAAGCTCGTTTTTGTTATGTTTAACATTTAATAGAGGAGGTAGCAAGCATGAATACAATTTTAAATAAAATGGGGTTGCCGAGTAATCTCGTTTGGGGCTATTTGGGAGTATTGGTTTTTATGATGGGGGATGGTCTTGAGATTGCTTGGTTAAGCCCATGGCTGATAGAAAATGGATTTAGTGTACAACAGAATTCCTTGTTGTTTGCTGTGTATGGTGTGACAATTACTCTTTCATCTTGGTTTTCAGGCGTATTAGTCGAATCATTTGGACCGAAGAGAACGATGTGGCTTGGTGTACTCATGTATATTTTAGGGACAACAGGCTTTATTGGTTTAGGGGTAGCTGCGGATTTACATTATGGAATGATGCTTGTTTTTTATTCTGTAAGAGGGTTAGGATATCCATTGTTTGCTTATTCATTCTTAGTGTGGATTGCTTACAGGGCCCCGCAAGAAAAGCTTGGAACTGCTGTAGGCTGGTTTTGGTTTGTGTTTACAGGGGGGTTAAATGTATTGGGTGCTTATTATTCAACTTGGGCTATAAAGCATTTAGGCCATGTTAATACCTTGTGGAGCTCGATTATCGTTGTTTTGATTGGTGCAGTTTTAGCATTATTTGTGAATCGAGATAAATTAGAAAGAAAGTCGAAACAAGGGGCACAGGGCAAAGCGAAGGAATTATTGAAAGGGCTTACCATTGTCAAGGAAGAACCCAAAGTCTTGTTGGGAGGCATCGTTCGTACGATCAATACGACAGCCCAATTTGCTTTTCCTGTTTTCTTGCCAACTTATCTTGAGGATTATGGAGTTCCGACCACAACATGGCTTGGAATATGGGGGACCATTTTTATCGGGAATATTCTCTTTAATCTTTTATTCGGAATCATTGGCGACAAATTAGGCTGGCAAAATACGATCATGTGGTTTGGCGGAGTGGGATGCGGTATTACGACTTTAGCGTTATATTATGCTCCTCAATGGTTTTCTGGAAACATTTGGGTTGTAGGATTTATCGGTTTCTTATGGGGAGCTCTATTAGCTGGATATGTACCGCTTTCTGCACTTGTCCCATCTTTGGTAAAAGAAAATAAAGGGGCTGCTATGTCTATTCTAAATCTTGGAGCAGGTTTTCCAGTTTTTCTTGGACCAGCAATCGTAGGTGTCTTTATTGGAGAAATTGGCCCTCAAGGAGTCGTGTGGATTTTAGCTATTTTATATTTCGTAAGTGCCCTATTAACAAAGTTTATTAGTGTTCCAGAGCAAAAGAAATCACAAGTAGAAAAAGCAGTTTCCTAATGATTAATATACCCATGAATTTTTACACATTTGTGTAAAAAAATAATGGGTATTATTCATTTAAAAGGATGCGCATAATTGCTTATATTCATTTTGTTTACATTTAAAAAATGATTGACTTCGTATTTTTAATGATATTATCATAATTAATGAACAAAAATAAACATTTTATTCACTTATTCAAGCATTTGTAGGAAGGGAATTGAAGAATAGTGCCAATTTTTAATGATGATGAGGAGGACTAGGAGTATGCAATCAACAAAAACATCCGTAGATTCACGTACATTTCGTTTAGTAAATCCGGGACAAGTAGAGGAAATCATTGTACAGCGATCGATTCGAAAAGGAGAAGTTGCAGTAGAGCCAACAATAGGAAGTATATGTCATGCAGATTTAAGGTATTATATGGGGCTTAGAAGGCCGGAAGCACTTGCTAAAAAGCTGCCTATGGCCCTTCTTCATGAGGGAATAGGAAGGATCGTAGAAAGCAGCTCAGATTCACTAAAAGTAGGTCAAAGAGTTGTCATTGTTCCCAATATACCTGGAAAAGAGGATACTGAAGAGTGCAGTTCTTTATGTGATAAAGAGTTTATTGATAATTACAGTGAGAAAAATCATTTCTTAGGAAGCGGCTATGATGGAATAGCACAGAGCCGCTTAGTATTACCAGAAGCGTGTGCAATTCCAATTCCAGATCAAATTCCAGATGAAATTGCAGTCTTGGCTGAATTATGTACAGTTTCCTATCATGCGCTAAGCAGAGTAAAGGGTAAACTAGCATTTCCTAAAGTAAAGGTTGCTGTTTTTGGAGATGGTCCAGTTGGATACTTAACAGCTGCGATGCTTCATCATATTTATGGGCTTGATCAGACAAGATTGAAAGTTTTTGGTGCAATTCCGGAAAAGCTTGAGCAATTCAGTTTTGCTGATCGTGCTCTCGTACAAGAGTTTGATATTTTCGAAGCTGAAAAAGTGGATATAGTTATAGAGTGTACAGGAGGGAGATTTAGTGAAAGTGCAGTGAATCAAGGGATTGATTTATTAGCACGAGGTGGTTCTCTAATTTTAATGGGAGTAACAGAAGAAAGAGTGCCAATTAATACGCGGGATGTATTAGAAAAAGGACTTACCTTATATGGAAGCAGCAGAAGCTCAGCACCTGATTATCATGCCGTGTTATCAGCCATGCAAAACATCGAATATCAAGAAACCTTGCGAGCGATTCTTCCAGAAAAATTTACACCGATCGAAAATGTTAACGATTTTAAAGAAGCAATGGATTCCGCTGCTGAGCATAAAAGCTGGCAAAAGGTCATCCTTGATTTCAATTGGTCATAATGCTTGAATACAGTCTGCCTTTAGCAATTAAGGGCGGACTGTTTTTTTAATAATATCAGAATTTATATATTTTCTTAACATAGCTTGCGTTTCTGAATCTAGCTCCAGGCGCCATCGGCTCGAGGTCATAAGTCAAACAGGAATTGAAGGTAAAGTACACCTTCTATTCCTGTTCGCCTTATGCTTGTCGCCGATAGGCAGGCGCCTTGCGCTTTTTTTATTTTCTATATGCTTGACAATCAACTTCAATTAAACATAATCTTAAATAAGATAAACATAAATGAACATAAAAATTGTGAAATATAAGAAATGTTTTAAAGGAGGACTGTCATGCTAGCTGCGGAGCGAAAGCTGAAAATCATTGATTATGTCAAAAAAAATAATGTTGCTTCAGTTGCCCAATTATCAGCCGAATTCAATGTGCATGAAGCTACAATTCGAAGAGATTTGTCTGAAATTGAAAAAGAGGGACTTTTAAGGAGGACACATGGAGGAGTTGTGCTTGGTGAAGGGATCAGCTCAGAACCATCGTTTACCGTCCGTGTGACAGAAAGGGTAGACGAAAAGCAAAGAATTGGAGAAAAAGCTGCCGCGATGATTAACGAGGGAGAACATATCATCCTAGACTCAGGCACAACAACCTTGCAGATTGCTAAAAATATCGTGAATAGGTCAAATATAACGGTCGTAACAAATGACGTGAATATTGCAGCGGAGCTGAGAGATTCAAAAGGGATTAAAGTTATTGTAACAGGAGGGATTCTTTATCCTGAAAGCTTTATGTTAAATGGCATGTTTACGAATGAAGTATTAAAGACGTTGCATGTGCATAAAGCTTTTGTTGGAACTCCGGCAATTCACCCTGAATTTGGGCTTACTCATTTTGAAGAGCAGTTAGTTCCTGCAAAAATGGGCATGATTCAAGCGGCTAAAGAAGTCATTGTTGTTACTGACCATACGAAAATAGGCGGTGTTTCCCTTCATACTGTATCTCCGATCAATAACATACACAAGCTTGTTACAGGTAAAGAAGCTTCAGAGCTTCAAATCCACCAATTTGAGGAGAAGGGCATAAGCGTTATTACGGCATAATTTTAGAAAAATTCTAACTGAGCTATTGGTTTGACTTTGTCAATTCTACTGTTGAAAATGTAACTGACGTCCTCCTATGACCATGATAAAAAGTAAAAAATTAACTTTTTCACTCCCCATTTTAAATCTATATGGCGAAATGGGGATGTTTATATAATAAATAAAGACAATGAATTTTAAACAAAAGTTAAAGTTTTTCAATTATGGATGATAAGAATCCGAAACGAAACATATAATAAAAGCGACACTAAAAGATCTGTGTCGCTATTTTTTATTATGAACGTTTACCAGTACCGCCTACATCTCTTGTTACATCTTTTCTTTCATCTCTTGTCAATTTAAGCACCTCACTAACATTTTGTATTGTTTAGTAAATTATAAAATTCTTATACTTTGGATAAACGCGCGATATCCAGCTCCAGCGCCTAGCCCCCTCGAGGTCATAAGCCAATTTAGAATTGAAGGCAAAGAGCGCCTTCTATTCTAAATCGTCTTATGCTTGTCGGGGCTGAACGAGGCACTTGCGCTTTTGTTCTTACTCATAAGTTGTCCACGAAAAGGAGGTGATATACATAATGAATAAAAAAAATAATTCAGAACAAAATAAGGTCACATATGTTAGTTTTGGCGACAGTCAGAAATCTGAAACTGAGGACCAATCTAAACAAGATGAATATGTATTTATAAAAGTGGGCTTTAAAAAAGAAAACTTTGATAAAATTAAAGATTACACAACCTATGCAAATGTAGAAGCAAAAATGGATAAAGTCGATGTGGAGTATACCCCGGAGGATTTCATAAAGGGCGCAACTATGCTTTTTATCGACTCTATGCTTGATAATATTGATGCACACCAGCCGAAGGAAATAACTAGGAAATTATATGAATCCCTGCCTGAATTTTTGCCGATTATAAATGAGGCCGCTAAGCAAATGAGCGACACTCCTAAGGAAAATGTTGAATCACTTATTAACCGTCATGAGGGGATTATTAAAAATAATATAAAGAAAATCATGAAGCAACAAAAACTGACGCAAAAAGAGCTTTCAGAATTGACCGGCATTGATAAAAGCAATTTATCCATTTATATGAATAATAAATCTCAACCATCGATTGAATTTTTTCTGCGGATTTGGCATGCGCTTAACTATCCTCCCCTAAACGAAATGTTATATAGAGAAAAAACACGCGATGCTTAAGAAAAGGCATCTTTTTTTCTGTACGGAAGTTAAAAATTTTTAATAAAAGTTAAAAATTTTTAAAAAAAGGTCATAAAACATGCACCAACCTCAATATGCTATACCATAAGAAATAAGTGAATATTTTTGTGCCATGACATTATGACAATGACCAGCTGGGTTGGCATAAAAGCCTCCCATCATGGAGGTGCACCGATGGATATTAATACAGCGATGTTTATGATTGCCTTAGTTACGTTGGTCGTTTTATTAGTTGAAAAAGTTAAAAAGTAATCAGCCTTTATTTATCACTATGAGGGTTGGTTACTCTTTTTTTGTTATAATTCTCATATTTTCACCTGATTTTTGTGAAAATTAGTAAGGTATTTTTAGCGTCTTTCCTCCTTTAAAATGAAGATACAGAAAAGGAGGAGTCTTATGGAAACGGTAAAAAAGAAACCGATTACTAGAGGAAATCTGACGATGAAAACGAAAAAGACACGGAATTTTTGGAAGGTGTTTTCAAGTCAAAAAATCCTTTATGCGATGTCACTTCCTTTTGTTGCATGGGTGTTTGTTTTTAATTATTTACCTTTATGGGGCTGGACGATGGCGTTTCAAAATTATCGGCCTGCAAGGTCATTCTTTGAACAAGAGTGGGTCGGCTTCGAGCATTTTATTACCTTGTTTACCGATGAACGTTTTTACCTGGTGTTAAGAAATACGTTGGCGATGAGTTTCCTTAGTTTAATCATTGGGTTTACGATTCCTATTTTGTTCGCTGTTTTGCTCAATGAAGTTCGTCATTCAGTCTTTAAACGAACTGTGCAGACGGTCACTTATTTGCCTCACTTTGTGTCATGGGTTGTGGTGGCAGGGATCGTCACAAAAATGCTATCAATTGATGGCGGTATTGTTAATGACCTTTTATTGAAATTAAACATTCTTGATGAGCCTTTTCAGTTTATGGCCCAAGGGACATGGTTCTGGGGAATCGTAACGGCCTCAGATTTATGGAAGGAAATGGGCTGGAATGCGATTATTTTTTTAGCGGCGATTGCCGGACTTGATCCACAGCTTTATGAAGCTGCAAAAGTAGATGGAGCGGGCAGATTAAGAAGAATCTGGCATGTGACATTACCAGGCATTCGTCCAACCATTCTCGTAGTACTGATTTTAAATATCGGTCACTTGGTCAGCATTGGATTTGAAAAACAGATGTTATTAGGGAACTCACTTGTTGTTGATTATTCAGAGGTCTTAGATTTGTATGCGCTTAATTATGGAATTGGGTTAGGACAATTTTCTTATGGGACAGCCATTGGCATTTTTAATTCAGTCGTTAGTATTATCCTTTTGTTTATTGCGAATGGAATCTTTAAGCGCTTTTCAAATCAAAGTGTCATGTAAAGGAGAACGGATAAATGGCTGCGAATCGAGCATTAAATAGAGTTATGAACAAAGACCGCGTATTCGATCTACTAAACTATACTTTTTTAACGGTGGTCATGATTGTCACACTTTATCCTTTTTTAAATATATTGGCGATATCATTAAATGAATCAACTGATACAGTAAGAGGCGGCATCTATTTATGGCCGAGAGAGTTCACGTTTAATAATTACTTAGAAATTGCTAAATACGATAACTTAGTGACAGGTTTTTTTAATTCTGTCATGCGAACAGTGGTTGGCACCGTTTTGGGCGTATTTGTTCAAGCAATGGTTGCTTTTACCTTAAGCCGGGCAGACTTCCAAGGGCGGAAGTTTGTATCCACTTTTATTGTGTTAACGATGTATTTTTCCGGGGGGTTAATTCCTGGTTATATGCTTGTGAGAGATTTAGGCTTAATGAATTCATTTTGGGTATATATTTTGCCGGGTTTAGTTAGTGCTTTTAATATCATTATTATCCGGTCGTTTATGGATGGTCTGCCATTTTCCCTCCAGGAATCAGCGAAAATGGATGGAGCAAATGATTTTACAATCTTTTACCGGATTATCCTGCCGCTCTGTAAGCCAGTGTTAGCGACAATCGCATTATTTGTCGCAGTAGGACAATGGAATAGTTGGTTTGACACTTATTTATACAATAGCATGAATGAAAGTTTGACAACCTTACAGTATGAATTAATGAAAATTTTAGATAATACCTCCATGAGTGGAAGTGTTGATGCGAATCAGATGCGGCCAAACGCGGAGCAGCAATCAAACATGGTTTCACCAGAATCCATTAAAATGGCGATCACTATGATTACCGTTATACCGATTATCTTGGTGTATCCATTCGTGCAAAGATATTTTATTCAAGGGATGACATTGGGGGCAGTAAAACAGTAAGAACTAAAATATCGCTTCTGCAGGTTTACCTGTTGTCGGACAATACCCTCTAGCTGACAATTGAAGGACTAACAGATGTTGAAAAAGTAGTTCTGAAAAATGATGTATGGAAATCGTTTAATTATGGAGCAAGGAATAAAGTGTTAATTTGAAATAGGGTCCTGAAGGCAGGACCCTATTTTGTTAGCTCGATTAATAATTTCAGTGCATTTTCTTTATTTTTTGAGTCTACCCGTATTGCGGCAATTTTCTTCTCATCATTGACTTGGATTCCATTAAAGAATTTTGTGTCAGAAACGACAACTCCGTATAAATGCTCAGCATTATCTTCAGGTGATGTGGCATAGATAAGTTTGTCTGGATCAACATTTTCTTTAAGCGAAGGCTCCAAGTCGTCCAAAGGCAGGAACATTTCATTCGTCATAAGCTGTTCAAAGTTAATAGAATCCATAACGTAAACATCTGATTTATCAGAAGCAAGTGTCACAACACTTTTCTGCTGCATGCCAACATCCATTGAGTCGTTTACTTCAGTCGGTGAGTAGTTCAAATTAACGGTAACCCGCTCCCATGAAGGAATGTCAGCCAAAACATTATCCGATACAGGCGATTTGTTACTATTTGGGTCAAAATAGTCACCATGCAGCATAATGCTTACATTTTCAGGAGGAAGGCTTGCCAATCTTTTTTGTTCCTGAAAATGAGAAACGACACTTTGGGTTATATAGATGCAAAGCGCAATCAGGATGATCACCCCGACCATATGGAGCTTGTAATAATGAAGAAAATGATCCATTTTCTCACGGAAAGTAGTCGGGCCTTGCTTGTCCTCGGTACCATCCCGATAAGCTTTAATCTTATTATAGGCATTTGTAATCTTATCGAAATCAAAAGGCTTTTCTGCATCCTCCTGACTTTGGTACGCATGATTCCGCCGAATCCATGTCATATATTGTTTTTCAATTTGATCATCAGTAGCATCCTCTGGAACACCTAGTACTTTGTAAGCTTCTTGTATGTCCAATTTTAGCGTCACTCCTCATTTCCTAGTTTGCTTTTTCGTTTGTAAGTGAAAATGTTAAATATAAGATAGATTACTATAAAGATACCTCAAATTGAAGGCGTTTGCACTATGTATAAGGATATTGGGAAAAGTTTTTTGCTAAGTCTATTAAATGTTTATGGATAATAAATATAGATGGATTTTAATAGAATGCAAAGAAAGATTTAAGAAAATGTTAAGAAAAGAACTATTCAATCATTTGTCAATTAAAGGTATACTAACATGTGGGATTAAGAATATTGCTTTCCGATTTATTTAAAAGAATAATAATGTAAATTGATTCAGTAATAATGGAGGTTTAAATGGAAAATTGGATAACAGGTATCATTGAACAATTTGGTTATGTAGGAATCTTTCTGATGATTGCGCTGGAGAATGTTTTTCCTCCTATACCATCTGAGGTCATTCTTACGTTTGGGGGCATGCTGACGAATTTTACTGACTTAACGGTCCCGGGCGTAATCCTGTCGGCAACTTTTGGGTCTGTTGTCGGAGCAGTCATTTTATATAAGATTGGAAATCTTCTTGATGTTGAAAGACTTGAGAAAATCGTCGATCGCTGGGGAAAGGTTCTTCAAGTAAAGAGAAAGGACATTTACAAGGCGGATCAATGGTTTGATAAGTATGGATATTGGACAGTCCTGATCTGCCGTATTATTCCATTAATCAGAAGTCTCATTTCGATCCCTGCTGGCATGGCAAGTCTGAACTTTTGGTTGTTTCTTCTTTTTACAACGATTGGAACATTAGTTTGGAATGTTATTTTAGTTACGGTTGGCTCTAAATTTGGAGAGTCATGGGAAAAAATAGTGGAAGTAATGGATGTTTATTCAAATGTTGTCTATGTGCTAATTGCGGTTGCAGTAATTGTTTTCCTAGCACTATTTATTAAAAAGAGAAAAAAAAATAAGGGAGATTAGATATGGATTTTCTTACGCTTTTAAAGGCCATCATCTTAGGATTAGTAGAAGGATTAACAGAGTTTGCGCCAGTATCGTCGACCGGACATATGATAATCGTTGATGATATGTGGCTGCAGTCTGAAGAGTTTCTCACGAAATATGTAGCAAATACGTTTAAAATTGTGATTCAGCTCGGATCCATTTTAGCTGTTGTAGTCGTTTTTAGGAATCGTTTTATTGATTTACTAGGTTTAGGCCGTCTCAATAAAAAGTCAGTTTCTGAAGGTCAAAATCGTCTGAAGTTAACGCAAGTCATTGTGGGATTGATTCCAGCTGGTGTTCTTGGTGTGCTGTTTGAAGATTATATTGATGAGCATTTATTTTCAATTGAAACAGTATTAATCGGTTTAGTTGCTGGTGCGATTTTGATGATTTTAGCAGATGTTTTTGGTCCGAAACAGCCTAAGACTGAAACAGTGGATCAGATTACATATAAACAAGCGTTCACGGTTGGACTTATTCAATGTCTTTCTCTATGGCCTGGGTTCTCTCGTTCAGGTTCAACCATTTCTGGCGGGGTTTTGTTAGGTATGAGTCACCGTACTGCTTCCGATTTTACGTTTATTATGGCCGTTCCAATTATGGCCGGTGCCAGCTTTATATCCTTATTGAAAAACTGGGAGTACTTTACGCTTGATGCCATGCCGTTTTTCATTGCTGGGTTTATTAGTGCATTTGTGTTTGCATTAGTTTCGATTCGCTTTTTCTTAAAGCTGATTAATAAAATTAAGCTTGTTCCATTTGCGATTTATCGTATTGTTTTAGTAGTGGTAATTTATTTTGTTTATTTTTAATGACAGCGGGCTAAGAGGCGCGAATTCGTGCTTTTCTTAGCCTTTTGTAATAATTAGGGGAGAAGAAAATGAAATTTTTGAAAATAGTTGTAGCATCAATACTAATCTTGATTATTTTAGGCTATGGCCTTTTGCAAGTGATAAATTCTAGAAGCTTTCAATTCTTTGGTGAAATCATAAACAAGGTAGATACAGATAAAAAGGTTGTGGCACTGACATTTGACGATGGACCAACAAATAAAACAGATGACATTTTAAAAATCCTTCATGAAAAGAATATAAAGGCTACCTTTTTCTTAACTGGTAAAGAAATAGAAGAAAATTTTGAAGAAGCTAAAAAAATTTTTAATGCCGGACATGAGATTGGCAATCATACGTATTCCCATCAAAGAATGGTTTTTAAATCACCTTCCTTTGTAAAGGATGAAATTGAGAAAACCGATAAGCTTATTAGGGAAACCGGCTATTCCGGGGAGATTCTTTTTAGGCCGCCTAATGGAAAAAAGCTCTTATTGCTGCCAAAATACTTAGCTGACAATGATCGAAAATCCATCCTCTGGGATATTGAGCCGGAAACAGATCCGGAGATTGGCGCTGATTCCGAAAAAATCGTTCAACATGTTAGCGATCATGTCGAAAATGGATCGATTATCTTATTGCATGTTATGTATGATAGCCGAAAGGAATCCCTTGAATCTGTTGAAGGGATCATCAATGAATTAACTGAGCAAGGATATGAATTTAAAACCGTATCAGAGCTCTTGAAATATGAAGAAGCTAATAATTAAGGTTAAATGTCTGAATGAATCAGGCATTTTTTATTCCTGATAGCTAAGTTAATCATCAATGACGGCTAAAAATAGATTTCTATTTTAATAGCTTTTACATTCCCGCTGGAACATATGTTTTTAAGAAAAGGATTGCAAGCATAACTCTAAATTTTATCCTAACTTAATTTTATAACAATTTTATCCATAATTATAATATATTGGTTTATTTAATTATATACAACGACTTGGCTAATAGATAAAATGAATAAAGTGTCTGAAAATGTAAGCAAAGGGAATAGATGAAACAAAAGTGCCTGATGATACGTATTTACGATTAAAGAAGGGAGTGGATGTAGTGAGTAAATATTCAATTAATGAATTTATTAAACAAACCGAACAGGAAGACAAAGGAGAAGGTTTGTTTGAATTAGAAACACCTCGTATGCTGGAAGTAAATCTTGATGGCCAGGTTTGGGCAAAAGCCGGATCAATGGTTGCATATAGTGGTCAAATAAAATTTGAACGTGAAGGTTTGCTTGAGCATGGATGGGGAAAGACATTTAAAAAAGCGTTGACAGGTGAAGGCACTTCATTAATGAAAGCAAAAGGACAAGGCAAAATGTATCTTGCAGATCAAGGGAAAAAGGTCATTATTCTTGATTTGCAGGATGATATAATTTTTGTTAATGGAAATGACTTGCTTGCTTTTGAACCGAGTATTCAATGGGATATTAAGCAGATGAAACGTGTTGCCGGTATGGTAGCAGGCGGGCTTTTTAATGTTAGATGTGAAGGAACTGGGATGATTGCGATTACTTCACATTATGAGCCTTTGACTTTAAGAGTTACTCCGGGAAGACCAGTGATCACCGATCCGAATGCAACGATTGCATGGTCAGGTCAATTGCAGCCGGAATTTCAAACCGATATCACCTTAAAAACACTGTTGGGGAGAGGAAGCGGCGAATCCATTCAAATGAGATTTGAAGGCGAAGGCTTTGTTGTTGTTCAGCCTTTTGAAGAATCCTATATGAAACCAACTAGTTAAGTCTCATTTCATAAAGTTGGAAAGATTTTTTTCTAGAAAAATGGTAAAATAATATACAGCAACTGTTCACAAGCCCCAAATTTTAATAATGCTACATCTCAGGCCCTAGACCAATATAAAGCCTGAGGATGTTTTAACATTCATTGATTCATAGGATAATAGAAGAGGGGAGATCTAGAAGTCTCACTTTATATAAGGGCTTTTCTATTCGTTAAAAACGCGTTACAATCAATGTCTAATACACTATCATTCATCATCACTATTTATTTGCCTAAGTTAGGAGATACAAACGTGTTGGTAGGAAAATCAAAAGTTTTAATATTAACAGAGAAATATGGAAACGGACATATTCAAGTAGCGAAAACCTTGGAAAATGAATGTAGAAAAATGGGATTTAAGCAGGTTGTCGTTTCCGAGCTATACAAAGAATCACACCCAATCATTTCGAAATTGACAAAACATTTATATATTAAAAGCTTTTCTTACGGAAAACAATTTTACAAAATTTTTTACTATGGTATTGATAAAATGTACAATAAGCGCTTCATGAACCTGTATTATACACTTGGCCAGAAAAAGCTGAAAGAACTGATACAGACAGAGAAGCCGGATATGATTATCAATACATTTCCAATGATGGTTGTTCCGGAATATCGGAATAAAACAGGTGAGGTTATCCCGACATTTAATGTGGTAACTGACTTTTGCCTTCATAAAATTTGGGTTCATCAACATATTGATAAATATTATGTTGCAAGTGAGCATGTTAAAGAGAAATTAGTCGAGCTAGGGGTTAACCATAATCAAGTAAAAATTACTGGGATCCCCATCCGTGAACAGTTTGAAATGGCAAACGGTAAAAAGGAAGAAGTATATAAAAAATACAATTTAGATCCAAATAAGGAAATTGTGTTGATTATGGCCGGAGCACACGGTGTCTTAAAAAATGTAAACTATATATGTGAATCCTTCATTAACCAGGATAACCTGCAGATTGTCATTGTTTGCGGAAATAACAATGCATTGATGAGAAAGCTCGAGCCATTTGCATTGGCACATCCAAAAACAATTATTCCATTAGGATATGTAGAAAAGGTTGATGAGTTATTCCGTATTGCCTCCTGCATGATTACAAAGCCAGGCGGAATTACCTTATCTGAAGCTACGGCACTTGGCGTCCCTGTCATCTTATACAAGCCGGTCCCTGGTCAGGAACAGGAAAATGCTTTATATTTTGAAGAAAAACGATCTGCTATGATCGTCAATGATTATAAGGAAATGAAAGAGGTTGTCTTAAAGCTTCTTAATGATAAAAAAACATTAAAAGAAATGAGAGAAAACATTAAGCAAATGCATTATCCTCACTCCGCTAGAGCGGTGTTGGAGGATATGGTTACCGAGGCATTCAAGCAAGATGTTGCAGAACGTGCTCGTACCAAAAAATCAGTCAAGTTGAAAGTCGGTATGTCCTGATCATCTTTTGCCTGAAAACAAAAATGTGTTATGAAAGGGCTGTTTCAAAAGGGTCTGCACCTCTTTAACACCAATATATGGTGTTAAAGGGGACAGTCCTTTTTTTGTTTTTCAAAACTTAAATGACTGATTAATTATTTTAATTAAGAATTTATATTATTAATTATTATTGATAACAAAATTAACATTTTTGAAAATTGTATTGATAAATTTAATTTATGTTATATAATTTAATTATTATAAGGAAAGGAGAGAAACATGTCATTTCCACTATTAACAGATTGTCCAGTTTGTCAAGAAACATTAACTGTAACAAAATTGCATTGTTCCAATTGCCATACGAGTATTGAAAATGAGTTTGCATTATCCAGATTCTCTTCCCTTGCTTCGGAGCAGCTTCATTTTATTGAGGTCTTCTTAAAATGCAGGGGGAATATTAAAGAAGTTGAAAAGGAGCTTTCGGTTTCATATCCTACTGTTCGCGGCAAGTTAAATGAAATTATTGAGGCGTTAGGATATTCTGACCGTACGAAACCAAAGGTTGATAAGAAAAAAGTGATCTCAATGCTTGATGCTGGAGAAATAACGGCTGAAGAGGCCATTCAATTACTAAAAGAAAATGGGGAGGATGCGTAATGAAAGAAGAAATTTCAAAGGTAATGACCATGGTGCAAGAAGGGAAATTGGACGTTGAAAAAGCAACAGAGCTGCTCCACGTTATGAAGGATAATAAAGAGAGTAGTATTCATGTTGATACGAGCTCAGGTTATCATAAAAGGATGCTTAAAGTTAAAGTTGAATCAACTGATAAGGATAATATTAATGTCAATGTTCCGATTAATCTTGTAAAAGCTGTTTTAAAAGCAGGTCATGGAATTGCTGCAAATATACCGCAGGCTGCGATGTACGTAAAGGATATTGATATTGAGCTTCTCATCCATGCGATAGAAAATGAAGTAGATGGCCAGATCGTTGATGTTTCTTCTGCAAACGGAGATAAGGTTTCTGTTGTTATTGAGTGAGAAGAATGATTAAAGTCATGATTAAAACAAGAAAACATGTTCAATTTATGGTTCCAGTCCCTTATGCTGTTTTGAACTGTTTAGGAGCTTTGCTCTCCTCGCAGCTGCTTTGGAAACAGATTAAAAAATGGACTAACCAGACGAAAGCAGATCCCTGGCTCCCTGATTCACTCGATAAAGAAATGTTCAATCTCATCGTGTCTTCTTTAAAAAAACATAAAGGATTGACACTAGTTGATGCTGATTTGCAAGAGAACATGAAGGTCAAAATTATCTTGTAAACGATCGAGGGGCTGACGCCTTGGTTTTGAGACAGCCCCATGTATTTTTTATACATTTGCAGTCTTCTTCTTTTCCTTCCGCGGCCAAATAAAATAACTAATCGTAAAAATAAAATCAATTCCCAACACAAGAGACCAAATTCTTAATACGCCGCCTAATGCTTCTGTTCTGGAAGGATCATCAATCAAAAACATAATGCCTGCCAACAAACCAACTCCAATGACATAGGCGATGGTATGACGCAGAAAGTTCGTAAGATTATGTTTTGCATATTCCATCCCATATTGCTTCCTCGGCTTTTCTCCTTGTTTCATCACATAGTACTGAAAGCGTTGATCTGCCCATTCAATCATACTTTTACCATAGGCAAGCGAGACACCGATATATACAGCGGCAAGTGCATGGGCAAGTGTTGCGTTAGCTCCACGATATAAATCAAAACCTGCCGTAATTAGCAGAATCAAGTCGATGAGAGGGGTTAATGCTAATAAAATGAGGCCTAATCGTTTTTGCTTGAAGAGATAACGTACCGTTAAACCTAAAACGATCACAACCCAAAAAGCAACTTCACAAAAAACGATCATCCATCCGACTATACTCATAAAGTGCACCTCTTTTCAATACAGTTGTATTATTTAAATCCAGTTTACTACAGAATATTTTTCAATACAAGTGTATTATAAAAATCTATTATTTTTGGTACAATAAACATATGCCAAAAATAGTTGATCATGAATGGAGAAAAAAATTAATTGCAGAAGCTTCGTGGAGGGTTATTTTAGAACGGGGAATGGAAGGAGCGACGGTTAGAAATATCGCAAAAGAAGCAGGTCTTTCACTAGGAGCCTTGCGTCATTATTTTTCAACACAGGATGAGCTGCTCATTTTTGCAATGAATCTAGTGATTGAACGAGTAACAGAGCGAATAAATAAAATTGCCGTTCAAGAATTACCTCCAAAAGAAAAAATACTTAAGATCATTCTTGAAATGGTGCCAACGAATGACGAATCAATGGCAGAAATGGAGGTTTGGTTTGCCTTTACTGCATATGCCAGACATAGAAAGGGTTTTGATGCCCATTATGATGGACTTTTAACAGGTATGCAGCGATTAATTGATTCCATGGAGCAATACCAGCTGCTAAAAGAAAATGTAGACAAGTCTATTGAGGTCGAGCGGCTTTATGCGCTGGTGGATGGAATCGCCTTACATGCCATGCTAGATCCTAAGCGGCTTAATCGAGATCGCATCTATAAGTTGTTTGTCTATCATTTAAATTCAATTAGTAAAGAAGAATTTGCCCCATCTTAACGGGCAGTAAATTGTTTTGAATTGCGTATTTGCTATTCAAATGAAAAAGATAGATTAAAGATTATAAGATGTTTAATGAAATAAAGGAAGGTGATAGAAGTCAGAATAGGATTTCTATCACCAAACAAGTTTTCATTCTTTTTTAGCAGACAATCCATGCAGTAAGAATTGCACAGTTCTTTCAATTTCAGCCTCCTCATCCCATTCAGCCTCTGGTAAGAGGATATATCTCGCAATAACATAGCCGAAAATTGTAGAAGCAGTCATGCGGATCACACTAAAAGCAGGGATTTCAATAATTTGCCCCTTTGCTTGATAATGTTCAACAATAGTTTGAAAGCGATCAATGATTTTTTTTGCAATATGTTCTTTGAATTGTTCCTTTAATTCAGGCTGAAAAGGAATTTCCTGGATTAAGATCCGGAAAAGCTGCATGTTATTGTTAAGAAAGTTAATTCGGTTTTCAATTATCGCTCTTAAGAAGTCTTCATAGGTTTCATAATTTTGATTTAAAACCTTATTAAAATCCTTAATAACAAAAGGGGCAATCAGCTTTGCCATCATAGGTGAGACAATGGAGATCAGCAAATCTTTCTTTGTTTTATAGTGTCTAAAAATAGTCCCTTCAGCAACCCCTGCCTTTTTGGCAATTTCACTTGTAGATGTTGCTGCATATCCCTTCTCGGCAAACGAATCAATCGCCGCGGCTAAAATCTTTTTTTGCTTTTCTGTTAACCCTTCATCTTGATCAAACCATTCATCAAATAATGTATCTTGTTCAGACATTTTTTGCTCCTTTATAACATGGATATAATACTAATACTAATTGATATGATTAGATTTTTCGATATTTTCTTAGTGCCAGAATGTTTAATAGCATAAACAGAATAGAAAATCCCGCCAAAACGAGAAGGTCGATTTGAATTTCCCCCCATCCGTAACCTCTTACCATGACATTTCTTAAGGCATCTGCTGCATAATACAAAGGGGTAAACGGGCCAATCCAGTTGAGCCACTTTGAGATTGTGTCCAAATTAAATAATCCTGAAAAGAAGATTTGTGGGACAACGACGATCGGAATAAACTGAATCATTTGCAGTTCATTATTGGCAAAGGCTGAAAGTAAAATACCCAATGTTAGAGCTGTTAAAGAAAGCAGCAAAGTGATTAAGAGAACATAGCCAAATGCTCCCTCCATCAGCATGCCTAACACATAAATGGCATAAGCAGCGATAATGGAAGCCTGAATCACTGTAAAAAGTCCGAATCCGATGACATAACCGATGACAATTTCCCATTTTCGCAACGGACTTGAAAGAAGCCGTTCCAATGTTCCAGTCGTACGCTCTCTTAAAAACGATACACCTGCAATAAGGAAAACAAAGAAAAAGATGAAAAATCCCAGCAGCACCGGACCGAAATAATCAAATTGTCCCATTTCACTTGAACCATGCAAGTAATCGATCTGGAGCTTCTGCATGGCTTCAGTGTTTCCCTGCAAAGGCTTTAACGCTGTTTGAAGCCATTTAATTGTTGCAGCATTGACACTTGGGTCACTGCCTTCAAGAATGATTTCGGGACCACTGCTGTCAAACTGGACATAAGCATCGATTTCTTGATTTGCTAAGGCATCAGTTGCCTCCTTTTCATTGTCATATTCCTTAATCGCTGCTCCGGCTTGATCTATTTTTTCAAATACAGCTTCTTGCACCGAAACAAAGCCGATCTTAGGCTGATAATCATCACCATTAAAGACAAGATGCAGCATGGTTAAAACAAGAATCGGAGCAAACAGCAGCAATCCCATTGTTCGCTTATCACGGGTAATTTGCCGCAAGATACGTATAACTAAGGCTCTTATTCTCATGATTGAACACCTCCATAAACGAGGAATGCCTCTTCAATTGATTCGGAATTTGTTTTCTCTTTTAATTCATTCGGAGTACCGACTGCAATCAGAGAACCATCACGCATTAAGCCCAATCGATCACATTTTTCAGCTTCGTCCATGACATGGGTGGTCACAATGATTGTCGTGCCTTTTTCCTTTAATAGATAGAATGCTTTCCAGATGCTTTTTCTTAAAACAGGATCAATTCCCACTGTTGGCTCATCAAGAATTAACATGGCAGGCTCGTGCAAGAGGGCAATAGCCAAAGAGAGTCTTCTTTTCATTCCGCCAGAATAGGCGGAAACAAGCTTGTTGAGATCATTCGTAAGCTGAACCAGCTCCATTACTTCATTTATTCTCTTCGTGAGCTTTTTTCCTTTTAGCCCGTAAAGCGCACCAAAGAATTTAAGATTTTCCTTTGCTGATAATTCACCATAAAGGGCATCAGACTGTGCCATATAGCCGACCCTTTCGATTAATCTTAAAGAAGGCATTTTCTCATGAAAAAGAAAGATCTCACCAGAAGTTGGAATTTCCAACCCAACCAGCTGCTTCACTAATGTTGTCTTACCTGCTCCAGAAGGGCCTAAAAGTCCAAAGATCTCACCTTTTTGTATTGCTAAAGAAATGCTAGTTAAAACCTTCTGTTTTCCAAAAGCCTTTGATACATGTTGAATAGAAACAATTTTTTTCTCTTGTTCCATAAATCTCCCCTCTTCCATTGAATGAGTGATTACTCACTATTATATTAATGATTTTAAATGAATTTGTAAAGTGAGTAATCACTCACTTTTCTCCGAATATGTTTTCGATAGATTACTTCATACAAGAACTGTATAATAAGGCTGAATGAAACTGAATTCTTTCAACTGATGAAATCATGATTCTTATGATTGTTCATTCTGAAGGGGATAGATTCTTATAGCCAAAGCAATGCTTAACCATCAATAAAAGCATGCCTGCTTTTACTAAATTTTTACAGATGAAAAGGTGAAGATATGCAAAAAATATTACCTGCTTTTTCTTCCATCAAGCAGTTTGAAAAGTTTTTACAAAGTGATTATGAAATCGGTGTATTCTTGGAAACACATATTTCCCAATTAGCGCATATTCAAAAATTGGCTAACCAATATCAGAAAAAAATCATTTATCATGTCGATCTTATCCATGGCTTGAAAAATGATGATTATGCAACAGAATATATTTGTCAGGAGTTCGCTCCTTATGGGTTAATATCAACTAAATCAAATGTCATTTTAAAGGCGAAACAAAAGGGAGTCATCGCCATTCAGCGAATGTTCTTAATTGATTCGCATGCCCTCGAACGAAGTTATCGCTTAGTGGAAAAAACGAAACCGGATTATATTGAGGTGCTGCCTGGTGCTATGCCTTGGATGATAAAAGAGGTAAAGGAACGAACGAATATTAAAATTTTTGCTGGAGGATTAATTCGCACGATACAGGAGGTGGAAGACGCGCTGGAAGCTGGAGCTGAGGCAATCACCACTTCAAAGAGGGAGATATGGGAGCATTTTAAATAAGATTTCAAAGAAAATGGCCGTAAAACGTTTACTTTCGGTCTTTTTTGTTTAATGAAAGAAAGATAAAATCACATAAAAGGGGTGGCTTTCATGGAACAAAAAAGTTGGGTAACCATGTCAGATGGCCATGACGTTTTTTTGACGAAATGGTATGTAGAAAATGCGAAGCCAAGAGCGATCCTGCAATTATCACATGGAATGGCAGAGCATATTGGTCGCTACCAGGAGTTTGCTGAATCACTTGTGTCAAAAGGAATAGTTGTCTACGGAAACGATCACCGCGGTCATGGAAAAACAGGTGAAAGAAGCGGAATTTTAGGGTTTTTTGCTGATGAAAATGGCTTTGAGCGAGCAGTTGATGATTTGAGCGAAATTAATGCATACATTCAAAAACAATATCCCAATACACCTGTCTTTATAATGGGACATAGTATGGGCTCGTTTTTAGTTAGGCGATTTTTACAGCGCTATCATGGAAGAGTTAAAGGCGTGATTCTTTCCGGAACCGGTGGAAATCCTGGATTCATGGGTAAGATCGGCAAACGAATAGCAAAATCACAAATTCGCAAATTAGGAAAGAAAACAGAAAGTCCGCTCATGAATAAATTAACGTTTGGCAATTATAATAAAAAATTAGCTAGTATTGAAACCGAATTTGATTGGCTGACAAGTGACCGCGCTGAGGTGCAGAAGTATATAGGAGACCCTTATTGCGGCTATGTTGCAACTGCGGGGTTTTATTATGATTTGTTATCAGGATTGGAAACGATCCATCATCCTCATGAAATAGCAAAAATGGAGAAGGAATTGCCTTTCTTCTTTATTAGCGGGGAGCAAGACCCGGTCGGTCATTATACAAAAGGAGTAATGAGAGTTATTCGACAATTTCAAGAACATGGGATAAAAAAGATCGATTATACCTTTTATCAACAAGGCAGACATGAAATGCTGAATGAAACAAATCGTGGAGAAGTCATTGCTGATATTATTCAGTGGATCGAGAAAAAATTGGCAGAGGCTTAAGGTTGACATGTAACCAAAAGGTTTCGTATTATTAATGTGAAACCTTTTGGTTACATATTTTTTATTGGAGGAAATGAACATGACAACATATCAAGAACAAGTACCAGATATTCGCAAAACCGTTGTTTTCGAAGCGCCGATTGAAAAGGTTTGGCAGGCTGTTTCAACTGCAGAGGGAATTGCCGAATGGTTTATGCCAAACGATTTTGAACCAAAGGTCGGTCATGAATTCACACTTCATTCGCCTTATGAAAAATCACCATGCAAAGTACTTGAAATAGATCCGCCAAATGGTCTTTCTTTCACATGGGGAAATTTTGGCTGGAAAGTTTCGTTTGAACTAAAGGACCTGGATGGAAAAACGGAGTTCACGCTCATTCATACAGGATGGGGAGCTCCAGACAAAGTAGCTGGACCAGCAGGCGAAACCTTTGCGGTTATTCGAAATCGCATGAACAATGGCTGGGATGGAATTGTTGATGAGCGTTTACGCAAAGTAGTTGAGGCTTAATGACAGCTGCTCAAAAATATGATGTTTTTCAAGCAATTTCTGATCCATCGCGTAGGAAAATGCTAAAGCTTCTAGCAAATCAGCCATTGCCGGTAACTGTGATCAGCAAGCACTTCCCAATGAGCCGCACGGCTGTATCTAAGCATTTGCGGATTCTCTCGGAAGCTAACCTGCTAAGCGTTGAAAAAGTAGGGAGAGAAACAAGGTACAAGCTCGAGCCTGATGCGCTGCTTGAATTAAAGGAATGGCTCTCGTTTTATGAACAGTTCTGGGATAATAAGCTGTCCATGCTTAAATATTTGGTTGAAAATAATGAAAAAGATGAGTAGGAACAGACCCCTCTAACAACATTTGTGCAGGGGTCTCCCTTTGTTTTTAAAAACGTGTAAAGGAGAAAAAACATGGCTCAAGAATTGAGAAAAGTTTTTGACGACAGCTTTATTAACCAGCTTTCTTCTTTGATTAAAGCGAACTATCCTTCATTTAATGCCTCTGGATTTCAAGAGCTGATTTATGATGATAAGTGGGAAGAGCTGGCACTTAAACAGCGAATAAGACAAATTACGATTTCCCTTCATCAAACAATGCAACTTAACTATATTGAAGCCATTTCGGTATTAAAAAAAGCTGCCCTGCATGTTCAAAACGGGTTGACGGGAATTATTTTTCCGGATTATGTAGAAGTATACGGTCTAAACGACTGGGATGAATCAATGGAAGCACTCGAATACTTTACTCAATATTCCACCTCCGAATTTGCGGTAAGACCTTTTGTTATTAAAGACCAACAAAAGATGATGAAACAATTCTTAGCATGGAGCAACCACCCAAATGAGCATGTAAGAAGATTGGCAAGTGAAGGCTCAAGACCCCGTTTGCCATGGGGAATCGTCCTATCCAGCCTAAGGCAAGACCCATCCTCAATCCTGCCGATCTTAGAAAATTTAAAGGAAGATCCGTCATTATATGTCCGAAAAAGTGTAGCCAACAATTTAAATGATATTTCAAAAGATCACCCAGATCTTGTCCTCGAACTCGCCAAAAAATGGTACGGACACAACGAAAAAACTGACTGGATTATCAAAAAGGGCTTACGCACCTTAATGAAAAAAGGAAACAAGCAAGCCCTGGAATTACATGGCTTCACCAGTAATCCCAAACTCTCTGTAGAAAATTTACTTGTAACAGATGCCTTGCAAATTGGAGGTACTTTAACTTTCTCCTTTCAGATCAGCTCCACAGACGAAAAGCAAACCCAACTAAGAATTGAATACACAATCGATTTTGTAAAGGCAAGCGGAAAGCATTCCAAGAAAATCTTTAAAATCGCTGAACATGTTATAAATGGCGGGGAAAAAAGAGCTTACTCCAAAAAGCACTCCTTCAAAGACTTAACAACAAGAAAACACTATCCCGGCGAACATCTGCTTTCTATTATCGTAAATGGAGAAACAAAAGCAAGTCAGGGTTTTACCGTTTTGTGATTTGAGTCCTTTTTCTCGAGGCGGAGTGGATTGAAAAAAAGGGGAGTGGTTCAAATAAATTGGTAGGTGGTTCAATAAAAAAGAAAAGTGGTTCAATATAAACTGGTACCCGTGTCAAGGACACATGAAAAAAAGAGTCAAGCAAATAGAAGATGATTCCTATATTGAATAGGG
>NZ_CANNCR010000019.1 GCF_947503125.1 uncultured Metabacillus sp.
CTCCACCTATGTTTTCATGTGAAAAATGTGGAGGAGAAATGTACCCTGAGTTTTATAAAGGAATTCATGGAATAGAGTACAAGCTATCGGATATTCGCTAGACAAAAAAGGACCGGGCGGTTTTTGCCCGGTTTTTCTTATTGAAAGATAAAGTATACATTTTTACTTAGTTTTGGTGTCTAGCTCCAGCGCCTAGCCCCTCTAGGGTCTTGCGCTTTTCTTAATCGCTTAGTCTCTTCCCAGCGATTGCGTAATTTTCCTTTTTCATTTCTTCAATAAAAACCGCGATTTTTTCTGCAGGGGCACCGGTTGTTTCCGAAACAGCAGCTGTTACTTTTTCAACTAAAGCTCTTTTTTGGTCATCTGTTCTACCTTCAAGCATTTTTACTGTTACATATGGCATTGTTTCTCTCTCCTTTACTAATTATGTATGAAAGGGCTTTGTCCCATTTTGACGGATTGTCAACCCCCGACTGCTTTATTATGCTTAATGACAAGCAAATGAATGCGAATAAGCCCTTAATTATAGTATACTTTAAGCAAGTTGGTTTGTATAACATGTTAGGCTGGCAGGACTCATTTTTGAATGTTGAACTTTTAAGTCTAAAGGAGAGAGAGATGGACAATTTAAGTAGTATAAATAGTTTCCTGGCATTTCCGCTTGAAATGATTCCATATGTTGTCATTACCCTCATGATCGCTTTCACGTTCCATGAATATGCTCATGCCTATGTAGCTTATAAATTTGGTGACCCAACGGCAGAGAAACAGGGCAGATTAACGCTTAATCCAATAGCCCATTTAGATCCGTTTGGAACGCTGCTCATCTTTATTGCAGGCTTTGGCTGGGCGAGACCTGTTCCTGTGAATCGCTATTTCTTTAAGAAGCCGCGCCTGGCAGGTGTTCTTGTCTCGGTTGCAGGTCCGCTAAGCAATTTGGTGATTGCTTTCCTTGGAACATGTATTTGGTACATACTCTTGGCAACAAATGCAATAACAGCACTACCTAATCAATATGTAGAAGGGCTGCAGGATTTTTTCAATATATTCGTTTCACTAAATGTGATGCTGTTTATTTTTAATCTGCTTCCATTTCCGCCATTGGATGGTTATCGAATCATTGAAGACCTTGCACCGGCAAATATTCGCGCAAAAATGACTCAGTATGAGAGCTATGGCATCATTATTTTTTTAATACTTGTCATTACACCACTTGATGCATATATCATTCAGCCGATTTTTGATGTTGGCCGAACAGCTGTGATGAATATGTTTCACTTTCTGTTAAGTCCAATATTATAGGAAGAGATGATGAAGGAGGTATCTTAATGGAAGAGAACAAAAAGAAAAAAAGTATTGGTTTTAATATCATTAAAAATGATCCAACAGACGGCCATGGCGGGTTTGGTGTCGGGGCATTAAGTCTTGATAATGTCTCCCCTGTGTTTATTGATATTGAAGAAGGTGAGGCCTTTGTTGATATCGGGGCCATGCATGCTAGAAGTGTTGTTGAAAAGGGGATAAAATTCCTGCCGAATAAAGAGGATGTCCCTAATGGAAAGCCTTATTGGCTAGTCTGGGTGACGATCGACCGCAAGTTAGATGGACCGTATTATGCAGGGGTCACTGCTTGCGAATTGACGGTTAACCGTGAAATAAGAAGAGGATACAAATCACTTCCTGAACATGTGAACCGGATGGATAAATCGTTAAAACGTCATATTATTGTTGATCATATGGATGACCGTTCAAAGGAAATCCTTGCTAGCTTCTTAAAGAAACATGATCATAAAATGTGGGATCTTTCTGAGCAAAAATTAAAAGATGATTTAAACGCATAGGAATTTTGTCAAAAGTGTGACAGTTTCGTGAACAAATTGGTAAATTCTTGTGGTTCTTCATTAAAATTAGTAGACTAAAAATACAGTTATAAAACTAGGACATAAAAAATCCCGAACCTTAAGCAGTTCGGGGTTTTTTATGTCTTTTCAAAGTTTAAGAAAGTATAACTTTTTGTTACTTAGTATTTGTGTCTAGCTCCAGCGCCTAGCCCCGAAGCACAGGACGTGCAAGTGCAGTCAAGAGATAAGGACGCCCTAGTTTTTGACTGCCTCTAGGGTCTAGCCACTCATGAATTGAAGGCAAAGAACGCCTTCTATTCATGAGCGTCTTATTTGCCCTAGGCTGAGCAAGGCGCTTGCGCTTTTGTTCTAATATCAGAATTTATATATTTTCTTAACATAGCTTGCGTTTCTGAATCTAGCTCCAGGCGCCATCGGCTCGAGGTCATAAGTCAAACAGGAATTGAAGGTAAAGTACACCTTCTATTCCTGTTCGCCTTATGCTTGTCGCCGAATGCTTAGCGCCTTGCGCTTTTTTTATTACCACCATTTAAACATCCGATCAAACCAACTGTTCTTTTCTTTTTTATGATCTTGCTTCTTTTCTTCCTTGTTTTTTGTTTGATGCTCTTGGCAATATTCTGTAGGCTCTGTGCCTTCAATATAATAGGTTAATCTTCGAACAGGACAATCTTTTGTAGCAAGCTTGCCGCTGGCAGGGTTTATATAGACGCCAACAACGCCATCAGGCGGACGGAATGCTCTGACCGATTCATCTTCCAACGCTTGTTCCATGAATTTTGCCCATATGGTTTTTGCGTAGCTGCGCTCTTGAACAAGATCGATTGTCTCGTCCTTGTCATAACCCGTCCACACTCCTGCTGCAAGCTGCGGAGAGTAACCAATCATCCAGCTATCTGTTGACGTCGTCCCGGACTTACCCGCATAGTCTCTAGTTAAAATATCTGCAATGCTTTGTCCTGTGACAGATGTATAATCATTTAAAGCTGTGTCAAACATCCCTTTCATCATATGGGTGGTTACAAAAGCAGCCTGCTCATTTAGAACCTGTTCTTTTGTTTTATCGGCTTTATAAATGACTTCACCATTTGCATCTTCCACCTTTGTGATAAAGGTAGGTTTAATTTTTTTTCCGCCATTTCCAAGCATGCCATACGCATTTACCATCTCAACTAAACGTACAGAGGATGTTCCTAATGCTGCTGACGGAACCTTTTTCATTTTAGAAGTAAGGCCAAACAAATCCCCTGACTGGATTAGCTTCTCCATCCCAAGGAAAAGATGAGTTTTTACGGCGAAAATATTGTCAGATAATGCAATTGCCTGAAGCATTGTAATAAAGTCATTCGCATAATACCCATTATAGTTGCTTGGCTTATAGGTAGCATTGCCGTCATCATAAGAAAATGTCGTTGGCTCACTCATCATTTCTGTAGATGGTGTAAACCCATTTTCGACCGCCGTATAATATAATAACGGCTTAATTGTTGAGCCTGGCTGCCTTTTTGCCTGTGTTGCACGGTTGAACGGACTTTGTTCGTAATCGCGTCCACCTATCAATGCTTTTACATAACCCGTTTTTGGTTCAATCGCGATAAAAGCAGCTTGAATCTCTGATTTCTTTTCGATCGAATTTTTCACAAGATCCTCAGCAATTTTTTGCATTTCAGGATCTAAGGTTGTATAAATTTTCAATCCTTTTGTTTCAATGATTTGTGCATCGATATTTAATTGATCTGCCAATGAGCTCATGACAGCATCTTGAAAATACGGGGCGATTCCTTTTTGAACATTTTCTTCTTTTGTCTTATAAGTTAGATTTTCCTGTAAGGCTTGATTCAGCTGCTTTTCTGTGATATACCCTTCTTTTTCCATCGTTTCCAAAATCATCGTTTGGCGTTCCTTCGCTCTTTCTTGGTTTGCATAAGGAGAATAAACGCTCGGACCCTTTGGAATGCCTGCCAGCATCGCGGCCTCTGCTAAAGATAATTCACTGGAGTTTTTTCCAAAATAATATTTTGCTGCTGCTTCAATTCCGTATACACCATGACCGTAATAAATCGTATTTAAATAACCTTCTAAAATCTCGTCCTTACTGTAATTTTGTTCAAGACGTATTGTATAAAAGGCTTCCCGTGCTTTTCTTATCCATGTTTTTTCATGCTCTAAAAACAGATTTCGGGCATATTGCTGGGTAATCGTACTAGCTCCCTGAACCTTTGCCATTGCTCTTAAATCTGCCAGGGCAGCCCCAGCAATCCGTTTATAATCAAACCCGTTATGATCATAAAAGCTGCGGTCCTCAATCGCAATAGTTGCTTGCAGGACATGTTCGGAAATATCATCTAGATTCACCCAATACCGCTTCTGTCCATTATGCATTTCCCCGATTTTTGACCCGTCACTTGCATAAATAATTGTTGATTGTGGCACTGTTAAGGAAGGAGGACCTTGCCATTTTGCATATAAGACAATACTTAAAATGATCGTCGAAAAAAAGACTAATAATAGCAAACTAATAAAAATAAGTGCACGGATGGTTTTTAATGTAATTCTAATTCGTTTAGGTGTGATCACATCCATCTTAGCTCACCTCCAATCGGTTTTTCTTTTCTTAGGAAATTATAAAATTCTTGAACTGTGGATAAGCGCTCACGTACCAGCTCCGAAGCACAGGATGTGCAAGTGCAGTCAGTGCGACAGGACGTCGCGTTTTTGACTGCCAGCGCCTATCGCCTATCAAACTTCAGATCATCTCCCTACGATAAGTCAACATCGGTTCGCTTCGCTTACCGTGTTTCCTTTATCTCAGTCGATGCTCCTCCAGTTTGTACGGCGATGACCAAGGCGCTTGCGCTTTTGTTCTTTCCAGACATAGATACTATTAGCCATTATTAGTTTTTTATTAGTTTTTTAAACATTTTGCGAAAAGTCATGATTTTTTTCTTGATTTTTTGCTAGATTCATCTATAGTTTTAAAAGGAATAATGAAAAGTTTTCCGGATGTTCTGAACAACTCCCGGTTAAAATATAGTAGAGCTTAAGGCTGAAAGGATGGTAAAAACATGAGTGAATTATGGTATACAGAAAAGCAAACAAAGAATTTTGGAATCACATTAAAAATTAAACAGACGTTACATACAGAACAAACTGATTTTCAATACTTAGAAATGGTTGAGACAGAAGAATTCGGCAATATGCTTTTCCTTGATGGTATGGTTATGACATCTCAAAAGGACGAATTTGTTTATCACGAAATGGTGGCACATGTTCCTTTGTTTACACACCCTAATCCAGAAAATGTGCTTGTTGTCGGCGGCGGGGACGGCGGCGTCATCCGTGAAGTTCTTAAGCACCCTCAGGTTAAAAAAGCAACGCTTGTTGATATTGATGGCAAGGTAATCGAGTATTCAAAAAAATTCCTGCCTGAAATTGCTGGAAAGCTTGATGATCCGCGTGTTGATGTAAAAGTAGGGGACGGCTTCATGCATATTGCAGAAAGCGAAAACGAGTATGATGTCATCATGGTTGATTCGACAGAACCAGTTGGACCAGCTGTAAACCTATTTACGAAAGGCTTCTATGCAGGAATTTCAAAAGCACTTAAAGAAGACGGTATTTTCGTTGCGCAAACGGATAATCCTTGGTTTACACCAGAATTGATTACAAATGTTCAACGTGATGTAAAGGAAATCTTCCCGATTACACGCCTTTACACAGCGAACATTCCAACATATCCAAGCGGTTTATGGACATTCACGATCGGTTCAAAAAAATATGATCCGCTTGAAGTAAGCGAAGACCGCTTCCACGAAATTGAAACAAAATATTACACAAAAGAATTGCACAAAGCTTGCTTCGTCTTACCGAAGTTTGTAAGTGACTTAATTAAATAAAAACAAAAGCGGAAGCGCCTCGTTCATCCTAGGGCAAATAAGACGATTTAGAATAGAAGGCGCTCATTGCCTTCAGTTCTAAATTGGCTAGATCCTAGAGGCAGTCAAAAACTAGGGCGTCCTTATCTCTTGACTGCACTTGCACGTCCTGTGCTTCGGGGCTAGGCGCTGTAGCTTGACAATAAAACTTAGTAAAGTGAGGGAATCGTTCTCTCACTTTTTTAAGGAGGAAAAAGAACATGAGATTTGATGAAGCTTATTCAGGTAATGTATTTATCAAAAGCCACCCGAATTATGAGGAAAGCGAAGCGGTTATTTACGGTATGCCGATGGACTGGACAGTCAGCTACAGACCGGGCTCACGCTTTGGCCCAGCGCGCATTCGCGAGGTTTCAATCGGCCTTGAGGAATATAGTCCATATTTAGACCGCGAATTGGAAGAAGTGAAATATTACGATGCGGGTGATATTCCGCTCCCATTTGGCAATCCGCAGCGAAGCATCGAGATGATTGAAGAGTATATTGACCAATTGCTGGCGGATGGCAAATACCCATTAGGTATGGGCGGTGAGCATTTAGTATCATGGCCGGTAATGAAGGCGATGTACAAAAAATACCCGGATTTAGCTATTATCCATATGGATGCCCATACAGATTTGCGTGATGAATATGAAGGAGAGCCGCTTTCCCATTCAACACCGATTAAAAAAATTGCTGATCATATTGGACCGACAAATGTATATTCATTTGGCATTCGTTCCGGGATGAAGGAAGAGTTTAGATGGGCAAAAGAAGTGGGCATGCACATCTCTAAATTTGAGGTCCTTGAGCCATTAAAAGAAGTGCTGCCAAAGCTTGCCGGCCGTCCGGTTTACGTTACAATTGATATTGATGTTCTTGACCCTGCCCATGCGCCAGGCACAGGCACAGTGGATGCAGGCGGCATTACGTCAAAAGAGCTGTTAGCAGCGATTCATGAAATTGCAAAATCAGATGTGCGTGTGGTAGGATCTGATTTAGTTGAAGTTGCCCCAATCTATGATCATTCTGAACAAACAGCGAATACAGCAAGCAAGATTATTCGCGAGATGATTTTAGGCTGGGTTCAAAAAAAGGGATAAGCGATCTTATATACCAAAAGAGAAGTGTGTTTGCAGCACTTCTCTTTTTCATTACTAGTAAAGGAAAATGGAAGAAATAATCTTAAAATTTGTAATCCTGCCGTAATATCTGTAATAACTAAAAGGGTTTTCAAAAGACGTCAATAGGAAAATACTAATAAAAAACTGGTTTGTAATCCAGTAAATGGGATCCCTTAGATCAATGAATAACGCATCCTCACTCTATGAAACCTCCGATCAATTCTATTAAATAAATAAATTCTGCTAATAATGTTCAAAGGCCGATAAACCATCTTGTAAAATCCTTCCTCAAATATTACAAAAAACATATGTTAAGATAGTTCCGTAGAAAGCAAGTAATAGGGAGGATGAAAAAATTGAAGAAAAAAATGATTTTATCAGTCGTAGCAGGGGCAGCATTATTAATGGCTAACCCAATCGCAAATAAAGCTGATGCAGCTTCGAACTCTATGAATGCGGAATCTAAAGTTTATTATTACCAATCAGGTAATATCAATTTTGATCAAATTGATGAATATATTAACAATTTACTAAAAAACTATCAAATTGAACAACCAACAGAGCAGCCAACTGAAACAGAGCAGCAGCCTAAAGAAGAAACGAATACAGTGGAGCAGCCTGCACCAGAACAACCAGAAGCAGCACAGCCTGCTGAACAGCAGCCAGCTCTAACTCAAACAGAGCAAAAACCAGCAGAGCAAGCTTCATATCAATTAAGTGAATATGAACAACAAGTAGTAGACTTAACAAACCAAGAACGTGCGAAACAAGGCCTGCCTGCACTTAAAGTCGATCTAGAGCTAAGTAAGGTAGCACGTGAAAAATCAGCGGATATGCAAAGAAATAACTATTTCTCACATACAAGCCCAACATACGGCTCACCGTTTGACATGATGAAGAAATTTGGCATCACATACAAAACGGCTGGTGAGAACATCGCAAAAGGTCAGCGCACTCCGCAAGAGGTTGTCAATGCTTGGATGAACAGTGAAGGACACCGCAAAAACATTCTAAGCTCAAACTATACTCATATCGGTGTCGGCTATGTGGCTGAAGGAAATTACTGGACTCAGCAGTTTATTGGAAAATAAGAATAGATTTAAAGTGGCGGCTAATGGTTAGCCGCCTTTTTATGTTTTAGTCTTACGTTTGTGTAAATAACTTATAGTTGTAAAAGCGTTAAAACTTGTTTGGAAATTGCTTGATGATCCCTTCTGCAATGGCACTAACGGTATAAGCTCTTGTCCATATCGTATGGTCTATCCAAAGTTTTCTTAAGTCTTCCTTTAATTGAATTGCATTTTGACTGACAGTAAGATTTTGTCTGTTTGAATTTTCATTAGCCTCTACTTCAAAAGTAGGAAGAAAAACAGAGAAAGACAGTATTAATAGTGCTATTAAAATTGAATATTTTTTCATTAGGACCTTCTCCTTTTAAAAAATATATGTTTGCGGATTACTATTTGTTTTTTTGTCGTTATTTCATTCAGAAATCTAGAAAGGAATATATTAAAAACTTCTCTCTTGCGTTGTTGCAAATGGTTCTTTACAATAGTAAAGTTATAGAAGAATGATGGAAAGGGAGTGTCTGGATGTCAGAAAGCACGCCTGTTCAAATCCATGTTTTGTCGGAAATCCACAATGAGAACGACAAAGAAAAAGATACAATTGAAATCCGTACCAAAGGGGAATTTGTCCTCAAAGGGAAAACTGCTTATTTAAGGTATGATGAAGAGCATGAGCTTGGTTTTGTAAAGACAACGGTAAAAATCGCGCAAGGTGAGGTCACGGTCATGAGGTCCGGCGCGGTGACTATGAAGCAGCGCTTTATACAAGGGAAGCCAACCTTAACTGATTACACGACTCCATTTGGAAAGCTGCAGCTTGAAACAAAGACAAAATCTTTGGAGGTCAAATCCAAAGGACTTGAAGGCAAGCTCGTGATCTTATATGATTTGCAAATAGATGAGAAGGAAAAACACGTACATACACTAATGCTGACATACAAGGAGGAACAATGATGAATATTGTAGAACAAGTCAAAGAACGTTTAAAGGAAGAGATCAAGGCTTCTGTCATCAAAGCGGGACTTGCTGAAGCGGCGCAAATTCCCGACGTCCTTTTAGAAATCCCAAAAGAAAAAGCACATGGCGATTATTCAACAAATATGGCAATGCAGCTTGCGCGTGTGGCAAAAAAGGCGCCTCGTATGATCGCAGAAGACATTGTTGCGAATTTTGATAAAGAAAAGGGATCAATTGATAAAATTGAAATCGCCGGCCCTGGCTTTATTAATTTTTATATGAACAATAGCTATTTAACTGAATTAATCCCAACTATTTTAAAAGCAGGCGAAAGCTATGGTGAAACAAATATCGGGAACAATGAAAGGGTTCAAGTGGAGTTTGTTTCGGCAAACCCAACTGGAGATCTTCACTTAGGCCATGCGCGCGGCGCGGCAGTAGGGGATTCCTTATGCAATGTGCTAGCGAAAGCAGGCTATGATGTATCACGCGAATACTACATCAATGATGCAGGGAACCAAATTAACAATTTGGCGCGTTCTGTTGAAGCCCGTTATTTGCAAGCTTTAGGCAAGGAAGCTGAAATGCCCGAGGATGGCTACCATGGCGAGGACATTGTCGGAATCGGTAAAAAGCTTGCCGAAGAATTTGACGACCGCTTTGTGAACGAAGACAGTGATGAGCGTTTAGGCTTCTTTAGAGAATATGGTCTTAAATATGAGATGGACAAACTAAGAGCTGATTTAGAAGAATTCCGTGTAGCATTTGATGTATGGTATTCAGAGACATCGCTCTATCATAATGGGAAAATTGATGAGGCACTTGCAGTATTAAGAGAAAAAGGCCATATCTATGAAGAAGACGGAGCAACTTGGTTCCGGTCCACAACATTTGGTGATGACAAAGATCGTGTATTAATTAAAAAAGACGGTTCTTATACGTATTTAACACCAGATATTGCATATCACAAGGACAAGCTCGACCGCGGCTTTACAAAGCTGATCAATGTATGGGGAGCAGACCATCACGGCTATATTCCGCGGATGAAAGCAGCGATTGAAGCACTTGGCTATAGTAAAGAAACACTTGAAGTTGAGATCATTCAGCTTGTTCACCTATACAAAAATGGCGAAAAAATGAAAATGAGTAAACGTACTGGTAAAGCTGTCACAATGAGGGAGCTAATTGAAGAGGTTGGTCTTGATGCCGTACGTTACTTCTTTGCAATGAGAAGCGCTGATACGCATATGGATTTTGACCTTGATCTTGCTGTATCAAAATCAAATGAGAACCCAGTTTACTATGCACAATATGCACATGCACGGATTTGCAGCATGCTCCGCCAAGGTGATGAGCAGGGCTTAACGTATGTGGAAAACTTAAAGCTTGATGAGATTTCTTCTGAAAAGGAATTTGATTTATTGAAAAAGCTTGGAGAATTCCCTCAAGCCGTTGCAGAAGCAGCGCAAAAGAGGATCCCGCACCGCATCACAAACTATATTTATGATGTCGCATCAGCCCTTCACAGCTTTTACAATGCTGAGAAGGTATTGGATCCTGAAAACACAGAAAAAAGTCGTGCAAGACTTGGCTTAATGAAAGCAACACAAATTACATTACAAAGCGCTCTTACATTGATTGGGGTTTCGGCTCCTGAAAAAATGTAGGTCGAAGATAGGCTGACTCATACGGGTTTCTTCCTCTCCAAAACATTAAAAGTTTGGTAGAGGGCCCTTAATTGAGTCAGCCTTTTTATTTTGTATCCTTTCAACAAAAAAAGCTTGATTATTAAATTTAAAACGTTTACACTAAAAAATAAGTTAAGCGCTTATCTTAAAAATCGTTTGTTGAATGAAAGAGAGTTTAGCAGCCGACAGATTCTTTTTTTGGAGAGTATTATGACTGCTTTCTACAAATATATGATTTCTTTTATTTTTGGTTATTTTGTTAAGCGCTTACCTTGAAAAGGAGGAAGATAAGTAGTCGTATTAATTGTCTACAACATTGTTTTGAAATCAATTCAAATGGAGGGGTACAAATGATTTGGGTCATATTTGCGACATTTCTGATTTACACGGTTTTTGTCATGTGGTTTTCTTGGTACAAAACAAAGGGGACGGATCTGGATAGTTCAGATGGCTACTTTCTTGGCGGGAGAAGTCTGACAGGGATTGTCATTGCAAGCTCGATCATTTTGACTAACCTGTCTACAGAACAAATTGTCGGATTAAATGGCCAGGCATTTAGTGAATCAATGGTTGTTATGGCTTGGGAAGTATCAGCGCCGCTGGCATTGATATTTATGGCGTTTGTTTTTTTACCAAGATATTTAAAGACAGGTATTACAACGATTCCGGATTTCCTTGAACAACGCTATGATAAGCGAACAAGACAAATCATTTCCGTCTTGTTTATCCTGGGCTATGCGGTTGCTTATTTGCCAACGGTTTTATATTCCGGTGCATTAGTTCTAGATAGCATTTTCTCCTTAACGACAATTACAAATATGAGTCCGTTTATGATTGTTTTACTCATCTCAGTGGCTATTGGTGTGATTGGCTGTGGATATGTCATTTTAGGTGGTCTGAAAGCTACCGCAATGAGTGATACGATTAATGGTGTTGGATTAGTAATTGGAGGTTTGCTTATTCCGATCCTGGCACTAGTTGCTCTTGGTGGCGGAAATTTAGCTGATGGGGTCAATAAGCTTTTAACAGCAAATCCGGCAAAATTAAATGCAATCGGCAACCACTCATCATCCGTACCTTGGTCGGTGTTACTAACCGGCATGTTATTTAACAATCTGTTTTACTGGACAACGAATCAAACAATTATTCAACGAAGCTTAGGAGCAAAAAATTTAGCTGAGGGGCAAAAGGGTGTCCTTTACGCAGGCTTATTTAAAGTGTTTGGGGTAACCTTCTTAGCCTTACCGGGAATTATCGCTTATCTGCTATATGGCAATGAGATCACAAATCCGGATATGGCTTATCCTTTACTAGTAGTTGATGTATTGCCGGTTGCTTTATCAGGGTTTTTGGCAGCGGTGTTATTTGGGGCAATTATGAGCTCGTTTAATAATGCTTTGAATGCCTCGATTACATTGTTTACATTGGACATTTATAAACCAATTTTCAAACCTCAGGCAAAGGAAAAGGAGCTTGTCAATGCAGGGAAAATTTTCTCGGCCATCTTAGCGGCGATATCAGTTATCGTGGCACCTTTTATTATTTTTGCTCCATCTGGACTTTATGCTTATTTACAGGAAATGTTCGGATTTTATAATTTACCAATCCTGGCGATGGTTATTGTAGGATTTTTCAGTAAAAGAGTGCCAGCCAGTGCACCAAAAATAGCGATTATTGTGCATGTCGTGTTGTATGGCATATCAAAACTGGTATTAGGGCATATCAACTTCCTTTATGTGTTATCCGTGTTATTACCAATCAATATTTTAGTGATGGTGATTGTTGGAAGATTAAAGCCTAGAGAAACGCCTTTCGAGCTCCATGATGCAAATGTGGTGGATATGAAGCCTTGGAAGTATGCAAAAACATTTTCAGCTTTCATTCTGGCAGTGATGATCGGTGTTTATGCTTTCTTCTCACCAATTGGCGTTGCAGAAGTAAATGGCAGCTATTCAATATGGTCTGTTGTCTTTTTCCTTGCCGTAATCTTATTAATTGGCGGAGTCATCTGGTTCTGGCGAAAGACAGAGAAGCGATTTGAACCAACTGAAACAAAGCAAAAAAATGCTTCTTGATTAGTGATGAAAATCATAGAATTAATAATATGTTTAAATCGAAACGAATAAAGTTAAGCGCTTCATTTCGGAGTTGGTGGATATGACAAAACGAACAACTTTAACGCAGTAGATAAGCGCTTAAATGATAATGTGATATGAACAAAACGAAAATGGCAGGTGTTTATAATGATGAAAAAGGTAAAAGTAGGAATCGTTGGTCTTGGCCGATTAGGACGTCAGCATGCAGAAAATCTCTGCTTTCGAATTCCGAACTGTGAGCTTACAGCAGTATGTAGTGTAATCGAAGAGGAAATAAAAGAAATTCAAGAAAAATGGGGAATTCCATATAGCTATACGAATTATGAGGAAATGCTCACAAACAAAGAATTAGATGCAATTTTTATTGCATCACCATCAGGCTTTCATTGTGAGCAAATCATCAAAGCGCTTGATGCGGGCTTCCATGTCTTTAGTGAAAAGCCGCTTGGCCTTTATCTTGAGGAAGCAGTACAAGTTGAAAAGGCGGTTGAAGCACATCAAGATAAGGTGTTTATGCTTGGATTTATGCGCAGATATGATCGGTCTTATGCCGCTGCGAAACAAAAAATTGATAAGGGGGATATCGGTGACCCGATTTTAATTCGCTGCTATGGACTAGATCCAGCAAGTCAGATGGACAATTTCTTGAAATTTGCACGTGCAAATTACAGTGGTGGCCTTTTCTTAGATATGTCGATTCATGACTTGGATTTGGCTAGGTGGTATATGGGAGCTGAGGCACAGGAGGTTTGGGCAATTGGCGGAGGCTATGCTCGACCGGAATTTGAAGAAATTCAAGATGCGGAAACAGGTGCCGCAATGGTCCGTTTTGAAAATAATGCGATCGGCATTTTTGTTGCTGGTCGAAATTGTGCACACGGCTACCATATCGAAACAGAAATCATTGGTACAAAAGGCAGTATCCGAATTGGTACACTTCCAGAGCGCAATCAAATTGTTCTGCTTCAGGAAAATGGCGCAGTTAAGGAATGCTATGATGGATTTTTAGAGCGTTTTGAACAAGCCTATTTAAGTGAGGTTGAAGAGTTTGTAAATTGTATATTAGAAGGAAGAAAGCCGGCGGTTACAGTCCAAGATGGGGTAGAATCAACCAGACTAGGCTATGCCTGCAAAAAATCGTTTGAAACTCGTAAACTAGTAAATTTACAGAATGAAAAGGTAACAATATAAAAAGAGAATTTTGACTATACCTACTTTTGTTTTTCAGGTGCATACCTTTTTCAACTGTGGTACTCTTTTAGCAAAGAAGATTAAACCATAGGGAAAGTAGAGATGAGACAAAAGGGATGAAGGTAACAATCTATGACGTTGCTAAAAAGGCGGGCGTATCGATCGCTACTGTTTCAAAAGTCATAAATAATACAGGAAATATGCGGGAGTCCACAAGAAAAAAGGTAAAAGTGGCAATGAAAGAACTTAATTATCACCCCAATGTCATGGCATCTGCTTTAATGGGAAAACGAACGGAAACATTGGGACTATTGGTGCCTGATATATCGAATCCTTTCTTTTCTGAAATGGCCCGAACCATCGAGGATCGCGCCCATGAACGGGGAATGAGCGTCATCATGTGCAGCACAGATGAAAGCGCTGAGAAAGAAAAGAAATATATTGAGTTATTGCAACGAAAGCAAGTCGATGGTTTTATTGTCGGTTCGACGTTTCAAGACAAAGCTGTGCTGCAGGATCTTATAAAGAATAATATTCCGCTTGTTATGCTTACACAGGACGATGCCTCACTGGATGTTTCAAAGGTTTCAGTCGATGACTTTATCGGAGGCTATGAAGCGACATCCTATCATTTTGCCAATGGACATCGCAGGGTAGCCATTATTGCGGAAAACGCCCATAGCAGCAATCTTCGCATCTATGGCTACCGGGAGGCACATGAAGCATATGGCATAGCAATTAAGGAAGAGTATATTGTGCGGACGAGTGCATCAATTCCGAATGGAAAGAAATTTTTCGAACAGCTTTTTAGCCAAACAGATATTGCTCTTCCGACAGCCATTTTTGCATGTAATGATCTGCTTGCTATTGGCGTCATTCAAGGGGCAAAAGAAAGAGGTCTTGAGATTCCAAGGGACTTATCGATTATTGGCTTTGATAATACGATTTTAGCTACTACCACAGTGCCAGGACTAACGACGATCGCGCAGCCGATCTCACTGATGGGCAAGAAAATTGTAGATGTGCTGATCGAAGAAATAAATGCCGGACAATCATTGAAGGAGCGAATCCTTTATAACCCTGAATTAATTGTCAGAGGTACTACTGCAATGGTTAAAACCATAGGCTGATGCTATTTATATAGTGATCAGCCGCTTTTGTTTTAAAAGAATTTTGACATTACCATTGAATCGCAGCTCCGCCAATCCGTTTTACCCCTCTTACTCTCGATAGATCCTCACAGAGCTTCAGCGCGGCTTTATCCTTCTGTTTCGCCTCAATCATGAAGTCAACATCGACATTCAATTCCTTTAGTATCTTTACAAAAGGCAGCAAAAATTCAGGATCGACATAATCAGCATGGCTTCTAAATTCATTATCCGATTTAGGTGAGGACACATGAATTTTCGGCTTAAGACCAACCCAGTTCCATGTTTGAAAGATTTCTGGCAGCAGTTCCTCAACAGCCTCATCTTCTGCTTTATTCGCCATAAAATGATGATAATCAAATAGCATTGGAATCCGTTCTTTTTTGCATATCATTAAAGTTTCTGATGCAGTGTAGGTTTTATCATCATTTTCAAGGGTCATTCTTTTTTTGATCGCAGCAGGGAGCTTTTTTATATTTTCATGAAATCGCTTGGTTGCCGCATGCTTGTTTCCGTAAGCTCCGCCAACATGGATGTTAATAATCGCTTCCTCAGCTAGGCCCATGGCATCAAGCATATCATAATGGTAAGTCATATCGATCACGGCATTGTTCGTAATATGCGGCTGACCGCTCGTAAATAGCGTAAATTGATTTGGATGAAAGCTAGTACGAAGCCTATGCTTTTTGACAAGCTTACCAATTTCTTTAAATAAATCCTTAAAAGGTGTTTTGTAATCCCAAAGCACCTCTGGATGGGTAGCTAACGGAACAATTGAGGAGGAAAACCGATATAAAGATATTTCTTGGGCAATATTGTAATGAATCATCCTTATTGTGTGTTCAAGATTTTGCTTTGTCACATAAAAAAGCTGTTCCTTTCTATCGGATTCAGTGAGCTTTTTCCATCTCGTAAATGTTAATGCTTTTGCCGGCGAGCAATCCCAAAGAGAAAGAGCATGTGACACATATCCAAACCGAATAATCATCCAATTCCTCCTCTCAAAAAGAAAAGCGTCTTGCTGATCTGATAAAAACGGCGGCAAGACACCATCAATTCTATAAAAAATGCGAAACAAGTGTCGCAACAGCTTCCTTGCCTCTTTGCATAAACGGACGTTTTTGATAGGCTGCATAAGTTAATTGTTCAGAACGGTGAAAATCTTCATAGATTTGTTTTTTTACACCTTGGATAAACTCTTTGTCATAAATTAAGCAATTCATCTCATCATTTAAATACAAGCTTCGTTTATCAAAATTGGCAGTTCCGATGTCACATAGATGATCATCAATGACAATTACCTTCGAATGATAAAATCCATGGTAATAACGATAAATCTCACATCCTGCTAAAAGAAGCTTGTCAAAGTAAGGAAAGGAGGCTTCCATGACTAATGGATGATCCTGCTTCATCGGTACCATAACCTTTACTTTTACTCCTCTTGCTAACGCAGCAAGCAATTCATTAAAGATCGTTTTTCCAGGAATAAAGTAAGGGGAGCAAATAATAATTTCCTTTTTTGCGTCTTTAATAAACGTAATAAAATGATGAGTTAAGTTTTCTCCATATGTCGAAATAAACGTGTGGGTGTTCTTTCCAGCTGGCTGATCAAGAAAATAGTAAGAATCGTTCAGAAGATGTTCTCCGGTAGCATCATACCAATCTTTTAAAAATTGCTCCTGTAAATCTGTTACCCCTTCACCTGTAATCTTTAAGTGATAATCCCGCCAGAACCCAAACTTAGGGTCTTTGCCGATATATTCCCTTGCGATATTAAAACCACCTAAATAAGAGGTCTTTCCGTCAATAACGGTAATTTTTCGGTGATTTCTCGCTTGGAATGTATAAAAAAGGTACGGTAGCTTTGGTTTATGAGTGTAAGCAAACATAACCCCATTTGCCCTAAGTTCATAGATTTTTTGTTTTTTTAGCTGAAGACTTCCTACATAATCAAGCAAAAGGCGCACTTTAATCCCTTTGCTGGCTTTTTCGCTTAATAAGGATAGAAACTCCTGACTGATTCCATCATTTTTAACGATATAAAATAATACATGAATGCTATGTTGGCTATCTCTTATTTCATTAAAAAAGTCTTCATACAGGCTTTGACCATCAGTAAAAAGCTGAATATCACTTTTCTTAGGGGAATACTGGGTATATTTCGATTTTGAAAGATGATCCTTTCTTCCTAAATGATAATCAATCGTTAACCAGCAAATAATGACCGCTAAAATGAAGCATATGAAAATTAACAGGCTCACGTTGCATTCCTCCTAACTGCAAGAGACTTTATAATAGTCTTTTCGTAATGGCTTTTTTTTATGTATTTTGAACGTGTGCTGCATATTTTGGCCTATACCTTAATATCATTTCATTGTGAAGCGTGAAAAAGTATTGACTGAATGCTCATTCATTATTTATGATAGGAATATAGGATAAATGAACAAAGGGGAGAAAGACCAGTTAGCAATTGGGGTGCTGAAACTGGCAGATTGGGGGAAAACGAATGGATGCATTATTATGGGTGAATTTTATTGCATTCGCAATTGTAACCGCTTACGCAATCTATTTATTTAGCTACCTGATTAAAACAAGACTAGCTTACATCAAGCTTGGGAAAAAGGTTGAGTTCGATGGAAAGGTGAAAGAAAGGCTTCAAAAAATATGGGTAAATGTATTTGGCCAGAAAAAACTTTTAAAAGATAAAAAGAGCGGAATCATTCATGTCATGTTCTTTTATGGGTTTATTCTCGTTCAGTTTGGGGCCATTGACTTTATTATGAAAGGGCTTATACCTGGAGCCCATTTACCTCTTGGACCGCTCTATCCAGCGTTCACCTTTTTCCAAGAAATTGTGACATTTATGATTTTAGTTGCTGTCGTATGGGCATTTCATCGCCGCTATGTTGAAAAGCTTGTGAGATTAAAGCGTGGCTTTAAGTCCGGATTAGTATTGATCTTTATCGGCGGACTTATGCTATCTGTTCTGCTTGGAAATGGAATGAGCCTTATTTGGCATCAACATGAGCTTACCTGGACTGAGCCGATTGTCTCTGCCATTGCATTCCTGCTTAGCTTTGCAGGAGAAACAGGTTCTATCGTCATCTTCTATATCGCCTGGTGGATCCATTTATTATTCCTGTTAACGTTTTTAGTATATGTTCCGCAATCAAAGCATGCTCACTTAATTGCAGGACCGGCAAATGTGTATTTTAATCGCCTATCTGCTCCCGGAAAACTTGAAAAGATTGATTTTGAGGATGAATCACAAGAAACCTTTGGCGTAGGAAAAATTCAGGATTTTACCCAGACTCAGCTAATTGATTTGTACGCATGTGTTGAATGCGGCCGTTGTACAAATATGTGTCCTGCTACAGGCTCCGGTAAAATGCTTTCGCCGATGGATTTGATTTTAAAGCTGCGTGACCATTTAACGCTTACTGGGGCTGCAGTGACCCAAAAGCAGCCATGGGTGCCTGCTGCAGCTTTTAGTCATACAAAAGGCAATCAAATTGCGATGATGGCCGCAAGCTCCGGTGCTCAGGAATCGGCCGCTGCTGCTGTTGATTACAATCCATCATTGATCGGTGATGTCATTACAGAAGAGGAGATCTGGGCATGTACAACCTGCCGGAACTGTGAGGATCAATGTCCGGTTATGAATGAGCATGTGGATAAGATCATTGATATGCGCCGTTACCTTGTGTTAACAGAAGGGAAAATGGATGCAGATGCCCAGCGTGCGATGACAAATATCGAACGCCAAGGCAACCCATGGGGCTTAAACCGCAAAGAGCGTGAGACATGGCGCGAGGCCCGCGAAGATGTGTCTGTCCCGACAGTAAAGGAAATGAGCAAGGCTGGTGAAGAGTTTGAGTACTTATTCTGGGTTGGCTCAATGGGCTCCTATGATAACCGCAGCCAAAAAATCGCGTTATCCTTTGCAAAGCTTCTCAATGAAGCGGGTGTGAAGTTTGCGATTCTCGGTAATAAGGAAAAGAACTCTGGAGATACTCCGCGTCGCCTTGGAAACGAGTTTTTATTCCAAGAGCTTGCAACTAAGAATATCGATGAATTTGTTAAAAACGATGTGAAAAAAATCGTCACCATTGATCCGCATGCTTATAACATCTTTAAAAATGAGTACCCTGACTTTGGCTTAGAGGCTGAGGTGTACCATCATACAGAGCTGTTGGCGCAATTGGTGGCTGAAGGCAAATTAAAGCCGGTGCATCAAGTCAATGAAACGATTACCTTCCATGATTCCTGTTATCTGGGAAGATATAACGAGGTATATGATGCTCCAAGGAATATCCTTAAAGCCATTCCTGGAGTGAAGATTATTGAAATGGAACGAAATCGTGAGAAAGGCATGTGCTGCGGCGCTGGCGGGGGACTTATGTGGATGGAAGAAGACACAGGGAGCCGGATAAATGTCGCGAGAACAGAACAGGCACTCACTGTGAATCCATCTGTTATCAGCTCAGGCTGCCCATACTGCTTAACCATGCTAAGCGATGGCACAAAAGCGAAGGAAATCGAGGATCAAGTCAGCACATATGACGTCGCAGAACTGCTGGAGAAATCTATCTTTGGGGATCGAAAAGAAGTTTCTTAAAACAAGGGGGGACTAATCCCCTCTTTGGTCATGCTTTCTGACTGAGCGAGCGTTCGGTCAAGCTTTGCGAAAGCGATTACTTATATACTTATACAATTATTTTTTTAATATAAAAATGTTTAAAGGGGAGAAAATCAATGGGAAAAACAGTGATCTTAAGCGGAGTAAGAACACCGGTTGGCAAATTTGGAGGTGCGCTGTCAACATTAACAGCCTCTGAACTTGGCGGGATTGCCATTAAAGAAGCATTAAAGCGTGCAGAGGTTGAAGGCACTCAGGTTGATGAAGTGATTCTAGGTAATGTTCTTCAAGGAGGGCAGGGGCAAATTCCTTCACGTCAAGCAGCACGTCATGCCGAGCTTCCTTGGGATGTAAAAACAGAGACAATTAATAAAGTATGTGCATCAGGACTAAGAAGCGTGACCTTAGCGGATCAAATCATTCGTACGGGTGATGAAGATGTGATCGTCGCAGGTGGAATGGAATCAATGAGCAATGCGCCGTATATTTTGCCAAAGGCACGCTGGGGACTAAGAATGGGAGATGGCGCGGTGAAGGATTTAATGATTCACGATGGCCTAACATGCAGTTTTACAGGCGTTCATATGGGCACATATGGCAACAGCACATCTGCCGAATTAGGGCTAACAAGACAGCAGCAGGATGAATGGGCATTAAGAAGCCATCAGCGCGCAATTCATGCGCAAGAAACTGGGCTTCTTCGTGAAGAAATCGTGCCGGTTGCTGTACCGCAACGTAAAGGAGAGCCAATAGTGGTCGAAAAGGATGAGGCACCACGCAAAGATACATCGATTGAACGGCTTTCAAAGCTGGCACCTGTGTTTGAACATGATGGCACGATTACGGCTGGAAATGCGCCAGGAATAAATGATGGTGCGGCTGCACTTGTTTTAATGAGCAGCGAACGGGCTGAAAGAGAAGGACGCAAGCCATTAGCAACAATTATCGGCCACACAGCGATCGCCGTTGAAGCGAAGGATTTTCCAAAAACACCTGGTCTTGTTATAAATGAGCTATTAAAGAAAACAGGCAAAACCGTTGATGATATAGATTTATTCGAAATTAATGAAGCCTTTGCCGCAGTGGCATTAGCTTCAAATCAAATTGCTAATCTTGACCCGGAAAAAGTGAATGTGAACGGAGGGGCGGTAGCAATCGGACATCCAATTGGCGCAAGCGGAGCAAGAATTATCATTACCTTGATTCATGAGCTAAAGCGCAGCGGCGGCGGAATTGGCATTGCTGCCATTTGCAGCGGCGGCGGTCAAGGTGATGCGATTATGATAGAGGTTTAATTGATAAAGCTGAGGGGACTGCCCCCAATATTAGACCCTTGGGGCATTCCTCCGTGTTTTATATTAATAGATTAATAGGGGGATGTTTAGCATGAGTATTAAAACAATCATGGTGATTGGCGCCGGGCAGATGGGCTCAGGGATTGCCCAGGTATGCGCGATGGCAGGCTTTGACGTTGTGCTTCATGATTTATCAGAGGAATTGGTCAATAGAGGGGTAGCATCGATTGAGAAGCAGCTGCAAAGGCAGGTCGAAAAGGAAAAAATCCAGCCGCAGGAAAAAGACTTTGCACTACAACGAATTACCCCTTCAATCAGCCTCTCAAATGCAGCTTCAGCAGATCTTGTCATTGAAGCAGCGGTTGAAAAGATGGACGTAAAGACAGCGCTTTTTCACGAGCTTGATCAACTGGCACCGGAACATACGATTCTAGCGACAAATACCTCATCATTGCCGATTACAGAAATTGCCGCAGCAACAAAGCGGCCGGAAAAGGTCATAGGCATGCATTTTATGAATCCAGTACCAATTATGAAGCTCGTGGAGATTATCCGCGGCCTTGCAACAGCTAATGAGGTATATCAGCAAATCGAGGAACTGACGAAAACCTTAAAGAAAGTCCCCGTTGAAGTAAATGACTTCCCAGGCTTTGTCTCAAACAGAATTTTAATGCCAATGATTAATGAAGCCATCTACACTGTTTATGAGGGTGTTGCTGCACCTGAGGCGGTCGATGAAGTGATGAAGCTGGGAATGAACCACCCGATGGGACCGCTTACCCTGGCAGACTTCATTGGCTTAGATACTTGCTTATATATAATGGAAACCCTTCATGAAGGGTTTGGCGATGATAAATACCGCCCATGCCCGCTGTTACGTAAATATGTAAAAGCAGGGTGGCTCGGCAGAAAAACAGGCAAAGGCTTCTACACGTATTAAAAAAGACTGACTTATTCCAAAGGGGTGGCATCACGTGAGGTTAGAATTTACGGAAGAACAAGTCATGATGCGGAAAATGGTTCGGGATTTTGCCAAACATGAGGTGGAACCAGTTGTCGAGGAAATGGAAAAGGGTGTTTTTCCGCGAGAAACCCTGAAAAAAATGGGGGAGCTTGGGCTTATGGGAATCCCGGTTCCCCAACAGTATGAAGGGGCTGGAATGGATTATACCTCCTCTATTATCGCAATCCATGAAATTTCAAAGGTAAGCGCAGCACTTGGCGTGATTTTATCTGTTCATACATCGGTTGGCACCTATCCGATTTTAGCCTTTGGAACAGAGGATCAAAAGCAAAAATATGTAACAAAGCTGGCCAAAGGTGAACAATTAGCTGCATTTTGCTTAACCGAACCAAGTTCCGGCTCAGATGCAGCCAGCATGAAGGCAAAAGCAGTGAAGCAAAATGATCATTTTCTGCTTAATGGCTCAAAGATGTTTATTACAAACGGCGGTGAAGCAGATATTTATATTGTTTTTGCCAGAACGTCCAGCGGTTTGAGAAGCGAAGGGATTTCAGCTTTTATCGTTGAAAGGGATACACCAGGCTTTATCATCGGAAAAGATGAACATAAGATGGGACTCAACGGTTCGAGAACCGTTCAATTAATCTTTGAAAATGCGAAGGTGCCTGTCGAGAATCTCCTTGGTAAAGAAGGTGAAGGATTTAAAATTGCTATGGCAAACCTTGATGGCGGGAGAATTGGAATCGCGGCTCAATCGCTTGGTATTGCCGAGGCTGCACTCGAAAAAGCTACCTTATATGCAAAGGAACGAGAGCAATTTGGTAAACCAATTGCAAGTCAGCAAGGAGTAGCCTTTAAACTGGCAGACATGGCAACAAATGTGGAAGCGGCAAAGCTATTAGTCTATCAAGCTGCATACTTGAAACAACATCAGCTTCCCTGTGGCAAGCAGGCGGCGATGGCAAAGCTGTTTGCTTCAAAGATCGCGATGGAGGCTGCGATTGAGGCAGTTCAAATTTTTGGCGGTTATGGCTATACAAAAGATTATCCGGTTGAAAGATATTTTCGTGATGCAAAGGTCTGTGAAATCTATGAAGGCACAAGTGAAATCCAACGCATTGTCATAAGCAAGCATTTACTAAAGGCGTGAAGTAGATAAGGGGATGAGCATATGAATTTTAAGCTGTCTGAAGAACATGAAATGATCAGAAAAATGGTGAGGGATTTTGCAAGGAAAGAGGTTGAACCATCTGCCGCAGAACGTGATGAACAGGAACGCTTTGATATGGACATCCTCAGGAAAATGGCAGATTTAGGCTTGTTAGGTATTCCATGGCCGGAAAAGTATGGCGGGATTGGAAGCGATTATTTATCCTATGTGATTGCAGTTGAAGAGCTATCAAGAGTTTGTGCCTCAACAGGTGTAACACTATCTGCCCACACCTCTTTAGCAGGATGGCCGCTCTTTAAATTTGGCACAGAGGAGCAAAAGCAAAAATATTTAAAACCGATGGCGTTAGGAGAAAAAATCGGTGCCTACGGTTTAACTGAGCCAGGTTCGGGGTCTGATGCCGGCGGAATGAGAACAAATGCCAGATTGGAAGGCGATACGTATATTCTGAACGGCTCAAAAATTTTCATCACAAATGGAGGAATCGCCGATATCTATATCGTTTTTGCGGTAACCGATCCCTCTAGCAAGCATAAAGGGACAACAGCGTTTATCATCGAAAAGGATTTCGAAGGCTTTTCAATCGGGAAAAAAGAAAGCAAGCTGGGAATCCGCTCCTCGCCAACAACAGAGATCATCTTTGAAAATTGTAAAGTCCCTAAAGATAACGTACTAGGGAACATCGGAGAAGGTTTTAAGATTGCGATGATGACATTGGATGGCGGTCGAAATGGAATTGCTGCACAAGCGGTCGGCATTGCTCAAGGAGCGTTGGACGCGGCCGTTGCCTATGCAAAAGAACGAGAGCAGTTTGGAAAACCAATTGCCGCTCAGCAAGGAATCAGCTTTAAGCTGGCCGATATGGCAACAAATATTGAAGCAGCTCGTCTCTTAACCTATCAGGCAGCATGGCTGGAATCTGAAGGACTGCCATATGGAAAGGAATCAGCGATGTCTAAGCTATTTGCAGGCGATACGGCAATGAAAGTCACAACAGAAGCAGTCCAAGTGTTTGGTGGTTATGGCTATACAAAGGATTATCCTGTAGAACGATATATGCGCGATGCAAAGATTACGCAAATCTATGAGGGAACACAAGAGATTCAAAGGCTCGTAATTTCAAGAATGCTGACAAAATGATGAGATGCACCTTACTTAAATGAGAAAGGTGGGAGATCGTTGAAAAAACGCGAGGTGCATGCATCTGTCAAGGATGAGAGATTAATTGAAAAAAGGCGGGAGCAGATGATAAAGGGAGCGGTAACTCTTTTTAAGGAAAAAGGCTTCCACAGGACGACAACGAGGGAAATCGCACGTGCAGCAGGTTTTAGTATTGGGACGTTATATGAATATATTCGCCAAAAGGAAGATGTTTTGTACTTGGTCTGCGATACGATTTATGACCAAGTGCATATCAGGCTTGAACAGGATATTGATACGAAGCAAGGTACAATCGAGAGTTTAAAGCTTGCAATCCATCACTATTTTAAGGTTGTCGATGATATGCAGGATGAAGTGTTGGTCATGTATCAGGAAGCGAAATCTTTATCCAAGGATGCTCTTCCTTATGTTTTGAATAAGGAAAATGAAATGGCGGCAATGTTTAAAAAGATTATTGACAGCTGTGTGACAAAAGGGGAGCTGAAGTTATCGGAGCAGGAGGCAGAGCTTATATCCCATAACATTATTGTCCAAGGACAAATGTGGGCGTTTCGAAGATGGGCATTGCAAAAGCTCTATACAATCGATCAATATATTGAACTGCAAACGAAAGTGATTTTACAGGGAGTTGTGGAGAAATAGCATTCACTTAAGGGGGGATAGCAGATGGCGGCAATTGACATTTATAAACCGAAGCATCCGATACGATTTGTGACAGCATCAAGTCTTTTCGACGGCCATGATGCTTCAATTAACATTATGCGTCGCATTTTGCAGTCAAGTGGAGCTGAAGTCATTCATCTTGGTCATAACCGATCAGTAGACGAAATTGTTTCAGCAGCCATTCAAGAGGATGTTCAAGGAATTGCAATATCGTCCTATCAAGGAGGACATGTCGAGTTTTTTAAATATATGTATGATCTATTAGTGGAAAAAGGGTCAGGACATATTAAAATTTTTGGCGGTGGCGGTGGAGTCATTATTCCCCGCGAAATAAAAGAGCTGCACGAGTATGGAATTGCGAAAATCTTTTCACCTGAAGATGGCAGGGAATTAGGTCTTCAAGGCATGATTAATTACATGCTTAAGGAATGTGATTTTTCGACGATTACCGAGCATGATATGGAGCTTGATCGGCTTAAAGCAGGCGAACTGAAGACTGTTGCGAAATTTATTTCCTATGCGGAAGCAAAGGTTCTTCATAATGAGGTATCAGCAAGTGTTGAGAGTGTGTTTAATCAGGCTAAACAGCTTGAATCAGCTGCACCTGTTATTGGGATAACCGGGACTGGCGGTGCTGGAAAAAGCTCATTAACAGATGAATTGATCCGGAGGTTTTTAAATGAAATCCCAGAATTAACGATTGCGGTTCTTTCCGTCGATCCGACAAAGCAAAAAACTGGTGGAGCCCTTTTAGGGGATCGAATCCGCATGAATGCAATTTTTTCACCGAGAGTATATATGAGGAGTTTGGCGACAAGACAATCGAAAACAGAGCTATCACTTGCAATTCAAGATGCCATTTCCGTTGTGAAGAGTGCTGGATATGGATTAGTGATCGTTGAGACGAGCGGAATTGGCCAGGGTGATGCGGAGATTACTCAGATTTGCGACCTTTCCTTATATGTGATGACAAGTGAATTTGGCGCACCATCACAGTTGGAGAAAATCGATATGATTGATTATGCCGATTTAATAGTCATTAATAAATTTGAACGAAAGGGCTCGGAGGATGCAAAACGTCAAGTGCAAAAGCAGTACCAGCGCAGCAGACAATTATTTGACATGCCGCCGGATGAGATGCCTGTGTATGGAACCATTGCCAGCCAGTTCAATGATTTAGGGACAAACACGCTATTTGCAAAGCTTTTGGAGCTAATAAATGAAAAGGCTAACAAAGACTGGCAGACATCCTTGCCGATCGTAAAGGATGTTGCAAAGCAAAACGTCATTATCCCATCAGAAAGAAGATATTATTTACGGGAAATCAGTGAGACGGTACGAAATTATCACAAGCACGCTGAGGAACAAGCAAAGCTTGCAACAAAGCTCTTCCAAGTAAACGGAACATTGGAGACCTTGTCTGAACAAGAAGGGAATGAAGCGGTTATTCATTCTCTTGAAGCCCTACAAAAACGACTTGAAGACAAGTTAACGCCACAATCGAAAGCGCTTCTTTCCGAATGGAAGGAAATGAAGGAAAAATATGCACAGGATGAGTTTAAGATAGTCATTCGCAATAAAGAAATCGTGACAACATTAAAAACGACTTCATTATCAGGCTTACCAATTCCTAAAGTGTCATTACCGAAGTATCGAAATGACGGCGACATTTTAGCTTGGCTTTATAAAGAAAATGTTCCGGGCTCTTTCCCTTACACAGCTGGAGTTTTCCCGTTTAAACGAGAAGGAGAAGATCCGAAACGGCAATTTGCCGGGGAAGGCACACCTGAGCGAACAAACCGCCGCTTCCATTATTTATCAAAGGATGACCATGCAAAACGCTTAAGCACAGCATTTGATTCCGTTACTTTATATGGCGAGGATCCAGCACACCGTCCTGATATTTATGGAAAAATCGGAGAAAGCGGGGTGAGCATTTGTACGCTCGATGACATGAAAAAGCTCTATCACGGCTTTGATCTTTGTGCACCATCCACATCGGTATCAATGACAATCAACGGACCGGCACCAATCATCCTTGCGATGTTTATGAATACAGCCATCGACCAGCAGGTGAAGAAAAAAGAAGCAGAGCTTAATCGTTCGTTAACCGAAGAAGAGTATGAAGAGGTAAAGGCCGATACGTTGCAAACCGTTAGAGGGACGGTTCAGGCTGATATTTTAAAGGAAGACCAGGGGCAAAATACATGTATTTTCTCAACGGAATTTGCCTTAAGGCTGATGGGTGATATTCAACAATATTTTATTGATCACAAGGTGAGAAATTATTATTCTGTGTCTATTTCCGGTTATCATATCGCAGAAGCCGGGGCAAACCCAATCTCTCAGCTGGCATTTACTCTTTCAAATGGCTTTACGTATGTAGAATATTATTTAAGCAGAGGTATGAATATTAACGATTTTGCGCCAAATCTTTCCTTTTTCTTTAGTAATGGGCTTGATCCTGAATATACGGTAATTGGCCGTGTTGCGAGAAGGATTTGGGCAACGGTCATGAGAGATAAATATGGGGCTAATGAGCGCAGCCAAAAACTTAAATACCATGTCCAAACCTCAGGTCGTTCTTTACATGCTCAGGAAATTGATTTTAATGATATTCGCACAACCTTACAGGCGCTTATGGCATTGCATGATAATTGTAATTCACTTCATACAAATGCATACGATGAAGCGATCACCACACCTACTGAGGAATCGGTCCGCAGAGCGATGGCGATCCAAATGATTATTACAAAAGAGCATGGGTTAACGAAAAATGAAAATCCGCTCCAAGGCTCATTTATTATCGAAGAATTAACCGATTTAGTCGAGGAGGCCGTTCTGCAAGAATTCGATCGCATTAATGAACGCGGCGGGGTGCTTGGCGCAATGGAAACGCAGTATCAACGCGGAAAAATCCAAGAGGAATCAATGCATTATGAAATGAAAAAGCACACAGGTGAGCTGCCGATAATCGGTGTTAATACGTATCTGAATCCAAATCCGCCATCACAGGAATCTGTCGATAATATGGAGCTTGCACGTGCAACGAAAGAAGAGAAGGAAACACAAATTGTCAACCTCCGTGCTTTCCATCAAAAGCATGAACAAGTGGTTGAGGAGGCTCTGCAGAAATTAAAACTTACAGCAATCAATAACGGAAATATTTTTGCTGAGCTAATGGAAACGGTGAAAGTTGCTAGTCTTGGGCAAATAACGCAGGCACTTTATGAGGTTGGCGGTCAGTATAGACGGAATATGTAAATCGTTTGCTCATGAATGGAAGCCTCTGTTCATGAGCAGCTTTTTAATTAAAAGATAAATTAGCTTCAAATTTATAAAATGCTAGAATAAACGAAAAAGTTGCAAGATTATTCCTCAAAGTTGCAAAATTCTCTTCTAAAGTTGCAAAAAAACCACTAATAGTTGCAAGATTTTGAATCAAAGTTGCAAAATCCTCCTAAATAAAAGGTTGGAGGCCAAATTTAAAGTATTTTTTACGTGATAAATGTGGCATAAACTGCTAGAATTTGTTTATAATGAATGGTATGTGACTTAAAGCTTGACTTTATACATATTTTTACGTATGAAATAGATTTAGTATTTTAGAAAGGATGTGCCGTACTTGAGTCTAAAGGATTTAACTGAGGAACAAATCAAAGAAATGGCAATGGTTGAAGTTGCATATGAGCTTTTTACAGAAAACAAAAAACCATATCTTTTTAGTGACCTAGTAGAGGAAGTAGCAACTCTTCTTGGTTTAACAAAAGAGCAGGTTGAAGATAGAATCGCTCAATTTTATACAGATATTAATATTGATGGCCGCTTCATATGTGTAGGAGAAAACATGTGGGGATTACGTACTTGGTACCCTTACGAACAAATCGAAGAAGAAATTTTACCTGCTGCGAAACCTAAGAAGAAAAAGGCGAAGAAAGGCCTTGAGGATGATCTTGAGGATGACTTCGATGAAATTGAAGAAGATCTGGATTATGATGAGCTAGATGAGCTAGATGACTTCGATGATACGGATGAAGATGATGATGAGGATGAAGATGAAGATTTCGATGATCTTGATGACACAGATTTAGATGATGACGATGATCTCATCGATGATGACGATGAATTTGATTTAGAAGATGAAGATGAAGATTTAGACGAACTTGATGAGCTAGATGACGAGGAAGAAAAATAAGATTATAATTCGTCTTGACTTTCCCTTTTCAACTAGGTAGAATCTATTTTGGGCTCTTAAAAAAGCATTCGTTTGTATTTAGTATACAATTACAGCTCCCTTTCAACTTGTTTGAAAGGGGGCTTTCTATTTTTATGTAGAAAAAGAAGGTTTTTAATGATTGTTAGTGGATGCGGAATTGCTCGATTTTATACATCGTGAGCATGGTGCTTTTAGCTTGTTCAAAAATAAATAAGTTTATGATTTGAATTGGGTTTCAATGTCTAGCTCCAGCGCCTAGCCCCGAAGCACAGGACGTGCAAATGCTGTCAGTGTGACAGGATGTCTCGTTTTTGACTGCCTCGAGGTCACAAGCCAATCAGGAATTGAAGGTAAAGAACATCTTCTATTCCTGAACGTCTTGTTGCCCGAGGCCGAGCAAGGCGCTTCCGCTTTTCTAATGATTTTATTGTCTTTTGTACAAAATAAATATATATAGCTTCTGAGGGGGAAGACCATGACAAAGTATATTTTTGTAACAGGTGGAGTTGTTTCTTCACTAGGAAAAGGTATTACTGCTGCATCTTTAGGAAGATTATTAAAAAACCGCGGTATGAGTGTAACGATTCAAAAATTCGATCCGTACATAAATGTGGATCCAGGAACAATGAGTCCGTACCAGCATGGTGAGGTATTTGTTACAGGCGATGGCGCTGAAACAGATCTTGATTTAGGTCACTATGAGCGTTTTATCGATGTCAACCTAACAAAGTTTAATAACGTAACAACAGGAAGAATTTATTCAACTGTATTAAAGAAGGAGCGCCGTGGTGATTATCTTGGGGGAACAGTTCAAGTTATTCCGCATATCACCAATGAAATTAAAGATCGCGTATTCCGTGCTGGAAAAGAAACGGGAGCAGATGTGGTTATTACAGAGATCGGCGGTACGGTTGGGGATATCGAATCATTGCCATTCTTAGAAGCCATTCGCCAAATCAAAAGTGATATCGGCCGTGACAATGTAATGTATATTCACTGTACACTTGTCCCATATATTAAAGCGGCTGGCGAAATGAAAACAAAACCAACACAGCATAGTGTAAAAGAACTGCGCAGCTTAGGGATTCAGCCAAATGTTATCGTTGTTCGTACAGAACTGCCAATGTCTCAAGATATGAAAGACAAAATTGCGTTATTCTGTGATATTGATCCAAATGCAGTCATTGAGTGCCGTGATGCGGAAACACTTTATTCAATCCCATTAGATCTGCAAGCACAAAATTTAGATTCTATTGTTTGCAAACATTTAAAACTAGATTGTAAAGAAGCAGATATGACAGAATGGAAAGAGCTTGTAAAACGCGTAACAAATCTCTCAAAAATAACAAAGATTGGTCTTGTTGGGAAATATGTAGAATTACAGGATGCCTATATTTCAGTTGTCGAAGCACTTCGCCATGCAGGCTATCAATATGACTCTGACATTGAAATTAAATGGGTTAATGCAGAAACATTAACAGAAGAAAACGTGAAGGAACAGCTTTCAGATGTTGATGGCATCCTTGTACCTGGCGGCTTTGGTGACCGTGGAGTTGAAGGGAAAATCCTTGCAACAACTTATGCACGTGTAAATAAAGTGCCATTCTTAGGTATTTGCCTTGGCATGCAGGTTGCATCAATTGAATTTGCCCGTAATGTTGTTGGGCTAAAAGGCGCAAATTCTTCTGAAATTGATCCGGAAACACAATATCCGGTTATTGATTTACTTCCAGAGCAAAAGGACATTGAAGATCTAGGCGGTACACTTCGCTTAGGACTATCCCCAAGTAAGCTTCAGGAAGGAACGCGTGCATTTGAAGCTTATAAAGAGGAAGTTGTTTATGAGCGCCACCGTCACCGTTATGAATTTAATAATGAATACCGTCAAGTGATGGAAGAAGCCGGCTTCGTGTTTTCTGGGACTACACCTGATGGCCGTTTAGTGGAAATCATTGAACTCAAAGATCACCCATGGTTTGTTGCATCACAATTCCATCCGGAATTCACATCTAGACCAACTAGACCGCAACCATTATTCCGTGATTTTGTTCACGCATCATTAACAGCAGCTGAAAAGTTATAAGAAATAAGAAAAGCTAACGTCTTGTGCGTTAGCTTTTTTATATAGAGTTAATACTCATCTTCATATTCATTTAAGATCTCCTTAATGGTAAAGCTCAGTGCATAATAGACATATAAGGAGGTCATTAAAGCAGGAAATCCATATCTTTCACCGTCATCGCCGGGGATTAGAGGCTGGCGAAGTTTTGCATCTATATGAAGATCGGCGACAGATTCCAAGCCTGCTTCCACATTTTTGATTAAGGCGGAAACACCAACTAGCTGAATCCCTTGATCAGAAAGAGCTTTAGCAATGGAGATTGCTTCCTCATCTGTTGATCGATAGGTAAATAACAGCACGCGATCTTCTGGTGAAAGCTCCTTTATCTGTCCATTTTCGTCAAGAAGCGCTTCAGCCCTATCTAATGGTTCACTGCTTTGCAATGCCTCCAATACGACACCATGGAGCTCCCTGTATCCGTAAAGGTACAATTTTCCTTCGCCAATTAAAGCCTGGGCAAGAAGTCTTGCGCTATCTTCTATATTCATCTCTTCCTGTTCTTGAATCCGATTAAATTGTCCGGTCAATTGAGTCGTGAAAATCTTCATCATGGTTTATAAAATCTCCTTCCACAAATCCCATGTATAAGGTATTATAACGAAAAGTAAAAAAATCTGAAAGAAAAGCAAAAAACGCATTTTCAAATTATGACAAAGATAAGCAGAAATTGTCGACAAATGATCAAAGTCATTTTGCAGGAGATACAAGGTAAAAAAAGAATTAATAACAAAGGTAAAATTGAACATTTTTATTCAACTATTTGTATAAAGGCAATTACAAATCATGAACGAAGCTGATACTAATGTATGTTTGGAACCTAAGAGAACATGTCGCAGTTCATCATTAAAAAGGTCTGAACCTTTGTACATATTGAATGGGAAAAAATAAAACGAAGAGGTGTATGAAATGACAATGTTAAAGGAAAAAATCTTGATTGTAGATGACCAATATGGAATCCGAATTTTATTAAATGAGGTTTTTCAAAAAGAGGGCTATCAAACGTTTCAAGCTGCCAGTGGTTTCCAGGCTTTGGAAATAGTTGAAAAGCATTCCCCTGATTTAGTGTTATTAGATATGAAAATTCCGGGTATGGATGGGATCGAAATATTAAAACGAATGAAAGTAATTGACCAGGATATTCGCGTTATTATTATGACTGCTTACGGGGAGTTGGATATGATTCAGGAAGCAAAGGATCTAGGGGCACTTACGCATTTTGCAAAGCCATTTGACATTGATGAAATTCGTGATGCCGTAAAAAAGTACTTACCAATTAAAACAAACTAAAAACATTATATTACCCAAATATATGTCGAAATGTTGCCGATTTTCGAAGAAATTGGTATGCTATTAATTGTGAAAAGTATCATGCAGACTCTACATATTCGTGAATATTCTGGTCAAGCTAGGTATGATATACTTTTCTGTATCAGAAAATAAGGTTCATTAGGAGGATTTTACGATATGCCTTTAGTTTCAATGACAGAAATGTTGAACAAAGCAAAAGATGAAGGTTATGCAGTAGGTCAATTTAATATCAATAACCTTGAGTTTACTCAAGCAATCCTACAGGCTGCAGAAGAAGAGAAATCTCCAGTAATTCTTGGTGTATCTGAAGGTGCAGGACGCTATATCGGCGGATTCAAAACGGTTGTAAAAATGGTTGAAGGTCTTATTGAAGACTATAAAATCACTGTACCTGTAGCTATTCACCTTGACCACGGTTCAAGCTTTGAAAAATGTAAAGAAGCAATCGATGCTGGATTTACTTCCGTTATGATTGATGCTTCACACCACCCATTTGAAGAAAACGTTGAAACAACTGCTAAAGTTGTTGAGTACGCTCATTCAAAAGGCGTTTCTGTTGAAGCTGAGCTAGGAACTGTTGGTGGACAAGAAGATGACGTTGTAGCAGACGGCGTAATCTATGCAGATCCTCAAGAATGTGCAGAACTTGTTAAACGTACAGGTATTGACTGCTTAGCACCAGCATTAGGTTCTGTTCACGGACCATACAAAGGTGAGCCAAACCTAGGCTATAAAGAAATGGAAGAGATTGCGAATCTTACAAACATGCCATTAGTTCTTCACGGCGGAACTGGTATCCCAACAAAAGATATCCAAAAAGCGATTTCTTTCGGTACAGCAAAAATCAACGTTAACACTGAAAACCAAATTGCTTCTGCAAAAGTAGTTCGTGAAGTGTTAGCTGCAAAACCAAATGAATATGATCCACGTAAATACTTAGGACCAGCTCGTGACGCGATTAAAGAAACTGTAATCGGCAAAATGCGTGAATTTGGTTCTTCAAACAAAGCATAATAGCAATATGGCCGCCTTCTCCTAAAGGCGGTTATATTCTGAAAATTGAGAAAGCGCTAACAAGCAGCGCATATCATTAACCTAGCTGACCAATTATCAAGATCTTATAAAAAACGGACTTGCAGATGCTTGTTCGTTTTATTTTACTATCAGAATTTTTATATATTTTCTTAACCATAGCTTGCGTTTCTGAATCTAGCTCCAGGCGCCATCGGCTCGAGGTCATAAGTCAAACAGGAATTGAAGGTAAAGAACACCTTCTATTCCTGTTCGCCTTATGCTTGTCGCCGATAGGCAGGCGCCTTGCGCTTTTTTTATTTGATTAAACTCTGACCTCTTTATGATCGTTAATCCCCAAACCACAAAAGTTGGTATTTTTTTCTTAAAAGAAGATTTCTTTGTAGTAAAACGTTGTTGTCCTGCTTAATAGATGGTTTAATAGTAAGAGATCCTATTTTTAAAAACGAATAAATGGTTTGTTCATGGTGGCTGAAAAAAACAAACGTAAAGGAAGTTTTATAAATCATTTAAATAATGTATTTCCAAAGGCATAAAAGGAAATAAAAGAGATAACAGCTTGTATTTTTTAGAAGTAAGAAGATATAAATTGGTATTAGTTTTTGGTGTCTGGCTCCAAGAGAATCGGCTCTGGAGTCTGGTCAAATAGGAATTGAAGGTAATGAAACACCTTCTATTCCTATTCGCCATATGCTTGTCGCCGATCAGCAGGCGTCTTGCGCTTTTAAAGCTAACAGGCAATAAGAACTAACCCTTTCCTCATAAGAGTTTTTCTAATCTTATATCGGAAAAATTTTGTTGACAAGAGATATCCTTATATTCGGAAAACATGATGGCTAAGGAAGGTTAGGCATATTTCGTGTGAAGTGAATACATAGATGTGCGAATTTGTGCAAAGCTCACCCTCCATGTTCTTTCCGGAGTCAACTTCATAAGAAGGGAGACTATCATGGAAAAATTAAAAGTTGCCGGTGGAGATTTATTGAAAGGTACCGTAAATATTAGCGGGGCGAAAAACAGTGCCGTGGCGCTCATTCCTGCAACAATATTAGCGGATTCTGTCGTTACGATCGAAGGATTACCAAATATTTCTGATGTGAATATACTCGGAGATCTATTAGAAGAAATCGGCGGAAAGGTCGAATTGAAAGATCATGAAATGGTGGTTGATCCATCATCGATGATTTCAATGCCGTTGCCGAATGGAAAAGTAAAAAAACTGCGGGCATCGTACTACTTAATGGGAGCTATGCTTGGTCGGTTTAAAAAAGCTGTTATTGGGCTGCCGGGCGGATGTCATCTAGGTCCAAGACCAATTGATCAGCATATTAAAGGTTTTGAAGCACTAGGTGCACAGGTAACAAATGAACAAGGTGCGATCTACCTACGGGCAGAAGAACTCCGCGGCGCACGAATCTATCTAGATGTTGTTAGTGTTGGAGCAACGATTAATATTATGCTTGCAGCTGTACTGGCAAAAGGAAGAACAATTATTGAAAACGCTGCAAAAGAACCGGAAATCATTGATGTTGCCACATTGCTGACAAGCATGGGAGCAAAAATTAAAGGGGCAGGTACAGACGTTATTCGAATAGATGGAGTTGAAAAACTGCATGGCTGCCGTCATTCCATTATCCCTGACCGGATTGAAGCAGGGACCTATATGATAATTGGAGCTGCGATGGGAAAAGAAATAATGATTGATAACGTCATTCCATTACATTTAGAATCCCTTATTGCAAAGCTTAGAGAAATGGGGCTGCATATAGAAACGAGCAACGATCAAATCTTAATAGTCGGTGGTCAAAAGGAGCTTAAGGCCGTTGATATTAAAACACTCGTTTACCCTGGATTCCCGACAGACCTTCAACAGCCGTTCACCTCTCTATTAACAAAAGCTTCTGGAACAAGTGTTGTAACAGATACCATTTACTCTGCACGATTTAAGCATATCGATGAACTGAGAAGAATGGGAGCGGCCATAAAGGTTGAAGGTCGTTCAGCGATTGTTTCTGGTCCAACAAAATTACAAGGTGCAAAGGTGAAAGCAAATGATTTACGTGCTGGAGCCGCGCTTGTATGTGCAGGGCTTATGGCAGATGGTGTGACGGAAATAACTGGACTTGAGCATATTGATCGCGGCTATAGTCAGCTCGTTGAGAAACTTTCAGGGCTTGGGGCAACCATTTGGCGTGAAAAATTATCGGATAAAGAAATCGAGCAACTGCAAAATTCATAAAAACAGCATGTTTGAGATTAAGATTTTGTAGATGTGTGGCCTTATTAAAAGGCGCATTAGGGACAACCTATTTCTTTAAAAAGGTATACCCTTAAAAAGTAAAAACTAGAAAGTAGATAAAAGATAGATACCTGCAAAATAGAAAAGCGAGGTTTTAAAATCTCGCTTTCTCCAGGTGAAAACCCCTTACTTCTAAATGATTTTCCAAAAATGATTGATTAAATCTGAGAAATAGGGTAAAAATAAAGAGTGCTGCATTGAATGAATTACTGCATAATCTACTTCAAGCTCACCTTCATTTTCCTTCTCGATCCAATTGTGCAAGATATTTCTTCATTCGTATATAGCGAGACTTCCAACAGTGGGGTTTTCTCCCTCCCCACTGTTGGTTAGCGAGACTTATCGGATCTTTACGGGCAGTTATCCCCTACGTATTTCTCAGCTTCTCTTAAATCTTGAAGTAGGGATTTTACTGCCTGTTAAGATTGGGATAAATGTTGGTAAATCTCTTATTGAGTTATATAACGATCTGATACATTTTTTAATACCAGCAGAAATGAATTTGACAATCGATAGATGGAAAACAACGGTATAAAATTGAAAAATAAAAAGAGTGGTGTTTTTATGAATCAAGTTTCAATTTCTTCATTAGAACATATGAAACTAAAAGAATTATATGAGCTTGCACGTCATTTTAAAATTTCCTATTATAGCAAGCTAACGAAAAAGGAATTAATTTTTGCTATTTTAAAGGCAAATGCAGAGCAAGAGGATCTATTGTTTATGGAAGGTGTCTTAGAAATCATTCAATCGGAGGGTTTTGGTTTCTTAAGACCGATTAATTACTCACCAAGCTCTGAGGATATCTACATTTCAGCTTCGCAAATCAGACGTTTTGACTTGCGTAATGGGGACAAGGTTTCCGGTAAGGTTCGACCTCCAAAAGAAAATGAACGTTACTACGGATTGCTTCATGTAGAAGCAGTTAATGGTGAAGACCCTGAAACGGCTAAAGAACGTGTGCACTTCCCAGCATTAACTCCTCTCTATCCAGATAGACAAATTTACCTTGAAACAAAACCAAACTATCTATCAACTAGAATCATGGATTTAATTGCACCGGTAGGCTTTGGTCAACGCGGATTAATCGTTGCCCCTCCTAAAGCAGGTAAGACGATGCTGTTAAAAGAAATCGCAAACAGCATTACAACCAATAATCCGGAAGCCGAATTAATTGTTCTATTAATCGATGAGAGACCGGAAGAGGTAACAGATATTGAACGCTCAGTAGCAGGGGATGTTGTCAGCTCAACATTCGATGAAGTGCCTGAAAATCATATAAAAGTTGCTGAACTCGTTTTAGAACGTGCAATGCGTCTTGTTGAACATAAAAAGGATGTTATTATTTTAATGGATAGCATTACACGCTTGGCGCGTGCCTATAACCTTGTCATTCCGCCAAGCGGCCGTACTCTTTCAGGCGGTATCGACCCGGCTGCGTTCCATCGTCCTAAACGATTCTTTGGAGCTGCACGTAATATTGAAGAGGGCGGAAGCTTAACTATTCTTGCAACTGCATTAGTTGACACTGGCTCCCGTATGGATGACGTCATTTATGAGGAGTTCAAAGGAACAGGTAACATGGAGCTTCATCTTGATCGTTCACTTGCAGAAAAACGAATCTTCCCAGCAATTGACATCCGTCGTTCTGGAACTAGAAAAGAAGAGCTTCTCATTCCGAAAGATCACCTTGATAAGCTTTGGGCGATCCGCAAATCAATGGCAGATACCCCAGACTTTATCGAGAAGTTTTTAAGAAAATTACGTCAAACAAAATCAAATGAAGAATTCTTTAGTCAATTAGATGCTGAAATGAAGACGGCTAGAAATAGGTAGGGATTGTGGAGCAAGGCGTTTCCGCTTGTGTCCAGAGAAAAAGCACAATTTTTTTGAGCATAGTGTTGGTGTCTAGCTCCAGGCGCCATCGGCGAAGCACAGGACGTCGCGTTTTTAACTGCCTCTAGGGTCTAGTCAAATCGGAATTAAAGGTAAAGAACATCTTCTATTCCGATTCGCCTTATGCTTGTCGCCTTGCGTCTTTCTAGTAAAATTTAACTTCAGCTTGCTTTTACTCTTAGCACTTGTTATAATTTCATCATGTGCTTTTCTAGAAATGATATCGTCAATCGGACGAGTCACCTAGAATATTTAACTCTGTTTCAGATGATTCAGGGCGGAAGGAGATGAAAAGAATGAAAACAGGAATTCATCCAAACTATAATAAGGTTATGGTGAAATGCGCTTGTGGCAACGAATTCGAAACAGGTTCTGTAAAACCAGAAATCCGCGTTGAGGTTTGTTCTGAGTGCCATCCATTCTACACAGGACGTCAAAAATTTGCAGATGCAGGTGGACGTGTAGATAAATTCAATAAAAAATACGGCCTTAAGCAACAGTAATAAAGGTTTTTTCAACAGGCAAGACGAACTGCACTTGCCTGTTTTTTCACGCCAACTTTTACGTAGAACTATGATCATGGTTCCGATATAATGGTGATCCTACATATATTAAAGTAGGTATTTTCAAAATGATTTATTCCATGAAAAACATGTCTATATAGATGATGAAGGTACCAATGAACGGTACGGTCAATCGACTCGGAAAGCATTGACGACGAAGGGAGAGGCCGTTTTCATGTATGTAATGAAACAAAGTGGATGGCTTGAAATGATATGCGGCAGCATGTTTTCAGGCAAATCGGAGGAACTCATTCGCAGAGTGCGAAGAGCGCAATTTGCAAAACAAGAGGTCAAGGTTTTTAAGCCGGTCATCGATAACCGCTATAGTGAAGAAGAGGTCGTGTCCCATAATGGCACCGCCATCGTATGTAAACCAATTGCCTCATCTCTTGAAATTTTGGAACATATTACTGAAAAAACAGATGTCATCGCTGTTGATGAAGTTCAGTTTTTTGATGAACAGATTTGTGATGTCTTAACACTTCTTGCAAATCAAGGATACCGTGTCATCGCAGCAGGTCTTGATCAGGACTTCAGAGGAGAACCATTTAGCGTTGTGCCGAAATTATTGGCTATTGCTGAGCTAGTAACAAAGCTTCAGGCTGTTTGCTCGGTATGCGGATCACCTGCAAGTCGTACACAACGACTAATCAACGGCAAGCCGGCTTCCTATCACGATCCGATAATTTTAGTAGGGGCATCTGAATCCTATGAACCTAGATGCAGACATCACCACGAAGTTCCAGGAGCACCTGTGAGGCATTTTAAAAAAGAGAACAGCACGATGTAATCGTTAATATAGATGGAGAGCACCAAGCCTGAATGAAAGGCTTGGTGTTTTTTTGTAATATCAGAATTTATATATTTTCTTAACATAGCTTGCGTTTCTGAATCTAGCTCCAGGCGCCATCGGCTCGAGGTCATAAGTCAAACAGGAATTGAAGGTAAAGTACACCTTCTATTCCTGTTCGCCTTATGCTTGTCGCCGATAGGCAGGCGCCTTGCGCTTTTTTTATGGTTTCGAAAACCCCTGGCTATGCCGGGGTTCTAAAGAGCTTCAAGCGTGGTATTAAAAAAACCTCACTTCACATGGTAGGATAAAATTGGTTTCCCGACCACTTTATCTCGCCATAGAAGGAGGTATGCCCTTTGAAGGACATGAATAGTTTAGCACACACAACATGGAATTGTAAGTACCACATTGTGTTTGCACCAAAGTACAGAAGACAAATTATTTATGGAAAATACAAAAAGAGTATTGGACAGATCATCCGGGATTTGTGTGAACGAAAGGGTGTTGTCATTCATGAAGCCAATGCTTGTCCCGAGCACATTCATATGTTAGTAAGTATCCCACCAAAATTAAGCGTGTCTCAATTCATGGGTTACTTGAAAGGAAAGAGCAGTCTCATGATTTTCGATAGGCATGCGAATTTAAAGTATCGATATGGAAATCGAAAATTTTGGTGCCGTGGCTTCTATGTTGATACAGTAGGCCGAAATAAAAAGCAAATACAAGAATATATTAGAAATCAGCTGGCAGAAGACTACCGAGCTGACCAGTTAACATTGTTCGAAGAGTTTGATCCGTTCACAGAAGAAAAAAATAAAAAGAAATAGCGAAATTCTTTAGAATTGGTGAGTGAATGTGGTGCAAAAGGGAAACCTTTCAGTGGGCCTTTAAGGCCAAGGCCGGTAAGAGAGGCTTTCAGCCGCAGAGCAAGCCACCAGTTCACACTGGTGGTTTTGATTTTCGGAACCCACCCAAGTATATCCGTATTAAGACCCTTGTTTTTTGGTTTAATAATAGCGATCGTACGTTAGCGGATTTTAACGCACATTTACAAAAAAATAAGAGGGAACAATAGCCCTCAAAAGCTGAAAATTGAACTTATGAAATTTTTTCTTCGCGGTTTTTTCTGTTCGGAGCCTTGATCAAATACAAAAACATTATCTTTTATCGGCTCACGTTTTTGTTGGGACCGTTCAAGCTCTTCGACCCTTTTCTCTAGCGATTGAACTTTGTTCAGCAAATCTTCCATTTCCCTGCGGTGCTGGAGAAGCTGATAGGAGACAACATCATCCGCTTTGCCGCGAATCTTTCGTTCAAGCTCATCCATACGCTCGCTCAATGTATCCACCTTAGGATCATTAACAACTGTAGTGTTGATTAACGTCCCCTTTCTGCTTGTTTCCGTCATAGCTTGAGGCTGCGGCTGATTATTTAGTTGTTCCTGCAATTCTTTTAATCTTGCCAGATCGTCGTCGTTAAACTGATAGTGCCCCAGTTCATTTTTTTCCAATTCCATATCCAATTGATGGACCCATCTCATTAACGTTCTTCTGGAAACTCCCAGTGCTTTTGCTGCGGCTGCTGTACTCATATTAATTCCTCCTTAAACTTTTAAGTACAATCCAAAACACAAGGCGGCCAACCAACTATATAGCAAATTCGACCTCCGCAGCAAATCACCTTCACGTTAGACAAAACAAGTATCAATTCGGCAAAGAAAGTGGATGTTTTACATATTATGAAATGGCTCTGTCGATAACCGCTTATGCTTCATAAAGCTCGAGCGGCAGTCCATCTGGATCCTGGAAGAATGTAAACCATTTACCGGTATGTGGATCTACTCTGATTGGTTCTACCTCCACACCTTTTTGATTAAGCTCAAGTACTGCCTCTTCAATATTCGGTACTTCAAACGCAAGATGCCTAAGTCCGGCTGCTTCAGGTTGTGTCGGCCTTTTAGGCGGATTTGGAAAGGAGAATAGTTCAATTTGATATGTATCATTTACCATTAAATCTAATTTGTATGAGCCGCGCTCCTCACGAAAAACCTCAGATAAAATCTTTAAGCCAAGTGTTTCTGTATAAAAAGCTTTAGAAGCTTCATAATTAGAGCAAATGATGGCGATATGGTGAATTTTATTAAATTTCATGACAAGAACCCTCTTTTCTTAAAATTGATTTCCATGATTTTAGGTACCTATATTATAAAATAACAATTTTTGAGAAAGCTTACTATAATATGAAGAAAAATTTTGTCAATTTGCTTTTGACGCGTTCAGTGACCTATACTATAATTATAATGTTATGCATGAAAATTGAGGTGAACATGTGTGTTAGATCGTTTACAATCGGTAGAAGACCGTTATGAAAAATTAAATCAGCTTTTAATGGATCCTGATATTATCAATGATCCAAAGAAGCTGCGTGAATATTCGAAGGAACAATCTGATTTACAAGAAACAGTTGAAGCATATCGCGAATATAAAGAGGTACGTGAGCAAATTTCTGATACAAAATCAATGCTTGAAGAAAAGCTTGATCCAGAAATGCGCGAGATGGCAAAAGAAGAGCTGTCCGAATTAGAGGAACGTGAAGAAGAACTAACAGCTAGGTTAAAATTGCTTCTCATCCCTAAAGATCCGAACGATGATAAAAACGTTATCATGGAAATCCGTGGGGCTGCTGGTGGAGATGAGGCTGCTTTATTTGCTTCGGATTTATATCGTATGTACAGTCGCTTTGCAGAAACGCAGGGCTGGAAAACAGAAGTAATGGAGGCAAACGCAACTGGAACGGGCGGATATAAAGAGATTATCTTTATGATTAATGGTAAAGGGGCATATTCGAAGCTAAAATTCGAAAATGGTGCACATCGTGTCCAACGTGTTCCAGAAACGGAATCAGGCGGTCGTATCCATACCTCTACTGCAACGGTTGCGGTATTACCTGAGGCAGAAGAGGTTGAGGTGGAAATCCATGAAAAGGATATCCGTGTAGATACCTTTGCATCTAGTGGTCCAGGGGGACAAAGTGTTAATACAACGATGTCTGCTGTTCGTTTAACACACTTGCCAACAGGAACCGTTGTTTCCTGTCAGGATGAAAAGTCGCAAATTAAAAACAAAGAGAAAGCAATGAAGGTACTTCGTGCCCGTGTTTACGACAAGTTCCAGCAAGAAGCACAGGCGGAATATGATCAAAATCGTAAGCTTGCCGTTGGAACAGGTGACCGTTCAGAGCGTATTAGAACGTATAACTTCCCGCAAAATCGTGTAACGGACCATAGAATTGGCTTAACGATTCAAAAGCTTGACCAAATCTTAGAAGGAAAGCTTGATGAGGTAGTTGAGGCGTTAATCGTTGAAGACCAATCAAGCCGACTTCAAGCAGCGGAAGAATAAAAAAGAATGAAATTTGTATACGAAGCCCTCAACTGGGCTTCTTCTTTTTTAAAGGAAGCGGGAAGAGATGAAAATGCCGGTGAGCTTCTGCTGCGCCACCATTTACAGATGGATCGGGCAGCATTGCTTTCGAATTTGAGAATGGTCCTCTCAAATGAACAGCTGCAAGCATTTAAAGCGGATGTCGAAAAACACGGGGACGGTATCCCTGTTCAATACTTAATCGGTTATGAAGAATTTTATGGCAGGAAATTTAAAGTTAATCAAGAAGTGCTTATTCCACGTCCCGAAACGGAGGAATTAGTGGAAGGTGTACTTCAGCGTGCCGCCAGCTATTTTAAGGAAAAAGATGTGCTGCAGGTAGTTGACGTCGGCACAGGTAGCGGAGCAATTGCTATTACCTTGGCACTCGAAAACCCGAGATTTTGTGTGAGGGCCATCGATATTGCAGAGCCATCATTAAAAGTTGCTGAAGAAAATGCTAAACAACTACAGGCAAACGTTCAATTCCTGCACGGTGATCTTCTTGAGCCAATCACAAAAAATCCGGAAGTGGAAAAAATTGATATCCTCGTCTCAAATCCGCCATATATCCCTGATTGGGAAATTGACACACTTTCCCCAGTCGTAAAAGATCACGAACCTATTCGTGCACTAGCAGGTGGAAAGGACGGCTTGGATTTTTACAGAAGACTTGTGAAAGATATGAAGGATCTACTCAACTCACCAGCTATGGTTGCGTTTGAGATTGGAGTAGGACAAGGCATCGATGTGAAAAACCTAATTTTGCAAACCTTCCCTGCTGCCGAAGTAGACATTGTAAATGATATAAATGGCAAGGATCGGATGGTGTTTGGATTGGTGGAGGGGGAATGAAGCGGGGGACATTCCCCTCCCGCCAAATCGAAGTCGCACTTTTTCAGTGTTCGCCGATAAATTTTGGATTTCGCTGATATATTTTAAATATCGCCGATATATTTTTAAATTCGCCGATAAAATGAATTTTTCGCTGATATATTGGCCGAATCCGCCGATAAAACAAGAGAAGTCGCTGATATCTTAATTCGGGGGAACTGTTCCATACCCCTATTAAACTATTTTTCCAAAAAGGTAGTTTAAGAATCTCTCATGCTGTCCATACTGTTTACCAAGGGAGGCGTGAGATGATGAAAAAACAAAAACTTGCATTTATATATATTCTTTTATTATTGGTTGGGGCGATTGCAAATGTGTATAAAGAACCGGTGGCTGCGAGTACTCAGGAGCCGGTTGTGATACCAGATGAGGCGATTCGCCTGCGGATTTTGGCAAATAGTAATTCGGAGGAAGACCAAGAGCTAAAAAGAAAGGTTCGAGATGCGGTTAACAAGGAAATTACTGAATGGGTAGAAGAGCTAACGTCAGTCGAAGCAGCAAGGGAATTAATTCAGTCGAGACTTCCTCAAATTGAAAAAATCGTTGCGGATGTTCTGGAAAAGGAAGACATGCAGCAATCCTATTCAGTTGACTTTGGTAATATAAGCTTTCCAACAAAGCTCTATGGAAACTTTGTTTATCCTGCTGGTGAATATGAAGCGATTTTAATTAGTCTTGGTGAGGCAAAAGGTGCCAATTGGTGGTGTGTGCTATTCCCGCCGCTATGTTTCCTGGATTTCTCTAACGGTGAAGCCGTTCAAGCTGCAGAAGCTGAAACAACAAACGATAAAGAAAAAACAGATGAAAAGCTAAAAGAGCTTGTTGTCGATGAAGAGGAAGAAAAAGAAGAAGTAGAAGTGAAATTCTTTTTAGTAGAATGGTTCCAAGGCTTGTTTGCATAATTTAAGAACTCCTTTAAAAAAGATGACGGATGTCCTTCTAAAATAAAGAATAAAACTAGTTTTCACCTCATAGTGTTGTAATAGGAAAATTAAATGGGGTGAAAATGATGTTTTATCAGTTGAAAATAGCAGAGGAAAAAGATTTTAACCGGCTGACTAGCTTTGTTGAAAAGGCTGGGGTTAGTTCAGAAGGATTTGAAAGTCTAATAGATTACTTTGTCATAATGGAAAGTGGAGAGCATGAAGTGGTGGCTTGCATAGGCGTTGAGCCGATGGAGGAATATGGTTTATTGCGTTCACTTGTCGTGTCGGACAAGCTAAAGCAGGCCCATATTTTAACGCTCTTTCAAAGCATTCAAGCATTGGCTGAGCAAAAAGGCATTAAGCATTTATTTTTAGTTACGAATAAGGATGCTTCCGTACAGTTTTTGTCGCTAATGGGTTTTGATGAGATTGAGCAAACATCCATTCCTAATCAGCTCTTATCTATCGATCATTTAAAGGGATCTCTTGAACAAGCCAATGCGAAAATTATGGTAAAGTCATCATAATGTGGGTATATCCACATACTTTTCCACAAAAGTCACAGCCTTATCCACAATTTGTGGATAAGGCTTGTTTTATTGTGCTTCTTTTTATATACTTTCTGAGAGTTATTTATCTACGAAATGCGAAAAATAGAGTAGAAATGATCGGTTATTAAGGAGTTAGAACATATGAATACAAAAGTATGGGTTGTGGATGATCGAGCAAATTTATCCACTAGTTATCCACATATTTCACAGGCTGCACAGTTATTAAGAGAGAATGAAGTGGTTGCTTTTCCGACAGAAACGGTTTATGGCTTAGGAGCCAATGCTTTTTCAGATGAAGCAGTGCGCAAAATCTATGAAGCGAAAGGGAGACCAAGTGATAATCCACTTATTGTCCACATTGCTTCTAAAAGCAAGCTTGATGAAATTGCAAAGGACATTCCCGATTATGCCTATAAATTAATCAATGAATATTGGCCAGGACCGTTAACATTAATCTTGCCGAAAAAAGGGAAGCTTTTATCGACTATTGTAACTGCGGGGCTTGATACGGTAGGTGTAAGAATGCCGGACCACCCGATTGCGCTTTCCCTCATCCGTGAGGCAGATGTCCCGATTGCAGCCCCGAGTGCCAATCGGTCCGGAAAGCCAAGTCCAACACAGGCATCACATGTATACCATGATTTAAACGGAAAAATCAGTGGTATTGTGGATGGCGGGGCAACAGGAGTTGGCGTTGAATCGACAGTGCTGGATTGCTCTACCGCAGTCCCAACGATTTTACGACCGGGAGGCATAACGAAAGAACAGCTTGAAGCAATAATCGGAGAAGTGAAAATTGATCAAGCGCTTGTAGAGGAAGGACATGCTCCTAAATCTCCTGGGATGAAATACACCCATTACGCTCCAAATGCTCCTGTTGTTGTTGTAAAAGGGAGTTTAGAGTTTCTGCAGAAGGTAATCAATAAGCATCAATCAGAAGGTAAAAAAGTGGGTGTACTGACGACAATGGAAAATGTCAACCAGCTTGAAGCAGATACAATCATTCCATGCGGAAGTCGTGCGGATTTACCATCAGTTGCTGCCCAGCTTTATGATGGCCTAAGAAAGTTTGATAAAGAAGATATCGACATCATTATAAGTGAAAGCTTCCCGCAAGAAGGTGTAGGGGAAGCGATTATGAACCGGTTGTTGAAGGCTGCAGGAAACAACTTCATTTTCGAACAGTAAAGAAAACTCGCCGACTGGCTAGCCTGAAAAGCGAAGACAGAGGCATAGTTGCCCTGGTCCTTAATACTTATTAAAAGTGAATAAAGAGGGGACAGTCCATAAGAAAATTTAGGGACTGTCCCACGCTTCCCAATTATTCCCCAGTAGAAAGCTTTAGCACCTTTTGCCGCACATAATTCAGATGGTTATACATATGTTGAAACGCTTCCTGTGGATTTCGCTGTTCAAGAGCTGAGTAGATTGCTTCATGATGGGAGACGGTTAGGTCACGTTCCCGGGTTTCAATTAAGCTGTCTATTTTATGATGAGTGATGAGCAGTGAATCAATCATTCCCTCGACAATTGGATTATTTGCACTTACTGCAATGATGCGGTGAAATTCCTTGTCATAGTCACCGTAATTATTGTCTTTGCTGTTTGCGATGCCGTCAATCGTTTCTCGCAGTGCAGCAAGCTGTTCGTCTGTTATTTTTTCAGCTGCCATTGTGACAAGCCCGAGCTCAAGGGCCATTCGTGCTTCAATAATCGCCGGTAAATTATCCACGGCAAGTGCCAGCATAACAGAAAACGGATGACTTCCGATTTTATTATTAAAAAATGTACCTTCCCTCGTTTTGCGGGTAATAACACCTAGTGTTTCAAGTGCGCTAAGGGCTTCGCGGATAACAGGCCTGCTCACATCGAGCTCCTCCATAAGCTCGGTTTCAGGGGGAAGCTTATCTCCAGCTTTCATTTGTCCGCTTACGAGCAGCTGAACAATCCGGTCTACCACCTGTTTCGCAAGTGTACTGCGGCTAACCGATTGAACGCCGATTTTTTTTGATGGGACACTCATTATGTAAACCTCTTTTCATGACAGATTCAATTTACTTGTTATTGTAAGACTAATTATATAATATCATGTAAAAATTTTCATGTTTGGAAAAGAAATAGGCGCTAATAATAAATGCGCCACTCAACAGAGTGACGCAAATGTTCAAAGATAACGAAGGAGCTTATCTCACAAGGCAAGGACGTTTCGGATCAAATTTCCAACCAGGAATTAAAAATTGCATGGCGATGGCATCATCTCGTGCTCCGAGCCCTTTTTGTAAATAGAGCTGATGAGCCTTTTCAATTTGCTCCATATCGATTTCAACCCCAAGCCCGGGCTTATCTGGTACATCGACCATGCCGCCAACAATGGTAAAGGGTTCTTTAGTTAACCGCTGTCCGTCCTGCCAAATCCAGTGGGTATCAATCGCAGTGATTTTTCCTGGAGCAGCAGCGGCAACATGAGTAAACATCGCTAGTGAAATATCAAAGTGGTTATTAGAATGTGACCCCCATGTCAACCCCCATTCATGGCACATTTGTGCAACACGGACGGAACCTTGCATTGTCCAGAAATGCGGGTCGGCAAGTGGGATGTCAACTGACTGAAGCTGGATGGAATGGCCCATTTGCCGCCAATCGGTTGCGATCATGTTTGTGGCAGTAGGCAAACCGGTTGCCCGTCTAAATTCTGCCATGATCTCTCGTGCGGAATAGCCATTCTCTGCCCCGCAAGGATCCTCTGCATAGGCTAAGACATGATGTTGGTCTCTGCAAAGCCTAATCGCATCCTCTAACAGCCAGCCGCCATTTGGATCAAGGGTAATGCGTGCGTCCGGGAAGCGCTCAGCAAGTGCTGTCACTGCTTCAATTTCTTCCTCTCCGCGTAAAACACCGCCCTTTAACTTAAAGTCATTGAATCCATAACGGGCATGGGCCGCTTCGGCTAACCGTACAATGGCTTCAGGGGTTAACGCTTGTTCATGGCGCAGGCGAAACCACTCATCATCAGCATCCATGTCACTTAAATAAGGAAGGTCTGTTTGGTTCCTGTCTCCAACATAAAAAAGGTAGCCAAGCATTTCTACTTGATCGCGCTGCTGTCCTTCGCCAAGAAGTGCCGCAACCGGGACACCAAGATATTGTCCAACTAAATCAAGCAGGGCTGCTTCTAAGGCTGTGACAGCGTGAATGGTGATCCGCAGGTCAAAGGTCTGCAAACCCCGTCCGCCTGAATCCCGATCTGCAAATTGCCTCCGAACTTTGTTCAGGATATTGTTATAAGTACCTATCGATTGCCCCATGACCAATGGCTTTGCATCTTCAAGCGTTTTGCGAATTTTTTCACCGCCTGGAACTTCACCAACTCCGATATTGCCTAGATTATCTTTTAAAATAACGATATTGCGTGTAAAGTACGGGGCATGGGCACCGCTCAAATTGAGAAGCATACTGTCATGTCCTGCAACAGGAATTACTTGCATTTCTTTAATAACCGGTGTACTTGCTTTAATGTTTTCTTTTACTAATTGAGTATTCATTTTCATCGCTCCCATTCAACTAGAATAATAGATTAAGATGTTAATTCTACCCGTTTAATTTCACCGACGAGGAATAAATAGCTGAAAATAGCCACAAGTGCATTAGCGCCAACGAAGATAAGCGCTCCATTAAATGACCCTGTTACGCCAATAATATAGCCGATAATAATCGGTGTAGTGATACCGGCTATGTTACCAAACGTATTAAAAAGACCTCCGCTTACTCCAGACATTTCCTTAGGTGATGTATCAGATACAACTGCCCAGCCTAGTGCACCAAATCCTTTTCCAAAAAAGGCTAGAGCCATAACAAAAATGACAACCCATTGTGTCTCTACATAGTTTGCAGCAACTAAACTCATTGACATAACCATTCCAATAACAATAGGGGTTTTACGAGCAACTGTTAACGAAAAGCCTTTTCGCAGGAGGAAATCTGAAAACAATCCCCCAAGAATCCCGCCCAAAAAGCCGCAGATTGCAGGAAGGGATGCAATAAAACCAACCTCCAGGATGGTCATCCCTCTTTCTTGCACAAGATAGACTGGAAACCAAGTTAAAAAGAAATAGGTTAAGGTTGTAATGCAATATTGCCCCAGATAAATTCCTAATAACATCCGGTTTGATAGCAGTTTTTTAACATTACTCCAGTTTGCACCTTTCTTTGCTTCAGTTTGATCCATATGAATTAAAGCTCCGCCAGCTTCAATATAATCAAGCTCCGCCTTGTTTATGTGCGGATGTTCCTTTGGGCTATATATGGTTTTTAGCCAGATAAAGGCGACAATAATACCGATCACACCCATGAAGTAAAAGACATACTCCCAGCCAAAGGTGTATGTAATGTAACCCATGACCGGCGCGAAGAGAACGGTTGCAAAATACTGGGCAGAATTAAAGGTAGCTGCCGCTGTACCTCGCTCATGACCTGGAAACCATGATGCTACAATTCTACTATTAGCAGGGAAGGATGGGGCCTCTGCCAATCCTACAAGAAACCGGAGTCCAAACAGAACGGTGACGGCTGTTCCAACAGAACCGAAGATACCGATCATTCCTTGTAATAGAGTAAAACAGGACCAGAGGAAGATGCTCCAAAAGTAAACCTTTTTTGACCCGAAGCGGTCGAGGAGCCATCCGCCTGGAATTTGTCCTGCCACGTATGACCATGCAAATGCTGAGAAAACATAGCCCATCATAACGGAATCTAAGCCAAGCTGATTGGACATATCGGATCCCGCAATTGATAAAGTAGCACGATCTGCATAATTTATCGCTGTGACAAGAAAGAGCATAACAACAATCATCCAACGGGTGCGTGTCTTCTTTTCATTATTTGGAATGATGGGATTAACTACTTTTTCAAGTGCGCTCATAATCTCACTTCCTTTTGTATTGTAGTGGTATCGCTTACAAAAGACAAAGAAAAACAGGTTCAAATTTTATAAGTTTATTATAAGGGCATCTCTCCTTTTTGAAGAAATTTTCAAAATATTATTTTGTCTAATAGTAAGACAAATAAATTTGATTGTCAATCATTTTCCAAGGTGAAAAATTGATAGGTTTTATTTTTTCAAAAATAGTAAAACTTCTTGTTGAAACATTCGTCTATTTGTCTTACAATAAAACAAAACGAAAAGGAGGAGGAATGGTTGTGAATCAATTTCGCAATTCGCCATCTGGAATTTTAGGATTTCCAATTGCTCCATTTACAGTAAATAATAAGCTTGATGAAAAGTTGCTTGCCCAAAATATTCAGTTTTTACTTAATGAAGGGCTTGAAGCGATCTTTGTCGCATGTGCAGCTGGAGAATATCCTTCATTAAGTAAAGAGGAATATGAAGCAATGGTAGAGGTAGCTGTGACTGTAACTAATGGAAAGGTTCCTGTTTACACAGGAGTTGGCGGCAATATCCAAACTTCTTTGGAATTTGCCGAGATATCAGCTAAAAAGGGTGCAGATGGTTATTTAATATTACCGCCATATCTGGTAACAGGGGAGCAATCAGGTCTTGCAGATTATTTCAAAACGATTGCAGAAAGTACAGATTTAAACGCCATTGTTTACCAGAGAGATCAGGTTTCTTTATCAGTGGAAACATTGGAAACGCTTGCTAAGATACCGCAGGTTGTTGGTGTAAAGGATGGACTGGGGAATATGGAGTTAAATACGCTTCTTACGCAAACCTTTAAACAGCGATTTGGCTGGCTAAATGGCATGCCATTGGCTGAAGTGACGATGCCGGCCTATGTTCCGCTTGGATTTAACTCTTACTCATCAGCAATTTCAAATTATATCCCGCATATCTCTAGAATCTTCTATCAATCCGTTTTAAACCAAAATCAAGAAACGGTGGATGATCTTTATCAGCATGTCATCTTACCAATCAACAACATTCGCCGTAAGCGGAATGGATATGCCGTATCTCTTATTAAAGCCGGGATGGAAATCATGGGTCTTCCTGTAGGGCAAAACGTCAGAAAACCGATTCAGCCAGTGGAAAGAGAGCATTATGTAGAATTAGAAACGATTTTGAAACAGGCATTGGATCGATATCCAAAACCAATAACAGCTAAATTACTTTAAAAAAGGGGATGAGCAAATGGTCGTAACAGTTGAGACAAAAACATATCTTAATTTTATCAATGGTGAGTGGGTGACATCGATTAGTAATGAAGTGGAAAAAAGCTTGAATCCGGCAAATAAGGATCTGGTTGTAGGCTATGTGCAAAAATCCGCTAAAGAGGATTTAGATTATGCTGTAAAGTCTGCCAAGGAAGCGAAGGAGGCATGGCGGAAGCTTTCTGGAGCTGAACGGGGAGAATATTTATACAAAGCAGTTTCGATCCTTGAAAAACGAATCGATGAAATTGCTGAATGTGCAACGAGTGAAATGGGAAAAACACTTGCCGAAACGAAGGGTGAAACAGCTCGCGGCATTGCTATTTTAAAGTATTATGCTGGAGAGGGGATGCGCAAAGTAGGGGATGTGATTCCTTCAACAGATCCAACTGCCCTCATGTTAACAACAAGGGTGCCGCTTGGCGTTGTTGGGGTAATCACACCTTGGAACTTCCCGATTGCGATTCCAATCTGGAAAATGGCTCCTGCGCTTGTATATGGGAACACTGTTGTGATTAAACCGGCGACAGAAACAGCGATTACCTGTGCAAAAATTATCGAGTGCTTTGAAGAAGCGGGATTCCCTCCTGGGGTTGTCAATATGATTACAGGCCCTGGCAGCGTCGTAGGTCAAGGGATTGCGGATCATAAGGATGTTAATGGGATAACGTTTACTGGCTCAAACAAAATTGGAAAGCAAATTGGTCAGGCAGCTCTTGCAAGAGGAGCGAAATATCAGCTTGAAATGGGAGGGAAAAACCCTGTTATTGTTGCTGCGGATGCCGATTTAAGCCTTGCGGTAGATGCGGTCATCGCAGGTGCTTTCCGTTCAACCGGACAAAAATGTACAGCGACTAGCCGCGTTATCGTTTTATCCGAAGTCTATGAGGAATTTAAGCAGCTCCTTGTCGAGAAAACGAAAGAGATTACCCTTGGAGATGGGGCTGACAGCAACACTTGGATGGGACCATGTGCAAATGAAAGCCAGCTTCATACCGTGCTTTCCTATATAAACAAAGGCTTAGAAGAAGGAGCAACACTATTAACCGGCGGGAAACGTGCTGAAGATGGGGAACTGAAAAAAGGCTATTATGTGGAGCCGACGATCTTTGACAGCTGTACTCCAGAAATGACCATCGTTCAGGAGGAAATTTTCGGGCCGGTGATTGCTCTGCTAAAAGCAGAATCCGTACAAGAGGCTATTAAACTAGCTAACAATGTAGAATATGGTCTTAGCGCTTCGATTTTTACAGCCAATATCCAAAACCTGTTGTCATTCATTGAAGATATGGATGCAGGATTAATCCGTGTCAATGCAGAAAGTGCCGGTGTTGAATTGCAAGCACCATTTGGAGGGATGAAAAACTCCAGCTCCCATTCACGTGAACAGGGAGAAGCAGCGAAGGAATTTTTCACATCGATTAAGACTGTCTTTATTAAATAAATGTGAGAGGCGGACATTTGTATTTGCGAATTGACCTAAAATTGGAGGAAACCTTATGTGGATCATCACGCTGTATTCACAGACAACGATCTCAATGTTTGAATTTGCTTCAGAAAAAGAAGCGAGAGAGGTCTTCAATAAACTCCAAGGCTGTAAGATTCTTTCTCACGTTATTTACTATAATGATTCTTTTTAAGTAAAAGAGGAACGAGTAAGGCAAGCGAGCATCCGCCAATTGCCTTACTCCCGCCTCGCATCTCTCTATTGTCATATCAGTTCTAATCCAAATCGGACGTGCATAAAGTTAAATAGGCGTGTCCGAGGGGGTAAAAGATGAACATAGAAGCGATCATGGGAGAGTTGCTAACATTACTGATTATGGCACTGGCTTTAGGTATGGATGCATTTTCTGTTGGCCTTGGCATGGGGTTAATTCGATTAAAGGCCAGGCAAATCTTTTACATAGGAATCACAATCGGCATCTTTCATATATGGATGCCATTAGTAGGGATGTTAATCGGAAAAGCCCTTAGTGATACATTTGGAACAATCGCAACATTGTTAGGCGGCGGTTTGTTAATCTTGCTTGGTGTCCAGATGGTGTTCGCCTCGTTTAAAAAAGATGAGAAGCCGTTGATTACACCAGTCGGGTTTGGATTAATTGTATTTGCGCTTAGTGTCAGCCTGGATAGCTTTTCTGTCGGCTTAAGCCTAGGCATTTACGGGGCAAAAACCGTTCTAACGGTTGTTGTTTTTGGAATCGTAAGTATGGTGTTAACCTGGATTGGCCTGTTAACAGGTAAACGTGTACAGGCATGGTTGGGCTCATATAGTGAAGCGCTCGGCGGAAGCATCTTATTGGCATTTGGTGTAAAATTAATCTTTCCTTTTTAAGTAACGACCGGTTGGGAGCAGCCGGTCGTTTGTAAAGAAAATAACTTCTTTGTAAATTTGTGTAAATATCTACCTGCGTATTTTTTACTAATTAGTGAAAAGGATGGTAGAATATTCAACTATCATATAGTCTTTTATACCTAATAATAATCCGTTTATTGCTAATAATCCCCTTTATCTAGTTCCATTCGATCGATTATCTCCATTTACAAAACTATTACATTTCCTTAAAAGTACATTAAAACTACCAAACTATAATCAGCCTTGTCACATAAAGATTAGGAGGAATTATTCATGTTTAATAAAAGATTTAAAAAGAAGCTTCTGCCTTTAGCAGTTATGACTGCTGTCGCTTTTGGTAGTTTAGGAGGAACATTCTCTGTTGCGGAAGCTAAGGAAGCAAAAAATAATGCAAAAATCAAAAATGTCATCTTCCTTATTGGAGATGGAATGGGTGTTTCATATACCTCTGCATACCGTTATTTGCAGGACAGCAATAACTCAAAATTTGTCGATCGTACAGAGCTTGATAAATATTTAGTCGGCCAGCAAATGACCTACCCTGAGGATCCAGAACAAAATGTAACAGATTCCGCATCTGCAGCCACTGCAATGTCAGCTGGTATTAAAACCTATAATAATGCCATTGCCGTTGATAACGATGGATCAGAAGTTAAAACTGTACTTGAAGCTGCAAAGGAACAAGGAAAAGCAACAGGCCTTGTCGCAACATCTGAAATTACGCACGCAACACCTGCTTCATTCGGATCACATGATCACAGCCGTCAAAACATGAACGCCATTGCGGAGGACTATTTTGATGAGTTAATAAATGGCGAACATAAAGTGGACGTGCTTCTTGGCGGAGGAACGGACTTATTTATTCGCGATGACCGCAATTTAGTTGAAGAATTTAAAAAGGATGGCTTCAGCTATGTCACGAATAAAAATGAGCTGTTAAAAGATGATAACGAACAGGTTCTTGGTTTATTCGCAGAACGCGGAATGCCAAAAATGATAGACCGTACAAAAGACATTCCATCATTAGAAGATATGACAACCTCTGCGATTGATCGTTTAAGTGAAGACAAGGATGGCTTTTTCCTTATGATTGAAGGAAGCCAAATTGACTGGGCGGGACATGATAATGATATCGTTTCTGCCATGAGTGAAATGGAAGACTTTGAAAAAGCCTTTAAAGCAGCAATTGAATTTGCGAAAAAGGACAAGCATACATTAGTTGTTGCGACAGCTGACCATTCAACTGGCGGTTATTCAATTGGTGCAAATGGCATTTACAACTGGTTTGGCGAGCCGATCAAAGCAGCGAAACGCACACCTGATTTCATGGCAAGTGAAATTGCAAGCGGTGCGGATGTAGAAGAAACATTGAAAAAATATATCGATCTTGAATTAACTTCTGAGGAAATTCAATCTGTAAAGGATGCTGCTTCTAAAGAAGAAGTAGATATTGATAATGCAATCGAGAAAATTTTCGATAACAGATCGCATACAGGCTGGACGACTGGCGGCCATACTGGTGAAGACGTCCCAGTGTATGCATTTGGTCCTGCATCTGATCGATTTGCAGGAAATATTGATAATACGGACAACGCAAAAATTATTTTTGAGCTTATAGAAAAAGGCAAAAATAAAACAGTGATTGAAGATAAGTAAGAAGAATTTTGTAACAGATAGAGAAATAGAAGGGTCTGGCATCTCGCTTTACGTCAGCTCCTTCTTTTTTAAATGGAGGGTTTTCTTATGAAAAGAACCATTGTTCTTATAGCATTATTATCTGTCATGTTAGTTGCATGTTCGAATAGCAACAACAGCGGTGCTCCTGAGCGAGAAAAACAAATCGACACCGGGTATTTGGATGACTACTCATCAAACCCGCAGGTAACGGATGATCGAAACTTGCTTGAGGTAGGAAAATCGGTTTCCGATGAAAAAGGGAAGGCAACATTAAAGGCGATTAATTTTGTTGATAAAGCATACGAAATTGGCCCGATCCAGCTTCGCGTCAAAGATGCAAAGGTCATCCACCTGCGACCGGATTACAGCCTGATTGATTATTTTCATGTGTTAACACATGAGGAAGAATTCGATTTTACAAAGGTGTTTGTTGAAATTGAGAACACATCTGATGAAAAAGTCAGCTTTGCCCCAATCGCGCTGATTAAAACAAGCACAGGTGAGACATTTGATTGGGAAAAAGATATCTATTTGGAAGATTTAAATGGTGAAATAGCTGGAAAGTCTGCGAAAAAAGGCAACCTGGGCTTTATCATTGATTCTTCGAAGGAGCTTGAATGGATTGAAATCACAACGAGTGATGTTTTTGATCAAAATCAAAAGAAAATCCATGACTCGCAAAAAATAAAGATTGAATTCTAAAGCATAGGGTCTTCTCTATGCTTTTTTGTTGTTTAGGAAATTATAAAATTCATTGAACTGTGGATAAGCACTGCGACATCCAGCTCCAGCGCCTATCGCCTAACAAACTTCAGATCATCTCCCTACGATAAGTCAACATCGGTTCGCTTCGCTTACCGTGTTTCCTTTATCTCAGTCGATGCTCCTCCAGTTTGTACGGCGATGATCAAGGCGCTTGCGCTTTTGTTCCTCTAAGCATGTGACTATTTTCTTTACAACGTTTCCATTATAATAAATAGAAAGGAGTGTTATGACATGACAAATGTATTATTCGTTTGTACCGGAAATACATGCAGAAGCCCGATGGCAGAAGCGCTTTTAAAGCATTTGAAGAGCTCTGATCAGCTGGATGTAAAGTCAGCTGGTGTATTTGCCCTCGATGGCAGTGATGCAACACGATATGCCCAAGAGGCCTTAAACGAAAAAGGAATCACGTGCGACCATCAATCCTCAAGTTTAAGTGAAGAGCTTGTTAATTGGGCAACAATTATTTTAACGATGACGAATCAGCATAAGCAATCTGTGATCGAGTTTTACCCGCATGCAGGTCGTAAAACATATACCCTTGCTGAATATGTTGCTGAGAATGACGAAGAACGAAAAGATATCATCGACCCGTTTGGAGGACAACTGGATATCTATCGTCAAACATTAGCAGATTTAGAAAAGTTGATTCATAAATTAGTCAATAAGCTTGAGGAAAATAAAGCCTAAGTTACAAAGGAAATAATTGATCGTATGACAGGATAAGCGATACAATAAAAGAAGAGATTTTACTAAATATCGTTCATTATAGGAGGACCAAAATGAAAGTAGCAGTTGCATCAGATCACGGCGGAGTAAATATTCGGAAAGAAATCATCTCACTACTAGAAGAATTGAAGATTGAATATACAGATATGGGCTGCGAATGTGAAACATCTGTAGATTACCCTGATTATGCATTACCAGTGGCAGAGCGTGTAGCAAGCGGGGAATTTGATCGCGGAATCTTGATTTGCGGCACAGGCATTGGCATGAGCATTGCGGCGAATAAAGTAAAGGGCATCCGCTGCGCACTTGTTCATGATATGTTTAGCGCCCAAGCAACACGTGAACATAACGATAGCAACATCCTTGCAATGGGTGAACGTGTAATCGGACCTGGCCTAGCAAGAGAAATCGCAAAAATTTGGTTAACAACAGAATATCTAGGCGGGCGCCATGCAACACGTGTGGGCAAAATTGACAAATACGAAAATGAACACGCTTAATAAGGAAGTCGGATAAACGATGACAAATCTAGAAAATTGGCAGCGGGAGTTATCCACTTTATTGACTGACTTTCGCACCCAAGCAAACGTTGGCAAAGGCGATATTGTGATAATCGGCTGCAGTACAAGCGAAGTAATCGGAGAAAAAATCGGAACAGCAGGCTCAGAGGACGTAGCAAAAATGATTTTTGACACGCTGGCAACGTTTAAGGAGGAAACAGGTGTACAGTTCGCCTTCCAATGCTGTGAGCATTTAAACCGCGCCCTCGTGATCGAAAGGTCCGCTGCGAAAGTGAACGGATTTGAAGAGGTTACCGTCATTCCAGTTAGAAAGGCAGGAGGCGCGATGGCCACATATGCCTATCAGCATATGGAAAACCCTGTAGTCGTTGAATTCATAAAAGCAGATGCTGGAATCGATATCGGCGATACATTCATCGGAATGCACTTAAAACATGTCGCCGTCCCATTGCGCAGCACCATAAAGCAAATCGGTTCCGCCCACGTCACCATGGCGAAAACACGTCCAAAGCTCATCGGCGGTGCAAGAGCTGTCTATGAAGCAACAAAAGAAAATACATCCTGTCATTGATAAGCGGAGAATCAACTTAATGTTGGTTCTTTTTATTTGGTTAAAGGAATCATTCCCAACCACTCACGTCCTTCTACTACAAAAAGTGAAAAAACACAAAATATTCTTTCAATAAAGGTTGACTTTGTTAGAAAAACTAACCAAAATAGGTTGTATCAATTTCTGCAATTATAAAAATACTAAATGAGGATAGCTTATTGTATCAAACGAATATTACAATTGAGAAAACCTTATAATATTCGTATTTAAGCCGACTAAACGGCAAATTTCATAAAAAAAATAAAAATATTTCAGAAAATCTTTTACAATACAGCATATTAACGTGTACAATATAGTTGGAATTAGACGTTGAAAAAGCTGTGTAGGACAAATTCATAACAAGGTTTTGATTGAAGGGAGATTGTAACGAATGAAATTTTTACCAGAACAAGATGCGAAAGTTTTTGAAGCGATTCAGCTTGAGCGTACTCGTCAAGAAACAAAAATTGAATTGATTGCTTCTGAAAACTTTGTAAGTGAAGCTGTCATGGAAGCACAAGGATCAGTGCTTACAAATAAATATGCAGAGGGATATCCTGGTCGTCGTTATTATGGTGGCTGTGAGCATGTTGACGTTGTTGAGGATATTGCAAGAGACCGTGCAAAAGAAATCTTCGGTGCAGAATATGTAAATGTTCAGCCGCACTCAGGTGCGCAAGCGAATATGGGTGTTTATTTCACGATTTTAGAGCATGGTGACACAGTATTAGGAATGAACTTATCACATGGCGGTCACTTAACACACGGCAGCCCTGTAAACTTTAGTGGTGTTCAATACAACTTTGTTGAATATGGTGTTGATGAAAAAACACACCGCATCAATTATGAGGATGTATTAGAAAAAGCTAGACTTCATAAGCCAAAGCTAATTGTTGCTGGTGCTAGTGCATATCCGAGAGCAATTGATTTTAAAAAATTCCGTGAAATCGCTGATGAAGTTGGCGCTTATTTCATGGTGGATATGGCTCATATCGCAGGTTTAGTTGCTGCTGGTTTACATGAAAACCCGGTACCATATGCTGATTTTGTGACAACAACAACACACAAAACACTTCGTGGCCCACGCGGTGGTATGATTTTATGTAAAGAAGAGTTTGGCAAGAAAATTGACAAATCGATCTTCCCTGGAATTCAAGGCGGTCCGCTTATGCATGTTATCGCTGCAAAAGCAGTTGCATTTGGCGAAGCTCTTCAAGACAGCTTTAAAACATATGCACAAAACATTATTGACAATGCAAAGCATTTAGCTGGAAAATTACAAGCAGAAGGACTTACTCTTGTATCTGGCGGTACTGATAATCACCTATTATTAGTTGATGTTCGTTCCCTTGGATTAACAGGAAAAGTTGCAGAGCATGTATTGGATGAAATCGGAATTACTGTCAATAAAAACACCATTCCATTCGAAACAGAAAGTCCGTTTGTAACAAGCGGTATCCGTATCGGAACAGCTGCTGTAACAAGCCGCGGATTTGGATTAGAGGAAATGGATGAAATCGGCAGCATCATTGCGTTCGCATTAAAAAATCACGAAGATTCATCAAAGCTTGCTGAGGCAAAACAACGCGTAGAAGACTTAACAAGCAAATTCCCTTTATATCGTAACCTATAATTAAAAGATGGGCGGCTTCCTATGAAGCCGTCCTTTTTGCACTCTACTAACCATTCTCACACTAGAAAATCCTCTCCCATTCTACCAACAATGTTTCCTGGTAACGTCTTATTAAAACCATAAGATGGTGTATAATTAATAAGATCGAACTTGAAACTATGATTGAATTTCTGTAAAATCTATTGAAGTGTCAAAGAAAAGGAGATGGTTTGATGGGGAAAGTATACGTGTTTGATCATCCATTAATTCAACATAAACTTACATATATTCGTGATAAAAGTACAGGAACAAAGGAATTCCGTGAGTTGGTAGATGAAGTAGCAAGCTTAATGGCGTTCGAAATTACAAGGGATCTTCCATTAAAAGAGGTTGAAGTTGAAACACCTGTATGTACGGCAAAATCTAAGGTGCTTTCAGGGAAAAAACTTGGCATTATTCCGATTCTGCGTGCAGGTTTAGGAATGGTAGATGGTATCTTAAAGCTCATTCCAGCAGCAAAAGTTGGACATGTTGGGCTATATCGTGACCCTGAAACATTGCAGCCTGTTGAATATTACGTAAAGCTTCCTTCCGATGTAGAAGAACGTGATTTTATCGTTGTTGATCCGATGCTAGCGACGGGAGGATCTGCGGTAGAGGCAATCAATAGCTTGAAAAAACGCGGTGCAAAAAATATTAAATTTATGTGCTTAATTGCTGCCCCAGAAGGCGTTGAAGTAGTGAAGAAAGCACATCCTGATGTTGATATATACATCGCGGCACTAGATGAAAAGCTGAATGATCATGGCTATATTGTTCCAGGACTAGGAGATGCAGGCGATCGCCTTTATGGAACAAAATAAATTATAGAAATAGGGAAATCTCAGAAATGGGGTTTCCTATTTTTATGCCTTCTACAGTACATGTTTTTCGAAATGAAAGAACAGAATAACGATAGAGGTGGTTTTTAATGGGAACTAAGAAACAATTTATTTTGTATTTGATCTTATTCATTGTCATTTCGATAAGCACCACAGCAAATGGTGAAACCTTTCCTAAAAGACCGCCCTTGCCATCGGATGAAGAGGCAAGCATGCAAAAGCTTATGTTGGTTGTGAAAAAAGATGATTTTCTTCCTATTAAGAACAAGCTGGAGCAACAATCCAAGATCACGATCCATCAAATGTATCAACATGTTTTTTATGGTTTTTCTATAGAAGGGCCTGCTGAAAAAGTAATGGCTCTCAGTAATGATCCTGCAGTTCTGCATTCTAGCCCTGTTGTTTCCTATCGCCCGTTCATCAAAGAAAGTGTGCCATTTATCGGTGGAGGTGATGTGAGAGGATTATTTGACCGTGATCACCACAGGTTAACCGGCAAAGGAGTAAAAGTAGCTGTCATCGATACAGGGGTTGATTATCACCATCCTGATTTACATCGAAACTATAAAGGCGGCTATGATGTCATTGATGATGATAAAGATCCAATGGAGACGAAGGCTAAGGATGGAAATGAAACCATTCATGGCACACATGTGGCAGGGATTATTGCAGCAAATGGAAAATTAATGGGCGTTGCTCCAGAGGCGGAAATCTATGCATATCGAGCATTAGGGCCTGGTGGTATGGGCACCTCTGATCAGGTGATCGCGGCAATCGAAAAGGCAATCAAGGATAAAGTGGATATAATCAATCTTTCTTTAGGGAATAGTGTGAATGGTCCTGATTGGCCAACAAGTCTTGCGCTTGACCGTGCTGTTGAAGCGGGGATCGTTGCTGTGACATCAAGCGGTAATTCGGGGCCAGCTGTCTGGTCGGTTGGTTCACCTGGTACATCCGCTAAAGCCATTTCGGTTGGAGCGTCATCACCACCGCTTCAAATGCCCTATTTAAAAATTTCAGGTGTAAGAACTCTCATTAAAATGAATCAAATCCAGGGAGCAAAGCCTTGGGAAATGCATGGATTAGATGAGGTCGTTTTAGGAGGAATAGGGGCGAAGCAAGATCTAAAGAAGTCGGTAAACGGTAAAATAGTTCTCATCGAAAGAGGAAAAATTACTTTTACAGAAAAGGTGCTCAATGCAAAGCAGCGGGGAGCAAAGGCGGTTATTATTTACAATAATGTAAAAGGCAATTTTTCAGGATCATTAGAAATACCACTAGAAATTCCTGTAGTATCGATCTCAAAAGAAGCAGGGGCCCTAATTAAAAAACAGTTAAACAAGCAGCCTAGCGTTCGAACCATTTATAAAAAGGAAGAAGATGAGCTTGCTGATTTTAGCTCGAGGGGTCCAGTAACAAATACATGGGGGATAAAACCGGATGTTGTTGCCCCTGGTGTTGCAATCGATAGCACGATTCCAAATGGATATTTAGCAATGCAAGGAACAAGCATGGCCGCTCCGCATGTCGCTGGAGCCTGCGCATTATTAAAACAAGCACACCCAAACTGGAGACCTGAACAAATAAAAGCTGCTTTAATGAATACAGCATCACCTTTAACGAATGCACGAAAGGAAAGGCTGAAGCCTATTGAACAAGGTACTGGGAGAATTAATCTAAAAGAGGCAATTAAGGCGAAGGTGCTGATCTATCCAGGATCCCTTACTTTTGGGAAATATAAGACACGGCATCCGCGCACAAAAAAACAACAAAAAATCACTTTTGATAATCAGTCAAATCTTGTGCAAACGGCATATGTAAAAACACCGTACAATGAGCCTGGAATCCAATGGGTGCTTCCACCAAAAATCACATTACAGCCTGGTGAGAAAAAACAAGTGGAAATTGGACTGGACATAACACCAAGTCGATTAAAGCCAGGGATTCATCAGGGATGGCTGCACGTTATACAAGGTGAAAGGCAAATCGAAATTCCCTATTTATTTGTAGTGGATGAACCGAATTACCCTAGAGTGATGGGCTTTGAGTTTGCCTATGGTGACCAACCAAAATCATATAAGTATCAGCTTTATTTGCCAGGCGGGGCTGATGAGATGGGAATTGCCTTATATGATCCGGACACATTGACGTTTGCAGGTTTTTTGGATTGGCGCAGAAATGTACCAAGAGGGGTGGTTGAAAAAGAGGTGAAAAAGGAAAAATTGAAATTGAAAAAAGGATTGTACAAAGCACTCATTTTTGCCAAAAAAAGCGGAAAGGAAGATCAGATTGAGGTTGATATTTTACTAAGTGAATAATTTAGTTTGTTTAACAAAGTCAAGGGGTTGACTAGTGAAATTGTGAACGATTTGTGAGATTTTGTGACGATTGCGGTAGATTGTGAATATTTTAACTTTAAACAGATTGACATCAACTATGTGCTATTGTATGCTATACGAGGGTGTAATGATAAGGTTTACAATACCATTCTAGAACCCGCTTTTCAACTCCTAATTCCGTTATAAATCAAGTAGCGAGGATTTATAGAATGCGACAAAAACACCGCCATCCGCTTCATGCGATGGGCCTAATGTCTGCCATCCTTTCCCAATTAGCAGGCTCTGTCTTGCTGGGCATTTTTGCTGGGAAATGGGTAGATGAATATTTTCATACTGAACCGTTGTTTTTGATCGTAGGCCTTCTGCTTGGGCTAGCTGTTGGGATTTATGCCATGCTCAGATTAGTCCACCACTATTTCTCAGGAGAATAACATTTCATGTTTGATATGCATCTGATGTTTCGCAGATATCGTAAGTACATATTATATCTACTTTCCCTCTATGTAGCAGGGTGGGGGTTTACGGAATATCAGTCTGTTTTCCTAGGTTTAGTACTCGGGACAAGCATAAGTCTTTACAATTTGTGGATCATGGTACGAAAGCACAATCAGTTCGATCGTGCCATCCAGGAAGGAAGGAAGACGGGGTCGCTGGGAACGACATCGCGAATGGCAGCAGCTGGTGTTGCAGTCTTTTTCGCAATTAAGTTTCCTGACTATTTTCATTTGGTTAGTGTAGTTATTGGATTAATGACGATGTACATCGTTATTATGATAGATTATGTAGTTCAACATTCACGCGCTTAGCTGGGAAGAGAGGTGAATCTATTGGGTCACGAAGCTCCTGTGGTAGAATTTTTAGGTCTTACTTTTAATTTATCAAATGTATTAATGATTACGGTTGCTAGTATAATCGTATTCTTAATCGCAATTGCGGCAACACGCAATTTGGCGATGAAACCAACGGGAATGCAGAACTTTATCGAATGGGTTGTCGATTTTGTTAAAAATATTATCGGCTCTACGATGGATTGGCAAACAGGCAGACGTTTCTTAACGTTAGGTATGACTTTATTAATGTATATCTTTGTATCAAATATGCTGGGGTTACCTTTCGCCATTGTTGTCGGACACGATTTATGGTGGAAATCACCAACTGCAGATCCTGCAATTACTTTAACTCTTGCAGTTCTAGTAGTAGCATTATCACACTACTATGGCATTAAGATGAAAGGTGCATCTGAGTATGGAAAGGACTTCTTTAAACCGATGCCTTTCATGTTCCCACTTAAGATTATTGAGGAATTTGCTAACACGCTAACTCTTGGTCTGCGTCTTTACGGGAACATTTTTGCAGGTGAAATTTTATTAGGCTTGCTTGTCAGCCTTGGAACAAGCGGTTATGCAGATGGGTTTGGAAGTGGAATTATCGGTACGATTTCTGCGGCAATTCCAATGTTAGCATGGCAAGGATTTAGTATCTTTGTTGGTGCAATCCAGGCATTTATTTTCACTATGTTAACGATGGTATATATGGCACACAAAGTGAGTCATGACCATTAATCAATATATGTTCAATCAATTTGAACGAATATACAAGGAATACTATTTTTCATACAATTAAAGGAGGAAATTTAACAATGGGTTTATTAGCAGCTGCAATTGCAATTGGTTTAGCGGCACTTGGTGCTGGTATTGGTAACGGTCTTATCGTATCTCGTACAGTAGAGGGTATTGCACGTCAACCTGAAGCTAAAGGTGTATTACAAACTACTATGTTTATCGGGGTTGCATTAGTTGAGGCGATTCCAATCATCGCGGTAGTTATCGCATTCATCGTTATGGGTCAATAATTCGATAAGGAAAAAGAATTCATATGGCGAAGATCATTCAAAGCGAACCTTCGCCTTTCCTTTATGTCATGATAACGGGCAGTGAATTGAAAGCCTAAGGGAATAGTAAGTTTTATTTTTAAAATCTTAATTTTGTTTTAACAGATAAATTTTTTGAGAAGTCTGGTGTTTAGAAGCACTTTGAGTGTGAAATTGGCATTCTCTCATTTCTGAAATTCCGGCCTCTGACCTCTGACTTCTAATCATCATAACCCATCATGGAACTCTTGAAGGGAGTGAAACCGAGCTATGTTAACTTTTGATCTTGCATTAGGCGCGACTACAGGCGGCCTAAACACAGGTGATATCGTATTCCAGCTTGTTATGTTCTTAATCCTCCTTGCATTATTAGGAAAATATGCATTTGGACCGGTTATGAATATTATGAAGCAACGTGAAGAGCATATCGCGAATGAAATTAACAGTTCTGAAGAAAGAAATAAAGAAGCACAAAAACTAGTTGAAGAGCAGCGCGAGCTTTTAAAACAAGCACGTGTGGAAGCCCAGGCTCTAGTAGAAAATGCGAAAAAGCTTGGTGAGCAGCAAAAGGAAGATATCATCCAAGCAGCTCGTTCTGAAGCAGGCCGTCTTAAAGATGCAGCCCTTAAAGAAATCGAGCAGGAAAAAGAGCAGGCAGTTGCTGCGTTACGCCAGCAGGTTGCATCTCTATCCGTATTAATTGCATCTAAAGTCATTGAAAAAGAGTTGAATGAACAAGAGCAAGAAAAACTGATCAACGACTACATCAATGAGGTAGGCGAAGGCAGATGAGTAATGAAATCGTAGCAAACCGTTACGCAGTCGCTCTTTTTGAACTTGCAAAAGAACAAAATCAACTCGATCAAATCGAAAGTGAATTACTCGTTGTCAAAGAAGTCTTTTCAACGAATAAAGAACTTATAGATGTGCTTAACCATCCAAAGGTTACAAATGAAACTAAAAAATCGATTGTAAAAGAAGCATTTGCTGGTCTTACACAACAAGTAGTAAATACCCTTTTACTATTAGTAGACCGCCATCGTTCTAATATTGTAACAGATGTTGTCAATTACTTCGTGCAGCACGCTAATGAAGTACGCGGTACAGAGGATGCCATTGTGTATTCTGTTCGTCCGTTAACCGAAGCTGAGTTAACATCGATTTCGACTTCCTTTGCTAAGAAAATTGGCAAGGTATCACTTCGTTTAGAAAATGTTGTCGATAAAGGATTAATCGGCGGTGTGAAGCTGCGTATTGGCAATCGGATCTATGATGGCAGTGTGAGCGGTAAGCTTGAACGTATAGAGCGACAATTGGTCGCAAACAGATTGTAGATAGGGGTGAAACTCATGAGCATCAAAGCTGAAGAAATTAGTGCGCTTATAAAGAAGCAAATCGAAAACTATCAGTCTGATATAAAAGTAAGCGATGTAGGTACGGTTATCCAAGTTGGGGACGGTATCGCTCGTGCTCATGGCCTCGACAATGTCATGGCTGGAGAGCTTGTAGAATTCGCAAACGGCGTTATGGGTATGGCTCAGAACCTAGAGGAAAATAACGTTGGTATTATTATTTTAGGACCTTACACAGATATCCGTGAAGGTGACGAAGTTCGTCGTACAGGACGCATCATGGAGGTTCCTGTAGGTGAAGCATTAATCGGTCGTGTTGTTAACTCATTAGGACAGCCTGTTGATGGATTAGGTCCAATTGAAACAACTAAAACTAGACCAATCGAAGGTCCTGCACCAGGTGTTATGGATCGTAAATCAGTACATGAACCACTTCAAACAGGTATTAAAGCGATTGACGCACTTGTGCCAATCGGACGCGGACAACGTGAGTTAATCATCGGTGACCGTCAAACTGGTAAGACATCAGTAGCGATCGATACGATCTTGAACCAAAAGGATCAAGATATGGTATGTATCTACGTTGCAATCGGTCAAAAAGAATCAACGGTTCGTGGTGTTGTTGAAACATTACGTAAACATGGTGCATTAGACTACACAATTGTTGTAACAGCTTCTGCATCACAACCAGCTCCAATGTTATTCTTAGCTCCATATGCTGGGGTAACAATGGGTGAAGAGTTCATGTATAATGGCAAGCATGTTCTTGTTGTATATGATGACCTTACAAAACAAGCTGCGGCTTACCGTGAGCTTTCATTATTACTTCGTCGTCCTCCAGGTCGTGAAGCATACCCTGGTGACGTTTTCTACTTGCATTCTCGTTTACTCGAGCGTGCGGCTAAATTAAGTGATGCAAAAGGTGCAGGTTCATTAACTGCATTACCATTCATCGAAACACAAGCAGGTGACGTTTCGGCTTATATCCCGACAAACGTTATCTCAATCACTGACGGACAAATCTTCCTTCAGTCTGACCTCTTCTTCTCTGGTGTACGTCCAGCGATTAACGCAGGTCTTTCTGTATCACGTGTTGGTGGTTCAGCGCAAATTAAGGCAATGAAAAGTGTTGCTGGTACTTTACGTCTTGACCTTGCATCATACCGTGAGCTTGAAGCATTTGCTCAGTTCGGTTCTGACCTTGATAAAGCAACACAAGCAAAACTTAACCGTGGTGCTCGTACAGTTGAAGTACTTAAACAAGGTCTTAACAAGCCGTTAAAGGTTGAAAAACAAGTTATGATTCTTTATGCATTAACTCGCGGATTCTTAGATGATGTCCCAGTAGCAGATATCACACGTTTTGAAGATGAGTTCCATGCATATTTTGAACAAAACCAAAAAGCTCTTCTTGAAGAGATCCGTACAACTGGCAAACTTCCAAAAGATGAAGACTTAAAAGCAGCAATTGAAGCCTTCAAGAAAACATTTGTTGCATCAGAATAATCTTTTACGTAAAAGTGAAGGCTCCTTTAGAGCTTTCACTTAGCGTGTTAATAAAACGGAATCGATGATTTTTAATTAAAGGTGGTGAGAACCTTTGGCATCATTACGCGACATAAAATCAAGAATCACTTCAACAAAAAAGACTTCTCAGATTACAAAAGCAATGGAAATGGTTTCTGCTGCAAAGCTGAACCGTGCAGAAAATAATGCGAAAGCATTTGGACCTTATATGGAAAAAATCCAAGAGGTAGTGGCAAGCATTGCAAACGGTAGTTCTGATGTAAGTCACCCAATGTTGGAAAGCAGACCTGTTAAACGAACTGGCTATTTAGTCATCACATCTGACCGTGGCTTAGCAGGAGCTTTTAACAGCAGTGTTTTACGTGCAGCGTTTCAAGCAATTCAAAAACGTCATAAATCAAATGATGAATTTGTGGTTATCGCAATTGGAAGAATGGGTCGTGATTTCTTTAAAAAGCGTGGAATGAACGTTATTTCAGAAATTACGGGCATTGGTGACGAAACTAACTTTGCGAGCATTAAAGACATTGCGAGCGGTGCCGTAAACATGTATGCAGATGAAACATTCGATGAGTTGTATATGTACTATAATCACTTTGTAAGTGCGATTCAACAGGATGTAACAGAGAAAAAGCTTCTTCCGTTATCGGATATTTCGTCTAACAAAAAATTAACTTCCTATGAGTTCGAGCCGAATCAGGAGGAAATTTTAGAAGTGCTGTTACCACAATATGCTGAAAGTCTCATCTACGGAGCATTGCTTGATAGTAAAGCTTCTGAGCATGCAGCACGTATGACAGCAATGAAAAATGCAACTGATAATGCAAAAGAGCTTATCGATACACTTACATTATCTTATAACCGTGCACGTCAGGCAGCAATTACACAGGAAATTACCGAAATTGTCGGTGGTGCAGCGGCGTTAGAATAGGAACGAATTATTTATTTAGACACTTGAAATTAGCAGTGTCAGTGTCTAGCTTCGAAGCACAGGACTTGCAAGTGCAGTAGTGGCGATTAACGTCGCGTTTTAGACTGTCAGCGCCTAGACCTGTATGTCTAGTAAGGAAAAGAACACCTTCTTTTCCTGCTATGGCCTAAGCAAGACGCTTACGCATTTCGTGATAGGAGGGAAAACGATGAATAAAGGACGCATTACGCAAATTTTGGGTCCGGTTGTTGACGTAAAGTTCGAAAGCGGACAACTTCCAGACATTTATAATGCCCTTACAATAAAAACAGAAGCGAATGATAATGCAGTCGCTATCGACCTTACTTTAGAGGTTGCCCTGCATTTAGGTGACGACACAGTACGTACTGTTGCGATGGCTTCAACAGATGGACTTGTTCGTGGATTGGAAGTGACAGATACAGGTGCTCCAATTTCTGTACCTGTAGGTGACGTGACTCTTGGTCGTGTTTTCAACGTATTAGGTGATAACATTGACTTAGATGAGCCAATTCCTGCTGAAGCTCGTCGTGACCCGATTCACAGACAAGCACCTAAATTCGAGCAGCTTTCAACTGAAGTTGAGATCTTAGAAACTGGAATCAAAGTTGTAGACTTGCTTGCTCCTTATATTAAAGGTGGAAAAATTGGTCTATTCGGTGGTGCCGGTGTAGGTAAAACCGTATTAATCCAGGAGTTAATTAACAACATCGCACAAGAGCACGGCGGTATTTCTGTATTCGCAGGTGTAGGTGAGCGTACTCGTGAAGGAAATGATCTTTACCACGAGATGACTGATTCTGGCGTTATTAAGAAAACTGCGATGGTATTCGGACAAATGAACGAGCCGCCTGGTGCACGTATGCGTGTAGCATTAACAGGTCTTACAATGGCTGAATACTTCCGTGATGACCAAGGACAGGATGTTCTTTTCTTCATGGATAATATCTTCCGTTTCACACAAGCAGGTTCAGAGGTTTCTGCCCTACTTGGACGTATGCCATCTGCCGTTGGTTACCAACCAACATTAGCAACAGAGATGGGTCAATTACAAGAACGTATTACATCTACAAATGTAGGTTCTGTTACATCAATTCAAGCTATTTACGTTCCAGCCGATGACTATACGGATCCGGCTCCGGCAACAACATTTGCTCACTTGGATGCAACAACTAACCTTGAGCGTAAATTATCTGAAATGGGTATTTACCCTGCGGTGGATCCTCTTGCTTCAACTTCACGTGCCTTATCACCTGAAATCGTTGGGGAAGAGCATTACGCTGTCGCTCGTCAAGTACAACAAACATTACAACGTTACAAAGAACTTCAGGATATCATTGCCATCTTAGGTATGGATGAGCTTTCTGACGAAGATAAGCTAACGGTTGCACGTGCTCGTCGTGTTCAATTCTTCTTATCTCAAAACTTCCACGTTGCAGAACAGTTCACTGGACAGCCTGGTTCATATGTTCCTGTAAAAGAAACTGTACGTGGATTTAAAGAAATTCTTGAAGGTAAATATGATCACCTTCCGGAAGATGCATTCCGTTTAGTAGGTAGAATTGAAGAAGTAGTAGAAGCTGCTAAACAAATGGGTGTAGAAGCCTAATTTTGGGACCTAGGAGGGTATGAGTATGAAGACAGTATTAGTCAATGTCGTTACTCCCGATGGCCCAGTTTACGATGCAGACGTAGAAATGGTGAGCGTAAAGGCTCAAAGCGGTGAACTTGGCGTTCTGCCAGGGCATATTCCTATGGTTGCCCCTTTGGAAATCGGGGCAGTTCGCTTAAAAAAAGGGAGCGGCACAGAACTCGTTGCTGTCAGCGGCGGCTTCATTGAAGTACGACCTGACAAAGTGACGATTTTAGCTCAAGCAGCTGAAAGAGCTGAGTCAATTGATGTAGCTCGTGCAGAATTAGCTAAAAAGCGTGCTGAAGAGCGTCTGAATCAAAAAACAGATGATATCGATTTTAAACGTGCAGAATTAGCGCTTCGACGTGCGATCAACCGTTTAAATGTAACGAAATAATCCTAAAAAGGATGGCATTCAAGAGAATAGCTCTCTGATGCCATCCTTTTTACTTTTTAAAAAATAAACCATATATCCTTCCCTTTAAAACACGTTTTAAGGCCCCTGAAGGCTTCGAAATTACACTTTAAAGCGTAGTTAATATAATGAGTGCATCCAGGTTAAAATTAAGTGAAGTAACCGCTATCATTTATTTTATCGAACATATCAAAGTGTAAAGAATATCATACAAAAATACCTATCAATATCCAAACACTGTAACAATTTATTCATAATTAAAGAACGAATTAGGATTAACGCCATAGTAAAATGGAGAAGGGAAAAACAGCTTTATGTAAAATATAACCATTATCCATTAAAATTTTGTTAAAATTAAAAATCAATCATGTTACTCCCAAATTTTTATATAATGTTCAAGGGTATGCCGTTTTCAGGATATTTTTGGCTTTAATGGGTATTATTTTATTCTTTTTTAGGTCAAATTGAGGTTGTTTTTTTGAAAAAATGAGGTATGATTTAACTTGCTTTGTGTCTTTTATACGATTTAGTATTGGGAGGGATGGGGCAATGCCCGATTACGGCCAACTGGCTTTAATCAGTATGCTGGTAAATCTCGCCTTTATGGTAGTCACCTGGTGGGCTTTACAAGCATTAAATTTTGAAAAATGGATCAAACCGGGCAAAGTAATTCAAGCAAGGACACTTTTAATATTATTAACGATTGCAATTGGCTCTATGGTTAGTAATTTTTTCCTTGATTATTTTTTATGGTCTAAAGCATTGCCAATGTTATTTTAACAATTGGCGAAATTTTGTAAAAAATAGCTTGTCCTCTTACTAAATGCTTTGTTTATAGGTAATTAGAATGGGGTATAAAAGCTACATATTTCGATCTGTCTAATATTGACGAGTATTTCCACGTATGCATACTTTCAATCCGGTAACAATGTTACTAAGGAGAGGAAGTGACCGTATATGAGAAAAAAAGAAATAGCTGCAGTTATTTTTACGATGATTCTGGTGTTTACATTGGTGGCTAATCATATAGGAGCAGAAGGAAACGAGTCAAAGATTTCACTTTTGGCTGACGGAATGGAGAAACAAAATGTACGGATTGATACATGGTCTTTGTATGCCAAAAATTCTGTCGAGAAAAAGTCAATAAAAGAAGTGAAACAAATGGTAGACCAGCTTCGTCAATATAAGTGGGTCTATGAAAAAGACAGAGAAGTGTTTAAAGCGATCGGTGTGTTTGAAAATAAAAAGAAAAACATAACTGAAAAGCTTCAAATTTTGACAACCCTCACAAACAATCATTCAACAGCGTATATCCTTTATCAGGTCACAGGGGTAGGTGCACAACCAGACTGGGACAAAGTAAATGAGTATTTTCATGAGCAATCATTCGACATTTTTCACGAAAATGTTACAACTTTTGCTTGTCTTCAAGGATTACTTGATGATAATATGAAAGTTAGTTTGTATGAAAAATCACGTGAATTAGTAAATGAATTTAATGCAAATCCAGTTGAAGAACTTCAAGAAAAAGATTTTATCTCTATTTCAGGAAAAACCCCTTTATGGGAAGATTTTATTCCAACCGATAACGATAAAATAAACATTCAAATTGCATTGAGAACGGACGAAATGGGCGATTATACTAGCGTTGTAATAGGAACACCAATCATTACGTCTGAATATTAATATAGAGAAATTGGGACGCGGAGGGGAATACTTTGGAAAAAATCATCGTCCGCGGCGGTCAGAAGTTAAACGGTACAGTGAAAGTTGAAGGAGCAAAAAATGCCGTTTTGCCAGTTATCGCTGCATCTTTATTAGCTAGTGAAGAAAAAAGTATTATCAATGATGTACCTACGCTCTCCGATGTGTATACAATTAATGAAGTTCTGCGCTATTTAGGTGCAGACGTCCATTTTGAAAATAATCAAGTGATTGTAGATGCATCAAAAGAGCTAACAACAGAAGCACCATTTGAATATGTAAGAAAAATGCGTGCATCTGTTTTAGTAATGGGGGCACTTTTAGCTCGCAAAGGCCGTGCACGGGTTGCTTTACCAGGTGGCTGTGCAATCGGGTCTAGACCAATTGATCAACATTTAAAAGGCTTTGAAGCAATGGGCGCTACAATTAAAGTAGGTAACGGCTTTATTGAAGCCGAAGTAAAAGGAAGACTTAAGGGAGCTAAAATTTACCTTGATTTCCCAAGTGTTGGCGCAACTGAAAATATTATTATGGCTGCAGCCCTTGCAGATGGAACAACCGTTATTGAGAACTGTGCAAAAGAACCGGAAATTGTCGACTTAGCCAATTATATAAATGCAATGGGCGGTATTATTCGCGGAGCAGGTACAGGCACAATCCGTATTGAAGGAGTTGCCTATTTAAAAGGTGCACAGCATACAATTATTCCCGATCGTATCGAGGCTGGCACATTTATGGTTGCTGCTGCGATTACAGGCGGAAATGTATTAGTTCAAGGAGCAGTTCCAGAGCATTTAACATCTCTTGTAGCTAAAATGGAAGAGATGGGTGTTACAATCATTGAGGAAAAAGACGGTCTTCGCGTAATTGGACCTGAAAAATTAAAATCAGTTGACATCAAAACAATGCCACATCCAGGATTCCCGACAGACATGCAATCACAAATGATGGCATTATTACTACAAGCGAACGGCACAAGTATGATCACTGAAACAGTTTTTGAAAATAGATTCATGCATGTTGAAGAATTCCGCCGCATGAACGGAGATATTAAAATTGAAGGAAGATCTGTTATCATTAATGGCCCTGTAGGACTTCAGGGTGCTGAGGTTGCAGCTACTGATCTTCGTGCAGGCGCAGCACTCATCCTTGCTGGCTTATGTGCAGAAGGCCATACACGCGTAACAGAGCTTAAGCATCTTGACAGAGGCTATGTAAACTTCCACACGAAACTTCAAGCTCTTGGAGCAGATATCGAAAGAGTGAAAGAAGAAATACCAACAACATCTGATCAGCAAGCAGCTGTATCAGACTAGAGATATGCCTTCATAAAAGAAGCAGGAGTCATGACCATGGCGGCCTGCTTCTTTTATTTGTCTATAATGGTATATTTCTTTCTCCTAGCTCGAAACACTAAACGTGTACGACTTTATTAGATTACCTATAATCAAACAAATATATACATGATCTTACGAAAAACTTCTATATAGTAATAAATGTATACTCATTTGAAAGTCCCTAACTTGTCCATTCAATGGAAAGACAAACTGGTTCATATTTTTTCTGTCATAATTGCTTGTCCACGCCCATAAGATGAACTATGGATATTCCACTTAACCTAAATCTTATTGGAGGCCTTAAAACATGAAATCAATGAAACCAGTTCTCTTTACATTCGGAGCATTATTCATCATCATTCTCCTCATTCCTACATTACTCGTCACTCCTTTTATGGATCAATCCAAAGGGAAATTAGGTAAAGAACTTTCAGTTGCCAAAAGCGAAACACCCGTACTAGCCGAATCACCAGTTTCAGTCCCTGTTTATCGAAGCCAATTGGAAAAAACCGAAAATATCCCGTTAGAAGAATATGTCATTGGAGTAGTCGCGTCAGAAATGCCTGCGGAGTTTGAAACAGAAGCATTGAAGTCACAAGCATTGGCTGCAAGAACCTACATTACAAAGCGACTAATAAATAACGAAACATTAGGTACTCCTAAAGGTTCAGGTTCAATCGTCACAGATACCCAAGGGCATCAGGTTTATAAAAGCCCTCAAGAATTAAAGGAGTTATGGGGTGATGATTATACGTGGAAAATGGAAAAAATTACAGAAGCGGTTGCAGCAACGCAAGGAAAGATTCTTACATATGAAAACCAGCCAATCGATGCATCTTTCTTTTCAACAAGCAATGGATTTACAGAAAACTCTGAAGCCTATTGGCAGGAAGCTATACCTTATTTAAAGAGTGTTGAAAGTCCATGGGATGAAAAATCGCCAAAATTTTATGATCAAATGGTTATTTCCATTAAAGAGTTTGAAAATAAATTAGGAGTCAATATAGATAAGTCTATTGGAAAAATCACCGCGCTCACACCAGGAAAGCGTGTTGCAAAAGTTGAGGTTGGCGGCAAGGAATTTACCGGGCGAGAAGTTAGAGATGCACTTGGATTAAAATCATCAGATTTCACTTGGGAAATCAAAGGTGATTCCGTTGTGATTGAAACAAAAGGTTTCGGCCATGGAGTCGGCTTGAGCCAATATGGTGCAAACTTTATGGCAGAGGACGGAAAGAAATATACAGAAATTGTCGCTCACTATTATAAAGGAACAAAAGTTTCAGCAGCTGAGCCATTTTTGACGAAATATACGGCAAGCAAATAAGAGAATTCTATAAGAAGGAAAGTCCCCCAAATGAAACGATTGGGGGATTTTTTCTTTTTTAAGAGATAAGAAAGTATAAATTTTGTACTTAGTTTTGGTGTCTAGCTCCAGCGCCTAGCCCCTCTAGGGTCTAGCCACTCATGAATTGAAGGCAAAGAACGCCTTCTATTCATGAGCGTCTTATTTGCCCTAGGCTGAGCAAGGCGCTTGCGCTTTTCTTATAAGCCTCTATTTATTGTTTTCAGAGAAATATTTTTTCTTCGCAATCAAATAGGATACAGTAACCCCAATTGTATCTTTTATAAAATCAATCACCGTTGCAGAGCGTGATGGAACAAAGAATTGATGAATTTCATCGGTTAGGCCGTAAAGGATGGCGATGATTGCTGCGGCTAAGCTTGCTCTTTCACTCCACTTATGATGGGCCATAAAGGCAAACACAAGGAGCCAATAAAGTATCGCGAATTCAATCAAGTGCAAGGACTCCTTCAAAAGCGCATCAAAAGAAAAGGGTGTTTTAACAATCGCATCTGACGGATTGCTCGAAAGGATCCAAATCAAAGCCATATATAGCAAGGGTAGAATTGTAATCAAAAGCTTTTTCATGGTTGAACTCCTTTTTCAAAATACTGCTTATTTATCAAATAGTTATATGAGTGACTGAACGTACAGATAACATAATAGCACTTACCATTCACCATCATAAACCAATTAGGGAAAAGCAGCCAGACTTATAAAGCAATGTTTTAAAAAAAGAGAATTAAATGAGACTTTTTGGTGATTCCCTCCGTTTCATGATTGAAAAGTATATAAGAGATTATGAGTTCGCACTTTAAAAGTAAAAAAATGAATGGTTGACATATCTTCGACTAAAAAGCAAGTGTGAATTTCATTCAAGAAAAATAGAGGAGGAGAAATAATGTGTGGATTTGTTGGGGTTTTGTCTAATAATGGACAGGCCTCTTTAAAGATTGATCAACAGTTTAAAAAGATGAACAATATTATTTTTCACAGGGGTCCAGATGATTCTGGATATTACGCCGATCAATACATTCAACTAGGTTTTAGACGGTTAAGTATTATTGACCTAGAAGCAGGCAGTCAGCCGCTTTCTTATGATAATGGGAGATATTGGATTGTTTTTAATGGAGAGATTTATAACTACATTGAGCTAAGGGATGAATTAGAGAAGGATGGATATATTTTTCAAACTTCCTCAGACACAGAAGTACTCTTGGCTCTATATAGTCAAAGAAAAGGAAAAATGCTTTATTCCCTTAGAGGCATGTTTTCCTTTTTAATATGGGACAGTGAAAAAAATGAATTATTTGGCGCCCGAGATCCATTCGGCATTAAACCACTGTATTACCTTGAACTAGAAGATAAACTCTATTTTGCATCAGAAAGAAAGAGTATCGTGCTGGGTACTGATCTTGAATGCATTAATGAAGAATCGCTGCACCATTATTTGACCTTTCAATATGTTCCTGAACCAGCAACAATGTCAAGAGGAATAATGAAAGTGGAGCCTGGACATTATTTTTTAAAAAAACAAGATGAGGAATTAGCTATTAATTGCTATTGGAAACCGGTCTTCAAACCAGTAACCGATCAATTTACAAAATTAAAAAACGAATTACAAGAAACACTTTTGGATTCAGTAAGCATGCATATGCGCAGCGATGTACCAGTAGGTTCTTTCTTATCAGGAGGGATCGACTCCAGTTTTGTTGTTTCCTTGGCAAGAGAGTCGAATCCGAATCTCAAGACGTTTTCTGTCGGCTTTGCTACTGAAGGATATAATGAAATAGATATCGCAAAGGAAACAGCTCATGCACTAAATGTCGAAAATATTTCTTATCTCATACAACCAGAGGACTTTATAAAAGCGCTGCCAAGGATTGTCTGGTTTTTAGATGATCCCCTTGCAGATCCCTCAGCTGTTCCATTATATTTTGTTGCCAGGGAAGCAAGTAAACATGTAAAGGTTGTCCTGTCTGGGGAAGGGGCAGATGAACTTTTTGGCGGGTATAATATTTATAGAGAACCAATTGATCTAAGTGTATTTGAAAAAATTCCTCCATCTATTAAAACGTCAATGAAAATGTTTGCAGGTTTCCTGCCAGAAGGCATGAAGGGAAAAAGCTTTATTGAAAGGGGCTGCACCCCATATGAGGACAGATACATTGGAAATGCCAAGATTTTTAATAATGATGAAATAAAGCACTTAATCAAAATGTATTGGGATCATGTTTCATTTAAAGATATTACTCTTCCTCTCTATCATGAGGCCAAACACTATGACAAGGTGACCACGATGCAGCATATCGATATCCATACATGGGTAGTGTCAAAAGTTCTATGAAAAAACAACGTTTTAGTTTTAATTAACACCGAAGTGAACTTGTTGACCGCCGCAA
>NZ_CANNCR010000020.1 GCF_947503125.1 uncultured Metabacillus sp.
CCAGCTATCCGTAAAAATTTCGAGATAGCTGGCCATTTGTCGTGCGTACCGGAAGGTGCGCTATTTTTTATATTTCGGGCTTACTGTATACACTAGGAAAACATATTCTATTGAATCAATTAAAATTCACCTTAAATGGGCAGATTTTTTTATGATCCTTTTAGGAACTATTTATAATCTTGTGTAAATGATGTTAAAGAAATTAAAAAGAATATTTGATAGCACAAGTTTTTACTTGTGAATAAAAATCCAAAGCTGATTGCCCTTGTTCTCTAGTGTGGGAACTCGACCATTTCATGCCGCCAAATGGTGCTTGGTATTCAACTCCAGCAGTTTCTTGGTTGACTCGTACCATTCCGACTTCCGCTGTTTCTAAAAATAGTAATGCTTTTTCCATATTGTTTGTAAAAATAGAGGCGCTTAGACCAAATTCAGATTGATTGCAAAGCTCTACAGCTTCATAAAAGTCTTCTGCTTGAAGGACGACAGCAATTGGTCCGAATATTTCTTCTTTAAAAAGTTTATGCTGAGGTCCTACACCACTGACCACTATTGGACGGATATAATAGCCTTCATTTATTGTTTCGAGCTTTCCTTCAGCGATTACTTCAGCTTCTTTACGGGCTAAATCTACATACTCAGAAATGGTTTCGTACTGAGAATTAGACGCTACAGGACCTATATAGCTATTGGTATCTAAAGCATCTTTCACAATAATAGTTGACATAGCTTCTCGTAAAGCAATGATAAAGTCTGGATAAATTTCCTTTTCAACAATAATTCGGCTGGTCGCAGTACACTTTTGTCCAGCGGAACGAAATGCACCGCTCAATATCATTGGAATGGTCTTCTCTAAGTCAGCATCCTTCAAAATGACTGCTGCATTTTTTTTACCCATCTCCGTTTGAAATTTTATATTTCGTTTGGCGGATAAAGAGGCAATATGGGTCCCTGTTAATGTAGAACCTGTAAAGCTGACAGCATTTATCTCTCCTTCTTCTAACAATGTATTCCCTATTACCCGACCTTCACCAATGACAAGATTAAGAACACCTTTTGGAAGATCTGCTTTTTGAAAAATTTCCATTAAACGAGTAGCTGTAAATGCAGAATTTTCAGCTGGCTTCCATACCACAGAATTCCCGCAAATAAGTGCAGGAGCTATTTTCCAGATGGGAATGGCAACCGGGAAGTTCCACGGGGTGATTATTGCGACAACCCCTAGAGGAACTCGTTTAGAATATTGTAATACATGTTGGTCACTTGCTGGGACTAACTGTCCGTTAGACCGTACTCCTTCAGCTGCATAATAGTGTAATAAATTTACTCCTCGGATAACCTCTCCCAGCATCTCACTAATGGGTTTTCCCATCTCCCGACTAGCTAGATTGGCAATTTCCTCTTTAGCTTTTTCTAACTCATCAGCCATTTTGTATAAGTAATTAGCTCGTTCTATACCTGTTTGTTTTCTCCATGTATTAAATCCGACTTGTGCCTCTGAAACAGCATGTAAAACTTGCTCAGGTGTAGAAAAATACATATCACCAACTTTTTCATTAATATTAGATGGATTATAGACAATTTTGCCAGTACCTTGGAGTTCCTGCCACTTTCCACCTGCAAAATTTTTAGTAACTAAATTTGTTTTTGTAATCAAATTAACTACACCTTCCCTATGAAATTAGTATCAGCGAAAAGAAAAAAAGTGCGAGAGGAGGGGGGCTTCTCCTCTCCAAAGACTTACTAGTTTTATTGAGTTACTTTTTGCACGGCTCGATTAAATGCCTTTTGGATATGATCATAATCATCAGAACTTAGAGGAAGTCTAGGTGGACGGGTAGGGCCAACTGGCTGTCCAGCCAACTCCATCATATATTTGATTGATTGAACGAGCTGAGGTTTAGCATCTAAATCAAACAGTGGAAGTAAACGACGATACAATTCAGTTGCCTCTTTTACTTTTCCTTCTCTAGACAAACGGAAAAGCTCTATACCCTCACGTGGAAGGGCATTCGGTACACCTGCAATCCATCCGGTTGCACCGCAAAGAGGTCCTTCCATGGCAAGGTTATCAACACCGATTAAAACTTCAATATCTGTTTCCTCTAAAATTTTATGAACACGACGAATATCACCAGAAAACTCTTTTACACCTACTACATTTTCAAATTTTGAGATTTCTTTCAACAGTTCTGGTGTCAGGTCAGTTGGATAATCAAGCGGGTTATTGTAGGCGATAATAGGCAACCCAACATTCGATAAAACTTTATAATGAACAATGATTTCATTTCTAAGCGGGCGATAGTTAATAGGTGGAAGTGCCATAATTGCATCTGCTCCGATATCCTTGGCATGTTGTGCCCATTGAACTGCTTGCTTTGTGGAAGGAGCTCCTGTTCCAACAATTACCTTTACTCTTTTGTTAGCTGCCTTTACAACTGTTTCAACCACTTTTGATCTTTCTTCAACTGTTAACGTTGCATATTCACCTAAGGATCCTGCTGGAACCAGACCGTCAACCCCTTCATCAATCAGCCAATTACACAGGTCATTCAACCTCTGATAATCTACTTCATATGAATCTGTGAATGGAGTAACTATTGCAACATGTACACCTTCAAATCTTGCCATTTTGATTCTTCCCCTTTCAATTCATTCTTTTATTCATCCAAAATATAAAAATGGATTCTACTCTAATATAAATGCAATTTTTATGCCAATAAGATTGGGGTCTCAAAAAAGATACATCGTTTTCCAATCATTCAACCGTAACTTAAGAATAAGTGTAGAGTACATAGACATCTAAAAATAGGTTGATTATGCTGCATTTTGAGCAATCCGTTTTCATAACTAAGAGATAATAGATTTTTAATAACGTTCTAATTTCAATTGACACTGAATCTTTATATAATTCTTTCTTAATATTCGTTTTGTATTGAAGCAAAAACTTTGAAAATAAAAAGGAAATGAGGATGTAAAAAATATTAAAAGAAAAGTGTATAAAAAATTATACACTGTATATTTTTTTGATATTATAAGCGATTTAGCATTTAAAGAAAAAGGGGGGTAACCCAAATAGAGAAACATCTCTTTTTAGGTTATCCCCCTGCTAAATATACTGTTATGCTAACCCTTTATTACCAATGCTTTTAATTGACGGTCCATCATTAACTACACAATACTCTTTTTGGTTTGCCCGCCCCTATTATTTGAATAGAGAATTTCCCAAAGCTCGTTCATTTTTCTTCGGCCGCTATCAATCTCAGAATTAAATTGAATTGTTGCTTGTTGACGAACAGTGTGGACATTTTGAATTGCTTGTTGCATCTGTTTATCAATTGTACCCAATTCTTTTCCGGCGTGTTTGATGATCGATAGGCCAGCAATTGTTCCCTGAGCCATAGCAATTTTGCCGCTTTCGATACCGGTGATATTACCGGCTACAAATAGCCCTTCGAGAGGGGTTTCCATTGTCTCTGAATGATGTGGCACATGGCCGCCAAGTTCAGGAATGTATTGAAATGGACACCCGGCAACGGCAGCAAGCTCTGCTAGCGGGTACAAGCCGCCTGCTATACAGACAAAATCTGCTTCGTAAATCGTTTCAGATCCGGTAACAATATTGCCATTAACATCAATATCAGCAACACGAACTCCTTCGACCTGATCTTTACCAATAATTTCTAGAGCTGCTTTTCGAAGTTGGAGAGTGGTACCGTTCACTTTCAGACCGTTTTTAGGATAAAAATTCAAACCGATTTTTCTAGTCCAATCATTCTTCATCAACCGCCCTCCTAGACGTAATAGACGAGATGGGGCGAGGTGAGCAGCATTTAAGAGCGATTTCATAACTCCCCTAGGTTCACCCGCTTTTTGACTAAGATCACTCTTTTCTGGGAGTACAATCCGATCAACTGTTATGCCAGCTAATTGTAATTCGTTTAAAATGGCAAATGCTAAAATATTCGCTCCGATAATGATTCCTTTTCTACCTACTTTGACACGGTGTACATTCGTCATTACTTGAGCCGCACCGATCGACATTACACCAGGGAGGGTCCAGCCGGGTAGTGGAATAGGGTATTCGGCTGCTCCAGTGGCTAGTAGAACAAATGGCGCTTCTAGTGTACCTATGCTCGTATGCACATTCCATAGGTGATCTTCTTTTTCTAAATTGTAAACGGATACACCGCAGCGGATATCGACTGATAATTTTTTTGCTTCTTGATGAAGTCGTTCTGATTCTTTTATTCCATTCCACCATTCACCAGAGGGTTCTAGATGAAGTTGTCCGAGTAATCTGCCGCCTGGCTTAATAAATTCATCAATAACGGTTACTTTGAGACCATAGCTCGCACAGGCAATAGATCCTGCTAGACCAGCAGGGCCTCCTCCAATCACAATTACATCCATCATCGCTGTTCTATCATCCTTCTTACAATATTCGGATGCTGTTTGCCGCTTTCAATGATCATATCTTTTTCTACAATCGTTAAGCAGGCTCTTACATTTGCTTGATTATTTACTGTTACACGGCACTCTAAGCAGTGGCCGATGTTGCAATAAATACCCCTAGGTGTCCCGCTATCTTCATGATTACGCAGTTTTCTTATCCCATTTGCCAAAAGAGCAGCAGCAATCGTTTCATTTTCATACGCTTCATATCTAAGTCCATCAAATTGAAATGGGATACATACTCTATTATCTAATTTCCCCAAAACTGGATGATCTATGATTCTAGTCATTGATTTTCACCTACTGTTCCGAATGTCACCGGACGAATTGGTGGCTGGTATTTTAAAGGGATTTCATTAGGTGATATATTAGGGATGATACTTTCAATAATCCTATCTAATGCTTGCCTACACGTGCGGCCTCCACAAAAACCCATCCCGGCCCTCGTTCTTAATTTTAATTCTCTTGCTGTGCATTTATGTTCATCTGCTGTTGACTGAAGTTGTCCGTACGTAACTTCTTCGCAACGACAAATAACAATGCTTTCTTTGTTAGCCATTTGAATTCCTCCTCCATGTTCTTTACATAAAAGTACTATGCAAAAAGCATGCCAATAATACAGGAGGAAGAGGACTAATTTAAGCCAAGACGCTTCAATCGATTGTATAAAGTGGCTCTTGTAATGCCGAGTTGTTTTGCACATTCTAGTTTATTTCCATTTAAAATTTGCAACGCTCTTTCAAGTACCTTTTTTTCGTGTTTGTCCATTTCTTCTTGTAACGATAAAATGGTGAAGTCACTTTCTCTAGGTATATTAGGTGCACTCTTGGAGGTGTTATCAAAGCTAAGGCTGTTTGTATTAAAGGACAAGTAATCTCCTTTTATCACGCCATCTGTGGCGAATACGACAAGCCGTTCAATCACATTGCGAAGTTCGCGAATATTGCCGGGCCAATCATAACGAAGCAGTTCATTTATTACTTCTGGAGGAAATTCATGAATTGGCCGCTGATAATTCAATGAGAAATCATTTAAAAAATAGTGGGTTAACTCGATAATATCTTCTTTTCGCTCTCTTAAAGGAGGGATGTGCAGACTGACTACGTTCAATCGATAATATAAATCTTCACGAAATTGACCTTCTTTTATTAACTCTTGTAAATTACGATTTGTAGCAGCGATAATACGGAAGTCGATATTGATTTCTTTTTCTCCACCGACACGATAATATTTCCGCTCTTGCAGTACGCGTAGAAGTTTTACCTGCATGTCGAGCGGCATCTCGCCTACTTCATCAAGAAATAATGTACCTCCTCTTGCCAGTTCTATTTTCCCCTTTTTTCCTTTACTGTCAGCACCAGAGAAGGCTCCCCGCTCATACCCAAATAATTCACTCTCAAATAAAGAGGCTGGGATCGCACCACAGTTAATTGAAATAAACGGTGCGTTTGGTTCTTCACTTGCTTCATGAATAGCTTTAGCAAATACTTCTTTTCCGACACCGCTTTCGCCCAGTATAAGAACCGTTGATTTAACAGAACATACTTTTCTAGCTAAATGGACAGTTCTTTGTAGGGCAGGACTCTTTCCTTTAATAAAATTAAAGGGGTCATATGTGTCTTTATACTTTGCTACTTCTTGTTCCAAACGGTGAACTTCGTTGGACATATTAAATAATTTTTCATTAAGTACCACTTGGTTCGTGACATCCGTTTCTGAAACAACAGCACCGATAATCCGGCCATTAAAATAAACGGGGTTAGAGTTAATTAAGACAAACAAATCAGACCGAGCCTGATGGTGCTGACCTGCAATACTTTTCCCTTTATGTAGTGATTGCAAGATTTCAAGTTTTTGATAGTCAAAAAAATCGGTAATCGGCCGACCAATTATATCTTGATGATTGACTGAGAAAATTTTTTCTGCTCCTTCAGTCCATGTACAAACACGCTCATTTTCATCAATAACCGTGACAGAGGTATCTATCGTTTTGATGACAGTCTCATAAAATGCTTTTAATTGATTGTGAGAGTTATGAAGAAAACTAATCATTTGTGCGGCAGTTAAACATCCAATTGGATTTTTGTTTATATCAAGAATAACAACTGTGGAATGATCATTAAACGCCTGAATCAAAGTGTAGAAAGAATCATCCTCATATACAATCTTGCATGGAAACTCAGTTGTTTTTCTTGATGAAAGATAATAAAATTGACCGTTCTTCTGTTTTATTTCATGCTTATCGAACGCTGTTTCTATTAGCTGACGTTTTATAATTTCTTTCACCGATGGTAATGAAAATACCATGATAACCTCCTAGAATGTAAAAAATTATTAACACTGTAAAAAAAATTATACATTTATTTTGTGTAATATTCAAAATTTTTTTACAATATAAAACCTCTCATTTCTAGAAAAAGAGAATCTATTTATAGAAACAAAAATTAAAAGCGCCAAGTTCTCAAAAGTTATCGTTTTTTTTGTGCACTGCTATTTCTTTCAAAATCTTACTGATTTATGCAACGTCTTTCCATTCACACCTAAATAGCAATAGGTATAAATTTCCTAGTAAAACTTTCATTGTTGGCATACTATTTGCACATTAATCTATGAAACCAATTCTTCGAAGGGGAGGAATAATATGTGAAACACTGTGACGTTTTAGTCATTGGTGGAGGAATTATTGGATGCTCGATTGCTTATTATGCTTCTAAATACGGAAGAGACGTAACGATCATTGAAAAAGGGGAGTTTGTCAGTGGCACATCATCACGATGTGACGGCAATATTTTGGCGATTGATAAAGATCCGGGTTTTGATAGTCAGATGTCTTTATTTAGTCAGAATTTAGTGGATGAATTGAGCAGAGACTTGGAGCATCCTTTTGAATATCGGGCACCAGGAAGCATCCTCGTTTGTGAGTCGGACGAGGAAATGGAAGCGGCACAAAAATGGGTCGACCGTCAAAAGGCTGCTGGTTTAGCATTCCGAATGCTTGATCGACAAGATATCCGGGAGGAATCTCCCTTTTTTGCAGATGACTTATTAGGAGGTTTGGAGTGTGCCACTGATTCCACTGTCAATCCTTATCTCTTAGCTTTTTCGCTTCTAGAGGAAGCAAAAAAACAAGGGACTATAGCTTTGAAACATACCGAAGTCACACATATGAAAAGAATGGAAAGCGGTTCATTTAATATAGAAACGACAAATGGAGTTTTTACTGCAAAACATGTCGTTAATGCAGCTGGGGTATGGGCCCCTCAAATTGGAGAGATGCTTGATCTTTCAATACCGATTGAACCGAGAAAAGGGCATATAATCGTTGCCTCAAGACAGCAGCATGTGGGATCTCGAAAAGTAATGGAATTTGGCTATTTAATTTCTAAGTTTGGCGGAAAGCGTAGCGTTGATCCGCTTACTGAAAAATACGGAGTAGCCCTTGTCTTTGAACCAACGGAAAGTCAAAACTTTTTAATCGGAAGCAGTCGTGAATTTGTTGGCTTCAATACGAAAGTAAACAATGAAGTTATTAAATGTATAGCTAACCGGGCAATTCGCTTTTATCCAAAAATGGCGGATATGATGGTCATTCGTTCGTATGCAGGGTTACGCCCCTGGACGGAAGACCATTTACCAATCGTTTCAAGGGTTGACAAAGTTCCAAACTATTATATTGCGGCCGGTCATGAAGGTGACGGAATCAGCCTCGCAGCCGTAACAGGGAAAATAATAGAAGAACTAATTAATGAAAAAGAAACGTCTATTCTCATTGAACCACTTAGCTTTAACCGCTTTAAAGAAAGGGTGTTGAGCAGATGAGGGCACATAGAATTTTTACAACAATTGATACACATACGGGAGGAAATCCAACGAGGACGCTGATTAGTGGTCTCCCGAAACTAGTTGGAGAAACAATGTCAGAAAAAATGCTTCATATGAAAAGGGAGTATGACTGGATCCGCAAGTTTTTAATGAATGAACCACGTGGCCATGATGTAATGTCTGGAGCTTTGTTAACGGATCCATGTCATCCTGAAGCGGATATTGGCGTGATTTACATAGAGACGGGTGGATATTTGCCAATGTGCGGACATGACACCATTGGTGTCTGTACTGCCCTAGTGGAAGCGGGGTTGATCCCCATTCAAGAGCCAATTACTTCAATAAAATTGGATACACCTGCTGGACTCGTGGTAGTGGATATTTTTGTAGAAAATGGAAAATCAAAAGAAGTATCCTTTTGTAATATCCCAGCGTTTCTTTTAAAACGTGTTTCTGTTGATGTGGAAGGAATTGGACGTGTAGATGCTGATATTGCGTATGGCGGCAATTTTTACGCAATCATTGACGCTAAATCGGTTGAATTGGATTTAATTCCAGAAAATGCTTCTAACATCATCGAAAAAGCGATTACCATCAGAAATACCATTAATGAAAAAACTGAAATTGTTCATCCGCAATATCCGTTTATTAGAGGGTTAACTCATGTTGAGTTTTTTACTGAACCAACCCATAAAGAAGCAGATGTGAAAAACACAGTGATTGTTCCTCCAGGAGGAATCGATCGTTCTCCATGTGGAACTGGTACTTCTGCCAAATTGGCTGTACTATATGCTAATCAAAAAATTGCAATTGGAGAAGAATTTGTTCATGAAAGTATAGTGGGTTCTATATTTAGAGGATGTGTACTAGAAACAACAGATGTAAAAGGTGTCGAGGCTGTTGTGACTAAGATTACGGGTTCAGCATGGCTAATGGGAATGCACCGGTTCTTTCACCATGAAGAAGATCCGCTTAAAGAAGGGTTTCTCCTCATACCCCTGATGGAACATGAAATGGAGGACATAAAATGAAGATCCAAAAGCTATATTCAACAACAGATGTACACGTTGCCGGTGAGGCGTTCCGTATTATCAAAAACGTCCCATTCATTCATTATCAGAGTTTAGAACAGTTAAATGAGCAGTTTTTGAATGTGTTTGCAGAAGAATTCAATCTTTTATTGAATGAACCGCGCGGGTTTGCAGGCATAAATGGCTGTTTAGTTGTTCCGCCGATTAGCCCGGAAGCAGATGCCGCAGTATTATTTTTCAATCATGAAGGAACAGTTCCTCTTCATTACGGTGGTATTGTTGCTCTGACTACAGCTTTACTGGAATGTGGACATTTGCAGCCTAGGTCATCAAGTAAATACAAAATCGAAACAATCTGTGGTTTGATTTCCGTTACCGCTATTATGGAGAGGGATGAAGTAGTTTTAGTTGTAATAGAAAGTGAAGCATGTCAATTAATTCAAACAAACGTCCCATTGTCTCATCCTCATTTAAAAGCAGATTTTTCTCTTGTGCAAGTGGATCAATTATATGCAGTGTTTGAGAAACGCGAAATATTTACAGAGATTCGTATTAAGGAGCTTTCTGAATTGAAAAGATGGGGACAAACAGTGCTTCAGACTCTAAAGTCCGATATTCCTGTAAAAGGTTTAATATTAATGGATGACTCTCATCTAGAAGAAGGGCGAATTAAGACGATTACTTTCCGTGAGGACAATTATATTGTTCGTTCTCCTGGATTCGGATCGACGATGGCATGTTATACAAGCTTACTTTCTAAAGGTGGATTGGATATGGAACCGCCATTCGTAAATGAAAGTATTTTTGACAGCTATTTGACAATACATTCAGTCAACCAAACAGAGAGTGGATACCAGTTCACTTTGACAAGCCGCGGCTTCATTACAGGAATGCAGACATTTGTATTAGATCCGACGGATCCTTTGCCTGCTGGATTTTTATTAAAATAAACGATATGTAACAGCTCCTATATTTTTGATTTTCAGTGCCGTAAGGTTGAACAAAACGCTTGCCCAACCCATTCATCTCTTTGATTACAGTAATTTATTCCTTTATAGAATCATCGTTACCCCATCTTAATAGGTAGTAATCTCCTAATTGAAGCTTTGACTGTTAAAATAGCAGATGGGGGGAACTTCCTGTAAAGATCCGATAAGTCAAGCACACCATCAGTAGGAAAACCACCTACTGATGGAATTCTCACTTTATTACTTCATAGTCAAATAGCTTCCCCTCGTAAACCAATTCTAAGTCTTTATGATTCCTGAAATCATCAGGAGTAACCAGTGCCGGTAATTTATCCCATAGTTTTATTCCTGAGCGATATAGGATCTCTGCAACGAACTGTGAACAAAAATAAGAGTTGCTAAATTCAACAGGTTCATTTAAGGATACGCCAAGCACACCAATTAAATTGTACAAAAACTTCTTCTGATTTTTAATGAACACGTTTAAAATACGTTTCATTTTTACGATATCACGTTCCGTTACTTCCAGCCTATAAATGACACAGGTCGTTTCAGGGTACTTGCTGTAGGTTCCTATATAGATGTCTTCCTTTACAAATCCCCCATTTATCGGATTATTTGGATTTTTTCTTCCAAAGCTGTACATTTCATTTAATTTCTCATCAAAAGCAATGGACGCATGATTATATGGAGCCTTTGTATATTTTTTGATTGATTTTGTAATGGTTTGCCCCATATTCAGGTGTCGCAAATTGTAACAACAATTGTCTCTTATATTATTTATCCATATTTAACTCCACTAAATGGTACGTTTGGTATTTTGTCGGGCATATTAATAAGCTTCAGCGGTTTTTTTGGAAGCTTGACCATTTCTGTTTTAAAACGGGACTTATTAATAGGTGATAGTGAGAAATTTAATACATTGAAAAAAAGCTATTTAAATCGAGTGGACAGGCTAACATATACCTCACCCGTATTTTTTCACGTGATACGGTATTTCTTTGATTTTATGTAGAGATGAAAAGGGGCTGTCAACTTAAGTCAGCCCTATTCCTTATAGCGTAAATATTGATAATTATCTGTTGCGACTGTATCAATGATGTTTCCTTCTTCGTCCTTATAAACCTCGTATTCGCGATAAACTTCAACGACATATCCATCTTCCATAGTAATATCAACCAGCTTTGTTTCAAGTGTAGGTAGTTGCGGAGATTGTTCATCGGTTTCTTCATTTGAAGAAGCCGCAGAAGCTGTATCTTCAACCGGGAGGGGAAAGCTTGCAATCGCTTCTTCCTTTTCTGCGAAGATTGCAGAATCAAAGTATCCAATAATGGCGATCGTTGCAACAATAATAAAAATAGGAGCAAATTTTTTCAAAGGGTGCTGCCTCCTAAAGAATTTAGTTATTACCATTGTATGTTTGTCCTTTTTAAGAATATGCATTTGTCTGGTGATATCTTGCAAGAAAAAAGGTCATTTATACACTCCTAACATCTAACATTGACCTGCATAGAAACTTTTTTGTACACTTAAAGGAGTTTTGAAAATAAGTTAAGGTGATTATCAATGAAAATATATATAAAAGGTATTGAGGATGAACGCTTCCATCGGCCGCTGCGCTTGATTGGGAATTTATTTTTTGAAGAAACCGAGCTTTACTTTACACCAGGAGAGGCAAAGCTTGAAGCTGAGTTTTCCTTTACGGAGAGCGATGCAGGCGTTTTAATAACTGGCTTTTTACGTACGGAGGATGAAAAAGAATATACGGCAAGGAAAGAACAGCACATTCCCGCTCAGCTTGATGAAAAGGAGCATTTAAAGCTGGTAAAAAATACCCTTTCCTATGTGTATTTAACCCTTCTTCAGGAGTATACAGGAATCATTCAAAAATGGGGGATTCTTACTGGAGTCCGTCCTACAAAGCTGTATCATAAAAAACGTCAGGAAGGTATGTCAGAAGAAGCGATTCATCACATGTTTAAAGCTGAATATTTGCTCTCAGATGAAAAAATCCAGCTGATGAAGCAAATCGTCGAACGTCAATTGGAGGTCGTTCCTGATCTTGACTCTCTTTCTAATGAGGTCAGCATCTATATCGGTATTCCGTTTTGCCCGACAAAATGTGCGTACTGTACATTCCCGGCATATGCAATCAACGGCCGTCAAGGCTCTGTTACGTCATTCCTTGGCGGGCTGCATTATGAAATGAGGGAAATCGGCCGCTGGTTAAAGGAAAAAGGAATCAAGATTACAACCGTTTATTATGGCGGTGGAACACCAACAAGTATTACAGCAGAAGAAATGGATATGCTCTATGAAGAAATGGTCGAGTCGTTCCCAGATGTTGAAAACATTCGAGAAATTACGGTTGAAGCAGGAAGACCGGATACGATTACAAAGGAAAAACTGGACGTTTTAAACAAATGGAAGATTGATCGCATCAGTATCAATCCGCAATCCTATATTCAGGATACATTAAAGGCGATCGGCCGCCACCATACTGTTGAAGAAACCATCGAAAAGTTCCATTTAGCAAGAAGCATGGGGATGAATAATATTAATATGGATTTGATTATTGGGCTTCCAGGTGAAGGTGTGAAAGAATTTGATTATACATTAGCTGAATCCGCAAAGCTTATGCCCGAATCATTAACGGTTCATACCTTATCCTTTAAACGTGCTTCTGAAATGACGAAAAATAAACATAAATATAAGGTGGCCAGCCGCGAGGAGATCAGTACGATGATGGATCATGCGGTAACATGGACGAAGGAGCACGGCTATGCACCATACTATTTATATCGTCAAAAAAACATCCTTGGAAATTTAGAAAATGTCGGCTATGCCTTAAAAGGTCAGGATAGCATTTATAATATTATGATTATGGAGGAGCAGCAGACGATTATTGGAATTGGCTGTGGTGCTTCAAGCAAGTTTGTTCATCCGGAAACGAAGAAAATTACTCATTTTGCGAATCCGAAAGATCCAAAATCGTACAATGACGGCTTTAAGCATTATACAGAAGAGAAAATTGCCATTTTGGAAGAATTGTTTGCTAATTAATCTTACAAAAATATCAACATGACAGGCAGTGAGTACGGGTAAAGAGACTCACTGCTTTTTTTCGTTCGTATTTATTTTCTTATCAAAAGCAGGAAAAAGGTGCCGGTATTCCGAAATGGTATTTTAATATAAATAAGGGGTGTATGGAATGGGCAATCAAACGGTTGAACTTGTGAAGGACGGAAAGGCGGCTGCACTATATTTCAACAGAGTGGATTCCTTAAATGCAATGGATATAAAGATGATCAAGGAATTATCAGAAATGTTAGAGGAAATAGCAGCATCTGATATCAAGCTTTTATTTATCACTGGAAGAGGTCGCGCTTTTTCAGCTGGAGGGGATTTAAAGACAATGCTTTCAAGCACAAGTGATGAAGAATATCAGCCTGTCATGGACAATATTAAGAAGATGGTGCTGGCCCTTTATACAATGCCTGCTGTCACGGTGAGCCTTTTAAATGGGGCGGCTGCAGGACTAGGACTTAGCTTTGCCTTAGCATGTGACTATGTCATGGCAGAAAAACAGGCAAAGACCGCAATGAATTTTATTAATATAGGACTTATTCCAGATGGCGGCGGCCACTTTTTCTTAATGAATCGACTTGGTGAGCATGCAGCTAAACAGATGATTTGGGAAGGGAAAGCAATGACTGCAGATGAAGCTTTGCAGGCAGGGCTAATTGACGCAGTGTATGAGGGGGATACAGAAGAACAGCTTGAGCTGCTGAAACGGAAAATGGAAGCAAGGCCGTTAAAGGCTATGATTGCAACAAAAGCGATTTTTAGGAAACAAGGACTACCTCTATTAATCGATACACTTAATCAGGAAGCAGAAAAACAGCTCGAGATGAGGGGCACAGACGATCATCGTGAAGGGGTTCAAGCATTTTTAGAGAAGCGTGTGCCGCAATTTAGCGGAAATTAAGCGCAAGATAAAAGGGCTGAGGCCCAGCCCTTTTTATCCTAGCTTAACGTAACCCTCACTGATGGAAGTCTCGATTTAACGTCCAAACAATAAGAGCTTTCCAGCTGCTGAAGTACAGCGGTGCGTTTTTTCTGCCCAATTATTTTCTTCAAGCTTACGCTGTCCGATTTCTTTTGCTTCCTGCTCGGATTGAGCTTCAAAGCTTTCATCACATAGCTTTTCCCCATTTTTCTCGAAAACGGTTAAATAGTAAATGGCCATTCTCCCATTCCTTCCCTTGTAAAAAATATTATGCTTATATCATTCTTAGTCTTCTTTCGATTTCCTGCTTGGTAAATGAAACCTTTATCAATGTTGTTCGTATAAAGTAGTCACAAAGGAGGAGAGCGTATGGTTCTGTATGTAGATCATGTTACAAAACGATTCGGTTCACACACTGCAGTTGATCAGCTATCACTAGCGATTCCAGAAAGAGAGATTTTTGGTTTCCTTGGAGCAAACGGTGCCGGCAAAACGACAACCTTTCGGATGATTCTCGGATTATTAACCCCATCTGAAGGATCAATTACATGGAATGATAAAAAAATTTCCTATGAAGAAAGTAATCAAATTGGATACTTACCTGAAGAGAGAGGTTTGTACCCAAAGCTGAAAGTAAAGGACCAACTCATTTATTTAGGCAGATTAAAAGGAATGTCCAAGAACGAAGCGTTAGCTGAAATGGATCGTTGGCTTGAGCGGTTTAAAGTTCCTGAATATGCAAATAAAAAGGTCGAGGAGCTTTCAAAAGGAAATCAACAAAAAATTCAATTTATTGCAGCTGTTTTACATAAACCAAAGCTTCTTATTTTAGATGAGCCTTTTAGCGGATTGGATCCAGTAAATGTTGAATTATTAAAGAAAGCCGTCGTTGATTTAAAAGAATCTGGCACCTCGATTGTATTTGCGAGCCATCGTATGGAGCATGTTGAAGAGCTTTGCCAGCATTTATGTATTATGCATCATGGAAAGCCTGTTGTTCATGGTTCACTTCGTGAGATTAAAAGATCATTTGGGAAGAAGAACGTATTTGTACAAGGTGATTTTGATATGGACTTCTTAAAGGAAACCCCCGGTGTGACAAAATTTAAGAAAACCTCTGAAGGTGTCGAGCTCCAAGTTGAACATGATAAAATCTCACAACATATTTTTCAGAAGCTGCAAAATCAAGGCTTTGTTCGAAAATTTGCCCTTGAAGAACCATCATTAAATGATATTTTTGTAGAGAAGGTAGGTGCTTCCTATGAATAAGTTTTGGATTATGGTTGCACACACGTATACGAACAAAATTAAAACAAAATCCTTTATTATTACTACTTTACTGACGGTACTCATTCTTTTTGGTTTATCAAATATCACGACCATTATTGACACCTTCTCTAATGACGATGGTCCAAAAAACTTTGCTGTTCTTGATCAAACAGAAAATCTGTATCCTGTGTTTGAAAGGAATCTCGAAGTCAATGGAGTGCCTTTTAAGGTGGAAAAAGCTGCAACTTCAGAATCTGCGCTTAAAAATCAAGTGCTGGAAGAGGAACTGGATGGCTTTATTATCCTAGCTTATGACGAAAATCAGTTTCCCACAGCAACTGTTAAAACATTATCAATAACAGATCAAGAGGTCTTTACTCAAATTGAGCAGGTTCTCCAGCAATCAAAGCTGGAAATAGGCAGAGAGCGGCTTGGCATTGAGTCGGACGAATTAACCCAATTGTTTCAGCCTGTTGAAGTAAATAAAGTCGCTTTAGAAAATAATGCGAAATCAGAAGAGGAATTGAATCAAGCGAGAGGGCTTGTCTATGTATTGCTGTTTGTCATCTATTTCTCTGTAATCTTTTATGCCAGCATGATCGCAACTGAAGTCGCAACAGAAAAATCATCTCGAGTGATGGAAATCCTCATATCCAGTGTGTCTCCAGTAAAGCAAATGTTTGCAAAGTTAATTGGGATTGGTTTAGTGAGCATCACGCAAATGGTTATTATTCTTGTAGGCGGGTATTTATCGATTCAATCAAAATTTGAAGATTTAAATACAGTAACAGGCGGGTTTTTAGGATTTACCGAGCTTCCGCTCTCAACGTTTATTTATGCAGGAATTTACTTCCTATTAGGATATTTCCTATTTGCAACACTCGCAGCCTTTCTTGGTTCGCTTGTCAGCAGAATTGAAGATGCCCAGCAATTAATCTCACCAATGATTTTCATAATCGTTGGAGCATTTATGATCGCGATGTTTGGACTGTCAAACCCGGATACTACATTTATTACTATTAGTTCCTATATACCATTTTTTACTCCAATGATTATGTTTTTGCGGGTAGGTATGCTGAATATTCCGGCTTGGGAGATCGGTTTATCGTTTGTCATTCTCATTGCTTCCATTACGCTGCTGGCTATCTTTGGCGCCCGAGTGTATAAAGGCGGTGTTCTTATTTACGGAAAGTCCTCATCCTTTAAAGATTTAAAAAGGGCTTTGCTGATGTCGAAGGATAAGTAGGGATTATGTGCTTAAGTAGAGCCGGGACTCAAACTAAAGGAGACCGGCTCTTAATTCCTCAATCACATATGTTTACTATATATATTTAAATTACTTTAACATGAAAATGGGCTGACTTTTTTAAGGCAGCCCTTATTCTTTTGAGTTGGGAACGTGCATTCGCATTTTAACGATGGTAAAATAAAGTAAGACTTTATCATTAAGATGGGAAACAGATAGAGAAGGTCCAAATATAAAGGTGGAATAAATTTATGAGAAAATCAATTCGATTTATCCATGCCGCAGATTTGCATATTGATAGTCCGTTTGTAGGCTTAAAGCATTTGCCTTCACAGTTATTTGAGAAAATGAAGGAAAGCACGTTCCTAGCTTTTTCGAAGTTAATTTCAATCGCGATTAAAGAACAGGTTGATTTCGTCCTTCTATCAGGGGATTTATATGATGCTGAGGAGAGAAGTCTAAAGGCACAGCTAAGGTTAAAAAAGGAATTTGAACGACTGGCTCAAGCTGGCATAAAAGTATATGTTATTCATGGCAATCATGATCATTTAGGAGGAAAATGGCTGGATCTTGACTGGCCCGGCAATGTTCATGTCTTCTCAAGCAAGCAGGTTGAATTGGAGATCTTTTCAAAAGGCGGAACCCCCCATGCCTATATATATGGATATAGCTATCCTTCCCGTTCGGTTATCGAAAATATGACAACTCACTATCAGAAAAAGGACAATCATTCTGTTTTTCACATTGGAATGCTCCATGGTTCAATAGAGGGAAATAAAGAGCATGATGTGTATTGTCCGTTTAAAATCAGTGATTTAGTCAGCAAGGACTTTGATTATTGGGCATTGGGACATATTCATAAACGTCAGATTCTTCATGAACGAAATCCAATTATCGCGTATCCGGGAAATATTCAAGGAAGGCATCGTAAGGAAGCAGGTGAAAAAGGGTTTTATTTAGTTGCTATGCATGAAGACAGGGCGAGTATGGAGTTCATTTCCACAGAGGAAGTGATTTGGGAAGATGTTGAACTCTCAATTAGCAGCCTTACTAGTTTTTCAGAATTAATAAGTGAGTGTCAAAGTGCAATTGAACAGTTTCGTAAGAATCAACGCTCTGTTTGTTTAACGATAACATTAACAGGTGCTGGTGATTTATCCCGCTCTCTGCAATCCAAGGAAACGATACAAGATTTAATCGATGCGCTTAATGAGGAAGAAGCCGAATATGACCCGTTTGTCTGGGTGGTCAAAATTGTTAATCAAGCGACCGATTCTATTGAAAAAAATCCAAAGCTTTCTTCCTTTTTCAATGATTTGCATACGACAGTTGAAAACTATCAGTCTTTTGAAGAGGTCATTCAGCCGCTCGCTCAGCATCCACTCTACCGAAAATACATTGCTGCGTTTACGTTGGAGGAACAAAAGCAGCTATTAGCAGAGGCAGAACAGCTTATACATAAAGAATTAGTAGAGCAAAGTGAGGTGAAGAAGTCTTGAAAATTGAAGAACTAATGATATATGGCTATGGAAAGTTTGAGAATCAACGTATTACATTAGAAGATCCAGAGCTCCAGGTCATTTACGGTGAAAACGAAGCCGGAAAATCGACAATTATGTCCTTTATTCATAGCATTCTATTTGGATTTCCTACAAAGCTGCAAACCGAAAATCGTTATGAACCCAAAAATGGCTCTGCATATGGTGGTTACTTGATTGTACGTACGATAGATAATATTCGTCTAAAAATAGAAAGACGCCCTGGAAAAGCTGGTGGAGAACTAAAGATTGAATCAGAACAGGGTGATATGGTTAAAGAAGAGCATTTACAAACATTGCTGGGAGGGATCGACAGAGAAACGTATAAGTCGATTTTCTCTTTTGATATACACGGGCTTCAACAGGTCCAAAAACTAAATTCAGATCAAATTGGAAAGTTTTTGTTTTTATCAAGCATTTATGGAGCAGATGCCTTATTTGCAGTTGAACATTCCCTTATCAAGCAACAAGACTCGCTCTATAAGCCTAGCGGAAAAAGGCCCGTACTGAATGAGGCCCTTTCGAAGCTAAAAGAGAGCAATAGTCAATTGCTTGAAGCAAAACGAAAAAACAACGGGTACCAATATTTGGTAGGTGAAAGAGAATCTTTGGAAGAACAGCTCCATTCGTTAGATGAGGAAAAAAAGCAGTATGTAACAAAGCAAAGGGAGCTTGAAAAGCTGCAATCGGTTCTTCCTATGATCAGGGAAAAAAATTGGTGTTTAGAACAATTAAGACTGCTTCCCGATACGGCGGGCTTTCCAGAGGATGGGTTGAAAAAACTGGATCATCTGTTATTGACTCTTCAGCCAATGGAAGCACAGCTGCATTCCATGCAAAGTAAAATCCGGCAATACGAAGCTGAGGAGGAAAAGCTTATTGTCAATGAGACGCTGCTGCAAATGCTTCCAGACATTCACTCTTTGCGTGAACAGCTTCCATTATATAAGGAAAAAAGCAAAAAAAGACATCAGCAGGAACAAAGTCTTGAGCAGCTGCAAAATGAATTAGCTCTTTATAAACAGAGGTTATATCCTCACCTCCAAGATGAGGATATAGTCAAGATTCCAGCCACTGTTCCAATAAAGGAGTCAATCAAAAAGGTACTAGCTGATGACCAACACTTAAAACAGCGGAAGGAAATGTTAGACAGCCAATTTGAGCAAGCTAAAACCTCATTGGAAGAAGCTGAATGGAAGCTTAGTGATCTCGAAAAGGATGTCTTATCAGATGCGGAAAGAATCTCATTGGAAAATGAAATTGCGAAAAAAGAAGCTTTAAATCCATCCCATTTAAAAGCAGAGCATCAGCAAATTCTCTCACAAATAAAGCAGAGAAAAGGTGAGCATAAGCAAGAGATTAAACAACGCGGCTTTCTTCTTGGCGGTTTGTCTGTGTTATTATTAATAATTGCCCTTTATTTCAGCACTCAACAAAACTGGCTGGTTGCTAGCATTTTGATAGGCGGTATGATTTTAGCCTGTCTGCAAGTAAAGCGTGTTCTGCAAAAAGAGGACCCTCTGATCATTCATTTAAGGGAAAAACAGCAGGCACTTGAAAGAGAACTATCATCACTTGGGGAAAGAGACGGAGACGTTCAATCATTGTCCAAAATGATGAATTTGCTTGAAAAAGATAATAAACGAAAGCAGGAGATTCATCATGAGCAGCTTCTGCATAAACAGCATGAAAAAACCTATGATCGTGTGTTAAAGCTTTATGAGGAATGGGAAAAAGACCAATTTCAATGTTCAGAGCGGATTGCTCAATTAGCGAAACAGCTAAAACTAGAGAAAAATACCTCAGCAGAAGCTTTGTTAGAAGCATTTGACCTTTTGCAGCATCTTCAACAGCTGCTGCTAAAAAAACAGCAGCTTCTCTCAGGGCTAAAAGAAATAAAGGAAGAGCTGGTGCAATATGAACAAGCAGTTGCTGAAGCAAAGGAAGCTTGTGGCATTACACAAACTGAGATTGAAGAAGCGGTATATGAGTTAATGAATCTTTCCAGTATCGAAGCTGATAAGAATAAGAAGCGAATGAAAGTATTGGAACGTAAAGCAGAAACGATAGAAGCAATGAACACACTAACAGAAAAGATTAGCTTTTTGAAACAGGAAAAGGGGACGTTATTAAAGAAAGTGGGCGTTGAGGATGAGGAAGAATTCCGTAAGCTTGCCAAAAGCCACCTTGAAAGGGAAGAATTAAATAAACAGTTATTGTGGATTGAAAAGCAGCTGACTACAGAAAAGCTGCTTGATCTAGAGACGATTCATGTTGCCGAATGTGATGGGATTGATGAAACATTACTTGAACTCGAAAAAGCGATAGAGGCTGTTGAAAACAGTGAAAAAGCAGCACAGCAAAAATACTCCAGTGTCATTATTAAGCTTAAGGACATGGAACAAAGCGGTATGTATTCACATCTCCGCCATGCATTTGAAAATGAAAAGGCTGTGGTGAGGGAGTATGCTGAGCAGTGGGTCATTCGGGCGCTAGCAAAGGATTTATTAAACCAAACAGTAGAACGACATCGGAAAACGAAGCTTCCCGCATTAATCACCTATATTGAACTGTATTTTAAAAAGCTCACATCTAATAAATATCGGCATGTGTTTTTACCTGAAAATAAGCAATCGTTTATTGTTGAACGCAAAGATGGGATTAGCTTTTATGCGGAAGAACTTAGCCAAGCAACTGCCGAACAATTGTATCTGTCGATTCGTTTAGCTTTGATTAAATCCATCAATGAACAGATTCGACTACCGATTATGATTGATGACAGTTTTGTTCATTTTGATCATCAGCGAACGGCTAATAGCGTGAAGCTTTTACAGGAGCTTAAGCAGGAAAACCAGGTCATTTACTTTACATGTCATCAGCATATGGCAAAATCAGCTTTGTTTCATCATGTTATCAATCTATCAGAGATAAATGCAGGATAAGGTAAGATTTATGTGTGATAAAGCCGTAGAATCGATTCCTATGCTATACTAAACCATACATAAATGATTTAAGATAAAAAGATATGCATTTTGGAAAAGGTAATTTGCTAACAATGGCAAAATGGCATTGATAAAATATACCTTAAACAGAAACTTTAAAAACTGAGAGGAGCTTTGATTATGGGGAAAGGAATACTCTATTATGATGTTGGGGAGCAAGTGGATGTACATCTGCTTATCAAGTCTTCAACAAAGGGGATTGCCAGCAATGGAAAGGCATTCTTAACACTTATTTTACAGGATACTTCAGGTGAAATAGAAGCAAAGCTTTGGGATGCTACTCCGGAAGATGAGGCTACCTATGCTCCCCAAAGCATTGTAAAAATCTATGGAGATATCCACCATTATCGCGGCCGAAATCAATTGAAAATTCGTAACATACGTCCAAAGAATGAGGATGAGACTGTTGATATCTCGGACTTTTTAGAAACGGCTCCAGTTCCAAAGGACGTGATGAACGATAAAATTACACAATATATTTTTGAAATGAAAAACCCTAAAATTCAACGGATAACAAGATATCTCTTAAAAAAGCATGGAGCAGCCTTTATGGAATATCCAGCTGCAACAAAAAATCATCATGAATTTGTCTCAGGCTTAGCATACCATGTTGTCTCAATGCTTGATTTAGCCAAATCAATTGCCACTTTATACCCAAGTCTTGATACCGACTTGCTTTATTCAGGTGTCATCCTACATGACTTAGGGAAGGTAATTGAACTTTCAGGACCAATCAGCACAACGTATACGGTCGAAGGAAACCTATTAGGTCATATATCGATTATGGTAAATGAAATTGCCAAAGCTGCTGAGCATTTGCAAATTGAAGGAGAAGAAGTGGTTGTTCTTCAGCATCTAGTTTTAAGTCATCATGGCAAGGCAGAATGGGGAAGTCCAAAACCGCCAATGATTAAAGAGGCAGAAATTCTTCATTATATTGATAACCTTGATGCGAAAATGAACATGCTCGATCGTGCTCTTGAACGAGTGAAGCCAGGCGAATATACAGAGAGAGTCTTTGCCTTAGATAACCGCTCTTTTTACAAACCAACCTTTCATAAATAAATGATCGATCCATCTATAGTAGGAATAACATTTGCTTTCCTTGCATAGTTTTTAGTAAAAGGGCTTGTCATATCATACACAAGTTATAAAAGGGGGAGCATACATGCTTTTATTACCGTGGTGGATATATGTATGTATTATCGGGATCCTTGTTAGTGGTTACATGGCGTTTAAAACCGCTCGGGAGGATAAACAGATTGATGATGAGTTTATCGAGAAGGAAGGACAAGTATTTATTGATCGAATCGAACAAGAGCGCCAAAAGAAGCGGGAATTATTGGAACAACAACAGGTTCCAAATGACCAATCTGCGAGTTAAAAACTTTAATGCAAAAAAGAGGCTGGATTTCAGCCTCTTTTCTCTTTGTTACAACACCATGCTTTCGGTGGGTGTTTATTATTTTTCTTCTGAGTCAGCTTTTGTTTCTGTTTTTGTATCTGTTTCAGCTTCAGCTTTAGGTTCCTTAAATAAATCCTTAAAGTCGTCATCCTTTACTTCAACATTTGCATCCTTTATCGCTTTATCTAACGCAGACTGGACTGTGTCAGGCTGCTGGAGTTTTTGGTTACGTACATCCTCTGTTAAGGATTCCTTCATTTCATCAAATGGTTTTACTGTTTGGGTAACTTTAATAATATGATAACCGTAATCTGTTTTAATTGGTTCACTCACTTGGCCTTCTTTTAATTTAAAGGCTGCGTCTTCAAATTCTTTCACCATTTGACCTTTCCCGAACCAGCCTAAATCTCCGCCATTTTGCGCTGATCCTGGATCTGTTGAGTATTCTTTTGCTAGGTCTTCAAATTTTTCGCCTTTAGCAAGCTTATCTTTTACTTCTTTCGCCTTCGCTTCATCTTCTACCAAGATGTGGCTTGCTTTCACTTTACCTTCAAGCGTATCGTAGTATTCCTTTAAATCCTCATCTGTCACTTTTACTTCAGCTTCGGCTGCTTTCTTTCTAAGCAAGTCGACTTTAAGAATTTGTTTAACAACATCTTCTCCTTGCATTTCAACCATGCTTGTAAATTGAGCGCCTAATTGTGTTTTATATTTATCGAACTCTGCCTGAACTTCCTTATCGGAAACTTCATATTTTTCGCTTAACACCTTTTCGTGAACAAGCTCTGTTAGAACATCTTCACCAAATCGTTCCTTCATCGCTCCGTAAAATTCTTCTTTTGTAATATTACCTGCTTTCGTCTCTACAACAGCCTCTGAATCTCCGTTATTGCAAGCGCTTAAAGCAAAGAGGCTTGTCGCTGCTGCTAGTGCAATTGCTACCTTTTTCATCCTTTAATACAACTCCTAGTTATGATATTTAGAAAGTATTACATTGGTAAAACGCCAAGTCTAAATGGCGAAAGACGCTGTTATTCTTATACTGCCCCAGAAATGGAAACGTTACATTCCAAGATAGTACAAGAAATACTATACCATAATGTGACAAAATCAAAAAGTTTTTTCAAGGTTATTCAACATTTTTAGACGTTTCTTTTTAGGGAATAAGATGAATTTTTTAAAAACTGGGCAAACGTCCAAACATAAAGGACCATTTATCATAGGATATTTTGAAAAGATAAAGGAGGTAATTGATATGAGTAAAGGATATAATAACAACTTTGCATTGATTGTCGTATTGTTTATTTTGCTAATCATTATTGGGGCTTCTTATCTTTATTAAAAGAGGACCGGAAACCGGATAATTTTTTTATAAATGCGGCAGATGCCTATTCGGTCATAGGCTTTTCAGCATAGGATACCGTAACTATATTGAAAGGGGGTGTCATAATGAGCGGAGGATACGCAAGCGGATTCGCTTTGATCGTTGTATTGTTCATTTTGTTAATCATTGTTGGTGCAGCATGGTTATAAGATGAGAAAATGGGGCTGTCTCAAACAAAAGAGGCAGCCTCTTTGTTTAATGTTAAAGACCAATTGATACAGCCCATCATTAATTATGAATTGAATTGCCATTTTAACTCATCTGTCCAGGTTATTAATTCCTAAGTAAACAAGATTTCTATGTATGAAGAAATTAACAAAATCGTAATAAGAACATTTATTGTTCTAAATACCTTTGTTTGGCGGTCTTCAGGAATCTCACGTACTAAGCATAAAGCATTTGTAAGCTTGTTTATATAAAACAAGATAAAGACTGCAAACAAAATGAAGAAAATTAACATTTGAGATCCCCCTTCCCTCACTATACATATTAGATTACCAAACTATTTATGAAAAAGATAGCTTTGAATCTTAGGAAAATGATGAAAATGTAAAAAAGTGACAAAAGCATCTGGTCGTTATGATCATTTTGAAACTTAAGCTAGTAGATTTAGTACTTATCGTACTTAAACCGCTACGTCCTGGATGGGAAATCAAGATCCTATTAATCAAATAACATCATTTACCTTTCATTCTAACAGTATACGAAAAAAGTAAAAAAATCTGGTCGCGTTTGTCTTTTGTAGCTTTCTAAAAAACAGGAAATACTATACAATAAAGGTCAAGAATGGTGATTAGAAAGAAGGTACGGCATGGATTCATTAGAAAAACGTTTGGAGACGTTGGAATATTATCAAACGTTGTTGCTGCAAATGATTGAGCCCAATCGATTTCCTTTCTATCGTTTGGTTATGGAAAAAGGATTGACGAGGGATGAAATAGAAGAACTATATAAAATATGCGATGAACTCGCTTTTCTTCATGAGGAACAAAAAGCGCAAGGATTAGTGATCTTTACAGATCTCCTTACGCAGTTTGCAGGTCAGCTAAATGAAAAGCTTGAAATCGGTGAAACCATTCAAGCTATGGCAAAACAGGGCTTGTATCGCTCTTTAATGAAAGAATTTCTTGCCCTAATGTGAAGATTGCATGGAGTAACGTCAGCTCGAGGATAATAATTGCTCAGTCTTACGTTCTTTTTTTGTAAGGGTACCATTTTCCTCATAAAATGAATTCTCAATATTATTAAAGGAGCGTTCAAAAATCTCCATAAAATCATCTCCATAAATATTGCGGATGATGCACATCATTTCAATCATTTCAGGAAACTTCCCATACAGATTTTGGAGGGGGAGAGCCCCTTTAAAAACAGAGTTCCTATCTGGGCTAAAATCCTCTAAAAGCTGTGCAAGAACTTCCTCACCTTGTTTAGTAAGCTTAATATACGTATTTCGCTTATCATTAACTTTTTTGGAAAACTCTAAATAGCCTCTTTCCTCAAGCTTTTTTGAAAAATTAAATGCAGTAGACACATGCATTACTCCGAATTTAGCAATCTCTGAAATGGAAGCCCCATTTAAATGGTCAGCAATCCAAAGAATATGGTGCTCGTTGATATTCAGATCATAAGGCTTGATCCACTGCTGCCAATCTTTTTCGATTGTTTTCCATAATGCTTTACTAAGCTGCGCAACGCGTTGACTAAATAATAAGGCTTCTTTAATTGTATATTCCTTTTCATTATGCTTCATCACCGGTCACCCCTGTTCTTCCCTAAATGTATTATTCTCTATTATGCCAATAAAATAAAGATTAATAAAGATGTAAATTTACGAAATTTTTAAATATTTTCATAATTCCTTATATATCAAGACTTGACGGCATAAAAAAGTGTGTTAACAAATTTTGTCTAACACACTTTTTATTTGAAAACAAAAATATTTAGATGAACAAATGTTAATTTAAGCGAGGGAAAAACTTTATCAAATGACTAGGGAAAAGCGATTAAAATAAGTCTTTATGCGGATTTTGCAGCAGAGACTCTTATCCTATGATTGTAACGTTTGTTCAAGCTGCTTTATTTTTTGTTCTACTTCTTCAATTTCTTTTTGCAGATCTTTTTTATGTGGTTCGATTTCTTTCTGAAATTGATTAATGGTTCTTTTTAGATCAGTGGAAACTTCTTTTATGACTTCAGAGCTTTCTTTAGCTGTTATGATCACTTGATTTTTTAAGGCAATGCTTTCGGACTTCAACTGGTTTAGTGTTTCCTCAAGCTTTTTACGGTTAAGGTTCAGTTGGCTGCGAAGCTCCTTTCCAGACGAAGGAGCCGCAAGTAACGTAGCAATTCCTCCAATAATGCCGCCAACAACGAAACCGCATAATAATGATTTGTTATTTGACATGTTCAGCACTCCAATCATTATTGGTATATGTAAATTTCTTCATCAGTAAAAAACATCCTTCTTACCAAAGTACCCAAATCTGTCTTCATTAAACATTATACATAGAATAATCGTATCTGGCATAGTTATTTATATAAGGCTTAAGTGGCTTGGTTGTTTAGGCAGGTTTATCATTGGACATGTTCTAAGGTCGGGAACAACGGGACAGGGGAGACCTAATCAGGCACGTAACGCTGAGAAGGCTCCCAGAACACCCGCTAAAGATGAACTCCTGCAGCGGAAATCAACAAACTAGTTTAAAGAGCAAAAAAATTTAAAGGGGGATGAGTATGGCAGGTGTGATCTTTTTATTTTTTGTGATTAGTCTATTACTTTTTATTGGAGCTTTTCATTATTTTAAACTTCTCCAGCAATCAGCATCTTATCCACCTAAAAAAATTGTCAAACAAAAAATAACTGTTCTTGCTTCTGGAGGGGCAGTAGCATTGCTGATTGGTGTACTTTTGCTTTATTTTCAATAGATTTTTAAGGGTAGCTTATTGCTTTTGATGAAAGTCAAAAAACGGCGGGAAAAAGAAAACCCGATCATGGAATGGATCGGGTTACGATACTTAGACAGTAGTTGTTAAATTTGAGCGTTTAAAAATAGCTTGAATAATTGGCAGAATAATGACCATTGCTGCTCCATTAAATAATGTTGCTGGTAAAACAACTGTTAAGAACAGTGCGGTAAAGGCTGTACCCTCAGGTAAACCAGCTATAACAAGTGCAGATGACAAGAAAATAGTTCCTGAAACAATTGTTCCGATTACAGTTAGCACTGTAGCCGTTGCTACTTTTTGGGCTATTTTCTTTACTGCTAACAATAAACCGAAGAACACAAATGCTGTAATGAATTTGTCTATGAGATTTGGAAGTTGACCGCCTGGAAACTGTGTTGTCAGGGCAGACAGAATTCCTGTCACAATCCCAAGTAATGTGACATTTTTTAAACTAGGAAATAAAAGGATTCCAATAAACATCATAATCAGCATCATATCCGGTTTCATCCCTTGGTAAAAGGGCGGGATCACCATATGAAGCACGGCCCCGATCGCAGCAAATAAAGAAAGGATAACTAACACTCTTGTATTCATTTCTCCACTCTCCTCTTCTAAACTAAGAACTAATTTCTCCCCAATAGTGAACTGATTTCCTAATGCGAGAGATGTTAGTCATATTATAGCAGTAAAGTGTCAGAACGTACAGAATTTTTCAGCAAGTGAAAAAAGGGCTGACTCTTTAAATGATGAGTCAGCCCGTTAAGAAGTAGATCATTGATGTTGATTTTTAAATTCAGTCATGAATTGAGCTAATGCGATACATGCTTCTTTAGGAACCGCGTTGTAAGTAGAAGCTCTGCAGCCGCCTACTGAACGATGGCCTGCAAGACCAATAAAGTTACGTTCCTTTGCTGCTTGAAGGAATTTCTTCGTTAACTCTTCGTTAGGCAGCGTGAAGGTAATATTCATTAAAGAACGGCTGTCTTCAGTAGCGTGTGCTTTATAAAACCCTTCGCTTTCGTCAATAGCGGCATAAATATAGCCCGCTTTTTCTTCGTTGATTTTTTGAATGCTTTTCACGCCGCCTTGCTCCTTAACCCACTCTAATACAAGTGACAGCATATAGATGGCGAAGGTTGGCGGTGTGTTATATAAAGAGTTATTTTTCGCATGTGTTGAATACTTTAAAATGGTAGGCACATTCGTACGTGCTGTTTCTAAAAAGTCTTTTTTCACAATAACAACTGTTACACCTGAAGGACCAAGATTTTTTTGTGCTCCGGCATAAATAAGTGAAAATTTCTTCACATCGATTTCTTTGCATAAAATATCGCTGGACATATCAGCAATTAATGGGATTGGACTAGTTGGGTATTCCTTCCATTGAGTACCGAAAATCGTGTTGTTAGATGTGATATGCAAATAAGCTCCATCTTCAATCTCATTTAAAGAATAGTCTTTAGGGATATGCGTATAATTCTCATCCTTGCTTGATGCTAAAATACGGGTTTCTCCTAAAAGCTGTGCTTCTTTTAGTGCTTTTTCAGACCATGCCCCAGACATAATAAAATGAGCTGTTTTGTTTTCGTGAAGAAAATTCATTGGAATCATTGAAAACTGCAGGCTTGCCCCGCCTTGTAAAAATAGGACTTCATATGTGTCGGGAATACCTAAAAGCTCCCTAAGTAAAGCATTTGCTCGGTTGTGTACTTCCTCATAATCCTTACTGCGATGACTAAGCTCCATTACAGACATTCCTGTATTTTGGAAATTAACTAATTCTTTTTGTGCCCGTTCAAGCACAGGTAATGGAATCGCCGCTGGTCCTGCATTGAAATTATAAGCTCTCAACTGTATTGCCTCCTTGGTTTGTACGTTGAATAATACTCATATCCTAACATGAAAATTGCCGGAAATATAGACTGAATATTTTCATCTTTGTGAATGTTGATATGGAAAGCGTTATCAATATTAAAGAGTAATGAATGAGAGGTTAGGCACTTAATAAAACATGTTTTTTAACGGTATAAAAAGGGTCTAAACAGACAGACCCTTTTAAGAAATACCTTCGTTAATCTTTGTTGCAATTTCTTGTAGCTGTTCAGGTGTATATTGGTCAGCATGGCTTTTCCAAACAGCCCCGAACCCGTCTCCTTGACCATATCTAGGAATGATGTGCATATGATAGTGGAAAACGGATTGTCCGGCTTTTTCGCCATTATTATTTAATAAATTCAATCCTATAGGCTCGAAGTGTTTTTTAATTGAATTGGCAATTTGCGGAACAACCTCAAACAGCTTGCTTGCAATTTCAGGCGTCATTTCATAAATATTTTCTTTATGTACTTTTGGAATAACAAGGGTATGTCCTTTTGTTACTTGACTAATATCAAGAAATGCATACACATGCTCGTTTTCAAATACTTTTGCGCTCGGAATCTCACCGTTGATGATTTTGCAAAAAATACAATCACTCATGTTCTCACACACCTTTATTTTAAATTTTTTAGTAAAACATTTTTCAACATCATTTTTAGAGCTATTATGTTATGTTTTATGGATAATCGTATTTTATCACAATTTTTAAGGGAAAAGAAAAAAGAACAAGGTGAACGATGCTCACCCTGTTCCAGAAGAAGGGAAAGGTTACTCAAAATTCGGGATATTGTCTTTGACAAACACCTCATTTAACATTTTAGTAAATGCTATCTGATGTGAAAATCACCATTGTCCAAAACGACCATCTCCTTGTTAAGTGATTATCCTTCTTAACAGATTGAGAAAATGTCTTTGACAAACACCTCGTTTACAAAATGATTATATGCGAGCGTTTAATTCAGAGAATTGCGGCCCGTAGACACCTCATTTCGTAAGGTTGTTCTTCAATGGTTAAACAATTTTGCTTCTTTTATAAGAAGTTTGCTTTGACAAACACCTCATTTAACATTTTAGTAAATGCTACCTGATGTGAAAATCACCATTGTTCAAAGCGATCATCCCCTTGTTAAGTGTTAAATCAATCTTAACAATCAAAGATATTGTCTTTGACAAACACCTCATTTACAAAATGATTAGATGCGAGCGTTTAATTCAGAGAATTGCGGCCCGTAGACACCTCATTTCGTAAGTGTTTTACATCAATGGTTAAACAAAGAATTCCCAAGCTCTTTGAGAAAAATAGTTGTCTGGAACAAACACCTCATTTTTTTGGGTTTTGTTTGACAAGCTATCCCTTCCTCATTGATTATGATGTCCTGTTCGTGCTTCATTATGCGAAAAAGTTTGCTTCATTAGGACAAGTGTTTTTGATTTTGATAAGATAAAAAGAAAAAGGAGAACAACTAAAAAATGGCGTTGTTAAAAGTAGATCAGTTAACTGGAGGGTATACGCGAAACCCTGTCTTGAAGGATATTTCGTTTGAGGTAGATAAAGGTCAAATAGTTGGTCTTATTGGCTTAAATGGTGCAGGAAAAAGCACAACCATTAAACATATTATTGGATTGATGGAGGCACATAAGGGCAGCATTTCAATAAATGCAAAAACATTTGCTGACGATGCAGCGGCCTATCGCTCACAATTCAGCTTTATACCTGAAACACCGATCTTATATGATGAATTAACTTTATATGAGCACTTGGAATTAACGGCAATGGCCTATGGTCTTGATCAGTCTACATTTGAAAAACGCCTTCATCCGCTTTTAAAGGAATTTAGGATGGAGAAACGACTGAAATGGTTTCCTGCTCACTTTTCAAAGGGTATGAAGCAAAAGGTGATGATCATGTGCGCGTTTTTAATTGAGCCGGCACTGTACATTATTGACGAGCCGTTTGTCGGATTAGATCCGTTAGCGATCAATTCTCTTTTGGAAATGATGGAAAAGGCTAAACAGCAAGGATCGGGAATTTTAATGTCTACACATATCCTTGCTACAGCGGAGAGGTATTGCGACTCGTTTATTATTTTACATAATGGCGAAATCCGTGCGAAAGGAACGTTAATCCAGCTAAGGGAACAGTTTGGCATGAGAGAGGCCACTCTTGATGATCTTTATATTCAGCTGACAAAGGAAGATCAAGATGAAGAGCATTGATGAGATTTGGAAAACGAGGGTTAATCATCATATAAATGAAACAAGGGCATATTTGAAATACATGTTAAATGACCATCTTTTATTTGTGGTTATTTTCTTAGCAGCGGGCGGGGCTGTCACCTATCAAAAATGGCTTGAGACTTTGTCTCCTGATTTTCCAGCTGTTCTGATCATGGCGACCGTTTTTTCGTTGATTTTGCTTCGTTCCCATGTCCGCACTTTGTTAAAAGAGGCTGACATCGTGTTCCTGCTTCCTATGGAGCATAAGCTTAATGGTTACTTTCAAAAGGCTTTTGCCTATAGTTTAGTAACACAGAGCTTTCCAATTATTGTGGTCATGATTTTATTTGCTCCATTGTATTTTAAAGCAACGACCGCAAATGGAAATAGCCTCATCATAAGCTTGATCTTGCTGCTTGGCGTGAAGGTCTGGAATTTGCGGATAAGCTGGAAAATGGGATACTTAACGGAAGCATCTGCAAAATGGAGCGATCTCGCTGTTAGATTTGTCATGAACGGTTGTATGATCTTTTTTATCCTTTCCGGACAGTATCTTTTTGTGCTGGTGATTTTTCTCATTATGGTGGGCTATGATGCTTATTTTTCCAAGCTTGTTAAATCGAAAGCCATTAAATGGGATCAGTTGATCAAGATGGAAGAGGAAAGGAAACAGTCCTTTTATAAGCTGGCCAACTTATTTACCGATGTCCCTAAATTGAAAAAACAAGCGAAACGCCGTAAGTATCTTGATTTGTTCCTAAAGCAAGTATCATACCATCAAGATCATGTTTATGAATATTTATTTGGCAGAGCATTTTTACGATCTGGGGATTATTTTGGGATCGTGGTGAGACTTACCATAATCGGCAGTGTGATTTTAGCGGTTATTAATCAACAGTTAATTGGGAATGTGATCATCGTGGTCATTTTTTCATTCTTAACAGGGATACAGATAATGAGTTTATTTAAACATTTTGATTTATTGGAGCTGCCAAATCTTTATCCGACTGCGGAAAGAAAAAAGTTAAAAAGCTTTTTAAAAATTATTTTTAGCGTGCTTATTGTTCAAGCGATCGTCTACTCTGTGGTAACACTGATAACATCAACAGCTTTCATTTTTGTCATCACTTTAGCTGTAAATGTGGTGTTTGCTAGTCTGTTTACATATATGTATATGGGAACGAGGTTAAAGAAGAGTGAAAAGGGTGTATAACAGATGACCTATGAAACACAGATGGCAGAAGAGGCAAGACTTTGGAAGCAAAGGCAGTTGCGAAGACCTTCTTTTTTAGAAAGATCCTCTAAAAAAGCGCAGACGAAAATGAATCAATTGATTCCAGAAAAGGTACATACAACTATTACAGAAAGTATTAAAAAAATGGTTCAAGCCACACTTGTAGGTTCAAATGTCACCACATTTCCGAAAAAAATAGAGAACCTTACGTTTAAGGAACGTGAACAGCTAGTTGAAAAAACGATAGGAACATTTAAGAAGACAGCTGCCATTGAAGGTGCCTCAACCGGTGCCGGAGGAATTTTATTAGGGCTTGCCGACTTCCCTTTGTTCCTAAGTATCAAGATGAAGTTTTTATTTGAAGTGGCCAGCATTTATGGATACAGCACGAAGGAATATGAGGAAAGGCTGTTTCTTTTATATGTTTTTCAGCTGGCATTTTCAAGTGAGACACATAAAGAAGAAACTCTTGAAAAGATCGAACATTGGGATACACTAAAAAACGAAGTGAAGGATTTGGACTGGCGGGTGTTTCAGCAGGAATATCGAGATTATATTGATGTTGTCAAGTTAATGCAGATTCTTCCAGGCATTGGTGCTGTTGTAGGGGGAGTGGCTAATTATCACCTTGTTCAACAGCTTGGTGAATGTGCCATGAATTGCTATCGGTTGCGGATCTTTTCGAATTAATGAGTATTTGGGGGAAATTAAATGAAGCAGTGATTTTTGCATTTTGTGTAAAAATCACTGCTTCTATAGGACAAAATAAGGTAAGAGAAACGAGGAAAAGTCCGATAGAAGGCCTCACAACAGGACTATCCCCGATATTTATCTATTGGTCCAGTTTCTAAACTGGTCGTATTCTTGTTTTATATAATGAAAGATTTTTTCATTGCCGCCATGGTCTGGATGAGCTATTTTTAATAATTCTTTAAATGCTGTAAATATCTCCTTTTCATCTGCTTTTTTTGAAATGCTCAATTTTTGGCGAAAATCACTCAACATTGAGGTGGAATGAGTAGCATCCCCATCTTTTTCCCCTTTATGGAACTTTTCTTTTAATGCAATCAACTCATCCCGCAATTCAATATTTTCTTTTAATAAATTGATTGTTTCCTTTTTTAAATGATTCCTTTCAATTTGCAATAAGCCAATTTCATTATATAGCTTATCTCTTTGCTGGATGAGTATCCTTGTTGAACTTGCATGTAATTCCTCTATGCCCTTAATTTCCTCATCCTTTGCTTTTATTTTTATTTTTAATTGGCGAATGACCTCGTCCTTATCCAGCTTAGTTTGCTCCTTCATAAAACGCATTAAGGCCTTATCATCTACCGTGAATCCAGTTGCTTTTATTCTGCCCTCACGGAGCCACCGCTTAAAGGTTTCAATATTATCCGTTATCCCAGCTTCCTTTAACAAGGTAAATGCTTGATCCGTGTTCAATGGATTTCTCCTTTCCTCAGGTAGTAGCTATGTATAGAAGTCTAAACCCCTATTATATATATAAGGATAAAAGTCTGTTTTTTTGCGCTTTCTTTTAAGATTTAACATGTGGAAGAAGAAGCTAGGTAGAAATTTCCCAATTTTGAAACCTTTCCCTTTTCTATTCGTATAACAATACATATTGATCAATATGTTTGAAAAACCTACCTTGTACAGGGAAAAAGTTCAATTTCCATGCATTATTAGATGTATGGGTTATATAGATATGTTAAATGGAGGAGGAAGCGAAGATGTTAGATGTGATTGGAGTACTTATGTTTTTAATTCCAATATTGATTGTTGCTGCACTTGCAGGAGTTGGCTATTTCTTTTGGATAAAATATCGCTACCGTACAGCAAAGTCCAACCAAGCTTTAATTATTACAGGACCAAGATTAGGAGATCCTGAGAAGGAAACGAATATATTTACCGATCAAGAAGGCCGCTCGATGAAAATCATTCGTGGCGGCGGGTATCGCCTTAGACGTTTTCAGACATCTACACCTGTTAATTTGACTTCGTTTCAATTAAAACTATCCACACCAAGAGTTTACACAAATGGCGGTGTCCCAATAGTTGCAGATGCGGTCGCAATGGTAAAGGTTGCTGATACGTTAAACGGTATCGCAAACTATGCGGAGCAGTTTTTAGGCAAGGAGCAATCAGAGATTGAAGCGGAAATTATTGAGGTGCTCGGAAGTAATTTGCGTGCGATTCTTTCAAAGATGACAGTTGAAGATATTAACAGCAACCGGGAAAAATTTAATCAGGATGTATCCGAGGTAGCGCAAAAGCAGCTTGACTTAATGGGCTTTAAGATAACCTCATTAGGACTAACAGACTTACGTGATGCAGATGAAGAGAATGGCTATTTGGAAAATCTGGGCAGACCGCGTATTGCTGAGGTTCGTAAACTGGCGGAAATCGCTGAGGCTAACAGTGAGCGAGAAACTCGTATTCACCGTGCACAAACCGATCAAGAGGCGAAAGAGGAAGAATACAAACGCCAAATTGCAATCGCAGAATCGAAAAAAGAAAAGGATATTAAGGATGCCGCGTTTAAAGAAGAAACAGAACGTGCCCGGGCAAAATCAGAGCAATCCTATGAATTGGAAAAGGCAAAATTAGCAAAAGAAGTAAAAGAAGAAGAATTAACGCTAAAATTTTTAGAGCGTGAACGTGCAGTTAAGCTTGAGGAAGAAGAAAGCAAGGTTCGAAAAACAAAAGCGGATGCCGAATACTATGAAACAACTCGTAAAGCAGAAGCAGAAGCCCGAAAAGCGGAAATTGCCGGTGAAGCAAAAGCAAAAATCCGCAGGGAGGAGGGTTCTGCTGAAGCAGATGTAATCCGTGAACGAGGGAAAGCGGAAGCTGAAGCAAGAAAGCTATTAGCTGAAGCGATGGAAAAGCATGGCGAGGTGATTATCACCGAAAAATTAATCGAAATGCTACCAGTTTTTGCAGAAAAGATTGCCCAGCCGCTTAACAATATTGAATCTGTTAAAATTATTGATTCAGGCAATGGCCAGGGTGTGCCTTCCTTTGGCAAAAGTATTACGAGAACAATGGTAGATATGCAGGAGCCGTTAAAGGAAATGACTGGTATTGATGTAGCGGAGTTAATCAAATCTTATGCATCGAGGTCAAATGGGACAGTGAATCATGGCACTGATACAGTTCCTCATGTAAATAGGTTAGATCATGGCAGTGGTAAAGCATTATCTATTGAAAATAATCAACAGAATATATGAAACCGTTAATCTTCTAGATTATTAAACTCTTAGGCGCTTCCTTAATGGAAAGCGCCTTTAGTCTGAACCTTTCTAAATTGAAATTGGCTGATCACTCACCGAATCAAGCTGATACTGAATCGCCGCCTTACATAATGTTTTAGCGGCAATAAGAAGCGCCTTTTCATCAATATCGAATTTAGGATGGTGATGTGGATAAGCTGCTTCCTTTTTAGCCGGCATGGCTCCAGTGAAAAAGAATGTTCCCTTCACATGCTGCAGATAATAGGCAAAATCTTCACCGCCCATTTGCAGCGGGCTTTCTTCTACCTCATAAACACCTGGAACCTTTTCGGCTATGTTTTTAAGAAATTCGGTTTCAGCTTGATGGTTTACAACAGCTGGGTAGCCTCGATAATACAGATAATCATATGCTGCTCCATTCATAAGACACGTACCTTTAACCACCTGCTCAATCTCTTGTTCGAGTTGTTTTCTTACCTCTTCCTCAAATGAACGTGCTGTTCCGATTAGTTTGGCAGAGTTGGCAATGATATTAAAGGCATTTTCAGCTACAAATGAACCAACGGTCACAACTGCGGAATGAGTAGGATCTATTTTGCGGCTGACAATTTGCTGCAGGCTGGTGACGATTTGGGAGCCGATCAGGATGGCATCTTTTGTTTTATGTGGCTGTGCTCCATGACCGCCTTTCCCATGGACCGTGATTTCAAATCGATCAGCTGCAGCCATGATCGGTCCCACCCGGTACTGGATTTTTCCAACAGGCTCAGTTGCCCAAAGATGTGTCCCAAAAATTACATCAACACCTTCCAAGCAGCCATCTTCGATCATCGAAAGTGCTCCGCCTGGCGCATATTCTTCTGCATGCTGATGGATCAGAATAATCTTTCCGTTTATTAGATGTCTGTTGTTGTGAAGCACCTTTGCTAAGACAAGCAATGTAGCGGTATGGCCGTCATGACCACATGCATGCATGACCCCAGGAACCGTAGATTTATAGTCAACATCTTTTTCATCTTGTATCGGAAGGGCATCAAAGTCTGCTCGTAATGCAACGGTGGGACCCGGCAAATCTCCTTTGATGGTTGCCACAACACCGTTTCCGCCTACATTGGCTCTAACGGGGATACCAAGCTTTTTATAGTAATTCTCAATATAGCTGGCTGTATTTACTTCCTGAAAGGAGAGCTCTGGATGCATATGTAAAAACCGGCGAATCTCTACCATTTCTGAATAATGGGCATCTAATGATGACCATAACTGATCTAGCATAATTCCTCCTCCTCAAAGATAAAAATTGTTAACAGCTTTATAAAAACATATATCTCGATATCAAAATGTATTAGAATAAGTAAGGAATTTATATTAGCTTGATTGTAGTTAAAAAATTTAAAAAATTCAAGAATTTAATTCGACTGGAGGATAATGGTGAAAAAGCTATATGTAGTATTATTGTTGTTATTTGCCTTATTTGGACTCATCTTAGTTATTAAAACCAATGCTATCAACAGGTTCGACACAATGATTGGAAAGGGGCAGCAAGCTAGAAAGGAGAAAAATCAATCAAGATGCTGCTATGGAATATATATGAATGAGGATAGAGTTTTGACACTAAACTTCAGTACTTGGACCATTAAGGTCGAGGTGCTGAAGTTTTTTTATTCCGAATAAAGCTCTATTAAATGTGAGGTTTATTAATATTGGAGTAAATGTTTTTATATAATTCCTTATTCATTTAGTTAAATTGTACAAGGAATTGTATGAAATTTCACAAATCTTCTAATGAAACTTATAAATTGATCGGTTAAACTAGTCATAAATTGAATGTTATATTTATTAACATTCAATGATAGTTATTATAACAAAAAAGGGGGAGTAAGAATGACGTTAGAGAAAGTGGAGAAGGCTGCTTTGGATATTCCAATGGAATCCAATAAAGTTAAAAAGAGATTCAAACTGCCGCATATTTACGTTCTTTTATTTTTGTTTATTACTCTTGCAGCTATCGCTACTTATTTCGTTCCTGCTGGAGTATATGAAAGAATACCTGGTCCTGAGGGGAGGACAACAATTGATCCTGATTCATTTCAATGGGTTGAACGGTCACCTGTTGGATTGACTGAATTTATGACAGCTATACCGAGGGGCTTGGTTGCTGCTGGCGAGGTTGTGTTTTTTACATTTATTATTGGCGGTATCTTTGCGGTTATTCGAAATACAGGGCTTATTGAAATAGGAGTTGACAGACTAACAAGAAAGTTTTCAACCAGAAGTATTACACTAATTCCCGTGCTTATGGTTGCGTTTGCCACTGTCTGCAGTTTGATCGGTACACAGGAATTAAGTCTGGTGTATGTTCCGGTTATCTTACCGTTGATGATTGCTATGGGCTATGATTCAATGGTTGCTGCTGCGGTAGCTTTAGTTGCAACTACTGCAGGATTTATGACAGGGTTTCTTAATCCAATAAATACAGGCTTGGGGCAAAAGATTTCAGGTCTTCCCGTGTTTTCGGGAATAGAGATGAGATTCATCGCTTTCGTTGTATTTGTATTGGTCGGAATCTTTTATATTGTCCGTTACGCTCAAAAGATAAAAAGAAATCCAAAGTCAAGTCTGGTATATGAGGAAGATGTAAGTAAGAGAACCGTTTATTTAAATAAATCGGAAGGAAATAAACCAGATGCAACAATGCGTCAAAAAGTTGCATTCCTTGTCCTTTTTGGGTTTTTTGTTTTACTCGTTTATGGAGTATTAGCAAAAGGGTGGTTTATGCTAGAGATGGCAGGACTGTTCATTTTGATGGGAATCGTTGTTGGAATGATTTCCGGATTAAGCCTAACGAATATTTGTGAAGGATTTAATGAAGGCTTCCGCGAGGTGTTGGTTGGTGCCATTATTATTGGCGTAGCCAGAGCGGTTGCAGTCGTATTGGAAGATGGCCAGGTGATGGATACGATTGTGAATAGCTTAGGTGCTGCTGTTGGTGAATTTCCAGCTATTTTTAGTGCAATTGGAATGTTCTTTGTCCAAATGCTGTTTAGCTTCTTAGTTCCTTCTGGAAGCGGGCAAGCCCTGGTGACAATGCCAATTTTAGCGCCGCTTTCGGATTTAATTGGAGTAACAAGGCAGACGGCTGTATTAGCCTATCAATTTGGTGATGGTCTGGGAAATATATTATTCCCAACTTCCGGATACTTTTTGGCAACTTTGGCACTTGCTGGTGTTCCTTGGCAAAAATGGGTCCGTTTCTACATGCCGTTGTTTTTAATCTGGCTTGTGCTGGCCATTGTATTTCTTATTATTGCACAATTGATACAGTGGAACGGGTAAATTCAGTAGAATAAAGATTTTTACAATTTATCACCTTTATTCATTTAAAGGAATAAACATTCTTATCTCGAATAATATATTGAAAGTTAGAAAACGAGATAGGAGAGAGACAAATGGAATACAAAGTATTGGGCAAAAGCGGTTTATTAGTATCAGAACTTTGTTTAGGTGCCATGACCTTTGGAAAGGAGGTCAATGAATCTGACTCTATTGAGATGATTCATCGCTTCTTGGATAAGGGAGGAAATTTCATCGATACAGCAGATGTTTATGTTGGCGGTGAATCTGAGCGGATTGTCGGCAAGGCGATTAAAGATCGCCGTTCCGAAGTAGTGCTGGCAACAAAGGTAAGAATGCGGGTAGGTCCTCATCCAAATGATTTTGGCTATTCACGCCGTCGCATTATGGAAGGTGTCGACCAAAGTTTGAAGCGTTTAAACACGGATTATATCGATCTTTATCAGCTTCACGTCTGGGATAATATCACACCTATTGAAGAAACGATCAGAACATTAGATGATCTTGTCAGTTCTGGCAAAGTAAGATACATAGGGTGTTCAAACTTTTTGGCGTGGCAAATGATGAAGGCTTTATCTTATAGTGATTTTCATAATCTTGTTCGATTTATCTCCATACAGCCACAATATAGTTTACTTAACCGTGAAATGGATAGGGAAGTCCTCCCATTGTGCAAAGAAGAAAATGTCGGTGTCATTCCGTGGGCACCAATTGGGGGAGGTTTCTTAACTGGGAAATACAAGCAAGGTGAAAAACCTCAAAGCGGAAGACTTTCCCATGGGGGTGGTGAATCAAGCTGGGAAAATAGAGCCACGGAAAGGAACTTTGCTATTTTAAAAGTCGTTCAGGAAGCATCGCATGAACTGGACAAAACCCCTGCTCAAGTCGCATTAAATTGGCTGCTAAATAAAGAAGAAGTCACCTCACCGATTTTTGGTGCCAGCAGCCTTGAGCAATTCGAAGAAAATATGGGCAGTGTTGGTTGGAGATTAACAGAAGAGCAATGGAATAAACTCGATGAAGTTAGCAAGCTTCCGAGTGAATATCCGACAAGGTTTCTTGAGAAGTTTCGTCGGTAAAATATTCTAATAAAAAATAAATTAGCATGTCGGCCAAAATCCTCTGAGAGATTTTGGCCAATTTTTTGACCACTTTTGATGGTAATAGTTGTTCCTTTTATTGTGTAAGATGAAATCTAACATGCTTAAAAATAGCATTAACGGTGGTTGAGCTACTCTGTTTCGTTTTGAGAATTAAAAAACGTTAAAAGCCTTCGAAACGAAACTAAAATTAATTGATTAATTTCAAAATGTTAAAAAACTGTGTGAGAATATGTGACAAGAACCCCTTCTGTTGAAAAGAATGTTGTTATAATGATCTCAATATTCAGACAATAGAAGGAGGATTTTTAATGAAAAAGACACATCCGGCATTTGTTATTTTTCTCTTTTTTTTAGGTTGGGTATTTATGTATGCTGATCGCAACATCCTTTCTCCGGTTATGGGCAGCATCGGAGAAGAATGGGGACTTGATAAGGCTCAGTTAGGTTTGATGTCAACTGTATTTTTTGCTGCTTATGCCCTTATGCAAATACCTACAGGGTTTTTAGCTGATAAGTTTGGAAGGGTAAAAGTGTTAGTTGCCGGGTATGTGTTATTTGGTGTTGCAACCTATTTGAGCGGTTTAGCCGCCAGCTTTGCTATTTTTTTATTGATGAGAGCTTTAACAGGTTTAGGAGAAGGAACGTATTATGGTTCCCAGTATGGAATATCATCGAGCATAACACCTAAAAAATATCGGGGACTTGTATCGGCTTTGATTAACAGCGGAATGGCGTTTGGTATCTCACTCGGATTTATTGCATCTAGTTATTTTACATATACATTAAATAAAGGCTGGCAATTTCCTTTTTATGTATTTGCTGTACCGACAATTATTGTGGCGATTTTAATAGGAATATTTGTTAAAGATAATCACCATAAAGAGCAAAAGCAAGAGAAGGCAATACAAGAAAAAGGCAATATGAAGCTATTATTTACAAAAAATCATCTTTTTGTGTATCTATTAATCTTTTGTTCTTTATATGGATTTTTTGGGATGCTGACTTGGCTTCCTTACTATTTACAAACCGCCCGAGGAGTGGATGCTTCACAAACTGGCATCATTGCATCTTTAGTGCCATGGGCTTCAATTCCTGGTGCCATCATCTTTGGAATTTTATCAGACAAAATAAAAAGCAAAAAGCCTTTAATTATTTCATTGGCGTTGGCGGGGGCATTATGTCAATTTGCCATTCCTTATATTGAAAACTATTCCTTGCTTCTTATAGGTTTAGTTCTTTATGGATTACTTGGAAAATTAGCGCTTGATCCGGTTTTAATTTCGTATATGGCTGATATTACCCCTTCTTCCATGTATTCGAGAGTTTATGGATTTTTTAACTTTAGCGGCATGCTATCTTCCATTTTTGCTCCTTACATTACCGGGTATTTTGCTGATCAAACGGGAAGTCTTGAATTCGGCTTTTATTTATCAGGAGTGCTCTTAATTGTAGGAGGGATTCTGTTTATCTTTACAGATAAGCAAATTAAACCAACAATTGATTCTTCATCAACTGTCAAGGTAGGAAAATTAGCTGAGGAGGGTAAAGTAGGGTGAGTAAAGGAATTGTAGGGAGCAAGACAATGGTTGTAAGCCCACATTATCTTGCATCACAAGCTGGAAATACGATTCTTCAAAAAGGGGGAAATGCTTTTGATGCAGCAGTAGCGGTTAGTGCCTGCCTTGCAGTGGTATATCCGCATATGACCGGGCTTGGAGGTGACTCCTTTTGGCTGACATATAGTACTAAGGATAAAAGGATCCGTGCTTATAATGGAAGCGGCAGGTCAGGATCTAACGTAACACGTGAAGTATACAAGGGGAAAAGCTCCATTCCGACTCGCGGGATTGAAAGTGTCATAACCGTACCGGGAATGGTTGATAGCTGGGATGCAATCCTGAAGGAGTATGGAAGGTTATCATTAGTAGAAGTACTAGAACCAGCTATCGAGTATGCAAGAACAGGTTTTCCTTTTTCAAAGGATCAGCATGAGAATACGGTGAAATGTATTGAGATGCTGCAAAGAGATGACGATGCAGCAGCTATTTTTCTTCCTGATCACAAGGTGCCAAATGTAAATGAGAGATTTATCCAAGCTGATTTAGCCGACACATTGAAGGAGATTGCCAGAAACGGCAGGGAGAGCTTTTATAAAGGCGACTTAGGAAAGCGAATCATCCATCGTTTAAAAGAAAAAGGCGGATTGCTTAATGAGACTGATTTTGCTGAACATAAGGGAGTATGGACTGAGCCGATATCAACTACATATCGAGGCTACCATATGTATCAAGCACCGCCTAATTCACAAGGCTTTACAGGTCTAATGGCCCTAAATATCCTTGAAAACTATGACTTTTCTTCGATTTTACAAGGCTCATATGAATATTATCATTTATTAGTAGAAACATTAAAAAGATGTTTTCATGATCGAAATCATTATTTAACTGACCCGGACTTTCACTCCATTCCATTAGATAAATTACTGAGTAAATCTTATGCACAAAAAATGGCACGCTCAATTCAATTTGATCGAGCAAGGCATATTCAAACACAATCGGTTGGCAGTGATACCGCTCATGCTGCAGTTATAGATGAGGAGGGGAATGCTGTTTCCTTTATACAAAGTCTATACTTTGAATTCGGATCAGGAGTAGTTGCAGGGGATACTGGAATTATTATGCAGAACAGGGGTTCATTCTTTTCGCTTGATTCTTCACATGTCAATCGCTTGGAGCCAAGAAAAAGAACCTTCCATACACTAATGCCTGCGATGGCGTTTAAAGATGGACGACCTCGCATTCTCTACGGTACCCAAGGTGGTGAAGGACAGCCGCAAACACAAACCGTTATGATAACAAGAATGATCGATTATGGTATGGATCCACAACAGGCTATTAGTGAACCTCGATTTGTATGGGGCAGAACCTGGGGAGAAGCTACACAAGAGCTCAAGATTGAAGGCCGCGTACCTTTAGCTGTTATTGAGCAATTAATGGCAGCGGGGCATCTCGTTAAAAGGGTAGGTGAATTTGATGGAATTATGGGGCATGCAAATGCGATAATGATTGATGATCAAGGCTTTCTGCATGGCGGAGTTGATCCAAGAAGTGACGGAGCTGCTATTGGAAGATAAGTTGACTTCCTAAAAATCTCGTTGAATGATTTTAGGTATAAACTTTCTTTCGTCTTAAAGGCTTTCATCCAATGTCTGTTAATATTATACTCATACTAAATAATGCTAAAGGATGGGTATAATGTGAAGATCGATAACATTGATAGGAGAATTCTTGAGTTACTAACAGTTAATGGAAGAATGTCGTATTCTGATATAGGGAAAGAACTGGATTTGTCCAGAGTATCTGTTCGCGAACGTGTAAACCAACTAATAAAAAATGAAGTCATTGAAAAATTCAGCGTCGTGATTAATTCCGAAAAAATGGGAAAGAATGTTTCTGCCTTTTTTGAAGTAGATTGTGAGCCTGGATCCTTAGTATCGGTTGCAGAAACGTTAGCAGATAATCCTTGTGTATCCAGCTGTTATCAAATGACTGGTCCAAGTACACTGCATATGCATGTGTTAGTAGATGACTTTGGTGCGTTAGAAAAGTTTATCAATAATGAGCTGTATGCACTTGAAGGAATTACAAGAGTAGAGAGCCATATTTTGCTTCGACGCTTTAAGAGTCGAAGCGGCTTGAAATTATAGAATGGCTATTCGAGAAGGTTACTCTCATTATGCCCTTGAGAAAAGGGGAAATGAGCTTAACCTCTTTTTTTGAAAAATATTTAAGAATTTATAGAAACAAGTGAATTTTTACTTTATAATTGTAAAAGAGTAAAAAATCTTCCGTTTGTTAGGTTATATTTTAATATATATTAACAATAGGATATAAAATTGACATATAATAAATTATTCGTCATAAAGTTTATCGTAAGAAGGTAAAAAGGAAAAAGTGCTTTCGGGGAAGATAAGTCATAATTTACAAAAAGTTTTAATGTAAGTAGAAAAAATAATTTGCAAAGGAAGATCATATGAAACATCTTCAATTATTTTTAGCGTTTTTCCGTGTTGGGATTTTAGGCTATGGCGGAGGTCCATCCTCTATACCGCTTGTACATAAAGAAGTCGTGGATCATTATAAATGGATGAATGATGATGAATTTGCCGATGTTTTGGCATTAGGCAACACATTGCCAGGTCCAATTGCCACCAAAATGGCTGGTTATATCGGTTATAGAGTAGCAGGAATATTAGGGCTTATTAATGCAACCTTGTCGACTATATTACCAACAATTATCTTAATGATCGTTCTGCTAACGACTATTTCTTCTGTTAAAGACTATCCTTGGGTTCAGGGGATGACTGCTGCGGTCGTTCCTGTAGTTGGCGTTATGCTTGCAACCTTAACATGGGAATTTTTTGCGAAATCTAAAGAATCCTTGGGATGGCTAAAATCAATTCTATTTTTAGTCGGCAGTTTCTTGTTATTGGAGGTTATAGGGTTACATCCAGCCATTTTGATTGGCGGCCTTTTACTTGCAGCCATCTTTAAAAAAGATAAAAATCCTGAATCAGATCGTACAGTTGAGAGGGGGAATGCTTCATGATTTATTGGGAAATCTTCCTTGCCTTTTTTATTCCGGGAATACTAGGGTATGGAGGCGGCCCAGCTTCCATTCCATTAATTGAAAATGAGGTTGTAGATCGCTACGGTTGGATGAGTGTAAACGAATTTAGCGAGGTGCTTGCATTAGGCAATGCTCTTCCTGGTCCAATCGCGACAAAGATGGCTGGCTATATTGGCTATCAGCAAGGTGGTATCTTAGGAAGCTTTGTAGGCATGTTTGCGACCGTTGCCCCATCGTTAATCTTAATGATCGTATTATTAGGATTTTTATATAAATATAAAGATTCTCCTAAAGTCAAAAGAATGACTACTTATATTAGACCGACAATTGCTGTATTACTTGGGGTTATGGCATTTAGCTTTTTTTCTACAGCCTACATTGATACTGGTATTTGGCAGACACTTTTTCTAATCGTCATCAGTTTTTTATTATTAGAAAAGTGGAAGGTGCACCCTGCCCTTGTTATTGTTGGGGCTATGGGATATGGAGCAATTTTTATTACGTAATGGTTTTTATCAGGCAAAATAAAAAAATCTAACAAAGTCTCTTTAAAGACATTGTTAGATTTTTCTTCTATATTAAAAACATCGCAACAATCGTTGTCACAACAAGCCCAATTGAAACGGGTATTAGATTTTTTCTTGCCAATTCAAAGGGGTCAACGCCGCAGATTGCTGCCGCTGGAATCAACGCCCACGGAATTAACGTTCCTCCTCCTACCCAAATTCCTGTTACTTGACCTAAAGCTGTTAAGGTTGCCGCACTAGCCCCAATGGCCGTTGAAAACAATTGCGCAATCGAACCTGCAAGGGAAATTCCTGAGAAGCCTGAGCCATCAAGTCCTGTTAAAACTCCGACACCAGTTAACGTAATAGTTGCAATCTCTGGTGTAAGAGGTACGACATTGGCAAGAGCAACACCGAGATCGTTAATAATTCCTTCAGAGCTCTTCGGTAAATATTCTCCAATGATGGAATAAAATCCAGCATCCCCTAAGTAAAAAAACGCAGCAATCGGTATAACTGGACCGAATACACGAAATCCAAACTGAAATCCTTGGATCAAGTAGTTTGTGGTTTCTTCGAGACCGCGTTTTTTGTGAGTCAGACAAGTTGTCACAATTAAAATGAGCAATGCAGTTCCACCGATTAAAGCAGTTGCATCTCCGCCTTGAAGGTTTAAAGTGAACATGAGGATAACATCAATTAGAAAAATAATCGGAATCAACAAAGCTAAGATTTTTTTAGCTGCTGTTGATAATTGTTTATCAGATGAGTCCTGAATAGGCGATGTGGTTGATACTGTTGGAAAGGGTTTTTTTAACTTAATATCTCTCATTAAGAGAAAATAAGCAGAAATGGTTGTAACAACTCCCATTGTAATCACAAGAGGAAAACTTGCTTGAATGACATCCCCAACTGGCAAGCCTGCAGCATCTGCCGTCAGCTTTGGTGCAGCTTGGATGATGAAATCACCTGAAAGAGCGATACCATGACCGAATAAATTCATTGAAATCGCAACACCTAACGCCGGCAAGCCTGCTCTGATAGCAACTGGCAGCAGGACAGCTCCAATTAAGGCAACTGCTGGAGATGGCCAGAAGAAAAACGAAATCATCATCATTAAAATCCCAATTGTCCAGTATGCAGTGGTCGGATTTTTTATGACTTTTGAGAAGGGAGAGATCATCACTTCATTTATGCCTGATATCGTTAATATTTTACTCATTGCAACAATAATGGAGATAACAAGAATCGTAGGCAATAATTCGGTGATGGCAAAGATAAAACTATTAAAAAGACTGCTAATAGAATCACTAACAGAAAATGTCGATGCAGCAGCAAGTGAGAGTATACCAACTATACAAATAATCGTCGTATCACGGCGAAAGAGCATAAAGCCAACGATTGCAAGAATAAATGTTAAGTAGATCCAATGAATGAGTGTAAGATCTATTTCCATTTCTATCACTCCTGTAGGGAAAATGCCTATAATAGGTTCTTAATACTGTATGAATGAGTGAAAGAGAATGTGAGTGGGGCAAGAAAATTTCATGCATAAGCCATGTAGAAAGAAGTTGTCATTTCCAAGGAAATATTGTCAGAAGTGCATAAGTTGTCTAATCGTGGGTTGGACCAAGAAAAGAAGGTAATCCCGCTGTTAGTGGTTCAATTATTGAAATTTGTGATTCAAATCCCACGAATTGTGGCTCATTTAATGAAGTTTGTGGTTCAATCCCAACAATTCGTGGTTCAATTACCCGGAAAGAAGGTGATCCCGCTGTCAGTGGTTCAATTCCCAAGAATCCCTTGTCAGTGTTTCTATCTCAAAGTTTAGTTCATGAATCCGAGTATAAAATTTATCTTTTACTCCTGAAGACTTCTTCCAATCATCTCCTCTTGCAACACAGCCATCATTATTATTATTCATCCAAATCAACAGAATAGTATTTCGCAACATATGCAGGATTTGCAAGGGGCTGACCTAATCCTCCGTTTGAGCCCGTTTTTTTGAGAATCGTATCAAAAGAGGTCGACTCCTGCCATGCCTTAGAGTACTGTTCACTTTCCCATAATGTTAAAATAATGTAAGTGTCACCTTTTAAAGGTCGCAATAAACGAATGGCTGAAATGCCGGTTTGTTTTTCCATTTTTAGTGACTCGTCCTGAAAGGTTTTTTCGAATAACGGTCTAGCTTCAGATGAAACAGGGATATTATTCACGAGAGCATATGCTCCGTTCGCCAAATCCCCTGATGAATAAAGGATGTCATATTTTTTGGGAACATTAAAGATCGTTTTACCATCCGTTTCATGAAATAAAACAGCGGTTTGATTGTTAGCCATAAGCCTTAATTTTTTATCGGTGTGTTTCTTCACCAGCTTGGCTAAGTAATCAACCGTACCATAGGTTATGTAAAGCTTCATCTCTCATCACCTCATTGTTCATTATGCTAAATGGTCATTTTAGTATACCAGTTACTATTCACCTTTTCCCAAAATTTATTGTGTTCACACATATACCTGCCTATTTTTAACAATACTAAAAGAAATAAGGGGTGAGCATATGAAAAAGAAATTTCTTTTATCGTGTCTGATACTAATAATTACTGTTGCTTTCTCGTTTTTAGGCTATATATTTATTATTTTTATGGGGAATTACGTAATAGATGATGAGAAATTAGTTATGAACACAGCTTCTAAGCTCGTTGACATAGAAGGAAAAGAAATAACAAAGCTCTATATTGAGAATCGGGAGCTTGTTGACATTTCTGAAGTGCCGGATCATGTGCAGCAGGCATTTATTTCAGTTGAAGACCAACGGTTTTATGAGCATTATGGCATTGACATGAGAGCGATAGGCAGGGCGTTATATAAGGATATCCTTGCTGGCAGCAAAGTTGAAGGAGGCAGCACGATTACCCAGCAGCTGGCGAAAAATATCTTTTTGACAAATGACAAAACACTGCTTCGGAAAACAAAGGAAGCGATTATCGCTATAAATCTGGAAAAGCGATACAGCAAAGCAAAATTACTGGAAATGTATTTAAACCAAGTTTATTTTGGGCACGGTGCTTATGGAATTAAATCTGCAGCAAAGTTTTATTTTAATAAGGATGTTTCAGAGCTGACTCTTGAGGAAGGGGCCCTTTTAGCAGGGATACCGAAAGCACCGTCAACATACTCGCCAATCGACAATGCTGAAAAGAGCAGAGAACGCCGAAATGTTATTTTAAGCTTAATGGGTGATCAAAACTATATTTCATACGAAGAGGTTGTTAGAACACAAGGAAAAACAGTGAAATTAAAAGTAAACAAAAAACAGGAGAGCCCGTGGATATCAACCTATATTGATATGGTATTTGATGAAGCAAAAGAAAAGTATGCTCTTTCTAATGAGGAGTTATTAAGAGGAGGATATACGATTACTGTTTCCCTTCAGGAAGAGCTTCAAAAGTCTGCTTATGAATTGTTCCAAAAGAAAGAGTACTTTCCGGGAACAGATGAACATGCACAAGGTGCATTTATTTTAATTGATAATAAAACAGGAGGCGTTTTGGCAGCTATTGGCGGACGGGATTACGTGCCAAAGGGGTTAAATCGATTGAATGTGATGCGACAGCCGGGTTCAACATTTAAACCGATTGCGGTTTATGCCCCATCGATTGAGTCAGACTTGTTTCATCCTTATTCGTTATTAAAGGATGAAAAGCTGAAATATGGAGATTACCTACCGGAAAATTATGATAACCAATATGCTGGAAAGGTAACCATGTTTGATGCCATTATTTCGTCTAAAAATGCGGCAGCCGTCTGGACATTATCTGAATTAGGAATTGAGAACAGTAAGAAGTATTTACAAAAGGTAGGGATTTCCTTTAAGGATAATGGATTAGCTATCGCCTTGGGAGGACTCTCAAAAGGGGTAACGCCTATTCAGATGGCAAATGCCTATCGCACGTTCACAACGAATGGAAACTACAGTGAACATCATCTTATCGAAAAAATAACGGATCGCAAAGGAGAAGTCATTGCTGAAAACAAACAAGAGGCGGAGCGGGTTTATTCTCCGCAAACGGCCTGGGATATGACGAGAATGCTTCAGCATGTCGTAAGTGAAGGAACAGCAAAGCATGGCGCGTTTCAAGGTGAACTTGCTGGGAAAACAGGGACGACTTCATTCCCAGGGGTTGAGGGAGCGGCGAAGGATGCTTGGTTTGTTGGTTTTACCGAAAATGTCGTTGGCGCTATTTGGATGGGATATGATAAGACCGATAAAGCTCATTATTTAAAACATGGAAGCTCCTACCCTACTAAATTGTTTAAGGATATTTTAACTGAGGCAAAGTGGGAACAAAACGTGGTATTTAAGGTTCCAGAAGGTGTGAATGATTTAGAAAGTCCAATCCGCCTCAAGGAAATCGATAGAGTAGATGCAAGATACACGTTTAAACCGCTTGGATTAATCACGTTAACACTTCAATGGGAAGCACAACAGGATGAGCGAGTGGAATACCGAATATATGAACAATCTGAAAGTGGACAAAAGCTTGTCGGAACCGTTACAGGTAAAGGATTTTATGAAATTCCGTATGTAAATGTCTTTTCAGAAAGCACGTATAAGGTTGCCCCATTTAATGTCCAAACCAGGGAAGAAGGGGTCGCAGTTGAATTCTCGAAACCAAGCTTATTTGGTTCAAATAAATAAGAAAAGCGTAAGCGCCTTGATCAGCCTAGGGCAAATAAGACGCTCATGAATAGAAGGCGTTCTTTGCCTTCAATTCATGAGTGACTAGACCCTAGAGGGGGCTAGGCGCTGGAGCTAGACACAAAAAACTAGGTTATAATTTTCTTACCTTTTGAAGAGAAACATCCATCTAACGGGTCATCATCGTTAAGATGGGTTTTCTTTTGTAGAAGCATAATTCGTAATTCGACTTTTTTTCGACATTTCCTCATCATAACTATACAACATGGTTTGAAAACGTTATAGTTGTAAGTGTTGAGGTTTTAATGTAGAATTAATATCAGATTATAATTATTATTATTTAACAAAAGGGATTTCCCTTCTTAGGATAGAAAGGTGGCTTTTTGGATGGCTGAAAAAAAAATAAATGATACGTTTTTAAAAGCTTGTCGCGGTGAAAAAACGGACTATGTTCCGGTTTGGTATATGAGACAAGCTGGGCGATCACAGCCTGAATACCGTGCAATAAAAGAAAAATACAGCCTTTTTGAAATCACACATCAGCCTGAATTATGTGCATATGTAACAAGATTGCCTGTGGAACAGTATGATGTTGATGCTGCGATTCTTTATAAAGATATAATGACTCCACTCCCGGCAATCGGCGTGAATGTTGAAATAAAGTCAGGAATCGGGCCGGTCATTGATAACCCTATTCGTTCTCTTAGTGATGTTGAAAAGCTAGGGGAAATTGATCCTGAAACAGATGTTGCATATGTATTAGAGACGATTAAGCTGCTTACTCAAGAACAGCTTGAGGTACCGTTAATCGGATTTACGGGAGCACCCTTTACACTGGCCAGCTATATGATCGAGGGAGGTCCTTCTAGAAATTATAACAAGACAAAAGCATTTATGTATGCAGAACCGAAGGCATGGTTCGCTTTAATGGATAAGCTTGCTGATATGAGCGTTACCTATGTAAAGGCGCAAATTAAAGCAGGGACAAAAGCGATTCAAATTTTTGACTCATGGGTTGGCGCCCTTAATGTGGCAGATTATCGCTATTATATTAAGCCAACGATGGAACGGATTTTTAGTGAGCTTAAATCAGAGAATGTTCCATTAATCATGTTCGGTGTCGGAGCAAGTCATTTAGCCAAAGAATGGCATGATCTTCCTTTGGATGTTGTTGGTCTTGACTGGAGACTTCAGATCCAGGAAGCTCGTTCGATGGGACTAACAAAAACACTCCAAGGAAATCTTGATCCTGCAATTTTGCTCTCTCCATGGGAAGTTATTGAAGAAAGAGCAAAGCAAATTTTGGACCAAGGAATGCAAACGGATGGTTATATCTTTAATCTTGGACACGGTGTATTTCCTGAGGTAAATCCGGAAAATCTGAAGAAGTTGACTACTTTTATTCACCATTATTCAAGAAAAGTAAAAGTGAACGCTTAATCTGCTTTTTTAATAAAGAACAACGAGAAATTTAGAAATGAACTAGAGGTGAATCATTTTGACTAAGAAAAAAATGGGGTTATTAGTCATGGCATATGGGACCCCATACAAAGAAGAAGATATTGAACGTTACTATACACATATCCGACATGGCCGTAAGCCTGCTCCGGAAATGCTTCAGGATTTAAAAGAACGATATGAAGCAATCGGCGGAATTTCTCCATTGGCCAAAATTACGGTGGAGCAAGGTGAAAAGCTGGAGGAGCACTTAAATCGTGTACAGGATGAGATTGAATTTAAGCTCTATATTGGCTTAAAGCATATTGAACCATTTATCGAGGATGCGGTTCAGCAAATGCATGTGGACGGGATTACGGAAGCGGTAAGCATCGTATTAGCGCCTCATTTCTCAACCTTCAGTGTCAAGTCATATAATGGACGGGCAAAAGAAGAGGCAGACAAGCATGGCGTCAACATAACGTCTGTTGAAAGCTGGTATACAGAGCCAAAATTCATTACCTACTGGGCTGATCGTGTAAAAGGTACATATGAAAGCATGTCAGCTGAGGAAAGAGAAGCTGCTGTACTCATTGTGTCTGCACATAGTCTTCCGGAAAAAATCACGGCACATGGCGACCCATACCCACAGCAGTTACAGGAAACGGCTGACTTAATTGCAGAAGCAGCAGGCGTAAAGAATTATGTCATTGGCTGGCAAAGTGCCGGAAATACGCCGGAGCCATGGTTAGGACCAGATGTCCAGGATTTGACTAGGGATTTATATAAAGAAGGATACAAAACATTTGTTTATATTCCTGTCGGCTTTGTCGCAGATCACCTGGAAGTACTCTATGACAATGATTATGAGTGCAAGGTTGTGACAGATGAGCTAGGCGCTCACTATTATCGTCCGGAAATGCCAAATGCAAAGCAGGAGTTTATTGATTGTCTTGGGACGGTTGTTTTAAAGCATTTGAATGAAGTGAATTAGCGGAAAGCGAGCTTGGAAGCAAGCTCGTTTTTTGGTTGTTTATTCGACGATGCAGTAGAAATAAGTTGAATATTCGATAAAAATGAGATAAAATAAACTAATCTACCATACTAGTATACACTTTTTGTGTGTAGGTGCATAACCAGATTGCTATTATATTTATATGTAAATTTTCACAAAGATTTTGTACATAGTTTCTTGCAAAAAATGAAAGGGCTTACTATATGGGGTGTAAGCTCGTTTGGTTAAAAGCCGAAATAATTAGACAAGGGAGAGAATATGATGGGAGTAATGAATACGTCTGAACGACAAGCTGATCTATGCTGGCTACCAAGAGCTGAAGGAGAGTTTAATAAGGAGTTTATCCAATCAATTAATGATGTGGCAGTAATAGGTGATTCTCCTATATTAAATACAGTGAAAAGTGAAATCGTTTCTACCTTTACTCATACTTTTAAAAGAGAGATTAGACTTAATGAAAAGAAAACACCAGATTGTCAAATCGTTTTCTCTACATTGGACGATTGCGGTGAGATAAGAAACCAGTTTTCAAATGTGATGAATGATGAAGGCTATGCCATTAAAACAATTCATCAAACAATTTATGTTATCGCTTCCAATGATAAAGGCCTTTTATATGGAATGTATCATTTCTTCAGATTAATCCAAAGAGGAGCAGATCTAAACAGCCTATCTATTAGTGAAAACCCGAGAAATAAAATAAGAATGATTAACCAATGGGATAATATGGATGAAACAAATGCGATGGGCAGTGTGGAGAGGGGCTATGCTGGAAAGTCAATATTCTATGCTGATAAAAAAATAGTAGAAGATAAAACGAGAATAAGAGATTATGCAAGGCTTTTGGCTTCAGTGGGGATTAATGCAATCTCTATTAATAATGTTAATGTTCATCAAATAGAAACGAAAATAATTGAAAAAGAGTTTTTACCAGAAGTCGCTGAAATAGCTGATATTTTTCGTGCCTATGGAATTCAACTATTCTTAAGTATTAATTATTCAAGTCCTATTCAGTTAGGAGGATTAAGTACCGCAGATCCTTTAGATCCGCAAGTGCAGGAATGGTGGAAAACGAAAGCGGCAGAAATTTATCAGTATATTCCTGATTTCGGCGGATTTGTGGTGAAGGCGGATTCGGAACATCGGCCAGGACCGTTTACGTATGGAAGAAATCATGCGGATGGGGCAAATGTTTTAGCTGAGGCATTGAAACCATTTGGCGGAGTTGTGATTTGGAGATGCTTTGTCTACAATTGCTTACAAGATTGGCGTGATCGAAGTACAGATCGTGCAAGAGCGGCATATGATCATTTCAAACCATTAGACGGAAAGTTCCTAGATAATGTTATTCTGCAAATAAAAAATGGTCCAATCGATTTTCAAGTACGAGAGCCTGTTTCTCCTTTATTAGGAGCAATAGAAAAGACGAATCACGTGATGGAATTTCAAATCACCCAAGAGTATACAGGTCAACAAAAGCATGTTTGTTTCCTTGTCCCTCAATGGAAGGAAGTTTTTGAATTTGATACATATGCAAAAGGGGAGAACTCAAAAATTAAATCAATTGTTGATGGCTCCTTATATGAGAGAGAATTGGCAGGAGTAGCAGCGGTATCGAATATTGGTGATGACGATAATTGGACAGGACATACTTTATCCCAAGCAAATTTATATGGCTATGGCCGGTTAATTTGGAATCCTGATTTAACGTCAGAAGAAATTGCCAAAGAATGGATTGAATTGACCTTTGGTAAAGAGGAGAAAGTGTTTACACATATTTATACAATACTAATGGGATCTTGGCTGACATACGAAAAATATACGGCTCCGTTAGGGATTGGGTTTATGGTGAATCCAGGACATCATTATGGGCCAAATGTCGATGGGTATGAATATTCGGTATGGGGAACGTATCACTTTGCCGATCGCAATGGCATTGGTGTCAATCGAACAGTAAAAGATGGAACAGGCTATACAGGTCAATATTTCCCTGAGAACACAGAAATTTATGAAAACGTAGAAACATGTCCAGATGAGTTACTATTATTCTTCCACTATGTTTCCTATACACATCGACTACAATCAGGAAAAACGGTAATTCAGCATATTTATGACACTCATTTTGAAGGTGTGGAAGAAGTTGAGAAATACATGGAATTATGGAAGCAACTAGAAGGTGAGATTTCTCCAAAGGCATTTCATAACGTACTGGACCGTTTTAGTGAGCAGCTTAGAAGTGCTAAAGAATGGCGTGATCAAATCAATACGTATTTTTATAGAAAATCGGGTATTGAGGACGAAAAAAATAGATTAATATATAAATAAGGCGTCCAAAGTCATCCAGTTAAATACTCATGAGTGAAACGGATGCTTGTATTGGACATGCTGCACTAAAGGCGTTTGCAGGTGGCCATTATCGAGGATTTAGGGTATGTAAAGAAAAAAATACTGGCGGAGGTTAAAAAGTATGAAAGCGTTATTTATTGGTGGAACTGGAACAATTAGCTCAGCAATTACAAATCAACTAGCAGAAAAAGGCTGCGAACTTTACCTTATTAATAGAGGAAATCGAACGAAGCACTTGCCTGCATCTGTCAACTTGATTCAAGCTGATATTAACGATGAACAGCATGTAGCTAAACTTATCGAAGATTTAGAGTTTGATGTTGTAGCAGATTTCATCGCGTTTGAACCAGCTCAGTTGGAAAGAGATTATCGTTTATTTAACGACAAAACGAAGCAATTTATTTTTATAAGCTCTGCTTCCGCGTATCAAACACCTTTGTCAGATTATCGAATTACAGAAGGAACGCCTTTGGCAAATCCATATTGGCAGTATTCCCGCAATAAAATTGCCTGTGAAGAGTATTTGGTGAAACAATATCGTGAGACTGGCTTCCCTATAACAATTGTAAGGCCAAGCCACACCTATGATGAACGTTCCATTCCGCTTGGTGTACATGGAAGAAAGGGATCCTGGCAGGTTGCTAAGCGGATGTTAGAGAACAAACCTGTGATTATTCATGGGGATGGTACATCCTTATGGACGTTGACACATAATCGTGATTTTGCTAAAGGCTTTATCGGTTTAATGGGCAATATTCATGCGATTGGAGAAGCTGTTCACATTACCTCAGATGAAAGCGTTACCTGGAATCAAATTTACGAAATAATTGCCGATGCCCTTGGCGTAAAACTTAATGCTGTCCATGTTCCATCCGAATTTTTAGCCGCATGCAGTAAAGAGGATTACAGAGGCGGATTATTAGGAGATAAGGCGAATACCGTTGTATTCGATAATTCAAAGCTAAAACGACTTGTTCCAGATTTTGTTGCAACAACCCGAGTTGACCAAGGAATTAAGCAAACGATTGAAAACATATTAGCTAACCCAGAGCTTCAAACAGAAGATAAGGAATTCGACCTTTGGTGTGATCGGGTTATTGATGCCTTACAGGGTGCGTTAAAAGCGATAAATGAATAGGTTTAAAGATAGGTAGATAAGAGAGATGCTGTATTAAAAGACAGTCTCCCAAACCAGCTATTGAAATCAATTAAACCAAATGTTATAGTAACAATATAAAAACTGACCGATTTGTTCATTTGGTCATTCTAGTAATAGGAGTGAATAGCTTGGGCATCAATCGAAAGCAGCTAATTCTGGAGGCCGCAACAAGATCCTTTACCCAATTTGGATATAAAGCAACAACAATGGATCAAGTCTCAAAGCTTGCAAACGTCGGAAAAGGAACGATCTATACGTTTTATAAAAATAAGGAAGAACTATTCTCTGAAATCATTGATGATCTGCTGGCGGATATGAAGGAAGCTGCAGAGAATGCGTTTGATCCCAATAGGTCATTTTTAGAAAATGTCCACAGAGCGTTATACAGTATTTTGGAATTTCGAAAAACACATCAATTAACGATCAAGCTTTTTCAGGAAAGTAATGAGCTTGGAACACCTACTGTGAATGAAGGTGTTAAAAAGGTTGAACAGATGATTTTGAATTATATTAAGCAAAAAATCATTGTGGCAATTGAAAATAAAGAGATCAAACCATGTGACCCGGAGCTGACCGCTTTTATTTTACTAAAGCTCTATATCTCATTAATTTTTGATTGGGAAAAACATCATGAACCGCTCGAAAAAGAAAAAATTGCTGAAGTATTTGATCAGTATTTGTTAAAGGGATTATCAATTTGATAATCCTCACTTTTTTGTCATATTATGACCAAATGAACAAAACGGTCATTTAGATATACAGGAGGTTGAAGGAAATTGTCATTAATCAAACAAGAATGGAAGGCATTATTTAAAAATAAAAAAGTTTTGATCGCTGTCATCGGGGTTCTTTTTATTCCGCTAATGTATAGCGGCGGCTACCTTGGTGCCTTTTGGGATCCATATGGAAAGCTTGATCAGCTGCCTGTTGCGGTTGTCAACAATGACACTGGCACCACCTATGAGGGAAAAGAGCTGGATGTAGGGAATGAATTAGTTGATCATTTAAAAGAAAACAGGAAGTTTGAGTGGCATTTTGTCGATCAGCAAAAAGCAGAAGAAGGTCTTGAACAACTAGACTATTATATGGTCATTGAAATTCCAAAAAACTTTTCAAGCAATGCGACAACATTACAAAGCAACGAACCGGAGCACTTAGAGCTTACGTTTATCACAAATAAAGGGAATAACTTTATTTCCGGACAAATCGGTGAAAGTGCTGTTGCAAAAATTAAAGAAGAGGTCGCTAATACAATAACGAAAACTTATGCAGAAACGATTTTTGATAATATTGAGCTAATGGCAGACGGAATTGGAGATGCAAGCGAAGGTGCCGAAAAAATTAACGATGGTACTGGCGAGCTAAAGGAAGGCTCAAGCAAACTTTCAGAAAATCTCCATCAGCTTGTAACGAAATCACTTACTTTTAAAGATGGGTTACAGGACGCCTCATCAGGGTCAACGAAGCTTGTAGAGGGGGTAAGTGAATTAGATAGTGGTTTAGCTGCCATGAAACAGGGGCAGAAGGAATTATATGACGGATCTGCCAAACTGGAATCGGGGTCTTCACAATTAGTAGCAGGATTAAATGATTCATTAACAGGCATGAAGGAATTGCAAAATAATCTTCCAAGCTTGACAAAGGGGGCTGGAGCCTTAAAAAATAGTGCTCCGAACCTGGTGGAAGGCACTAAACAGCTTGCAGATGGAAGCACTGCTGCTCGTGATGGAGCAGCGGATTTATCACAAAATTTATCACAGGTGACTGCTGGGGTTAATAAGGTGATTTCCGATCTGCAAGGAATGCCTTTACCTGAAGAAAAACAACAGGAGCTTTTAGCATTAGCGGAAGCACTAAACAGTTTAGATCAAGGTGGAAAACAGCTATCAACTAACCTTAATCAGTTAGCGGCAGGTGCGGGTGAGCTTAACAAAAATGTGGCAGCATTACCGGCTAATGCTGAAAAACTATATGAAGGAACTGCTTCCGTGGAAGCTGCCATAAATCAGCTAACTGCAGGACAGGAAAAGCTTTATCATGGAGCAGTTCAAGTGAACCAAGGTCAATCGTCTTTAACAGAAGGTTTACATGTATTCGGTGACAAGCTAACTGAAGCAAAATCTGGAACTGAACAATTAGTAAATGGGGGATCTGCCCTGGAGCAAGGAATTGGTCAGTTAGCTGATGGTTCGATCGCATTAGAAGATGGATCTAAAAAGCTGGCAAATGGCGCTGATCAATTAGATGACGGATTATCACAGCTTTCGGATGGAACAACTGTCCTTTCAACAAAACTAAAAGAAGCAACAGATGAAACAGAGGATGTAAAAGGATCTGATAAGGTCTATGATATGGTTGCAGATCCGGTTGATTTACACACAGAGGAAGTAAACGAGGTTCCAAACTATGGAACAGGTCTTGCACCATATTTCCTATCACTTGCTTTGTTTGTTGGAACACTGTTAGTAACCGTTGTGTTTCCGTTACGAAAAACATCTGGAACACCAAAATCTGGGTTCGCTTGGTTTGCCAGCAAATTTAGTGTGCTGTTTTTTGTAGCCGTCATTCAAGCGATTCTAGCAGATCTTGTCCTTTTATATGGTTTAGGATTAGAAGTAAAAAATGTTGGTTTATTTATCCTATTCAGCATAGTAACAAGCTTAACCTTTATATCGATTGTTCAATTATTGGTAACAACGATGGCCGATCCAGGCAGATTCATGGCAATCATCCTGTTAATCCTACAATTAACAACAAGTGCAGGAACGTTTCCGCTTGAGTTAATTCCAGAAGGATTTCAAAAAATTAATCAATGGCTGCCAATGACCTATTCTGTTGCCGGCTTTAAAGCGATTATTTCTAGCGGCAATTTTGATTATATGTGGTCACAAGCACTTGTATTATCAGGATATTTTGTCATGGCAATAGCAGGTACAATTCTCTACTTTACAATGAAATTGAAAAAGGAAAAGCGGGCACTGAACGAGGTTTCTGCTTAGTCTATTAGAAAAGAGGGGCTAGAAACAGCCTCTCTTTCTAGTAAATCCCGAAATGTCATAAAAAAAGGTAGATTTCTTATAAAAAATGGTTGAAAAATAAATAATATTTTCATATACTTATATATGAAAACGTTTTCAGACGTCAAACAAGGTGGGCAACATAGAGCCATGGGGAGGGAGAAATTTGTCTACCATAGAAGATGTCGCGAAACTAGCGGGATTATCTAGGACAACTGTTTCACGTGTGTTAAATGATCATCCTTATGTTTCCGATACGAAAAAGAAGCTTGTCCAGCAGGCGATGGAGCAATTGGGGTATGTTCCAAACTCTGCTGCGAGAAGCTTAAGAAATCAGAAAACAGGCATTATCGCTGTCTTAATTCCGAAAATATCCACACCATTTTTTAGCCAATTAATTGAAAAACTAGAAATGGCTGCTTCTGCAAAAGGCTATCAGTTAATTATTTGCCAAACACAATTCTCAAAACAGAAAGAACGAAATTATTTGAATCTACTCAAAACGAGGCAGGTTGATGGCGTTATTATGACGTCGGTTGAAAATGACTGGCCGGTTGTCGATGCTTATTTAAACTATGGTCCAATTGTTCTTTGCAATGAAATCGTGGAGAATGCGCAAATTCCGATGGTGTATATGGATCAAGCATATAGCGGCTATTCAATTGCCAACCATTTGCTTGAAAGGGGTCATAGACATATCGCTTATTGTTCAAACGGAATGGTAAGTGAGGGAATGAAGGCAAGGGAACATGGATTTAAACAGGCTTTAGCAGAGGCAGGCTGTTATTTTGATGAAAAATTTCACTTTCAACAAGCTTTAAGTGTTGAGGATGGAAGACAAATTTTTAAAAGAATCGCAAGCATGAAAACTTCACCGACAGCTATTTTTACTGGAGGAGATGCAGTTGCAGCAGGTGTTGTTTCTGAAGCAAAAAGACATGGGTGGAGCATACCAGGGGATCTAGCTGTAGTTGGTTTTGATAACATGGAAATTACTGAGATATTAGATCCGCAGATTACGACAGTGATACAGCCTGTTCAGGAAATGGCCTTGAAATCAATGGACGTTATTTATGATAAAATACATAAAAAACAGTACCGCTCTTACGAAAAGCATGAGTTTTCTTCACAGCTGGCTGTAAGGGAATCAACCATGATGAAAAGGAAGCTAGTTGCGACATCTTAAATAGAAGGCTTTAATAGCTAAAAACACAAAAAGGATGGCGAGTGATTCGTCATCCTTTTTGTATGGAGAATGGTGGATGTGTATTAGTACAGAATGATTGCAGAAGCCATTACTTATATATCTGTTACATGAAGACACTCATTGCATGTGTTGCCATAGCATTCATGCTGTTCCTCAATATCCTGGCCACACTCTTTGCATTGTTTTTTTGGTAAATTTCTGAAAAATTCAGTTATTTTCATGATCATTTGAATCCCTCCGTTGTCATTTGTTGCTTTAATTGTATTATAACAGTTTTGTTGTGTCAATAACTGTTTTGTAACAATTTTCGCTGAAAAGACCTTTTTTGTGATGAAATTCGCAAGGATTATGAAAAATGTGCTTATACCCAAAGGTCATCTAAAGAACTCGTTGAGAGGATTTGGAAGCAAAGCCAGTAAACGTGAATTCGTGTTAGCCCTTTAGTATAATGAGAATATTGAATAGTAAAATAAATGGGAAACGAAAGGTTGATGAGCAGATGAAACTAAAGGTGATTGGTTACTGGGGCGGATTTCCGGGACCGAATGAAGCAACCTCAGGCTATTTGCTTGAAGCAAATGGGTTTCGATTGTTAATGGATTGCGGAAGTGCTGTTTTGTCAAAACTCCAGGAGACTATTGCCATAGATGAACTGGACGCTGTGATTCTATCTCATTATCATTATGACCATATAGCAGATATCGGACCATTGCAATATGCAAGTTATGTAACATCATTTATTAAAGGCTCAAAAAAAACCATCCCAATTTATGCTCATACTTTAGATCAAGCAGGCTTTGCTAAGCTTACCTATAAAGATGCAACAATTGGTATACCGTATGATGGTAATCAGTCATTAACGATCGGGCCATTTGAGATTACCTTTTTACAGACCGTTCACCCTGCTCCTTGTTTTGCCATGAGGATCACTGACAAGCAATCGACGATTGTTTATACAGCCGATACAAGCTTTAAGGAAGACTTCATTCCGTTTTCGATAGGAGCAGATCTTTTGCTCGCAGAATCGAGCTATTATGGCAACCAAGATGGAACAAGTGCAGGTCATATGAATTGCAGAGAAGCAGCAGCGATCGCTCAAGGTGCTGGTGTAAAGCAGCTTTTATTAACACATTTGCCGCATTTTGGTGATCATGAGAATTTAGTAAAGGAAGCTCGCGAGCTATTTACTGGACAGGTTATCTTGGCAAGTACCGGTCTTGAATGGAGCAATTATTAAATGGAGGAATGGATATGCTGTTTATCGATAATAACGGGATGACAGACCCAAGAATAAATTTAGCCATTGAAGAGTATGCGGTTAAACATTTAGATCCTAATGAAACCTATTTATTGTTTTACATAAATGAACCATCGATTATTATCGGGAAAAATCAAAATACAATTGAAGAAATTAATACATCATATGTTGAAGAACATAAGATCCATGTTGTTAGAAGGCTTTCCGGCGGCGGTGCCGTTTACCATGATAAAGGGAATTTGAATTTCAGCTTTATAACAAAAGATGATGGTGATAGCTTTCATAATTTCAAAAAGTTTACCGAACCTGTTGTTCAAGCCCTTGAAAAGCTGGGGGTGAAAGCAGAAATGAGCGGCCGGAATGACATTATCGCAAGCGATGGGCGAAAGATTTCTGGAAATGCGCAATTTTCCACACGCGGGCGTATGTTTTCTCATGGGACATTATTATTTGATTCGGAAATCGATAGTGTAGTTTCAGCATTAAAAGTAAAAAAGGATAAAATCGAATCAAAAGGAATAAAGTCAATTAGAAGCAGGGTCGCCAATATAAGTGAGTATTTAGAAGAGAAAATTACGATTGAACATTTTAGAGAGCTTTTGCTGCGGTATATTTTTAATGGAGCAGATCAAATTCCATCATATGATTTAACCGATGAAGATTGGAAGAAAATCAATGAGATCTCTAAAGAACGCTATCAAAATTGGGGTTGGAACTATGGGAAATCCCCTAAATTTAACTATCAACATTCACACCGATTCCCTATTGGACAGATTGATGTACGGTTAGAAGTGCAAAAAGGTATGATCGAAAATTGTAAGATTTATGGAGACTTTTTTGGCGTTGGCGATGTAACAGAGATAGAACAGGTTTTAATAGGTACGAGGTATGATAGGTCGGATTTGGAAAAAGCGCTGCAAGAAATAGATGTAAAGAAATACTTTGGAAATATTGAAAAAACAGATTTTCTGCAGCTTATTTATTAATAAGCTGCCTTTTGAATTGAAATGAACAATGAAGGTTATCCATTTACCTAGTGTTTAAGGTATAATAGAACATAGTAATAGAAACTTTTAAATTTAGATTCAAAGTAGAAAGAGAGTGTTCATGATGGGCCGTAAGTGGAACAATATTAAAGAAAAGAAAGCTTCAAAGGATGCGAATACAAGTCGTATTTATGCAAAGTTTGGACGTGAAATATATGTAGCCGCAAAGCAAGGTGAACCAGATCCTGAATCAAATCAAGCGTTAAAAATTGTTCTCGAACGCGCGAAAACATACAGTGTACCTAAAACAATTATTGACCGTGCGATTGAAAAAGCAAAGGGCGGAGCAGAGGAAAACTATGATGAGCTTCGTTATGAAGGCTTTGGACCAAACGGATCAATGGTGATTGTAGATGCGCTGACCAATAATGTTAACCGTACCGCATCAGAGGTGCGTGCTGCATTCGGCAAGAACGGCGGTAACATGGGTGTAAGCGGTTCGGTATCCTATATGTTTGATGCCACAGCAGTAATCGGCGTTGAAGGCAAATCAGAAGAAGAAGTTCTTGAGCTATTAATGGAAGCAGATGTAGAAGTTCGTGATATTCTAGCAGAAGAAGATCAGGTCATTGTTTATGCTGAACCTGATCAATTCCATGCCGTTCAAGAAGCATTCAAAAATAGCGGCATAACTGAATTTACCGTCGCAGAATTAACCATGCTGGCGCAAAATGACGTGACACTTCCAGAAGATGCGAAGGCACAATTTGAGAAAATGATCGATGCATTGGAAGATTTAGAAGATGTTAGACAAGTGTACCACAATGTTGATTTAAGTGAATAATAGGTAAGGGTCTGGCCTCTTGCTTCCATAGCGAGGTTAGGCCCTTTCATTGATTTAGAAATGAAAAGAAATTTCTATCGCATGCAACTGGAATCCTTCCCAGAGATTGTCTCTTCCTTAAACATTCCATATAATGAAAAGTAGGGGTTTTTTAATCAGGAAAATGAATGGTTATTCATTCATTTTATCGAAGGGGTGGAAGAGAATGAATTTATCATCACGGTTATCACAAACGGTAAAAGCGTTTGGTAACAAACCTGCGTTTATTTACGAGGGTAAAGAAACGTCCTATTCGCAGCTTGATGTAGCCATTAATCAATTTGCAAGCAGCTTGCATGATTTAGGCGTAAATAAAGGGGATCATATAGCAGTCGTTTTAGGGAACTCACCACATTATATTATTTCTTTATATGGGGCTTTGCGAGCAGGTGCGACAGTTATACCGATAAATCCTATCTACACACCGAATGAGATCAAATATATGATCAATAATGGCGATGTAAAAATCGTTATAATAGCAGATTTGCTTATTCCATTATTTTCTAGCCTTGATGAACACCTGCCGATGGTTGAACATTTCATCGTCTGTGAAACAACGCCATCTCAGCACACAGGTGAGGTAGCTGGTCCAAATCGATCTATAACCACTAAAATGAAAACGTTCGCAACGTTATTGTCAACTGGTTCGATCCATTATTCGGGGCCGGAAATTGATGAAGAAGATGTCGCCGTCATCCTTTATACATCAGGTACGACCGGAAAGCCAAAGGGGGCCATGCTCACACATAAAAATTTATTCAGAAATGCGATTGATACGGCCAATTATTTAAAGATATCTGAGAATGATGTTGTCGTCACCACATTACCGATGTTCCATGTTTTCTGCTTAACCGTTTCGTTAAATGCAACGTTAATGAATGGTGCTACCATGCTAATCGTGCCAAAGTTTAGCCCTGCCGCTATCTTTCAATTGGTTAAAACCTATCATGCTACTGTTTTTGCCGGGGTGCCAACGATGTATAACTTTTTGCTTCAATATGAACAAGCAAATTCAGATGATTTAAAAACGTTACGTTTATGTATTTCAGGCGGAGCATCCATGCCGGTTGCGTTACTTAAAGAATTTGAACAGAAATTTAAGGTAATCGTTTCTGAAGGCTATGGTTTATCGGAGGCATCACCTGTCACTTGCTTCAACCCGCTTGATCGCCCGCGGAAACCAGGATCGATTGGAACAAATATTGTCAATGTCGAAAATAAAGTAGTCAATGAGCTGGGACAAGAGCTGCCGCCGAACCAAGTAGGTGAATTAGTCGTAAAAGGTCCAAATGTAATGAAGGGTTATTATAAAATGCCTGAGGAAACCGCTCATACTATTCGTGATGGCTGGCTCTATACTGGTGATCTCGCAAGAAAAGATGAGGATGGTTATTTTTATATTGTTGATCGCAAAAAGGATATGATCATTGTTGGCGGCTATAATGTCTATCCTCGTGAAGTGGAAGAGGTTCTTTACAATCATGATGCGGTCGTTGAAGCAGCTGTTCTTGGGGTACCAGACCCGAATTCAGGTGAAGCAGTTACATGCTTTGTTGTGGTAAAAAATGATGAAGTAACAGAGGAAATGCTTCTTGACTACTGTAAGGAACATTTAGCAAAGTATAAAATTCCTAAATCAATAGAGTTTTTGAAGGAGCTTCCAAAAAATACGACAGGGAAAATATTACGCAGAGCTTTAAAAGATCAAGTTTTACAAAAATAGTATTTTAATAGAACTATATCGAAATGATTAAGTAAAAAATTACTTTTGTGAAAAAACACAGACACTCTTGTTGTATCTGTGTTTTTCACATGTTTTTACGAGATTTCAAAATTATTTGGAAGAAAAAATGTTATTAAAATATTCGAAAAATATTGAACTATTTCCTTGTTCCTGTATAATTTAATCAACAAAAGCATAAACGCATAAAAGTGAAAAACGTTAAAAAGGGGAATGAATATATGAAAAAGGGTTGGAAATTAGGAATGGGTATGATGCTAGCTGGTTTTCTAGCATTATCAGGCTGCGGCAATAATGACAATGCTACAGAGGGTTCTGGTGGTGACTCAGGTTCAGAAGGTGAAAAAACATATAAAATTGGAGTGACCCAAATTGTTGAGCATCAGTCACTTGATTCAGCTTTAGAAGGCTTCCAGGCTGCTTTAGAGGAAAAAGGTTTAAATGTAGAATACGATATTCAAAATGCACAAAACGATCAAAATAACAACCAAACGATCGCCAATAACTTTGCTGGTGATGGAGTAGATTTAATTTTTGCTAACTCAACACCAAGTGCGCAAGGTGCATTAAATGCGACAAAGGAGATTCCGATTGTCTTTACATCTGTTACAGATCCGGTTGGAAGCGGCTTAGTAAAAAGCTTTGAAGAGCCGGGTGCGAATATTACCGGTACAACCGATACACATCCGGATGCGATTCCGAATACAGTTAAATTCATAGACGAGAATATTGAAGGAAATAAAGTTGGAATGATTTATAACTCTGGTGAGTCAAACTCTGTTGCACAAATTGATCTCGTTAAGGAGGCAATGAAAGGTACTGATCTAGAGGTTGTCGAAGCCTCTGTTTCAACATCTGCAGAAGTAAAGCAAGCAACAGAATCTTTAGTCGGTAAAGTAGATTCATTATATGTCATTACAGATAATACGGTAGTTTCCGCGCTGGAAAGTGTGATTGATGTTGCAAGTGATAAAGATATTCCGTTATTTGTTGGTGAGTTAGACTCAGTTAAACGCGGCGGTTTTGCAGCATATGGCTTTGATTATTACGATATCGGTTTTGAAGCAGGGGAAATGGCAGCAAGTATTTTAACTGGAGAGAAAAAAGTAAGTGAGATCCCAGTACAATATCCACAAAACTTAAAGCTGCAAATTAATGCAAAGGCTGCTAAAGATATGGGAATTGAGATAAAAGAAGAATGGAAAGAAGCAGCAGAAATTCTTGAATAAAGGTGAGAAGCAATGTTTACAGCCCTATTTGGATCAGTAGAGTCAGGCTTAATTTATGCGATCATGGCTCTTGGAGTATACTTATCATTTCGAATATTAGACTTTCCGGATTTAACGGTTGACGGCAGCTTTGTAACAGGTGCAGCGGTCAGCGCCGTCTTGATTGTTAATGGAGTTAATCCTTTTCTGGCCACTTTGGTCGCATTAATTGTCGGCTTTTTGGCAGGCTGTATAACAGGTGTGCTGCATACAAAAGGAAATATTAACCCGCTTTTATCAGGGATCTTAATGATGATTGCTTTGTATTCAATCAATCTAAGAATCATGGGAAGATCGAATGTACCGCTTCTACAAGAAGAAACGGTATTTACACAGCTTTTGGACTGGTGGAATAAGCTTGGTATTGATGCAGCTCTTCAGGAGCTTTTCGTATCGATTGGCTTAGAGAACTTTGTCCCGCAAACATGGTCAGTTGTCGTAACGATGTTAATCCTAATTTTAGTGATAAAATATCTTCTTGATTCCTTCCTGAAGACAGAGCTAGGCTTAGCGATAAGAGCTGTTGGTGATAATCAAAATATGATTACGAGCTTTTCGGCTAATACAGATATGCTGAAAATCGTCGGCTTAGGCTTATCCAATGCCCTTGTTGCTTTTTCAGGTGCATTTATTGCACAGCATGGTGGCTTTAGTGATGTTGGAATGGGGATCGGAATGATCATAATTGGCTTGGCTTCAGTTATTATCGGGGAAGCATTAGTTGGGGTAAAGACGATTGTCCGTGCAACATTGGCAGTTATCATCGGTGCCATTATTTACCGTATTATCGTAGCAATGGCGCTGCGAATCAACTTTTTTGAAACTGGAGATATGAAGCTAATTACAGCGTGTATCGTCATCGGTGCGCTTGTCATACCGCAAATCGTTAATAAGCAAAAGGATAAACGGAAAAAAAGCTTACGCAGAAAGCGGGGTGTAGGCCATGTTGAAACTAAAGCAAATTTTTAAAGTGTTTAATGAAGGCTCCATCGATGAAAAAGTCGCATTGAATCACCTATCATTATCATTAAAAGAAGGCGATTTTGTTACAGTCATCGGAAGTAATGGGGCAGGGAAATCAACACTGCTCAACGTCATTGCCGGGCGGCTGATTCCGGATGATGGTGATGTGCTTATTAAGGAGAAGTCGATGTTGGATGTTCCTGAATATAAACGGTCAAGATCGATCGGCCGGGTATTTCAGGACCCAATGGCCGGTACGTCACCAACATTAACGATTGAAGAAAATCTGGCTATTGCCTATTCGCGGATTCATAAGCGTACATTAAAGCCAGGTGTTACAGCAAAACGGCGCGTGTATTTTAAGGAGCAGCTAGAGCTCTTAGGGTTAGGACTTGAAAACCGCTTATCTGCTAAGGTTGGACTGTTATCTGGCGGTGAGCGCCAAGCTCTTTCACTTCTGATGGCAACCTTCACAAAGCCCGATATTTTACTATTGGATGAACACACTGCAGCACTTGATCCATCACGTGCCGACCTTATTACAAATCTAACGAAGAAGCTTGTTGAAAATGGCAATCTGACAACATTAATGATTACCCATAATATGCAGCAGGCCGTTGATTTAGGAAATCGACTCATTATGATGGACAAAGGAAGCATTGTCTTTGAAGCAGAAGGGAAAGAAAAGCAAGGATTAACCGTTAATTCTTTGTTAGAGGAATTCTCAAAAATAAAATCGGATAGCTCTTTATCAGATAAGGCGCTGCTTATTTAAAGCGAGACTTATCGGATCTTTACTGGCAGTTATCCCAAAATCAGTTGCTAGCTTTTCATAAAACTTGAAAGATGATGGTTTTACTGCCCGTTAAGATGGGATAGTAAAAATGCCTGTCCCAGACTTAATCGTTATGGGGCAGGCATTTTTTATACTATCAGTATAAGATTTATGAATGATAGTAAGTATAACAAAGGCTATCGCCATTAGGACTTGGCGATAAGCTTTTGTTTTTCTAATTTTCATTTGAATAGGCTGTTATCCTTTACACCTAACATTGCCTCTTCATCCGCAATAATTGTTGCATTCGGATGCTGTTTTAAAATCGAAGCAGGGAAGCTTTCAGTGACATCCCCAGTTAAAAGCTGAATCATGGCATTTTGTTTAGCTTTTCCAGATACTAAAAGAAGAATTTCCTTGCTTTTAAAAATCGTTTGAATTCCCATCGTGATCGCTTGTGTTGGAACTTCATCGAGACTGTTAAAAAAGCGGGCATTAGCCTCTCTAGTGGATTGTGCCAGGTCAACAACATGTGTTTTCGCTTGAAAGGATGTTCCAGGTTCATTAAACCCGATATGGCCGTTACTGCCAATCCCTAAAATCTGTAAATCGATTCCTAAATGTTGCTCAATTTTATTTTCATATTCTTCACATTCAGCCTGTAAATCCTTATTCATTCCAGATGGAATATGTGTCCGCTCGGGTGAAATATTAATATGTTTGAAAAGATTTTCATACATATAGGAATAATAGCTATTTGGATTATCCTTAGCTAACCCGATATATTCATCTAAATTAAAGCTTGTCACTTCTGCATAAGATGTGCCGTTTTGCTTATGATCCTCTATTAAGTGCTGATAAACCCCCAGCGGTGTCCCGCCTGTAGCTAAACCTAGAGTAAGATTTGGTGTGCTTTTTATTTTTTCGATCATATATTGAGCAGCTCTCTGACTCATTTCCTGATAATTCTTTACTTCAATTATTTTCATGATGACCTCTCCTTTGTAGTTGAGATATAGTTAATTAATTGCTTGTTCGGATTCTGTTTTAACCTTCAAATTCTTTGAATAAGCAACTTTCCCCTTACATAGTGTCATATAAACATCCATTTGTTCATCTAGAACAACGATGTCTGCATCTTTCCCAACGGAAATGCTTCCTTTGCGGTCAAATACATTTAATTGTTTGGCAGGATTTTCAGAAGCCATCTTGATGGCACTTTGGATATCACATTGTGTAAATACCTGAATGTTTTTAAAAGCATCCTTCATTTTTAATACACTGCCTGCCAACGTATTTTCATCTAATAATGCACGGCCATCCTTTACTGTTACCATTTGTCCGCCTAAATCATAAACTCCATTTTCAAGCCATTTTGCTCTCATTGAATCGGTGATCAAGATCATTCGCTCGTCTGTTATTTGGTTATAAGCAAGTTTAACAGCCTCGGGTCGGGAATGAATTCCATCTACTATAAGCTCTACCATTAGTTCATCTCTTAAAAATGCAGCACCCACAATACCCGGGTCACGATGATGAAGGCCGGTCATCTGATTAAAGAGATGTGTGACTTGATTAAGCCCGTTTTCAATCGCTTCTATTACCTGATCATATGTTGCATCGGAATGGGCAATCGATGCAATGATGCCATTTTTGTTCAAATATTGAATAACTTCCTTTCCTCCTGGACACTCAGGAGCAAGTGTTACTTGTTTGATTTGATTTCCAGAAAGCATTTGCCACTTTTTAAACGTTTCTAAATCTGGATTTAAAATATGATGAATTGGTTGAGCGCCTGCTTTGTTTTTATGAATAAAGGGACCTTCTAAATGAATGCCGAGAATTTCTGCGTTACCAGCTGACTGCTGTGAAGTGATATATTCCCCAGCATTTTCCAGTGCCTTTTCTATCGCTGCTGCATCCTCTGTCATCGTGGTCGCTAAAAAGCTGGTTGTACCTTCCTTTGGCAAGGTAGTTGCCATTACATCAAGTGCTTCTTTTGTTCCGTCCATTGTATCAGCACCGTTAGCTCCATGGATATGAATATCGATCATTCCTGGGATCAAACTAAAACCATTAGGAATGGTAATGATGTTGTAATTAGCCAGATCAGTAAGTGCAGTCATTGGGCCAAATTCCGTTATTTTTCCTTCGTCTATTTTCAAATAAGCATTTTCGATTACTTCATTTTCTGTATAAATCGTCCCGTTCTGAAGAATTACTTTATGAAATGAACTCATGGCCACATTCTCCTTTTTCGTTTTCCTTATTTTTAGAATAGCACTTGATTATATAGTTGTCTATACCAGTTTAGTGGAATTTTTGTTGAAAAACCGTGTTACTTAGTTATTGCCTGTATTTGGTTAAGGAAATTGGTATAGACATCTATATAATTAGATGTTACTATAATTGTGTGAAACGCTTCCAGAGTGATGAAGGGAGAGATTAACGACCATCATTTTTTTATGGGTTTAGACATAATCATTCTATAGAAGTTTTACCTGGATCATCATTTTTTACTACGTCTTTGGTAAGAATATTTACTAACCTGAATTATTCATACCTTCTCTCAGGTCATGCATTTAATCAAAAATTAATTACATTTCTAAGTTTTTAAAAGAA
>NZ_CANNCR010000021.1 GCF_947503125.1 uncultured Metabacillus sp.
TGAGATTACTATTTGGTGTTAGTGAAATTTGGAGAATACACGAGTATTAGCGAGAAAATTAAACTTTATTGAGGGAGGAGATAGAAATGATGTATTTAGACCGAAAAAACTTGCCGCCAACTTTCGGTGAATTGATCAAATTAGAAAGAGAAGAAGGATTAAAAGAAGGACTAAAAAATGGCCTGAGAAAAATCGCAAAAAACATGCTTAAAGAGGGGTTCCCAATTGAAATGATAGCGAGGTTGACGGAGCTATCAGAAGAAGAGATTCGGAAGTTGTGAGGAGAGGGTGCGGGGAGAGAACCGATTTCATGATCAAGTAAAAATAACTTCTACAATCAAGCAACCCATTCGCCAACACCGCGTTATACACTAGAAATATTCTTATGTCACTGTACATCATCTACAATTTCAATTTTCCTAAAGCTCCTATTACTTTACATATAGACACCTCTAACTTTACCTTATTCACTATAAAAATAGTTCACTCAACCCCTAAACATTCCCAAACAAAAACCGATAAAAAAAGTAGACAACTACCCAATAGGAGTGTTACCCATGACTGTTGAAAACCTTTCTTCACAGCCTACACTTCATCGTAAAGACAAAAACCATAAAATCGGCTCCATGGAGACCTTAAACAAACGTTTAATTGAAAATCAACAAGCAGCAAATCAGCCGTCTAAAGAAGAACTTGAAAAGGTAGTTAAAAGCTTAAACGACTTTATCGATTCCTCAAGGACACATATTCAATTCAAATTACATGAAAAGCTAAACGAATACTATGTCACAATTGTAGACGACCAAACGCAGGAAGTTGTCCGCGAAATTCCATCAAAGAAGCTTCTTGATGTCTATGCAGCGGTGACAGAGTTTATCACAATCTTAACGGGCAGTAAAGCCCCCACGTCAAGATTCAAGAGAAGCTCAAAGAAGATAAGTGGAGGCTAACTGCCCGTAAAGATCTGATAAGTCTCGCTAACCATCAGTGGGAGATGGAGAAACCCCCCTGATGGAAGTCTCGCTTTATCGGATTAATCGTAGATAAAAAAATATAGGAGGTGCTTGCGGACATGGCAATTCGAATCGGCGGTTTAGCCAGTGGCATGGACATTGACACCATTGTGAGTGATTTAATGAAAGCGGAGCGTATGCCATTGGATAAGCTCACCCAAAGAAAACAGATTTTAGAATGGCAGCGAGATGATTACAGAGACATGAATAAGCTGTTAAAAGAGCTGGATGACATGCTGTTCATTAATCAAAACAGTGTTGGCAGGGAAGCGACTTTTTTAAAGAAGTCTGTTACAAGCTCTGATGAATCAAAGGTAACGGCAAAAGCAGTTAATGCGCAAACCAATGTTTCTGCCACGATTGACGTCTTAAGTTTGGCCAGTTCTTCTACATGGAAAACATCAGGCGATATTAACTACACCGCACAGGACATTGAATTAAAGTTTAAGGTAAAAGATCCTGGTGCGAATGAATATCGTTATACCTCGGTCAAACTTTCAGCAACCGATACATTAGATAATGTGATCAATAAAATTAATGCTTCGGGTCTTGGCGTAACCGCGATGAAGGAAAACATCAAAGTACCGAATACAGACCCTGCAGTCTACCAAGATACCATTGTTTTTACGAATAATAAAACAGGGGCTGGAGTAGAAATTGCAGTAGATGAACGTGATGCAGCTTTTGCGACCGCGACGAAAGACTTTATGAGCAGTCTTGGTTTTTCTTGGGGAGGAACCTCAGGCAATTTGTTAATAACCGACCAAAATGGACAAGACGCTACGATCAAAGTAAACGGCTACGAAATGCAAAAAAGCTTAAATACCTTTACCATCAATGGCATTGAATACACTGCTAAAGGAGTCACAACACAAACAGTGGATGGTGTAACGACTTCAAGCCCTGTATCCGTCTCATCATCCACTGATGTCGATAGTATTTTTGATTCCATTGTCCAATTTGTTAATAAATACAATGAAGTCATTGAAAAAATAAACAATGAGCTATCGGAAGAACGCTATCGCGATTATCATCCCCTTACCGATGAACAAAGGGAGGCAATGGATGAGAAAACCATTGAGCTTTGGGAAGAAAAAGCCAAAAGTGGTTTGTTGAAAAATGATTCCATCCTTTCCAGCGGGTTAAATCAAATGCGAATGGACTTTTATACACCAGTTACCAATTCAACCAATATCGAAGGATTCACACAGTTAGCCGAAATCGGAATCAGTACGTCCTCTAACTATTTAGAAAAAGGGAAATTAATCATCGATGAAGCCAAATTGCGGGAGAAGATTCAGGAAAACCCTTCTGCCATTTATCAATTATTCAATGCGGCTGGAGGGACAGAAGAGACGACCGGAATTGCTAAACGACTCCGTGAAACAATTGATGGAACGATCAAAAACATTGAAGAAAAAGCGGGTAATTCGTTAAAAGTGAACAACCAGTTTACCATCGGACGAACTCTTAACTCGATCGAAGACCAAATCGACCGTTTCGAAGACCGTCTCATCCAAATCGAAGACCGTTACTGGCGTCAATTCACTGCAATGGAAAAGGCGATACAGCAATCAAACTCGCAAATGTCATATCTGATGCAGCAATTCTCAATGTAGGAAAAAGGAGTGTCAACTATGGCCATGAATAACCCATACGCAGCCTACCAGCAAAATGCCGTCACAACCGCTTCTCCAGGTGAGGTAACACTCATGCTGTACAATGGCTGTCTAAAATTTATTAAGCTTGCGGGTCAAGCGATGGAACATAAACAAATTGAAGTGAAAAACACAAATATCCAAAAGGCGCAAAAAATTATTACAGAACTGATGGTCACGTTAAATATGGATCTTGAAATCTCGAAAAATATGCAATTGATGTATGATTACATCAATTACCGTTTAACCGAAGCGAATGTAAAGAATGATCTGTCCATCCTGCAAGAGGTTGAGGGGCTTGTTGTTGAGTTCCGTGATACGTGGAAGCAGGTTATTCAATTGGCGCGTGCGCAGCAGCATGCTCAAGGTGGACAAGCGTAGTGAGCTCTATAGAAAAGGTATACGGCATAACCAAACAGTTATTTGAACTCATGTCTCATCCGGTCATAAAAGATACAAGAGATGACGTGATTCAACGGATCACATCCATGCTTGATCACCGTGAAGAGCTTTTAAAAGAGGTTCAACCTCCTTTTACAGAAAACGATAAGCGAGCTTTCGAGCAAATCGTAGCGTGGAATAAAGTGATCAACACCAAATTTACCGATCTTAAACAGCAAATTCAGCTCGACATGGTGCAATTAAAAAGGGCAAAGTCATCGAAGCAGCAATATGTTAATCCATATCAGCATGTCTCCACATCTGACGGCATGTTCTATGATAAGCGAAAATAGGTGAAAACCCATGGTATCCTTAACAAATGATCAATATGAAATGCTTCACTACTATTACACTCTATTGAATACCATTGAAGAAGGCTTTGATTATGTCATTGAAAGCTTTACGAATTTAGAGTTAACAGAGGGTGATAGTCTATTTAAAGATATCCTATCGGCCTTTTATCATATCGACTTATCACACCTGACATTATATGCTTTTTTAGAGGAAGAAACCGGGATGATTGAGGAAATGCAGAAGTTCGATCAGGTGATTTTAACATTAGATCGGGAGGCTGCCATCTTTACAACGATTGAACAGCACCATGATTTTGTAAAAAATCAATTATTTCCTGCATTTTTAGCCTGGAAGGAAATGGTCCAAGCCAAGCTGCAGCCATATATTGTTCATTAAAAAACTCGTCATTACCGTGGCGAGTTTTTTCATATCCATTCATGTAGGCGCATATATTATTACACTTAATCCTGTATTTACAAAAATTAAACAAATCTCAACAATTTTCACAAAAAAAATATGAAAATTTTACGTTTAAGCAGGAGACGAGCAAGGGAATATAGAATTAAGTATACATAGCTTTATCATAAAGGAGGAGTTCAATCATGAGATATAACGTCAGAGGGGAAAACATTGAAATAACTCCAGCATTACGAGAGTATGCAGAAAAGAAAATTGGTAAGCTTGAGAAATACTTTGAAGAGTCAGTTGAGGCAAATGTGAATGTCAATCTTAAATTTTATAATGATCAAGAGTCTAAAATAGAGGTAACGATCCCTATGACAGATCTTGTGCTACGTGCAGAGGAGCACCATGAGGATATGTACGCAGCCATCGATCTTGTTGTCAATAAATTAGAACGTCAAATTCGTAAGCATAAAACAAAGGTCAACCGCAAGCTGCGCGAGCAAGGTGCTCCAAAGTTTGTGTTTAGCAATAATCAATCAGAGGAAGAAAGTGCAGCTGTCTTAGACTTGGAAGAGCCACAAGAGGTTGTCCGGACAAAGCGATTTAACTTAAAGCCGATGGACAGTGAGGAAGCGATTCTGCAAATGGACATGCTTGGACATAACTTCTTCGTCTATACAGACTCAAAAACAAATAAAACAAATGTAGTTTATAAACGAAAAGACGGGAAATACGGCTTAATTGAGCCTTACGTATAAAAAGCGACAGCGCCTAACGGGCGCTGTTCTTCGTTTAGAAAGGAGAAAAGATGAACAAACCAAAAATTACCGTTATCGGAAGCATCAATATGGATTTGGTAACGAAAACAAATAAGATTCCAAAGATCGGGGAGACCGTTATAGGCGACTCCTTTTTCACCATACCAGGCGGGAAAGGTGCGAACCAGGCAGTCGCCGCAGCAAGACTGGGTGCTGAGGTTACGATGCTTGGATATGTAGGAGAGGACGCCTTTGGCCAAGAATTAAAGCAGCATCTTTCTGCCGAAGGAATCAATAGCGAGCATATCCAAACTATCCCTGCCACCTCAACAGGCATTGCCGCGATCACATTATCAGAAGGGGATAACAGCATAATCGTCGTTCCCGGTGCTAATTCTCACGTAACATCTGAATTCGTTCGCCAGTCTGAAAGTCTAATTGCCAAAAGTGATATCATCATCCTCCAGCTTGAAATTCCTTTGACATCAGTTATCGAGGCTATAACAATCGCGAAAAAACATCATGTGTCCGTGATCTTAAACCCAGCACCGATTCAACAACTGCCGAAAAGCCTTGTGCTACAAGCTGACTACATAACCCCTAATGAGCATGAAGAAGAGCAGCTTTTATCAGCCAATGATTTAACGAAAGAAGAGATAAGGGAACTCAAGCAAAAATGCATCGTCACAAAGGGTGCAAAAGGCGTCCAGCTTTATCAGGATGGTAAAGAACTAATCCCGGGCTTTCAAGTAAATGCAATTGACTCAACTGGCGCCGGCGACTGCTTCAACGGAGCATTAGCCGTTTCCATCAGCAAAGGTGCAACTCTAAAAGCAGCCTGCCAATTTGCCAATGCCGCCGCAGCACTTTCCGTAACAAAGCTCGGCGCACAATCAGGCTTGCCAACTTTAGAAGAAGTTGAGTCGTTTTTGGGTGAAAGTCTCCGACAGGTTTAATAGCTGAAAATAAGAAGGTTCGGTAAATGACGGACAGCCTCAAAAAATTGGGGACTGTCCCCATCTATAGATGTCCTCCTCCTTAGACACTTGCCATTGTTGTACCTCCCCATAAATAGTGCTAAAATAAAGAAGAGTTTATTTTAATTAACGTAGGAAATGAATTATTCACTCTACACACAGAGGAGCGTTATGAATGCTTGGAATTTTAAATAAGGTGTTTGATTTTAACAAACGAGTGTTAAATCGTTATGAAAAGATGGCTGATCAGATTGATGCCTTAAGCGGTAAGATGAGCAGCTTATCAGATGAAGAGCTTAAAGCAAAAACAGAAGAATTTAAAGGTCGTTTAGCGAAAGGCGAAACGCTTGATGATCTATTAATAGAGGCTTTTGCTGTTGTGCGTGAAGCAGCGAAGCGTGTGCTAGGCTTATATCCTTACAAGGTTCAGCTTATGGGGGGAATTTCCCTTCATGAAGGAAATATATCGGAGATGAAAACAGGGGAAGGGAAAACCTTAACTTCTACAATGCCTGTTTATTTAAACGCGCTTTCTGGCGAAGGTGTGCATGTTGTAACTGTCAATGAATACTTAGCAGGCCGTGATGCACGTGAAATGGGACAAATTTTTGAATTCCTTGGCATTACTGTTGGTCTTAACTTAAATTCCTTAAACAAGGATGAAAAGCGTGAAGCCTATGCAGCAGATGTTACCTACTCAACAAATAATGAGCTTGGCTTCGATTATCTTCGTGACAATATGGTGCTTTACCGTGAGCAAATGGTACAGCGTCCGCTCAACTTCGCCATCATTGATGAGGTTGACTCGATCTTAGTCGATGAAGCGAGAACACCGCTTATCATTTCGGGACAAGCTGCAAAATCCACTAAGCTTTATCTTCAAGCAAATGGATTTGTCCGTCAACTTAAGCAAGAAGAGGACTATACGTACGATGTAAAAACAAAGGCCGTTCAGCTGACAGAGGACGGAATTACAAAGGCTGAAAAGGCGTTTGGCATTGATAATCTATTTGATATTTCTCATGTAGCATTAAATCACCATATCAACCAAGCATTAAAAGCCCACTTCGTTATGCAGCGCGACGTGGATTATGTTGTGGAAGAAGAGCAGGTTGTCATCGTTGATTCCTTTACGGGTCGTCTCATGAAGGGCCGCCGCTACAGTGATGGTCTCCACCAAGCGATTGAAGCAAAAGAGGGTCTTGAAATTCAAAACGAAAGCATGACACTTGCAACAATTACATTCCAAAACTACTTCCGGATGTATAAAAAGCTTGCCGGTATGACCGGTACAGCGAAAACAGAGGAAGAAGAGTTCCGCAATATTTATAATATGCAGGTTGTTGCAATCCCGACGAACAAGCCGGTTACCCGTGATGACCGACCTGATTTAGTTTACCGTACAATGGAAGGGAAATTCCGTGCGGTTGTTGAGGATGTTAAGCAGCGACATGACCTTGGTCAGCCTGTATTAGTTGGTACGGTTGCTGTTGAAACCTCTGAATTAATTTCCCAGCTTCTGAAGAAAAAGGGTGTACCGCATCATGTATTGAATGCGAAAAACCATGAAAAAGAAGCGGAGATCATCGAAAATGCCGGTCAGCTTGGTGCTGTAACTATTGCTACCAATATGGCAGGCCGTGGTACTGATATTAAGCTTGGCGACGGTGTTCGTGAAAAAGGCGGTCTTGCCGTTATCGGGACAGAGCGCCATGAATCACGCCGGATTGACAACCAGCTCCGCGGACGTTCTGGACGTCAAGGAGATCCTGGTGTGACGCAATTCTACCTTTCAATGGAAGATGAGCTGATGCGCCGCTTCGGTTCAGAAAATATGATGAATATGATGGACCGTCTTGGCATGGATGATACTCAGCCAATTCAAAGCAAAATCGTTTCACGTGCGGTTGAATCTGCGCAAAAACGTGTTGAAGGAAACAACTTTGATGCCCGTAAGCAGCTTCTCCAATATGACGATGTCTTGCGTCAGCAGCGTGAGGTTATTTATAAGCAGCGCTTTGAGGTTCTTGACTCTGAAAACCTGCGTGATATTGTCGAAAAAATGCTTGTGTCAACAATTGAGCGTACCGTAGCTTCCTATATGCCGCAGGATGAGGATGAGGAAAACTGGAACTTAGATGGCATTGTTGATTATATGAATGCTAATATTCTTCAAGAGGGCGACCTTGAGTTAAATGACCTTCGCGGCCAGGACCCTGAAGAAATCATTGAGATGATCACCAAAAAGGCAAAAGACTATTACGATCAAAAAGAAGAGGATTTTGGTCCTGAGCAAATGCGTGAGTTTGAAAAGGTTATTCTTCTTCGCGCGGTTGATTCAAAATGGATGGATCACATCGATGCGATGGATCAGCTTCGCCAAGGGATTCATTTACGTGCTTACGGGCAGACTGATCCGTTGCGTGAATACCAAATGGAAGGATTTGCGATGTTTGAAAACATGATTGCCGCAATTGAGGAAGATGTGGCGAAATACATCATGAAGGCGCAAATCCGCAATAACCTTGAGCGTCAAGAAGTGGCAAAAGGCCAGACAGCCGTCCATCCAAAAGAAGGCGATGAAAAGCCAAAGAAAAAGCCGGCTCGCAAGGTCGTTGAAATTGGCCGAAATGAGCCATGCATCTGCGGCAGCGGCAAAAAATACAAAAACTGCTGCGGCCAATAAAAGCAAATAGAGATGAAAAAATGAGAGAGGTGACCACCGCCTCTCTCTTGTTTGCGAAATATAAGAATAAAAAGTAGTCGGTGCTCATCGGTCGCACCGATTCTGGCATCTGACCTCTGACTTCAGCACGAGAGTTATCTCAAAGTGAGAGGTTATGTTGATGCGAAATAAATTATACAATTTAATCCTGAGGTGACGGAAATGGAATTAGTAGAAATTCGACAAGAGTTAGAAAAAACAGCTAAACGTTTAGCGGACTTTAGGGGGTCTCTTTGACCTCGATATTAAGGAAGCACGCATTCAGCAGCTTGAAGGACAAATGACTGCCCCGGATTTCTGGGACAACCAAAATGCCGCACAAGCTGTGATTAATGAAACAAATGCGTTAAAAGAGATGGTAGATCAGTTCCATAACTTAAATGAAACCTATGAAAACCTGCAATTAACCTATGACCTGGTAAAAGAAGAGCAAGATGAGGACCTGCAAGCAGAGCTTGTTTCTGAATTAAAGGACCTGGTCGATCAGTTAAATGACTTTGAGCTTCAGCTTTTACTAAGTGAGCCATATGATAAAAATAATGCGATTTTAGAGCTGCATCCAGGTGCCGGCGGTACGGAATCTCAAGATTGGGGCTCCATGCTGCTTCGCATGTACACACGCTGGGCTGAGAAAAAAGGCTTCAAGGTTGAGACCCTTGATTACTTGCCAGGTGACGAAGCAGGGATAAAGAGCGTTACCCTTTTGATCAAAGGGCATAATGCTTACGGCTATTTAAAGGCAGAAAAAGGTGTTCACCGTCTCGTCCGGATCTCACCGTTCGACTCATCAGGCCGCCGTCATACTTCATTCGTATCATGTGAGGTTATGCCGGAATTTAATGAAGAAATCGATATTGAGATCCGCACAGAGGATTTAAAAATTGATACGTACCGTGCAAGCGGAGCTGGCGGCCAGCATATTAACACAACCGACTCGGCCGTACGGATTACTCACATCCCAACGAATATCGTGGTAACGTGTCAAACAGAGCGCTCACAAATTAAAAACCGTGAACGTGCGATGAAAATGCTTCAAGCAAAGCTATATCAAAAACGAATTGAAGAACAAGAAGCAGAGCTTGCCGAAATCCGAGGCGAACAAAAGGACATTGGCTGGGGAAGCCAAATCCGTTCCTACGTGTTCCACCCATATTCAATGGTAAAGGACCACCGCACAAACACCGAAATCGGCAACGTTCATGCCGTCATGGATGGCGAATTAGACCCATTCATCGACGCCTTCCTACGTTCAAAATTATCATAAAATCAAAAAAACAACCTGAGATGGGTTGTTTTTTTGTGCTGCAAAATAAATATCTAAAAGAAGTTGCTAGAAAATCACTTAAAGTTGCAAAATAACGGTCATAAGTCTCGAATTACGTAAGAAGTGAAAAGACACTTGCAATAATTCTTCCCAACAAGCAAACACTAAACAAAAAAACATTTACTTTACCTCATTACCACGTTATTTTGCTGTTATTCACAGATGAAATAACGAATGCTATACTCATTTTTGGCATCTTGAGAAATCATATAAATAGCACAAATGGAGGTACACATATTTATGAATGTTAGAAGGAAAAATCATCTCTCCCATCTTAAACAGGGACATCTGATTGAATACATATATATCTTGATCGGCTCATCATTCGTTGCCCTCGGTTTCAATTTATTTTTGCTGCCGAATCGGATTGCTTCAGGAGGGGTGAGTGGGATCAGCACGATTTTTGCTGTACTCTTTGGTTTTGAACCCGCCTATGTGCAGTGGTCTTTTAATATTCCATTGTTTATCGCTGGAGTGATTTTATTGGGCAAACAATTTGGCATCAAAACCCTAATTGGCACGATTTTTGTTCCGTTTGTTGTGTTCTTAACGAGAAATTGGGAGCCGGCGACAATGGATCCATTGCTGGGCTCATTATTTGGCGGAATTGCGATTGGGCTTGGATTAGGGATCGTGTTTAGAGGCAAGGCGTCAACAGGGGGAACAGATCTGGCTGCGCAAATTATTCATAAGTTTACAGGACTTTCCCTTGGGACATGCGTTGCCTTAATTGACGGATTAATTGTGTTTGCAGCAGCGTTTGTATTTGATGTGGAACGTGCCCTTTATGCACTGATAGGTTTGTATGTGACAAGCAAAACCATTGATATTGTCCAAATTGGCTTGGGACGGTCGAAGATGACAATGATCATTACAAATAAACAGCAGGAGATCCAAGAAGCAATTCTTCAAGAAATCGATCGCGGAGTAACAAGATTAACCGCACATGGAGGCTTTACAAACAATGAACGACCTGTATTAATGTGTGTGGTCGATCAAACAGAATTCACAAAGTTGAAACAACTAGTTAGAGGCATTGATCCACAAGCATTTGTTACGGTAACTGACACATCAGAAGTTCTTGGAGAAGGTTTCAAACGGGCGTAGTTAGGTTATAATATCCTTGACTTTAGAAATTTGGCCTACATAATCGATTAAAAGGAGGATGTTCATCGTGAAGGGAAAATTACTTGCACTATTACTTGGAACATCAGTAATTCTCGGAGCCTGCGGCGGTGCAGAGGAGCCGCAAGATGATGCTGCAAATACAAATCAAGGTGCGGAAGGTGAAACAGCTGCCGGTGATGCAGAACAAATCGTCCAGCAAAACTGCATCAGCTGCCATGGTGAAAACCTTGAAGGCGGAGCAGGTCCTAATTTAACAGAGGTTGGGGCAAAGTACGATAAAGAAGAAATTAAAAATATCATTATTAATGGACAAGGAACCATGCCAAAGGGCATTTTAAATGAATCAGATGCTGATGTCGTTGCAACATGGCTTGCAGAGAAAAAATAACGGCTGTACTTCGTAAACTTATTTAAGCAGCAATGAAAACGAGGCTGTCTCAAAAGTACTGAGATAACCTCGTTTATTATTTTAAGTGCATGACATTTGTCTTTAATTTATCTTGCAAATTTAGTCAGAAAGTTCTAAAATTTTCATAGATAAGTAAAGCGCTTTCAAAAAATGTATACAATTTTGTCACATTATGCCAAGATCCTTCTTAAAACCCTTTTTAAAACAGGGCTTTTCCTCCACTTAATATTACTGAAATAAAATTGTAATATAAATTTAGTCACCTTTTGCCGAAATTTGATGGTATAATGAGTTTTGTAATTTAGAAGATACGGTATTTTTCTGTCTGTTCTGTCGACAATTTACGACAACGACTGACAATTTTTCGAAAAAACACAACTATTAGGTGGGTTTTTATGATTGAAATGTCCGAAGTATATAAAACATACCCAAATGGTGTATTAGCCATAAATGGGATTGATATTAAAATAGAGCAAGGTGAGTTTGTCTATGTCGTTGGACCTAGTGGCGCCGGTAAATCAACCTTTATTAAAATGATGTACCGCGAGGAAAAACCTTCAAGCGGTAAAATCATTATAAATGGTGTTGACTTATCTACTTTAAAGGAATCGAAAGTGCCTATGTTAAGACGTAATATTGGCGTTGTATTCCAGGATTTCAAGTTGCTGTCAAAGCTAACAGTGTTTGAAAATGTGGCATTTGCCTTAGAAGTTATTGGTGAAAATCCAAAAAATATAAAAAAGAGAGTACTAGACGTACTAGATTTAGTTCAGCTCAAACATAAAGCACGTTTCTTCCCTGATGAGCTTTCAGGCGGGGAGCAGCAGCGTGTTTCTATTGCACGTTCAATTGTGAACAATCCCGCGGTTATGATTGCTGATGAGCCGACAGGTAACCTTGACCCTGATACATCTTGGGAAATTATGAACCTATTTGAGGAAATTAATAATCGCGGAACAACGATCGTTATGGCAACACATAATAAGGAAATCGTCAATACGTTGAAAAAGCGTGTCATCGCAGTCGAGGATGGAAAGATTGTACGTGACGAAGCAAGAGGGGAGTACGGTTTATATGATTAATACTCTTGCTCGTCATTTTCGTGAAAGCTTAAAAAGTTTAGCTAGAAATACGTGGATGACGTTTGCATCAATTAGTGCAGTAACTGTGACTTTGATTTTAGTTGGTACATTTTTAGTTATCATGATGAACTTGAACAATGTAGCGGATAATCTAGAAAACGATGTAGAAATCCGCGTTCTGATCGATGTAACGGCAAATGAGGATGCACAAGCAAAGCTTAAGAGCGAGATACAAAAAATAGAAGAGGTCGATTCGATCACCTATTCGTCTAAGGAACAAGAGCTTGATAATTTAATAGAGAGTTTAGGAGAAGAAGGTGAATCCTTCGAGCTCTTTGAACAGAACAATCCATTAAACGATGTATTTATTGTAAAAGCAGCGGACCCGCAAGATACAAAAGTCGTTGCAGATAAAATTGCCAAGCTTGAAAATGCATCAAAAGTAAAATATGGACAAGAAGAAGTAGAGAAGCTATTTGATGTCATCTCTATTTCAAGAAACATTGGAATTGCTCTTATTATTGGACTTCTCTTTACAGCGATGTTCTTAATTTCCAATACGATTAAAATTACGATTTTTGCTCGTCGACGTGAAATTGAGATCATGAAGCTTGTCGGAGCTACAAATGGGTTTATCCGCTGGCCGTTCTTCCTTGAAGGATTATTCCTTGGAGTTCTTGGAGCGGTGATTCCGATTACGCTCATTATCTCCGTCTACCAATCACTATATAAATGGGCATTGCCAAAGCTTCAAGGCTCGTTTGTCGAGTTCCTGCCATTCAACCCATTTGTTTTCCAAGTATCAGCGATCCTTCTATTGATCGGTGCATTAATCGGTGTATGGGGAAGCTTAATGTCTGTCCGTAAATTCTTAAAAGTGTAAACTAGCAATCTTTTGATTGCTAGTTTGCTAGCTTTTTTTACATATAAACAAGAGTCTGGCTCAGGCTCCTTATCAAAAAGAAAAATGCTTACATAATGTATGGGAGGAGACATGATGAAAAGAAGATTAGTATCGTATAGCCTGGCCGCAGTCATTGGGACAAGCGGGTTGTTGCTTCCGTATAACAATCTTGTCTCTGCTGAATCGTTAGAGGAGAAGAAGCAGGAGATTCAAGAAAAGCAATCAAGCGTTTCGTCAAGTATTGAGAAAAAAGAAGGTGAAATTGCGAATTTAGAAGCGGAAAAAGCAAAGCTTGATGAAGAAATCAAAAATTTGGACTTCAAGGTTTCGGATACGAACGAAAAAATTAGCGAAAAGGAAGCCAGCATTGAAGAAACAAAGAAAAACATTGAAGAGTTAAAGGCAAAGATTGAAGAAGTAAAAGCTAGAATTGAAGAGAGAATGAAATTACTAGAAGAACGTGCCCGTTCCTTGCAGGAGAGCGGAGGAATGGTCAGCTATTTAGATGTGCTTCTAGGTGCTCAGGATTTTGGTGACTTAGTGAGTCGCGTAAGTGCCGTTACAACGATTGTTGAGGCTGACCAAGAGATTATGAGAGCCCATGAAGAAGATAAAAAACTGCTAGAGCAAGCAGAGGCAGATCTAAAAAGCGAGCTTAAAAAGCTGGAGGACTCTTTATCTGAATTAGAAACGCTCAAGCAGCAGTTGAATGTCCAAGTTAAACAAAAGCAAGATCTCTTGAAGGAAGTAGAGGGCAATCATAATGAAGCTGTTCACGAAATGCATGAGCTTGAAGATGAACAAGCATTTTTGGCTGAACAGAAAAAGGCGATTGAACTAGAAGAACAACGACAAAAGGAGGCAGCAGCAAGAGCGGCAGCAGAAGCAGCAGAGGCTGCAAAAAGAAAAGCTGAAGCGGCTGCAAGTTCATCGAGTTCATCAAGTTCGTCAAGCTCATCTAGCTCTTCAGACTCATCAAGCTCTACTAGCGCTGCTTCATCAGAAACACCAGCTGTTACAAGCGGAGGCTTCATGTGGCCTGCATCAGGTACCTTTACATCTGGATATGGTACTCGTGTCCACCCTGTTACAGGACAAACAAAGCTGCATGCAGGTATAGATATTGCCAATAGTACAGGTACTCCAATTGTTGCGGCAGCAAGCGGAACAGTCATTCGTTCTTCTTATTCAAGCAGCTATGGAAATGTAGTGTACATTTCTCATAAAATTGATGGACAAGTTTATACCACGGTATATGCACATATGAATTCTCGTCTTGTAGGTTCAGGTCAATCAGTGTCTAAAGGCCAGCAAATAGGAACTTTGGGGACTACTGGCCGTTCGACAGGTCCGCATTTGCATTTTGAAATTCACAAAGGTGGATGGAATGGTTCAGCAAATGCAGTGAATCCTTTAAACTATTTACCATAACGATACCCATTAAAAAACCTCTGAAACATTTGTTTTTAGGGGTTTTTTGACGTTTTTTATATATCTTCTTAGTACCGTTCTAGCCCAGACGCTTTCGCTTTTACTTTTTTACATGATTTGTACAAGCTCCGCATATACTAAAAAAAGTCGAATCTGTTTTTGCATAAACCTGGCTACGCTGGAAAGAGGAGGTACATGATGAATCAGAAATTAACCGCATTGTTAGTCGCACTAGGCTTAGTAGTTGGCGCAGGTGGAATGTATGTAGGGATGGAGTACATAGAAATTGGTCATGATGCTCCTCAACAACAAGCTGAAGCCGTCCCGACAATGGGCGATATGTTCCGTGTAGAGGATGATGCTTCCGAAATTGAGGGGTTTGATAAATTTAAGCAGGCGCTCGAGCTGATTTCTACCAAGTATGTCGAAGAGGTTGATGAGAAAGAGCTGTTAGAAGGTGCGATTCAAGGGATGCTATCAACCTTGGATGATCCATATTCTGTGTATATGGACAAAGAAACCGCACAGCAATTCTCCCAGTCCCTTGATTCTTCCTTTGAGGGAATCGGGGCAGAGGTTGGGATGAAAAACGATCACGTCACCATTGTTGCTCCATTTAAAGGCTCTCCTGCTGAAAAGGCAGGGCTTCAACCGAATGATCAGATTGTCAGCATAAATGGTGAAAGTGTTGAAGGTCTTGATCTGCATCAAACTGTGTTAAAAATCCGCGGCAAAAAAGGTACAAAAGTCGCGATCGAGGTTGTTCGTCCGAATTCCCGTGAAAAGCTCACCTTTACTGTCGTTCGTGATGAAATTCCGCTTGAAACGGTTTTTGGCTCGATGAAGGAGTATAAAGGGAAAAAGGTCGGGTATATTCAAATCACCTCGTTTTCTGAAAACACTGCAAAGGACTTTGAAAAGACTTTAGTAAAGCTTGAAAACGATGAAATGGATGGTCTCGTTTTAGATGTCCGGGGAAATCCCGGGGGGTATCTCCAAAGTGTTGAGGAGATCCTCAAGCAATTTGTGACAAAGGATCATCCATATATTCAAATTGAAGAGCGCAGCGGTGATAAAAAGCGTTATTTTTCCACTTTATCGAAGAAAAAAAACTATCCAGTATCTGTGCTAATCGATAAAGGCAGCGCATCTGCTTCGGAAATCCTTGCTGGCGCTTTAAAAGAGGCTTCCGGCTATGATATTGTCGGTGTGACCTCATTTGGTAAAGGAACTGTTCAGCAGGCGGTGCCAATGGGTGATGGCAGCAACATTAAATTAACACTTTACAAATGGTTAACACCAGATGGGAATTGGATCCACAAAAAAGGTGTTGAGCCGACCGTAAAAGTAGAGCAGCCAGAGGTCTTTCAGGCAAGCCCGGTTCAAGTGAAGGAAAGCCTTGAGCCTGATATGAATAACGAACAGGTGAAAACTGCTCAAGTTATCTTAAAGGGGCTTGGCTTTGAGCCTGGCCGAGAAGATGGCTATTATAGCAAGGAGACAGCAGCCGCGATAAAGGAATTCCAAGAAGAAAATGAACTGCCGATAAGCGGAAAAATCGATCTGCAAACAGCAGATACACTCAATCAAAAAATCAAAGAATACAAAGAAAACGAAAAAAATGATCTTCAATTAAAAACGGCCATAAAGGCATTGTTTACTAAATGAAATGATGGGAAAGTCCCTCACTGTTATTAAGCGGTGGGTGACTTTCCTTATTTTGTTTTGTGTTAGGGACGTAAAATCCCACACAATTCCGAATTAGTATAATGGTAAGAGATATGAGATGACGTACTGCCTGGAATGATGATAGGTAGAGAGGCCTAAGTAAATAGAAGAAACATATACAGATTAGAGGAGAAGAACGGGGGGTTACAGCATGAAAAAGTCCAGTTACCAAAAGGAACAGGTTTATCAAGGCTTACTATCTGAATTGAGCGAAAAACATCTAGAAGCTCAATCCTATGCAAGCTTTAGCAAATGGATTCGATTATTCTGTATGTACCTGGCAAATTATACATCCATAAAAGAAATTGACCAGGTCGATGAAGCATGTGTTCAAGAGTACTTTTCCTATTTAATTAATAATCATAAGCGGTTGTCGCTTAGTTTAACAGATATAAAGAAGTCGATGCAAATGATCGAAGAGCTTTTACAAATAGAAGTAGACAGTTCATTAAGTGATTTTTCTCTATCAAATACGAGTCTATGGAACAACTTAAAATAAGCATACTCAATTCCTCATTGAGATGGTAAAATATGAGTAACTTATAGATATGCGTAGAAACAGTAAGGTGGGGTTCTGTTTTGATTGATAATTGGTTGCTTGAGTTGCTTTGGGCTGTTGGACGCTTCTTTATTCATCCACTCTTTTATTTGTTCTTCCTCTTAACACTAGCATACGGTTCGATTCGTATAAAACGGGAAAGGAAGTCTTTTCATATACGTGTTCATGACATCTATGATGAAATGAAATTCACCTATACAAAGGGTTTGATTGCAGGGGGCATCGCATCACTCGTCCTGTTTGGGATCGGCTTAATCTTGCCCTTTGGCACCATAGTTTTATTAACGATTGTGACAGCTGTTTTAGGGTTAACGTGTCGGATGCGGTGGCTTTCCCCTGCATTTTCAATCGGTATCACCCTTTTTGCAGTCGCGATCATCACAAGTGGACAAGTTGATACGCTTGAAGCGTTTTTTGTAGGAATAGCGGAAACAAACTATGCTTCACTAAGCCTATTAGCAGGTCTTATGATCATTGCAGAAGGCATTTTAATTCAGCGTACGGCACATAAACATACATCACCATTTATAAAAACAAGTACAAGGGGTTTACCAATAGGTACCCATGAAGCAAATCGCACATGGATGTTGCCGTTGCTATTTCTTGTACCAGGTGGCCAGCTTACCTCATCATTGCCATGGTGGCCTGTCCTAACGATAAATGGAGAAACATTCCTATTAATGTTTGTTCCATTTTTCATCGGCTTTCAACAGCGAGTACAAGGTTCGCTTCCACAGGAAAGTATTCAAGTTACGGGAAAACGTGTGATTTGGCTCGGAGTTGTAACATTAGTTGTTTCGGTTATCAGCATTTGGTTTACAGTTGCTGCTTTTCTTGCACTCATTATGGCCATCGCCGGGCGTGAATTTATTACCATTCGTCAACGGATCAATGACGATTCCGCTGCATTTTTCTTTTCAAAACGAGATAAAGGCTTAATGATCCTGGGAATCCTTCCACAATCTCCGGCAGAAAAAATGAATCTTCAGGTCGGTGAAATGGTAATGAAGGTAAATGGCGATAGTGTAAAAACTGTTGAGGAATTTTACCAATCTCTTCAAAAAAATGGCGCGTATTGCAAGCTTGAAGTCATCGCCCTTAACGGAGAAATCCGCTTTGTGCAACGGGCACTTTATGAGGATGAGCATCATGAGCTTGGGATTCTGTTTGTTCAGGATGAGAAGAAATGGGAGACGGAAGCGGTTTAGTTTGTAAATTTTCAAAATCCCGTGGAATATGTTCATCATTTTCCGGAATGAATTTTCATAATCCTACAGAATGGTAAATTATATAAAAGAAAAAGTCTAACTGAATAATTTTTAGAGAAACGATTTATTCGTTTCTCTATTTTTATATAGAATGGAATAAAAAATTAGCCTCTAAGATGTTTTTTGAAATCAAAGGCTGCTGAAGGTGGCTCATACTTATTGAACTCTAGCAACCCATTAGTTCAAATCCGACGACTATTCAAGTATTAATTTCTATTGTACTTTTTATAATCTTTAAAGACTTTTTCGGGATTTCCCATCATGATAGTCTTCCCATAGTGGGCCGATGTATTTTTCTAATGTTTTAACAATAACATCTCTTTGGCTCTCTTCGATATTTCCAATATCGTTTGCAATATCATTTCTGACTCGTATGAGCACATATAAAGGGGGGAAGTCAGTCTCACGGAAAGCCTTAATCAGTGATTCTTCTTGTGGTGTAATATACATTAAGCATTCTCTTCCTTTCCAGTTAGATTATAAACAACTCTTAGATCATTAGGAACCGGCTGCAGCATGTATCGATCGATACACTTCCGAATACTTTAGCGATCCAGACGTTCTCGAGATAATCTCATTCCGTTAGGGTCAAGTGAAAATAAGTGATGACTAATGTAGCACTAAATGATCTACTTAATTCGTCTGGAAATTGGATGATCTTCATTAAACTCCAGAAGGTCCCACAAATTACCGTATAAATCTTTAAATACAGCAACCATTCCATATGATTGCTTTTTGGGTTCTCTAACAAATTCTATTCCTCTTGAGACCATTTCATTATAATCTCTCCAAAAGTCATCGGTACTTAGAAAGAGAAACACCCTACCACCCGTTTGGTTACCAATAAATGGTTCTTGTTCAGGTTTCGATGCTCTTGCAAGTAAAATTGTAGTGCCAGCCGAGCCTGGAGGAGATACTACTACCCATCGTTTATCTTGCTCGGGCTGGTATGTATCTTCAACTAAAGAAAAATTTAGCTTTTTTGTATAAAACTCTAATGCCTCATCATAATCTCTTACAACTATAGCAATATGAACAATGGATTGAATCAAAAGGAAATCAGCTTGTTCTTTTTTTTGCGGGGTATTAGAATTTATTGACTCCCATTCTTTAGGATTCGTATCATCTGGGACTACACCATTGATAATATCAAGGTAGTGATTTGCTTTTTCTTCCATATATTTAGCTCTTTGTTTTGCCTCCTCTAACTGAGTCAGAGCGATGGCTTTTTGTTTCATAATGATATCATAGCGTTCATGAATGGTAGAACGTCCTTCCAAACACAGGTCTACATAGGATTTAATGTCTTCCACTGACATACCACATTGTTTTAGATATTTAACACCTATAAGCCAACTGATTGATTCTTCATCAAAAAGTCGATTATTGTTTTTGTCTCGCTGTACACTTGGAACTAATCCTTTATCCGTATAGAAACGAACGGTATGTTCAGTCAGATCAAGTAGCTTGGACACTTCCTTCACAGTACGCATTTTAACCACTTCCTAAAAATTTTTCATTAAAACTTTTTAAAATCCCTTGCCTTCGTGTTGCTCGAAGGTGATAGGATTATCATAGTTCAAGTTACTGAAATTGTAAATCACCATAGAGGCCTAAATGGGATAAAATCAGTAATTTAAAATATTACATTTAAAATACAGGAGGAATTATATATGCATAAAGTAATTTTAAACAACGGTGTTGAGATGCCTATTCTTGGCTTTGGTGTATATCAAATTGAAGATCCAAACCTATGTGAACAGGCAGTTTATGATGCCCTTATGGCAGGTTATCGCTTGATTGACACAGCAGCAGCTTATATGAATGAAGTAGCAGTAGGCAGAGCTATCAAGCGAAGTGGTGTCCCAAGAGAAGAAATATTTATTACGACAAAACTTTGGATACAAGATGCAGGTTATGAGAATGCCAAGAAAGGATTCGCAAAATCACTGGAACGATTACAAGTAGATTATATCGATTTGTATTTAATCCATCAGCCATTTGGGGATGTATATGGTTCTTGGCGTGCGATGGAGGAATTGTATCGTGAAGGTAAGATTAGGGCGATTGGAGTCAGCAACTTCTATCCAGACCGTCTGGTGGATTTGATTGATCATAATGAAGTAGTTCCAGCAGTAAACCAGGTTGAAACTCATCCTTTTTGCCAACAAATAGAAAGTCATAACCTTATGAAAGAGAACAATGTTCAGATTATGTCCTGGGGTCCGTTTGCCGAAGGAAAAAATAACATGTTCCAAAATGAAGTATTAGCATCAATATCTGAAAAATACAATAAATCTGTTGCCCAAGTGATTTTACGCTGGTTAACACAAAGAGAAGTAGTCGTGATTCCAAAGTCAGTTCATAAAGAAAGAATCATTGAAAACTTTAATATCTTTGACTTTGAATTAAGTCAAGAAGATATGGAGACTATTGCTACTTTAGATACGAAAGAGAGTGTGTTCTTTTCACATAGAGATCCTGAATTTGTAAGATGGCTTGGTAACGTTAAATTTGATGTTTAATGTTATTTATTACTGAAAAACCGAATTTCCAAATTTGGAAATTCGGTTTTTCCTTTTTGAAGACATTAATATTAAGGGGGAAAAACGCAATGAGAAAGAATTTCAGGAACAAATCAATCAATGATACTTTTATAAAAGAAGCTAACTGCTCTGCGGTTGTAGTTGGTGCGTCGCTTTCTGGACTAATGACAGGGATTGCTCTTTCACGAGCTGGACTGAAGGTTACTATTTTAGAGAGAGCTGGGGCGAAACCACGTAGTGGTGCTGTTCTTCAAGTTGACAGTGGGGAAATTGATCGAACAAAAACAGCTAAATTCTTGAGAAAACTTGCTTCTGGTGGAATTAGGTCGGCTGAGGCTTGGTCATCTATACAGTTTCGATTACGCACAGAAGCCGAAGCTGATTCCAGAATTGACTTATGTTATGATAACCGTGTTCAAATTGTTAATCAGGATGACAACTCTGCTTGGGTTGTGACGGATAAGGGTGAAACATTCCACGGAGATATTTTGATTGGTGCTGATGGTCACCGTAGTATTGTGTGACGTTATGTTTCACCGCATAAACCGAACGTCACTTTTGCGGGATACTTGATATGGGTAGCTATTGTAGATGAGAAAGACATACCTGAAAAACACCGACCTAGCCTCAATGCCCCGAAGTTTACTATGCCAGATGGTATCGGTGACTTTTTACTGGGTTCCATTATTGCTGGAGCAGACGGTTCTACAGCTCTAGGAGATCGACGACTGGGATGGGCCTGGTACGATAACACTCAAAATGATTTGTTACGTCGTCTTGGATGTGTTGAAGGAGACGTTGTGCAATATTCGCTTCATGCACCTGACATCCCTGAACAGACATTGATTGAGCTAGCTGAAAAGGCTTCTGATAGATGGGCTCAACCTTGGTTGGACGCAATCCTCCATAGTATTCAAACACGTAATCTTATCGGAACACCGATTGCTGAGTACGTTCCTGAAAATCTAGTGAAAGGACGTATAGCAATCGTTGGAGATGCTGCACATCTACCTACACCACTAACTGCGTCAGGATTTAATGCTTCCTTACAAGATGCTTCTACCTTAGCTGAATGTGTTGCAAAGGGGATACAAGGAACTGGAGCATCTGAGGCTCTTCTGGAATATGAGTCTTTCCGTCTAAAAAATGCACGTCAAATTGTGCAATCTGGACAATCTTTTAGTCAATCATTTGGACGATAAATGTGGAGTATACAGCATACGATAATTTGTGAAGCATTACACTTAAACTATCTGGCTTTAGTTCAATAATGATCTTCAACAATCAAGCGCGATTGTGGCATAATGATTGTTTTTTTAAACGACTTTATTGTTACTTCCATGAGTTCTTATTCGGCAATTGTACCAAAAATTAAACGGCTTTATTTTTACACCGTCCATTTGCGGACGGTGTAATTGCAGCTTTGAAATAAAGTTGCACCGTTTTAAACAAAGTTTAACCGTTTATAAAAAAGTTTGATCAAAAATCCTGTATTGCAGGATTTTTTTCTATACAACAAAGGGCCAGATTGTCGTATAACGGATGATGAATATTTTGCTAAAGTAGAAAGGGTTTTTGAAGGCGTGTTAATAACCTTTAGGGTAGCTCAATAAAAAACTAATTAGGTGTAATGATAATGTAAATTGGTGTATAGTAAAAAGAAAAATTTCCCTTTTTATCTAAGGGGTTGGAGGATGCTATGGAAAAGATAGAATATGAATGGGTAAAACAAACACGTCAGATTTTATTAGACCAGTGTAGAGAATTGGATGAAGATGATTTTACTAAAGAGTTTGAATTTGGTTTTCAGAGTATTAGAGATTCTTTAGTTCATGTGGCAGGTTGCTATCATGCTTGGTTAGGTTCTTTTGTACTTTCAGAAACATCATCCCCATTATTTACGAAGGAAGTAATTAATAATATGAAAATAGATGATATTCAACGCTATTTTCAACAAGCTGATGTATATGTAGAGAGTGTATTTGAACAATTCACAAACAAATTTGATGAGTTTATTGAAAAAGAGCCTTCTTGGAGAGCAGGCAGTGGGCTTATAAGAAAAACGCCACATCAATTACTAATCCATTCAATTACTCATGAATCACATCATAAAGGGCAAATTGTCGCAATGCTACGTCTACTTGGTAATATACCTAAAAATACAGACATATTGGGGTTGCCTGAAAAGGAATTCGCTAAATAATAAGGAAGTCTTCCACATTCGGGCGAGATTGTTTAACAAGAAGGAAATGATCCTACATATTTACATTTAATTTAATATGTACTAAAAATGGGGAAGTATTTTTTCTGGAAGTTTATGAATAATTGTGGAACAATTGATGATTTTTTCAAGTCATTCCGGGGAATTATCAAAAAAGTTCAAAATTACACATTAATATTACCATGTTCCATTCCGAAAGATTATGAAAAATTACATAGTTGTAAATTTTCATATCCTGAAGCAAGTTAATAGGATGGCTTTTTGTTTTAGGAAGGTTTGCCTCATACTCAGGCTCCTGATTAAATATTTAGGAAAAAAGATATTGGGGGTTTTTTCTGCTTTAGTTATTTTTTTGAATCGCCTCCTTGTTACCAGCGATATAGAGAACATAATGAAAACCTGAATGGTTTGAAACAGAATAGGTGAAATTAAGCTATATATGAAAAGGAGGGGTTTTTGAACATGTACAATCGAATTGAAGCATTGAGAAACAACCTTCCAGAAGGACACAAAGATATTGCTGTATTAACCCGGCATATATTTGAGGCGTTTGATAAGTTAATTGAAGAACACAGAAGATTGATGGGGATCAGTTCTACTGCAAAAATTAAGCCAGATCCAATTGAAGAAAGAACGTTCTTTGAAACGATAAATGAAGTAAAGAAAATCATCCTTTCAGAATTAGAAAAAACAACCGCAGACATTGAACATCTTGGTGATAAGCATTGGGAGAAAAATTATAAAGACGGCATCGAATAGCTGTCTCAAAAGGGCACAGTTCCTTTTGAGACAGTCCTTTAAGCTGTTTGGATGTAGAGCAGAATCAATTTTCATAAAAAACGATAAGAAATATTATTGACAATGAAGAATAATTGTAATATTATTATCTCGTATTAAAGATATTTTATATCGAGATTATTGGATTTAATCAATTTTGGAGGTGGTTCATTAAGAAGTTGACTGTTGAAGCTTTGTTGTAAAGATGGGTTAGGTACTTTGCTTAGTTGAAATAATAAATCATTTTTATTAAACATATATCTCGAATTCAAGATAAAACCAAATAGGAGGAATGAAAATGTTGAATATTGGATTATTAATTATTAGACTTGTTATTGGAGTATTATTCATTGGTCACGGTGCACAAAAATTGTTTGGCTGGTTTGGCGGTTATGGATTAAAAGGAACTGGCGGCTGGTTTGAATCAATTGGTATGAAACCAGGAGTAACGATGGCTCTTTTCGCAGGCTTAGCAGAACTTATTGGCGGACTATTGTTTGCTTTAGGATTCTTAACTCCACTTGCAGGAATTATCATAGCAGGAACGATGGTGATGGCAATTGTGAAAGTACATGGCCAAAACGGATTATGGGCAACAGCAAATGGTTATGAATATAATTTAACCTTGCTGGCGGTTGCAATAGGAATCGCTTTAATAGGTGCTGGTCAGTACAGTGTAGATGCTTTTCTATGATAAAGTATCTCGAATTCGAGATACTTTATCAACTATGAAACTGAATGTTAGAGAGGCTGCAAATGGGCAATATACTTTTTGAATAGCGACAGACACTCAAGGCTTTGTTCATGATGAATGCTACCTGTACAATATGAACAGTTTAGATGACAGATTGAACAAAGTTTACTACCATTTGAGGTAAGAGAATTAAATAATACGTAAAGGAATGATTACGTTGCTATCAATTGACCCTGCCAAAAATACTGAAAGAGAAAATTATAAATTTCTAACCGGCAGCATCATCCCTAGACCGATTGCTTTTGTCACAACAAGTTCAAAGGATGGCGTTTTAAATGGGGCACCATTCAGCTATTTTAATATTGTTTCCTCAAATCCTCCGATGATTTCCATATCCATTCAGCGATCGGAAGGAAGGCAGAAGGATACAGCAAGAAACATCATCGATTCAAAAGAATTTGTGATTCATATCGTTGATGAACAAAATGTAGAAAAAATAAATAAAACAGCTGCTAGTCTTCCTCCTGATCAAAGTGAAATCGAGTTAGCAAAATTAACACCGGTTGAAAGCGAGAAAATTTCGGTGCCAGGTGTAAAAGAAGCAAAAATCCGCATAGAATGCATCCTGGAGCAATCTTTAGAATTGGGTGGTTTGGATGCACCTGGGTGTGATCTTATCATTGGAAAAGTTGTTCAATTTCATATTGAAGAGAACCTTTATGAAAAAGGAAGAATTGATCCAAAGGGCTTAGCAGCTGTTAGTCGGTTAGCTGGTACCAATTATGCGAAAATAGGTGAAATTTTTTCGATTGAACGCCCTAATTAATGTTATAAACAGAAGCATGAAAAGTATGGAGAAGTACGCAGCACAGGGTATCTACAATTGTAATTAAATTAATTTTCCTCAACTTAGAGATTAAGAAATGGATTGTTTAATAGGTGATTAGAAAAAACACACCACAGTCAATGATATGGTGTGTTTTTTCAAAGTTTAAAAAAGTATAACTTTTTGTACTTAGTTTTTGTGTCTAGCTCCAGCGCCTAGCCCCTCTAGGGTCTAGACGATTTAGAATTGAAAGCAAAGAACGCCTTCTATTCTAAATCGTCTTATTTGCCCTAGGCTGATCAAGGCGCTTGCGCTTTTCTAATAATATCAGAATTTATATATTTTCTTAACATAGCTTGCGTTTCTGAATCTAGCTCCAGGCGCCATCGGCTCGAGGTCATAAGTCAAACAGGAATTGAAGGTAAAGTACACCTTCTATTCCTGTTCGCCTTATGCTTGTCGCCGATAGGCAGGCGCCTTGCGCTTTTTTTATTACATTAGTAATATTTATTCATTTGAAGTATCATTCATAAAACTACCTTCAAAAAGAGATTCATTCAATGGGCGGCGGTCGCTCGGCTGTTCACGCTCCTGAAGATTCTCTGGAAGAACCTCTTTTTCCCCTTGATAGCCAATGGCGATGACAGCATGAAGGTCATAATCTACAGGTACGTTTAAGACTTCGCGGGCTTTTTCTTTTTCAAATCCTCCCATAGCATGGGTGACTAAACCTTTGCGATGCGCTTCTAAAGCAAGATATCCCCAAGCTGTACCTGTATCAAAAGCATGCCAAGCGTTAAATCCGCGTTCAGTGGTTGTTTTCGAGATAATGACAGCTAATACAGGAGCCTTTTTACACCATATCAGGTTCCCCGGCATGATGAAGGAATGAAATTTTTCACGGTCTTCTTGCGTGCGTGCGATAATAAAACGCCATGGTTGCTGATTTGAAGCGGATGGAGCCCAACGTGCTGCTTCAAAAACACCGAAAAGGACCTCTTCAGGTACCTCTTTTTCCAAGAAAGACCTAGGGGACCAGCGATTTAAAAATTGAGAGTCTATTTCGAAATCAGGTTTACGTATATCTGCGACATTCACCATTTTTTTATCCTCCATAATTGAGATAGCAATAGTTTAACATTTTTTACCTTAAATGAAAAATGTTAAACACGAGTGGGATTCAAACGTTCTTGGTTACGCTGTTAAACAACGGCATTCAGCAGTCCTTTTCTATCATTTACAGAAAAATCCTATCTACCCTTGACATTTAGAGAAAAATAAGTAAAAATATTAGTAAAATATTTTACTTATGCAGATTCGTTGAAAAGTAAAGGATATAACTAATGGAGGTGGGGAGAATGGCGACCATTAAAGATGTTGCAGAGGCATCGGGGTTTTCAATTTCTACAGTATCTCGTGTTTTAAATAATGATCTTAGCCTTTCTGTTCCAGATGAGACAAGGGACAAAATCTATGAGGTAGCAGATAAACTCAATTATAGAAAAAAGATGATCAGGCATTTAGTGAAAAATATTGCGTTTTTATACTGGCTGACAGATAAAGAAGAGTTAGAAGATGTCTATTTTAAAACAATGCGGCTAGAACTCGAAAAGCTGGCAGGAGAATGTAATGTAGAGCTAACAACCTATAAAATTACGGAAGGGATTTCAAAAATTCCTGACAATATAGAAGGATTTATTGCAGTAGGTTCGTTTTCGGATAAAGAATTAGCTTATCTTAGAGGAATAACGACAAATGGTGTCTTCATTGATACGACGCCGGACCCGGATCATTTTGATTCTGTAAGGCCAAATCTTTCGCAAATTACGAAAAGAACAATCGACTTTTTAATTGAAAAAGGACATCGTGAAATCGGATTTGTTGGGGGGACTTATCACAACCCTAACACCGATAAAGATGAAATGGATATTCGTGAACAAACCTTCCGTCAATATATGATGGAAAAGGATTTATTAAACGAAAACTATCTTTTTATCCATAGAGGATTTTCTGTGGAGAATGGCTATCAGCTGATGCAAAAGGCGATTAAAGACTTAGGGGAGGATTTGCCAACTGCTTTCTTTATAGCGGCTGATCCAATTGCTGTTGGCTGTCTTCAGGCCTTGAATGAGAATGGCATCGCAATCCCGAATCGAGTAAGTATTGTTAGCATCAATAATATTAGTGTTGCAAAATATGTATCACCGCCGTTAACAACCTTCCACATTGATCTGCATGAAATCTGCAAAAATGCGATCGAGTTATTGCTGGAACGGGTAGTAAAAAAACGTAAAATCGTGAAAACATTATACCTCGGATCAGAATTAGTTGTTCGAAAGAGTACAAACTAAAAAAAGTGAAAGAAAAATAACTTAGGTTTCCTAGGTTATTTTTTTGCGTTTAAATGAATGATGAATCATAGTTTTCGCAGTTTTCGTAAAAAGTTTTACTCAAACTAGTAAAATAGTTGTTTACAAATTTTCTTCAAGATGCTATATTATTTTTAGTAAAACGCTTGCAATTATTTTATTTGAAAGGATGTATTTCCATGAAGAGCTATAAAAAAATATTTGGAGTAGTAAGTGGTTTTGCATTAAGTTTAGCTTTAGTTGGCTGCGGACCTCAGGAAGACAGTGGACAAGGTTCGGCAAACAATGAAGCAACGGAAACGAAAGAATTAATTGTTTGGGAAGATATAGAGAAATCAGCTGGTATTGAAGAGGCGATTTCAAAATTTGAAGAAGAGCATGATGTAACGGTTAAGGTTGTTGAAAAGCCTTATGCGAAACAAATTGAAGACTTGCGTCTAGATGGACCTGCCGGAACAGGACCTGATGTGCTGACAATGCCTGGCGACCAAATTGGAACCGCTGTTACAGAAGGGTTAATTAAAGAATTAAATGTCAGCGAAGAAGTTCAAGGTCTTTATACAGAAGCTGCGATGCAATCTCAAAAGGTCGATAACAAAGTGTATGGATTACCAAAAGCTGTTGAAACAACAATGCTTTACTATAATAAAGACATTATTTCCGAGGATCAATTACCTAAAACATTGGATGAATGGTATGAGCTTTCTAAGGAATTAACAAACGGTGAAAATTATGGATTATTAGCGTTATTTGATCAAATCTATTATGCACAAAGCGTTATGAGCGGTTATGGCGGTTATATTTTTGGAACAGATGAGAATGGCAGCTATAATCCGGCAGATATCGGATTAAATAATGAAGGTGCGATTGAAGGCGCAACATCGATTCAAAAGTTTTATAAAGAAGGATTGTTCCCAGCAGGGATCATTGGGGAACAAGGAATTAACGTACTAGAATCACTCTTTACAGAAGGAAAAGCTGCTGCTGTCATTTCAGGTCCGTGGAATATTGAGCCATTCAAAAAAGCAGGAGTGAATTATGGGGTAACCAAATTACCAGAGCTATCTAATGGTAAAAACATGAGCTCATTTATTGGGGTAAAAAGCTATAATGTCAGCGCTTATTCTAAAAATGCTGAGTTAGCAGAAGAATTAGTTGTTTTCTTAGCGAACGAAGAAAACTCGAAAAAGAGATATGAAATTACTCAAGAAGTTCCAGCTGTACAAGCTTTAGCTAATGATCCAGTTGTTACGGAAAGTGAAGCAGCAAAAGCGGTTGCGGAGCAATCTCAGTTCTCCGTATTAACGCCAAATATTCCTGAGATGAATGAAGTGTGGCTGCCAACTGATGCAGCATTACAAACCATTGCAACAGGAAAAGCAGAACCGAAGCAAGCTTTAGACCAGGCAGTTGAGACCATTAAGGGTCAAATTCAAGCGAAACATGGCGGTAAATAAGTTAATTTTGCAGCCTTTAAAAAGAATATATTGCCGTAAATAAAAATGGATAATGGTGTCAGCCGTTAGTTAGGCTTGACACCATTATTATAAGGGCGAAAGAAACGTATCGACAAAGAGGTGAAAAAGATGCAACATCGTAAAATTGCCTTACTTTTATCAATCATTCCCGGGCTCGGCCAATTTTACAATAAGCAATGGGTCAAGGGGCTGATGTTTATCATTCTTGGTGCTGCGTTTTTTATCGTGTTTGGAGATCTCTTAAATATGGGCTTTTGGGGACTCTTTACACTTGGAACAGAAGTACCGCGGGATAATTCCATCTTTTTATTGGCTGAGGGGATTATTGCCGTTATTGTGACATGCTTTGGACTTGCTGTTTATTATTTGAATTTAAAGGATGCCTATAAAACTGGGGAACTGCGTGACGAAAAGAAAGAGTTAAGCTCTCTCAAGGAGCAGTATCATAATTTAATTTCTCAGGGCTATCCATATGTTGTGAGTGGTCCATCATTATTCATATTAATTTTTGCAGTTATTTTTCCAATCTTATTCAGTTTTGCCTTAGCGTTTACCAATTATGATTTATACCATTCTCCGCCTGCTAATTTAACAGATTGGGTTGGTTTCGATACATTTTTGCAAATTTTCACAGTGGATATTTGGCGTTCTACCTTTTTCGATGTATTAGGGTGGACGGTTATTTGGACACTTGTCGCATCTTCGCTTCAAGTTGCCCTTGGTATTTTATTGGCTGTTGTGGTCAATCAAAAAGAGATTCGGTTTAAAAAGTTCTTCCGTACCATCCTTGTGTTGCCATGGGCTGTACCAGGGTTTGTGACGATCTTAATTTTTGCAGGGCTATTTAATGATAGTTTTGGGGCGATTAACAATGATATTTTAGCCGCATTTGGGATTGATCCGATCCCGTGGATGACAGATGCAGGCTGGACAAAATTAGCCCTGATTCTGATGCAGGGGTGGTTGGGATTCCCTTATATCTTCCTTGTAACAACAGGTGTTCTGCAATCGATTCCTGAGGATCTCTATGAAGCCGCGACCATTGATGGCGCCTCGTTTTTTGCGAAATTTAAGCATATTACGATGCCGATGATTTTAATTGCGATGGCTCCGATCATCATTACTCAGTTTACCTTTAACTTTAATAACTTCAATATTATTTATCTTTTCAATGGCGGTGGTCCTGCTGTTCCTGGATCGACAGCTGGCGGAACCGATATTTTAGTTTCGTGGATTTATAAATTGACGATGCAATCAAGTCAATATTCTTTAGCAGCAGCATTAACGATTTTGTTATCTGTCTTTGTTATTGCCATCGCATTATGGCAGTTCAGACGGACAAATTCTTTTAAAGAGGGGGCTTAAGCGATGCTGACAGATATGAAGAGAGCGAAATTTATTCGGCTTACTTTCTCGTATTTATTATTGCTATTCATGACGGTCATCATCATTTACCCCTTACTTTGGACCGTTGGAGCAAGCTTTAATCCTGGTAACAGTTTAATCAGTACGTCGATTATTCCTAAAAATCCAACATTGGATCATTATAAAGAATTATTTGCAGGGAAGGAAAGTTTGCAATATGGCCAGTGGTATGTAAACTCTCTAAAAATCAGTTTGTTTACGATGCTTGGGACAATCTTGAGCGTTTCCTTTACCGCGTATGCTTTTTCTCGGTTTCGTTTTAAAGGGAGAAAAAATGCGCTAACGCTATTTTTATTGCTGCAAATGATTCCGCAATTTTCAGCGTTAATCGCCCTTTTTGTTCTAGCACAAATTCTAGGGCTTATGAATAGTCATTGGCTGTTAATCCTCCTGTATATCGGCGGACAAATTCCAATGAACACCTATTTGATGAAAGGCTATATGGATTCGATTCCGATTGCTTTAGATGAAAGTGCCAAGATCGATGGTGCAAGCAATAACCGTATCTTTTGGCAGATCATTATGCCATTATCAAAGCCGATGATCGCCGTTGTTGCGATGAATGGCTTTACCGGCCCGCTTGGAGATTTCGTGTTGTCATCGACCATCTTGAGAACGCCGGAATCATATACATTGCCAATCGGATTATACAATCTCGTAAATGAGGTAATGGGAGCAAGCTACACGACCTTTGCGGCTGGTGCGATTTTAATCAGTATTCCAATTGCGATTATCTTTATCTTGTTACAAAAGAACTTTGTTTCTGGATTAACGTCAGGTGGAACGAAGGGGTAAAAAAGTTGCTAGATTACATGAAGTTAGAAGGAGAGTATTATGTCAAAACATGAAAAGTCTTATCTCACAAAAGCGAAATTTATGCTCCACGGAGGAGACTATAATCCTGATCAATGGTTAGACAGACCTGATATTTTAGCAGATGATCTTAAATTGATGAAGCTTTCCCATACCAATGCGTTTTCCGTTGGCATCTTTGCTTGGAGTGCGCTTGAACCCGAAGAAGGAGTCTATACCTTTGAATGGCTGGATGAAATCTTTAACAATATCTATAAAAATGATGGCCGCATTATTTTAGCAACACCAAGCGGCGCCCGTCCTGCATGGTTGTCGCAAAAGTATCCAGAGGTTTTACGTGTCAATCAAAACAGGGTAAAGCAATTACACGGCGGAAGACATAACCATTGCTTTACTTCAAAGGTTTATCGTGAAAAAACTCAGAAGATTAACCGATTGTTAGCGGAACGATACGGAAACCACCCAGCTTTAATCATGTGGCATATTTCCAACGAATTTAGCGGTGAATGTCATTGTGATCAATGTCAGGATGCGTTCAGAGACTGGCTGAAAGTAAAATATAATCACGATTTAAACGCATTAAATGAAGCATGGTGGACTCCATTTTGGAGCCATACGTACAGTGATTGGTCACAGGTTGAATCTCCTTCACCAATAGGAGAAAGCGGTGTGCATGGCTTAAATCTGGATTGGCGTCGCTTTGTTACCGATCAAACGATTTCTTTCTATGAAAATGAAATTGTTCCGTTACGGGAAGTAACACCAGATATCCCGATTACAACAAATTTCATGGCGGATACCCATGATTTAATCCCATTTCAATCACTTGATTACAGCAAATTTGCGAAGCATTTGGATGTGATCAGCTGGGATGCGTATCCTGCTTGGCATAATGATTGGGAAAGCACCGATGATTTAGCGATGAAGGTCGGCTTTATTAATGATTTATACCGAAGCTTGAAGCAGCAGCCGTTTTTATTAATGGAATCAACACCAAGCGGCGTCAATTGGCATGATATCAATAAAGCAAAACGTCCAGGAATGCACCTGCTTTCATCGATGCAAATGATTGCCCATGGCTCGGACAGTGTCCTTTATTTCCAATGGAGAAAATCGCGCGGTTCCTCGGAGAAATTCCATGGTGCGGTTGTCGATCATGATAATAGCCCTGAAAACCGTGTGTTTAAGGAAGTAGCAAAGGTTGGGGAAACGTTGGAAAAGCTGTCTGATGTAGTAGGGACAAATCGTCCAGCAGATGTCGCGATTCTTTATGATTGGGAAAACAATTGGGCGATCAATGATGCACAAGGGTTTGGCATGAAAACGAAGCGTTACCCGCAAACGTTGCAGCAGCATTATCGCACCTTCTGGGAACAGGATATTCCAGTTGATGTCATCACGAAGGAGCAGGATTTTTCAGCCTATAAATTATTGATCGTTCCAATGCTTTATTTAGTAAGTGAAGAAACAATTGCTCGCTTAAAGTCATTTGTTGCAAACGGCGGTACATTGGTGATGACCTATATTTGCGGAATTGTGAATGAGCATGATTTAACGTATACCGGCGGCTGGCATCAGGATCTGCAAGAGATCTTTGGTATGAAGCCTGTTGAAACCGATACATTATATCCGAACGACAAAAACTATGTACGCTACAAAAATGAAACCTATCAATTGAAGGATTATGCAACGGTGATTGATGTGGGTTCAGCAATGGTTGAAGGAATCTATCAAGAAGACTTTTATGCCAACACACCAGCCGTGACAAGCCATCCATATCAACTAGGTAAAACCTATTATATTGGAGCGCGATTGGATGATTCCTTCCATCGCCATTTCTATCATGAATTAATCAAAGAGTTATCGTTACAAGCAAATGTACCGGTAAGGCACTGTCAAGGTGTATCTGTTCAGGTTAGACGTGATGCGGAAAAGGACTATCTATTTGTAATGAATTTTACCGAAGAAAAACAGCCGGTCGTTTTTGAATCAGCCGTTACAGATTTGGTGACCGGAGAGCAATTGAAGGGTGAGGTCACCTTGGATAAGTATGAAGTTCGAATCGTGGCGAAACAAACGGTTTAATTAGTAAAGAAGAATGCATCCATTCTAGCAAGCAGAGTGGATGTCTTCTTTATCAATAATTGACAGCGCTTACTGTTCTTTATTGCTAGATTCAAAGATAACGAGGAAAGGTGAGGAGAGTATGAGAAGAAAAGGAGCTTTCATCCTATTGGCATTTTTCATGATCCTTAGTTCATTTAATATAAATAGCAAAACCGGATTTGCAGCAAATCAAGAAGGTGGTAGGAATGTGTCTGAACCAGTAGAAGCTGATATTTTTGTAAAAAGAATAGATGCGATTAGTGAAGAGTTTATTAAAGGTGTAGATGTATCAAGCATCCTTGCCTTAGAAGACAGCGGTGTTAAATTTTACAATGAATCAGGAAAAAAGCAGGACATTTTTCAAACATTGAGTGAAGCAGGAGTCAATTATGTTCGCGTACGTGTGTGGAATGATCCGTATGACGCAGAAGGCAATGGCTATGGCGGAGGCAATAATGATTTGCAAAAAGCAATTGAAATTGGAAAAAGAGCGACTGCGAACGGAATGAAGCTGCTAGTAGACTTCCATTATTCAGATTTTTGGGCAGATCCGGCTAAACAGCAGGCGCCAAAGGCATGGGCGAACTCGAGCTTTGAAGACAAGAAACAGGCGTTGTATACATATACACGTGAAAGCCTGCAAGCGATGTTAAATGAGGGAATTGATATCGGCATGGTCCAGGTTGGAAATGAAACGACAGGTGGATTCGTTGGGGAAACCGATTGGGCAAAAATGAGTGAGTTATTTAGTGCCGGCAGTAAAGCAATAAGAGAGGTAGATCCGACTATTCTCGTCGCCTTACATTTTACAAACCCTGAGAAAGCTGGAAGATATGAGACGATTGCTGAAACACTGCATAAAAATCAAGTTGATTATGATGTGTTTGCCAGCTCATATTATCCATTTTGGCATGGCACACTGGAAAATTTAACGTCCGTTTTAAAGAATGTCGCAGATACTTATGGAAAAAAAGTGATGGTGGCTGAAACCTCGTATACGTATACGGAGGAAGATGGAGATGGGCATGGAAATACTGCACCAAAAGAAACGGGACAAACATTAAATTACCCGATTACGGTACAAGGACAAGCAACTGCTGTCAGGGATGTCATCGAAGCGGTTGTGAATGTAGGGGAAGCGGGAATTGGTGTATTCTATTGGGAACCTGCCTGGATTCCTGTAGGACCGTCAAATAAAATGAAGCAAAACATGAAGAAGTGGGAAAAGGATGGCTCAGGATGGGCAACCAGTTTTGCCGCTGAATATGATCCTGAGGACGCTGGACATTGGTATGGCGGAAGTGCTGTCGACAACCAAGCTCTATTTGATTTTAATGGTAACCCATTGCCTTCCTTAAATGTTTTTAAATATGTTGATACAGGGGCAGATGCTCCATTAAAAATTGATGACGTCAAAGATTTGTCCATAAGCAGGATTGCAGGGGAGGACATTACATTACCTAAAAACGTAACCGTTATTTATAATAATGGAGCTGAAGGAACTGCTGCGGTTACATGGGATCACGATGCTCTGCAACAGGCAATCAGCAGTGGGGTTGGCAGTTATGTGATTGAAGGAGTCGTTGAAGGCAGCATGGTCGTAAAAGCGAATCTTCAAATAAACCCAAAAAACGATGTGGCCAATCCAAGTTTTGAGGCTTCTGACCGAAGCATGTGGGAAATAACCTATAAAAATGGGACCTACCCTCATACCAGCTATCAACAAAAGGCTTCAGATGCTAAATCAGGTAACTATTCGCTGCATTTTTACTCAGCTGATGCTGTCGATTTTCAAGTAGAACAAACGATTACTGGATTAGAGCCGGGATCCTACAAGCTTTCCATGTTTCTGCAAGGCGGGGATGCAGGGAACTCTGACATGTATCTCTATGCATCTACCGGTGGTAAAAAATATAGGGTGGATACGTCGGTAAATGGCTGGGTAAATTGGAGCCATCCTGAAATCGGCGAGATCTTAGTCTTAGATGGTACCGTCACAATTGGAGCAAGCATAAAAGCTTCTGCAGGGGCATGGGGAAGTTTAGATGATTTTGCTTTATACCGAGTAAGAGATGTTGAGTAAGTGAAAGAAAAGAGGAGTGAAAATGATTCACTTCTCTTTTTTTATAAGTAAAGAAAGCCATAAAATTTGAACTTAGTTTTAGTGTCTAGCTCCAGCGCCTAGCCCCTCTAGGGTCTAGCCAAATTGGAATTGAAGGCAAAGGACGCCTTCTATTCCAATTCGTCTTATTTGCCCTAGGCTGAGCAAGGCGCTTGCGCTTTTCTTATAATATCAGAATTTATATATTTTCTTAACATAGCTTGCGTTTCTGAATCTAGCTCCAGGCGCCATCGGCTCTAGGGTCTAGTCAAACAGGAATTGAAGGTAAAGTACACCTTCTATTCCTGTTCGCCTTATGCTTGTCGCCGATAGGCAGGCGCCTTGCGCTTTTTTTATTTGAAGGGATTTATAAATTGACAGTGAAGCGCTATCACAAATATAATTGACCGGTCAGTATAGGAAAACAATTTTTTACAGATAGATCATGGTAAATAAGAGAGGAGAATGTGTGTGAATGCAAGTGCAACCGTATCTGCACCGAAAAGTGCGGATAAAGAGTATAAGGTTATTCCGATTTTGGCTGCATTTTTAATCAGTGGGTTTATTGGCTTATTTAGTGAAACTGCCTTAAACATTGCGTTAACTCAGCTTATTGAAGTGTTTAACACGACTGCAGCTACTGTTCAATGGTTAACAACCGGTTACTTATTAACATTAGGGATTTTGGTTCCTGTTTCAGGACTTTTGCTGCAATGGTTTACGACAAGGCAGCTGTTTATCACCTCGTTAGTTCTATCGATTATCGGCACGTTTATTGCTGCGGTGGCGCCAAGCTTTGAGGTGTTAATGGTAGCGCGTGTTTTTCAAGCGATGGGTACAGCATTGCTTTTGCCGTTAATGTTTAACACGATCTTGTTGATCATTCCTCCAGAAAAGCGTGGAGGTGCGATGGGAATGATCGGGCTGGTCATCATGTTTGCGCCAGCTGTTGGTCCGACGTTTTCTGGATTAGTACTTGAAAACTTATCTTGGCACTGGATTTTTTGGTTATCCCTGCCGTTTTTAGGCATTGGTTTATTAGCTGGTATTCTTTATATGGAAAATGTATCTGAAGTGACAAAGCCAAAAATTGATGTGCTCTCTGTTGTGCTATCAACAATCGGTTTTGGCGGTGTTGTCTTTGGCTTTAGTAGTGCTGGAGAGGGAACTGAAGGCTGGAGCAGTCCGAAAGTGATCGGCTTTTTAATCGCGGGAATTGTTGCATTGATTCTATTTTGTTGGCGCCAATTAAAAATGGAGCAGCCGATGATTAATCTGCGCGCCTTCCGCTATCCAATGTTCACATTGGGCGTAGTCCTTATTTTTATTTGTATGATGGTCATTTTGTCATCAATGCTTCTTTTACCATTGTATTTACAAGGCGGCATGATGCTGACTGCGTTTGTAGCTGGCCTTACTCTTCTTCCAGGCGGTGTAATTAATGGGTTATTGTCGCCTGTTATGGGAAGATTGTTCGATCAATACGGTCCGAAGTGGCTTGTCATTCCGGGATTAATTATGACAGCGGCTGTCCTTTGGTTTTTATCAAATGTTACAGCAACATCAACAATTGCTGTTATCGTACTGCTTCATATTTTCTTGATGATCGGGATTGCAATGGTAATGATGCCAGCTCAAACAAATGGATTGAATCAATTGCCGAAGCAATATTATCCAGATGGTACGGCAATCATGAATACACTTCAGCAGGTGGCTGGTGCGATTGGAACAGCAATTGCAGTAAGTATTATGTCGGCAGGCCAGAAGGATTATTTAGCAACCGTACAAGATCCAACAGATCCGAGTAATATCGCTCCTTCCCTCACTGCGGGAATTCAGGACGGCTTTATTTTTGCATTGATTGCTGCTGTCCTCGCGTTAGTTTGTGCATTCTTTATTAAACGAGTAAAAGTTGAGCATTAAAATACGGAGTTAAAGCCGATGTGCTTTAGCTCTTTTTTTATACTATCAGAATTTATATATTTTCTTAACCATAGCTTGCGTTTCTGAATCTAGCTCCAGGCGCCATCGGCTCGAGGTCATAAGTCAAACAGGAATTGAAGGTAAAGAACACCTTCTATTCCTGTTCGCCTTATGCTTGTCGCCGATAGGCAGGCGCCTTGCGCTTTTTTATAAAGAAACAGGGAGCGGAATTTGTCGAATGCAAGAATAAATCGGAAAGTTGCCATATTGATTGAGAGTTGCAATATTCCTCATTAAAGCTGCTCAATTTAGTCTTACCCTCAACCTAAGTCCGAATTAGTTTACGTATAAAACCCCTACTTCTTTCCAAAATTAATCCTGTCAACATTTCATTCGACAAAATCGCATTTTCTTTAAATTGTTTCTTAGCTGAAACCGTTTTATCATAAAGGCATGATAGAAAAAGGGGTGACTCAAATGGAAGAAACACAAAACAAATCTGACTTTCGCGTGAAGATTCAACGCTTTGGAAGTTATTTAAGCGGCATGATTATGCCAAATATAGGTGCATTTATCGCATGGGGTATTATTACAGCATTATTCATTCCAACAGGCTGGACGCCGAATGAACAATTGGCATCATTAGTTGATCCAATGATTAAGTACTTATTGCCATTATTAATTGGTTATACAGGCGGAAAAATGATCTATGATGTCCGCGGTGGTGTCGTTGGAGCAACCGCGACAATGGGGGTTATCGTTGGTGCGGAAATCCCGATGTTCTTAGGTGCCATGATTATGGGTCCGCTTGGCGGATATTTAATTAAAAAGCTTGATGGTTTATTAAAGGATAAAGTAAGATCAGGCTTTGAAATGCTTGTCAATAACTTTTCAGCAGGTATTTTAGGTGCACTGTTAACAATAGCAGCACTTCTAGGAATTGGTCCTGTTGTCGAAGGATTAAACAAAATATTAGCAGGTGCGGTTCAAGCGATTTTTAACGCGGGCTTACTTCCACTTGCAAGTATTTTCATTGAACCAGCAAAGGTTTTATTCTTGAACAATGCTATCAACCACGGAATTTTAAGTCCGATCGGAATTGAACAGGCATCAAATGCAGGGAAGTCTGTTTTATTCTTATTAGAATCAAATCCAGGACCAGGTCTTGGTATTTTATTAGCATATATGTTCTTTGGAAGAGGAACAGCAAAGCAAACAGCACCTGGAGCAGTGATCATCCACTTCTTAGGTGGTATTCATGAAATCTATTTCCCATATATCTTAATGAAGCCAATGCTGATCCTTGCTGCGATTGCCGGTGGAATTAGCGGTGTGTTTACTTTTACTGTTTTCAATGCGGGTCTTGTTGCTAGTCCATCACCAGGAAGTATCATTGCTTTACTTGCAATGACACCAAAAGGTAATTATACCGGTGTGATTTTAGGTGTTCTTGTCGCTGCGGCTGTTTCTTTTGCAGTTGCTTCCCTCATTCTAAAAACAAGCAAGCAAAAAGAAGAGGATATCACAGCTGCAACTGAAAAAATGGAATCATTAAAAGGAAAGAAAAGCGCTGTAAGCAGTACATTAACTGCTCAACCTGCAACAGAAACTGTAGAAACAACAACTGCTGCAGAGGAATTTGATTTTAAAAATGTGAAAAAGGTTATCTTTTCATGTGACGCAGGAATGGGTTCAAGTGCTATGGGTGCTTCCATCCTTCGAAATAAAGTTCAAAAAGCAGACATAAAGGATGTCGAGGTAACAAATACTTCAATTAATAACATCCCGAATGATGCTGATATCGTGATTACTCATAAGGACTTAACTGATCGGGCGAAAGCGAAGCTGCCAAATGCCCATCATGTGTCTGTTGATAATTTCCTTAACAGCCCGAAATATGACGAGATCGTAAATAAGTTAAAATAAACAGAAAAGGGGGATGCTGCTTAAATGCATCCCTTTTTGGTTGCTTAGCAAAAATTATTAAATTTTTGAACTGTGGTTAGGCGCTTTGACATCCAGCTCCGAAGCACAGGATGTGCAAGTGCAGTCAGTGCGACAGGACGTCGCGTTTTTGACTGCCAGCGCCTAGCCCCTCTAGGGTTTAGCCAATTTAGAATTGAAGGCAAAGAGCGCCTTCTATTCTAAATCGTCTTATTTGCCCTAGGCTGAACGAGGCGCTTACGCTTTTATTCTATTAATTAAAAAATGTCAGGAACTCTTTTGAAAAAAACGCGTTTTCATTGTTTTGATTCATAGATTCTCTCACCCTTATAATTAAAGTATGTCAATAACTCATTTGAAACGAGTTGATCATTATGATTGTTTCGGCTAGGGAACGTCTTATTCTGCAATTTTTATTGGATGAGGCAAACCAGGAAGTGACAATTAAAGAACTCGCTGATCACATTGATGTCAGCGAACGTACGATTCATCGCGATTTAAAAAATATCGAGCCGCTGCTAGACGATTTTCAGCTAAAGCTTGTAAAGCGAGCCGGCATTGGCATAAAAATCGTTGGCAGTGAGAAGGATTTACATGAGCTGAGAATTGCGATTCAAAAGCTGGATTACAAAGAATATACACCTGATGAGCGGATGATGATTGCTCTTTGCACACTATTAGATCAGCATGAGCCAATAAAGCTGCAAACCCTGGCAAGTGATTTAGGTGTAACAACGGCAACCATCAGTCATGATTTAGATCGAATGGAGCCGTTTGTTCAAGAATATGGCTTAACACTTATTAGAAGAAGAGGCTATGGAATTGAATTGATAGGCTCTGAGGAAGCAAAGCGCAGAGCGATTCGCAGTCTGATTTCCAATCAGTTTGATGTGCCTGACTTTTTAAAGATGGTCAAGGAAAATATTGAAAGGAAATCATCCAATAAAATTGATTCGATCTCAGAGCGGCTTTTAGGTCTTGTGCAAAAAGAAAAGCTGTTGATAATTGAGAATCTGATTAATCAAATGAATTCCCGGCTTCCCTATCCTTTAGCTGATAGCTCATATGTCGGATTGGTTGTTCATCTTGCGTTAGCAATGGAACGGATCCAGCGCGGTGAGAACATTACAATTAAAACAGAATATTTAACACAGCTTAGGGCTTCAAAAGAATTTCACTTTGCCGAAGAAATCGCGAAAATGCTTGAAGAAACCTTTCAAATAGCGATACCGGAAGAAGAGGTCGGTTATATCACAATGCATTTGCGGGGAGCTAAGCTGCGCTTCGAAGGTAAAGTGGATATCGAGGATGAAAATGTAGAAATTGCCTATTTGGTCAGACGATTAATCGAGCAGGTTGAACAACTCTCGGGAATGAGCTTGTCGCACAATTCATCCTTGTTTCAAGGCTTATTAGCCCATCTCCAGCCTGCCGTTTATCGGTTGAAGCAAGGGATGAAAATTACAAATCCGCTTCTTGCTGAGATTAAAAGGGATTATAAAGAGTTGTTTCAGATTATTACTGAAGCGGCAGCTGCTGTGTTTCCGTTTAAGTCTGTACCTGAAGAAGAAATCGGTTATCTCGTTTTGCACTTCGGGGCCGCGATCAATGAGCAGCAGGTAAGAACGAAATTAAAGGCATTAATTATTTGCTCAAGCGGGATCGGAACCTCGAAGATGCTGGCAACACAGATTAAAAATCAATTCCCGGACATTGCCGAGCTTAAAAATGTTTCAGCCTTTGAGCTGCAGGATATGGACGTTAATGACTATGATATGATTCTCTCGACAATCCCGATAGAAGACATATCAGCAGATTATTTGCTTGTCAGCCCGATTTTAACCGCTAATGAGATGGATTTGATAAAAGAGTATATTCATAAAAAGGGATTGATTTTAGCAAATGCGAAGCAAGATGCACAGCCTGACTATAATACGGAAATCGATATAAGCTTTGAGCAGTATAAAACATTTATTGGTCAATCAGCACTTTTAGTTGATTTACTAGAGAAGATGGAAACTTTTCAGATTGATGAATCAGCAACGACAAAGGAAATTCTGCATATTGTTTGTGACAAACTGTTAAGTAAAGGACTTATTACAAATCGTGCTGAGCTAGTTAAAGCATTGCTGCAACGCGAGCAAATCGGGGGATTAGCGATTCCCGGCACAAAGCTCGCTCTGTTTCATACAAGAAGCGCGGTGATCACTCAGCCAAGCTTTCATACCATTGATTTGAAAACACCTATGACATTAAAAGCAATGGATAATGAAATGATCACCGTCAGCCGGATTTTATTGTTGCTGGCACCAGAACAGGCACCGCCTGATCAGCTTGAGCTTATGAGCTTTATTAGTGCAAGCATTATTGAATCCCAAGCAAGTATTGAAATGTTTGAAACAGCGTCTAAAAGCAGCTTAATTCAAGCAATCAGTCAACATTATTTTAAAAACTTTGTTCAACAATTAAGGAGTGTATAAACGATGAGTATTTTAAATGAAGCGAATATCCTATTAAATCAAAAATTAGCAAATAAAACAGAAGCGATTAAAGCAACAGGCCAAATTCTTGTTGACCGCGGCTATGTAAAAGCAGAATATATTGAGGCTATGCTTCAAAGAGAAGAAATGTCATCTACTTATATGGGGAACTTCATCGCGATTCCTCACGGTACTGAAGAAGCAAAAGCAGCGGTTCTGGAATCAGGTCTTTCCGTTATCCAAGCTCCAGAAGGTGTTGATTTTGGCGGCGGCAATATTGTCAAAATCTTAATCGGTATTGCGGGTAAAGGCAATGAGCACTTAGATATTCTTTCGAAAATCGCGATTGTTTGCTCAGAGGAAGAAAATGTTGAGAAATTAGTCCAAGCTGGATCAAAAGAGGAAATTCTTCAACTCCTTAGCGAGGTGAACTAAGGTGAAAGCAACGCATTTCGGAGCCGGAAATATCGGCAGAGGCTTCATCGGTCTTTTGCTGCAGCAATCTGGCTATGATGTAGCTTTTGTTGATGTTAATGCAGAGCTTATTAATGAAATCAATAAGGAAAAAGCATATCGCGTCATTCTAGCTAATGAACAAAAACAAGAGTTTCAGGTTAACGGGGTTTCAGGGATTAACAGCCAGCAACACCCAGAGGCTGTGATTGAAGCTATTGCAACTGCTGACCTTGTGACAACAGCGGTAGGACCGCATATTTTAAAATTTATTGCTCCACTTATTGCTGAAGGGCTAAAAAAACGAATGCAAGCAGCTAGTCAGCCTGTTAATATCATTGCTTGTGAAAACATGGTTGGCGGAAGCAGCGAGCTGAAAAAACATGTTCTTGAAGCATTAACTGAAGAGGAAGCAGCATGGGTACAGGAGCATGTTGGTTTTCCAAATTCAGCGGTAGACCGGATTGTACCGAATCAGCAAAATGAAAGCCCGCTTGACGTGTTAGTTGAGCCATTCCACGAATGGGTCATTGACTCCACTGCACTGAAAGGGGCAAAGCCTGAAATGAAGGGAGCACTTTTTGTCGATAATCTGCAGGCGTATATTGAGCGAAAACTATTTACTGTTAATACAGGCCACGCATCAACCGCCTATCTTGGAAATGCAGCAGGGTATGAAACCATTGCTGAAGCAATCAGTGATGAATCGATCAAGCAAAACGTGTTAGGCACACTTGAAGAAACGGGCAAGGTTCTAATAGCCAAATATGGTTTTGATCAAAGTGAACACGAGAAATACATTGAAAAAATCATCGGCCGTTTTTCCAACCCGTATATCGTTGACGACGTGAAACGTGTCGGCCGGGCCCCGCTTCGCAAGCTTGGCGCGAAAGATCGTTTGGTATCACCAGCACTTGAATACATGAAGCAATTCGATCAAGTGCCACAGCATTTAGTGAATGTGATCGTAGCAGCCCTTAAATTTGTTTCTGAGGAAGATCAGGAATCACTGACACTTAAAGAAATGGTTGAAGAAAAGGGAGCAGCCGCAGCATTTAGCGAAATCGCAGACTTAGCACCAGATCACCCGTTAGTTGTGAAGGTTGCTGAACAATCGTAAAAATATTGATCCACCGTATAGGTGGATTATTTTTATGAAAAAGAAAACCCTAGGCTTGGCCTAGGGTTCCAAAAAGATTGGTATAGTAGCATTCCTATTTGTCATGAAGTTTGTTCCAGAAACAAAAGGTAAAACATTAGAGGAAATTGAAGAAGAAATAACATCGAAAAAATCAAAAGTTCCAAAAGTATCATAGTGGTCTTTGGAGTATAGTATTTCTACAAATAAGAAGGAGTAAAAAGAGATGTTCGAGCATAACAAAATACATTTAGGAATTGCACCACTCGGGTGGAGCAATGATGATATGCCTGAACTTGGCCGTGATAATACGTTTGAACAGTGTATTAGTGAAATAGCACTTGCTGGTTTTGAGGGAACGGAAGTCGGCGTTAAATTTCCTGAAGATTCTGATATATTAAAGAGATATTTAGGAGTAAGGGGACTTCGTATAGCAAGTCAATGGTTTAGTTCGTATCTTTGTTCATCTTCATATGAAGAAAATGAAAAAGAGTTTTTGAAAACGCTAGACTTTTTAGAAAAGGTTGGCGCGAATAGAATTAATGTTTGTGAATTAACTCATTGTTTATTTGCTTCAGAACAATCAATGTTTGGGAAGAATAAGCCAATGGCAACAGATGAAGAATGGGATATGTTATGCACAGGTCTAGAACGACTCGGAAAAATAGCGAAAAATAGAGGTTTTACTTTATGTTATCACCATCATATGGCTACCATTGTTCAAACTATAGATGAAACGAAACGATTATTGGACCACACAAATCCCGAGTATGTTTCCCTTTGTTTTGATACCGGACATTTTGCATTTTCGAATGAAGATCCGAGAGAAGCTGCGAAGATGTTTGGAAAACGTATTGGTCATGTTCACTTAAAGGATATTCGCAAAGAAAAAATTGAAGAGGCAATAGAAGCCGGCTTTGGATTCAGAAAATCAGTTTTAGAAGGGTGTTTCACGATACCAGGAGACGGAAAGGTCGATTTTAAAAGCGTATTAAAGATAGTGGACGATTATGGGTATGAAGGATGGCTTATTGTAGAAGCAGAACAAAATCCAGCAATTGCTAACCCGTTTGAAAACGCTCTAAGAGCAAGACAGTTTATAAAGAAACTCATTCATATATAAATTGATTTAATTAAATAAGAGATCATTAGTTGGGAGGAAATTAAATGAGCAGAGATTATGGTTTATGTTTATGGCCGTTTGGGGATATTTCTGTTGAAGACAAATGTAAAATAGCGAAAGAGATTGGTGTAGATGGCGTAGAGGTTCAAGGAGATTTAACACAGGATCCGAAAGAACTAGCAAATATATTGTCCAGATATGAGTTAAAGGTCTTATCTGTTACGCCTGATAATGTGGATATTTCTTGTGCGAATGAAGATACGAGATTAAAAGCAGTACAATACTTTTTAGACTTATTAGATTGGGCGAGCGATTTAGGTGCAAATAGAATCTGTTTACATGGAGATGTAGGTAAAACAGCTGGATGTGGAGACCTTGATAAGGATTGGCAGCTTCTTGTAGAGAGTTCTAAAACAGTGATGGAGAAAGCAGAAGCTTTAAACATTGAAGTAGTATTTGAGGTGTTAAATCGCTATGAAAACCATCAAATTGTAACCAATCAAGAAGCTTTATGCTTAATCGATGCTGTAAATAGCCCGAATTTATTTGTTCTATTAGATGCCTATCATATGAATATAGAAGAAGCGGATCCGATTGACGCATTAAGAGAAGCAGGAAGTAAGTTGGGTGTTTATCATGTAGCAGATTCCAATCGTCAAGGCATAGGAAATGGCCATGCCAATATAAAAGCCCAGATAGAGGCATTACATGAAATAAATTATACTGGGCCAATCATTATGGAGATGATGGCAGAAGGTCCAAATCCTTTTACAGCAGTTAAAGGAGAAGATTATCTTCAGGTTCTCACCAATTATTACAAAACTTCTTTAGAAAAACTAAAAGCATGGGATCATTCAAAAATAGTAAGTTAATAGATTACTGAAAAAGATAAAAATACTTAGATTTTAAAACGACTTATTGCTAAATTTTTATAGTGTAGTGAAAGATCTTTCTTCCAAAATAAAACAACTATATTTTTAACCCCGTCCTAAATTTAGAACGGGGTTATTCACTTTACATTTTGAAGATAAAATCTCGATTACGAAGATAAATCGTCAAAAACTTACACTAATCCTGGTTGTAAAGCACTAAATTAAAAATAGCAATCTTTTGAAAATAGCTATGTTAATATTCATTGTTGATTAAAGCGGAACTCAACAGGCTTGTTTAACCGAGTAATTATTCATTCATTTTAGCACAATGGCATCCTAAGTTACACTGTGTTACGTCTAAGAAACAAATCACTTCCGTTGTTACGATTAACTAGATATACCTGAATTATTTACGATTCATTTTCTGACCGGTAAGATGTCTAATATAGTCTCTTTGAAAGAAAAAATGGTTATAAATTTACACAACAAACAAATGCTAATCATTATTAGTTGAAGATATTGGGAGGTAATTTAATGAAACCATTTCAATTCCCGAAAGGCTTTTTATGGGGAGGAGCAACAGCTGCCAATCAAATTGAAGGCGGCTTTGGTGAAGGAAATAAAGGATTAAATATTGCTGATGTTCTTCCAGGCGGAAAAGAAAGACTTGCCGTTTTACAAACTCCTGGCTTTAATTTTGAAATCGACCGTGAAAAATACAGCTATCCAAACCATGAAGCGATTGATTTCTATCATCGTTATAAGGAAGATATTGCTCTATTTGCAGAAATGGGATTCAAGGTTTTCCGTATGTCGATTGCTTGGACGAGAATTTTCCCGAATGGCAATGAGCTTGAAGCAAATGAAGAAGGCTTAGCCTTTTATGACCGTGTATTTGATGAATTGCATAAATATGGAATTGAACCAGTTGTCACCATATCTCACTATGAAATGCCGTTAAATCTTGTAAAAGAGTACGGCGGCTGGAGAAGCCGCGAAGTTGTTACCTTCTTTGAACGATATGTGAATGCGATCTTCAATCGATATAAAAACAAAGTGAAATATTGGATGACCTTTAATGAAATCAATAGCGGGTTTGTGATGCCGATACAGGGGCTTGGGTTCGCGATTCAAAAGGAGGAAGACAAATACCAGCCAACATTTCAGGCATTCCACCACCAATTTGTTGCCAGTGCGATTGCGGTAAAAGCGTGTCATGAAATCATTCCCGACGCGAAAATTGGCTGTATGATTTTATATGCACCTGTTTATTCTTTTGATTCAAACCCGGAAAATGTCATGTATGCACTCCAAGAGGAACGCCTATTTAATTATTTCTGTGCAGATGTTCAAGTAAGAGGAGAATATCCAGCGTTCATTAACCGTTATTTTGAAGAGCACCAAATTGAATTAGATATTCAAGAAGGTGATCTGGAATTAATAAAAGAGGGAACGGTTGACTATATCGGATTTAGCTATTATATGTCCAGAACCGAGAAAAAAGAGAAGACAGAGCTTGAAAAATCACAAGGGAATCTCATCGGAGGCGTGAAGAATCCGTTCCTAAAAGCAAGTGATTGGGGCTGGGAAATCGACCCAATGGGACTGCGCATCAGCTTAAACCAATTATATGACCGCTACAGAGTACCGCTATTCGTTGTCGAAAATGGCTTAGGAGCCTACGACAAAGTCGAAGAAGACGGCTCAATCAATGATGATTATCGCATTGATTTCCTTCGTGAACACATTAAAGCCATGGGTGAAGCCATCAAAGACGGTGTGAACTTAATGGGCTATACAAGCTGGGGCTGCATTGACCTTGTCAGTGCTTCATCAGGCGAGTTTTCAAAACGGTACGGATACATTTACGTGGACAAACATGATGACGGCAGCGGGACATTGGAACGCAAAAAGAAAAAATCGTTCTTCTGGTATAAAGATGTGATTGCGTCAAATGGGGAGAAGTTATAAGAAAAAGGTTAGTGTTGTGATTTTTAAATAACATATCAGGACTCTTAGGATTCTACTAGAACCTCTACCTTTCTTAATATAAACCTAAATGAAAACATCCTTCGGGGTGTTTTTTGTTTTTATGAGAGGAGAAAAATGGTGTTTCATTCAACAAAAGGGCCAGATGGAACTTAAATTGGATATTTATACAAAAAATAGATATAGTGAAGGGGTATACTTTGGAATAGCACTGCTCTGAAATGATCTCTTTTGATGCAATAAAAATTACAAAGGGATATACTATTGAATTTAATTTCATTATACTCGAGTTGAGCATTTGTAGGGAAATTCCCAATGACTCTGTCACAATCTGCTGAACAGTTACTTAAGGAGTGGAGTGATTATAATGGCACGCGTTTTATTTATTAATGGTGGTGCAGAAGGACATATCAATCCAACGATTGGAGTTGTGCAAGAGCTTATTTCGCGTGGAGAAGAGGTCGTGTACTTTACGACAGAAGCTTTTCGAGAACGTATTGAGAAGACAGGAGCTACTGTACGAACATTTGACGGTGAAAAATTTATCCAAGCTTTTATCTCAGGTGGAAGAAATTATTTAATCGAAAGAATCAATGGTCTTTTGCGTACGGCAGATATCATGATACCTAGTGTCCTGGAGCAAATCAAGGGGGAATATTTTGATTATATCATTCATGATTCCATGTTTGGGTGCGGACGTTTACTTGCCCAAATACTTAAACTTCCGGCCATTAATTCATGTACCTCATTTGCACAGACAGAAGCATTATTTGATAAAATGCTGAAACATCTTTCACAAAATATCCCAACAGAAATTGAAAAAAAGATAAATGATGATTATCAAAACCTGAAAACAACTATTGAAGAAAAATATGATGTTGAAATCCGGTCTCCCTTTGACGTTTTTTGTAATCCTGCAGCGCTCACAATTATTTATACAACTAGGGAGTTTCAACCCTCTGGAGAAACATTTGATCAAACATACAAATTTGTAGGTCCATCCATCTCTTTACGATCATCGCAAGCAAACTTCGACCTTGCAGCAATCAAGGGAAAAAGCTTAATTTACATTTCTCTGGGTACTGTCTTTAACCAAGCAATTGATTTCTATAAGCTTTGTTTTAAGGCATTTGGGAGTACTGAACATACCGTTGTCATGTCAATTGGGAATCAAACCCAAATAGTTGAATTGGGAGAGATCCCCTCAAACTTCATTGTGGAAAATTACGTTCCACAAACCGAAGTACTAAAATACACTAAATTATTTATCACACATGGAGGAATGAACAGTACCAATGAAGGTTTCTATTATGGGGTACCGCTAATTGTTATCCCGCAAAGTGCGGATCAGCCGATCATCGCCGGGCAAGTTGCCAAAATCGGAGCAGGTATTCAATTACAAATGCAAAATTTGACGGCAAATCAATTATATGAAGCTGCAGATCATGTGTTAAACCACCCATCTTTCTATAAAGCTGTTGCAAATATGAGGGAATCCTTTCAAAAATCGGGTGGATATCTCCAAGCTGTTGATGAGATTTTCAAATTTAAAAATGAATATGATATCTAAAGACTAATCGTTCAATAGGCGAGTCCTCTTGTATTGAGCCATAAAAAAATTGAACAGTTTTGTTTTTTAGTACTGCCTTTTTGCGATTGATCCGTGAAACTGAATCACAAATCTTAACAATTGTATTATTTTCTTAAAATGGTAGTCGGAACCCCCTTGAAAAATGAAAGTAAAGGGAATAAAATGGAAGAGAATAATCATGAACGGAGGTGGGGAAGGATGTTAAATCAAGCTGTTTTAGTGCACGGTTTCTGGACGGAATTTTTATATCTTAACCGTGCAAAATTTGCTGCATCAATTGTTAACGGGATACGTATGCCCTTTTTTAGCAATTGAATAGCAAATCTAAAACGGTGAAAACATCTCTTAACCCACATTATATCAGGACAGGTAAAGGAGAGCTTTTTCATGCTCTCTTTTTTCATGCCATCATAAGTCCTAATTCTTTGAGCCATGGGAGGTTGTGTCTTCCCATGGTTTTTTGTGTACTTTTTTATTCAAGGAGGAAAATGAACATGATCGCATGCAGTGTATACCAAGCAGGTAAAATGTGTGGTGGGACTTCCATTTTTGAAAATATATCATTTGAAATTCACGAAAAGGATCGGGTTGGTTTAGTCGGGAAAAATGGAAGTGGGAAAACAACGTTATTTCGTTTACTAGCTGGTGAAGAAAAACCTGAATCGGGCCAAATACATTGGAAAAAAGGAATTGAAATTGGCTATCTTGAGCAAATTCCAAACTTTCCTGGAGAATCAACGACTAAGGATGTTTTGAAAACAGCTTTTTCAGAACTTTTCCAAATAGAAGAAAAAATGAAGAAACTTGAGGTTGAAATGGGGAAGGAAACAAACGGAGAGAAACTACAAAAATTAATCGATGATTATGGGAATCTCCAGGACCATTTTGCATTAAAAGGGGGATATGAAATCGAGGCAAATATTGAGAAAATTGTTAACGGTCTAAACATTCATGATCTACTTGATAATTTATTTGGCAAATTAAGCGGCGGAGAAAAAACGAAGGTTGGCTTAGCCCTTATGCTTCTCAAAAAACCAGACTTTTTATTATTGGATGAACCGACCAATCATTTAGATTTAATGGCGGTGGAATGGCTTGGCGGCTTTTTGCAAGATTATAGTGGAACGGTTGTCGTCATTTCTCATGATCGCTATTTTCTTGATGAGGTTGTAAATAAAATATTGAATTTGGAGGATGGAGAAATTGAATGCTATCCTACAGATTTTTCTGGCTTTGTGAAAGAAAAAGAGGAACGGCTTCTAAGAGAATTCCAAGCATATGAAGAGCAGCAAAAGAAAATAAAGAAAATGAAGGAAGCTATTAAACGGCTAAGAGAGTGGGCGAACAGAGCCAATCCACCTAATGAAGGTCTTCATAAACGTGCGAGAAATATGGAAAGAGCATTAGAAAGAATGGAAAAACTGAATCGTCCCAAATTAAATCGAAAGAAAATGAATCTTGAGATGGATGCTTCTGATCGAAGTGGAAATGACGTCATTATGCTTACTGGTATATCAAAATGTTTTGGAGAAAAACCATTGTTTGAAAAAGTCCAAATGCATGTGACTTATCAAGAACGAGTTGCTATTGTCGGAGAGAATGGAACGGGAAAATCAACTTTAATCAAACTTATTATGGGGCACCTGCAAGCTGATGGAGGAGAAGTAAGGTTAGGTAGTAACGTAAAGATTGGTTACTTATCTCAAAACATTTTTTCTGATATTGAAAATGAAACAATCATTGAGGCATTTCGCAATGAGGTCAGGGTGACAGAGGGGGAAGCAAGACATATCTTGGCTAGGTTTTTATTTTATGGCCATATGGTTTTTCGAAAAGTTTCTCAGCTCAGTGGAGGGGAAAAAATGAGGCTACGCTTAGCCCAACTTATGTATCAAGACATTAATTTGCTCATTTTAGATGAGCCAACTAACCATTTAGATATTGAATCTCAAGAAGTTTTAGAAGAAACTCTTGAAGATTATAACGGAACGATATTAGCCGTCTCTCACGATCGTTATTTCCTGAATAAGTTATTTGAGAAGATTTATTGGATTGACTCAAATGAAGTTCATTGTTTCAAAGGGAACTACAATTGGGCTAAGGAGAAGATGGTCTTGAGAAAAAGCAGGACGAGACATGTAACAGTAGAAAAAAATAAAAAGAAAGCACCTGCTTTGAAGAACACGATAGATCAAAAGAATGTCAAGTATGAATACGTGGAAAAGGATTTAGAAAGGGTAGAACAAAAGATTTCAGAGTTGGATAGAAGGTTAGAGGAAATTCAAGAATTGGAGCATTTACAACAACTATATAAAGAAAAGGAGGAACTTGAGAGGCAGTGGGAAGAACTTTATGAACAACTTGATAAATAACTAACCAAATTGATTTAACAAAAATGGCAGAAGCAGAAAAGCGTTTGACATCCAGCATCGACTCCTAGCCCTCGGGAATAGAAGGTAAAGAATACCTTCTATTCCGAGCGCCTTATTTGCCCTTGGCCTGAGCAAGGTGCTTGCGCTTTTCTTGATGAAGGAATCTCTAAAATCTTTGTACTTTGGAGGGGGACTGGTGCTACTCTTCATATCCTATGTAAATGAAATAAAGAACAGTTATTTGTATATGGTTGTAAATTATTTCAATTAGTTGTATTTTATTGTTATAAGGTGATAGGAGTGGGGCTATGTTTGCACAGCAACGGTATAATGATATTTTAGATCTCCTGAATGAAAACGGGTCAGTGAAAGTTTCGGCCTTAATAAAACGTTTTGGAGTTTCGTTTGAAACAGTAAGAAGAGACTTAGAATATCTTGAAAAAGAAGGATATTTAAAACGGGTTCACGGCGGTGCCGTCTTAGATGAGGTAAACAGTGTTGAGTTGACCTTTACAACGCGTGAAACGAAATATACTGCAGAAAAGAAGGAGATTGCGGAGATCGCTACAAGGTTTGTTTCGGAAGGCCAATCGATTGCAATGGATGTTAGTACAACGAACACTGAGATTGCTAAAGCTTTCAAAAAAAAGTTCGAACGATTGACCATATTAACGAATTCATTACCCATTGCGAATGAGTTGGCAGAGATGCCGAATTATACAATCATTCTCCCTGGAGGAGTTTTAAGAAACCAAGAGCTTTGTCTAGTAGGAGATATGGCTGAAAAATTTATTTCTCAATTTTTTATTGATACGTTTTTTATGAGTATGAGCGGTGTTTCTTTGACACAAGGACTAACAGATTATGGTATAGGTGAAATCCAATTAAAAAGTCAAATGTTAAAACAGGCTCAAAAAGCAATTGTTGTTGCAGACAGCAGCAAGTTTGATGTTGTTTCGCTAATGAAAGTATGTGACATTGACCAAGTTGATTCCATCATAACGGATTCAAATTTAAGTGAGAAAATCCGAGATAAGTATATAAATAATGGAATCCAAATCATAAATAAGTAAAAATAGCAGAATGATAAGCCTCCCAACAATGGCGGGAGGCTGTTTTTTATATGCAAATGTTGAATTGGTTGTGTTTAATTGAAATTTAATGTTTATTTAGAATAAATTTACATAGAATTCACAATAAATGCACATTCTTTCGATAATATGTACTTAATTAATAGATTAACTAATTAGGTGGGTGTTGCTCCTTAAAGATTGATAAGGTATTAGATCCATTCTTTTTTAAAGAGATTTATCATAAGAAAAATTTTTGATAGGGGATTTTAAAAAGTGGCAAATGAATTTGAATTTCAAGATGAACAGATCGAATCAAAAGAAAAGAAATTTACCAGGCGAAAATTTTTAGAGGGAACAACAAAGGTTGCAGGGCTTTCTTTAGGAATGGCGTTGGTTAATCCAATGAGCAATTTAACCGTTTTTGCTGCTGATGATAAAGAGAAGGGTGATCATCGCAATAAGCCTATTCTTGTGTTTCCTGTCATAAGTGATGTACATATTAAAAAGACTGGTACGAAGGATATACAGAAGTTTAGCAATACCCTTCAGCAGTTGAATGAAGTTGTACCTAAGCAAGATGCTTTCGTTGTTGTCGGTGATTTAACTGACAATGGATTTACAGAAGAATACGATCGATTTATGTCTGTATATAATGCCGGAAAACAACCACAAGCAGTTTCTTTAATGGCCATTGGAAACCACGATTACTGGAATGGATTATCCGTAGCTGATGCGCAAAAGCTTTTCTTTAAGAAAACAGGGATGGAATCGATTTATTTCCATAAAGTGATTAAAGGATATCATTTTATTATTCTCGGAACTGAGGATGGAAATACAGAGGGGACTTTTTCCGTAAAGCAAATTAACTGGCTCGGTGAAAAATTAAAGCAAGCAAAAGCCGAGGATCCTAAAAAACCAATTTTTGTTTTCCATCACCAGCCAATTAAAGATACGATTTATGGTAGTGAGTGGGGCTTCTCAGAAAATAGAGATCTTTTTTACAACACATTAAAGGAATATCCGCAGGCGATCACGTTTTCTGGTCACACCCATTATCCATTAGATGATCCAAGAATTATTCATCAAAAAGATTTTACAACTGTAGGTACTTCTACAGGCTCTTATATATGGCTTGATGCTGGAAGAATTCAAGGGGAAGTGCCTGAGGGTGCTGATTTTCTTAATCAAGCTCTCATTGTAGAGGTATATTATAACAAAGTCATCATTAAACGTCGTGATATCCATAACAATGACTGGACAGGTGAGCCGTTTGTTATTAGCTCTCCTGCCGATAAGAATAAGTTCCTTTATACTGAAAAAAGAGCGGATAAAACGGCTCCCTACTTTGAAAAAGATGCAAAGCTTACGATCGTCCAACCAACTTTAACGGGATTAACGATCGCTTTTAGCCAAGCGAAAGACAATCTTCTTGTCCATGATTATAAAATCGTAGCCAGAAACTTGGGGACTGGAAAAGCAGAGAAGGAATTCCTTGCCTTTTCAGAATTCTATAAAGATTTTGTGCCAAATCCGTTAGTGCTAAATCTTGAAGGATTAAAACCTAATACTAAATATGAGCTTGAAGTACAAGCACTTGATGCCTATGGAAATGGAAGTAAGACTTCATTAAAAGCAACAGGTAAAACCCTGCAAGGAGAAGTGGAGGAAGTATCGATCACCTTATCAAAAGACTCATTAAATGGAACAGCGGATACAGTAGAAGTCACGGTAGAAAATGCTCGAGTTCCTCAAAGTGACTGGATCGGATTATATGAAGTAAATGAAGAGCCGGGAGGTCCAGCTTCCATCTGGTGGATGTATACAAAAGTAGAAAATGGAACCTTTAAAGTAACGTATAATCCAAAAGATAATAAATATCCAGACCGATACAAGGAAGGTTCAACCTATAAATTCGTTTATTTCTATGGCAGTGGTTATGATGCTGTTGCTTCAGCCACATTTACTGTTGGCAGCAAAGGATAGGAGGAATATGTCTTTATTTAAAGAAGACTATGAAAATAAGAATGGAAAGCCTGCTCGAAAAAAATATTTGAGGGTTGAATAAAAGGATAAAACAACCAGTCATCTGAACGTGGGCAGAGCAACTTGAAAAGGCTGGTATAAATTAAGATGAACAAAATAAAAGGAATCTTATTCGATAAAGATGGAACTCTCATTGATTTTCATTCAATATGGGTACCCGTTGCATTAGACCTAGTTGATCAGTTATTAGTTAAAGTTGCAGCGGATAAGAACGATGATTTGAAAAGGGACTTATTAAAATCGATCGGGGTTGAAGAGGAGCTCATTTCCGCTGATGGTATTTTAGCTTCAGGTACAACTCGCGACATCACTCATGCATTTGAGGCTATTCTTCAAAAACATGGTTTTGTTTTCCGTTCTTCTCAGTCATTATACGAGTGGACAACGGAAAGATTGTTGGCTTCAACAAGGAATCACGTTGAAAACATTCAACCGGCTGCAGACTTAAAATCATTACTACAAGGACTTACTGATCGAGGGGTTGCAATAGGAATTGCAACAGCAGATGATTATGAAACAACAAAAATCTGCTTAGAGAAGCTTCAAGTTGAACAATACTTTGGGTTTATTGGAACATCAGATCGATATGAGAAAAAACCTAATCCATTCATGTTAGAGGCATTTTGCAGCCAATTTCAGTTGATGCCGGAGGAAGTGGTGATGGTTGGTGATACAATCGTAGATATATTGTTCGCAAAAAATGCGGCTGCAGGACTGGCAATTGGCGTTTTATCAGGAGCAAGCAAGAAGGAGCACCTTGAGCCTGAGGCAGACATGATTCTTCCATCTGTACGTGACCTTATTACTGTAGATGGCCGGCTTGTCTGGGATACGCTAACAAGTGAATCGATCTCGGTCAAGAACTCGTAAATTGAAATGGGGCTGACCAATTGGGTCAGCCTCATTCTATTTATTGCAGGTCTGCTGCACCTTTTGCAATTAGATCAAATAATTCCTCAATATCAGATTCCTCTACACAAGAGAAGGCGATGCGAAGATCTGTAGAGTTGATTGAGATTGTTCCAACACCGTATTTGTCTAAAAGGTGGACACGAAGCTCTTCAGCATCAATGTTGTGAAGCTTTAAGCACATAAAGTAGCCTGAATTGAATGGATAATAAGTCCAGTATTTTTTGTAATCCTCTTTTGCAAGAACCTCTTTTGTTTTATCGGCTCTGCTTTTCATTAGCTCAAACTTTTGTTGTTTTTCATTTTGGAACTCATTGGATTGCAATGATTGCAGAATAATTGTTTGTGAAGGGTGTGAACCGCTTGAAATCGTTCCGCGAATAATTCCTTTTGTTTTTTGCTCCAATGCGTTCAGAATCGCAGCGCTTTTGCTTGCATAAGTGATAAAGCCTACACGGAAGCCCCATACGTAGTTTTCCTTTGTCGCCCCATCTACTTTAACCGCGAGAATGCGCGGGTGAGCATCTGCTAATAAGCTAAAGATCGATTCCTTCATTGAATCCTCGTAAAATAATCCGAAATACGCATCATCAATCAGTGTAATAATGTTTAAGCCATCTTCTGCCGCTTCTTTAAGAACAGCTGCAATTTCCTGTGCTTCTGATTCAAGAGGTGTATAGCCAGTTGGGTTGTTCGGGAAGTTTAATAACACGACAACTTTCCCAGCTGCCTTTTGCGCTTGAATCGCTTCTTTTAAGCCGGCCACATTAAAGCCTTCCGCTTCATTAAATAGAGGGAATGTATTCATTGTTCCGCCGCGGCGAACTTTGAACGTAATATTATAGTTTCCCCAATATTTGTCCGGTACGATAACAGGAGTGCCTTCATCAACAAATAAGTCAGCAACAATACTTAAACCATGTGTTAGAGCATTTGTAACAATCGGTGTTCCCATTACTTCTTCATTCAAGCTTGGATTGTCAGCGAGAATTTTTTTCTTCCATGCGCTTCTGAGGTCCTCTTTTCCTTGCGGAGCAGCGTAAGGAAAAAGATCTTTAGGCGCTACTTTATCACCGAACATGTCTTGAATGTGTTTAAAATGCATCGGCTGATTGTTTTCCGTTGCGATCCCGATCGTTGCATTAAAACGATGAGCTTTTTTACCTGCTTCCGCAGATTGGCTCAAAATTCCCTTTGGATAAAATAATTCTTTCCCAAGCTGGGACAGCATATCATAGACGTATTCGTTATCTTCTTTAATTGCATTATTTAATGCTTGTGCTAACTCATTCATTCCTTGTTTTCACCTCTATGGAAAATTAAATGTTTTGAAAATTCATTAAGAGATATTTTATCATACTAAAGATTGTTCTCACAGTGTATTCAAAAAAATTTAATACGGAAAGTTTTGTTGGATTCACATTAACATTTAATGGCAAGTCTAGTTACCTTAACTTTTATTTCACGTTATACTAATAGGGGGAAACTATAAGTGAATATTCCTTAGTATACTCCTATTGAGTACAGAGTGGGATATACTAGAGATCATTTTTATGAAACAATTTTGAACATGGGGCAGTTTCCTACCCCTTAATTCAGACGCAAATGAGGAATAGACATGCATATTATCTCAATTTTACTAGGAATTATTATCTTTCTTAACATCGCTTTTGCCGTTGTCATGATTTTTCGTGAACGAAGAGATGCATCCTCATCATGGGCATGGCTGCTCGTGCTATTTTTTATCCCGTTGCTGGGCTTCGTCCTCTATCTCCTATTCGGGCAAAATTTAAGCCGCTACCACATGTTCCAGTGGGAGGACCGGAAAAAGCTTGGAATCGAACGGTTGTTAAGCAGTCAATTGGAGCAAATTCGCAATGATACATTTGAGTTCCGCAATGAAACCGAGCGAGATTACAAGCAGCTTATTTATATGCATTTAATGAATAATGATGCGGTGTTAACAAAAGACAATCTTGTTGATGTCTTTACTGATGGGAATAAAAAGTTTGCGAAGCTGCTGGAGGATATTGAACAGGCAAAGGATCATATCCATCTGCAATATTATATTTTTAAAAAGGATCAGCTTGGCAAGCAGCTTCTGGAGGCATTAACGAAAAAGGCGAAGCAGGGTGTGAAGGTACGAATTTTATATGATGATTTGGGTTCGAGAGGATTGCGGCGCTCCTTTTTTGCTAAGCTAAGAGCGGCTGGCGGAGAGGTTGAAGTGTTTTTTCCATCAAAGCTAAGGTGGATCAACCTGCGCCTTAACTATCGTAATCATCGGAAATTGGTCATCATTGACGGTCAAATTGGCTATGTTGGCGGCTTTAATGTTGGTGATGAGTATCTTGGGCTTGATCCGAAGTTCGGCTATTGGCGTGACACACATTTAAGGATTCAGGGTCCTGCCGTATATGCTGTGCAGACCCGATTTATCTTAGATTGGAATCAGGCAGCACATAAACGGAAAATTCCTTACTTGCCAGAGCATTTTCCAGAGCCGGTGCGAAAGGGAGATAGCAGCATACAAATTGTCACTAGCGGCCCTGATTCAGAATGGGAGCAAATAAAACACGGCTATATCAAAATGATATCTACCGCGAAAAGAACAATTTGCATTCAGACGCCGTATTTTATTCCTGATGCCAGCTTGCTTGATGCCTTGAAAATTGCCTGCTTATCTGGTGTTGAGGTTAAGCTGATGATTCCGAACAAACCTGATCACCCATTTGTTTATTGGGCAACGCTGTCCTATGTCGGAGAAATGCTCAGCTCAGGTGCACGAGTATTTATTTATGATCATGGATTTATCCATGCAAAAACAATTGTCGTTGACCATGAAATCTCATCTGTCGGCACAGCAAATATTGATATGAGAAGCTTCCGATTAAATTTTGAAGTCAATGCGTTTCTTTATGATCCTGAGATTGCGAAAAAACTCCATGATGTCTTTCATGACGATATCGCATTATCTCGTGAGCTGACACTAGAGGACTATGATCAGCGTTCAAAACTGATTCGATTTAAAGAATCAATTTCACGATTGCTTTCGCCAATATTATAAAAGGAGGTTGTCTCAAAAAGGTCTAACCTTTTGTTTTGAGGCAATCTTTTTTTTAGGTTTAAAAGAGTACGCATAAAAATGGGATGCTATTTTGCAAAACAAACGAAAGCAGCCTCTCGTTTTATGATATAATGAAAGCGTTTTAGATAAATTATTTTTACATAATAGATTCATAGAACGGGTCAAAAGAATGACACAAGCATGAGAATATTATACAAAGGAGGAGACCGTATGAGCAGGCTGCTTAAGCTAAAACCTGTTTTTAAAGAACGGATTTGGGGCGGAACCGCATTAAAAGATTCATTTAGCTATGAGATTCCTAGCGACCAAACGGGAGAGTGCTGGGCGATAAGCGCTCATCCAAATGGCAACAGTATCATCGAGAACGGTCTATTTGCAGGCAAGGAGCTAAGCTGGCTTTGGGATCATCATCGCGAGCTCTTTGATCAATATGAAGCAGATCGTTTCCCGTTATTGACCAAAATCCTTGATGCGAAGAAGGATTTAAGTGTTCAGGTACACCCTGATGACCACTATGCCAAGGAACATGAACATTCAGAATTAGGGAAGACAGAGTGCTGGTATATTATTGATTGCCAGGAAGATGCTGAGCTGGTCATCGGCCATCATGCCCGTTCAAAAGCACAGCTTGTGCAAATGATTCATTCTGGCGGCTGGGAAGAACTGCTTAGGAGAGTAAAAATAAAACCTGGTGATTTTTTTTATGTGCCAAGCGGAACCATTCATGCGTTATGTGAAGGAACATTGGTGCTTGAAACCCAACAAAGCTCAGATACGACCTATCGTGTCTATGATTATGATCGGTTGGATCAAAATGGAGAAAAACGAGAGCTTCACTTGAAAAAAGCAATTGATGTCATAACAGTCCCTGACACCATCCATAAATCAAGTCCTCATACATATGACCATGGCCCGGCACGGGTAACAACCTATATTGAGGACAAGTACTTTTCTGTTTATAAATGGGATGTTTCAGCCAATTATCATGTGAAACGCCATGCACCGTTTTTATTATGCAGTGTCATAAATGGACAAGGTGAGATAAAGTCCGAACAGGAAATACTTTCGATAAAGAAAGGTGATCATTTTATTATCACCTCTCATGCATCAGACATCATTCTTTCAGGAAAGCTTGAGCTTATCGTTTCCCACCCTTAACTTAAAAGGGGAAAGTCCCCTTTTAAGCTTTATTCATTCCCCAAATGAAAAAACTTTTCAATCAATGTTTTTACGTTTTCTAAGTCAGGCTCATTTTTTAGATTTCCCAGCATACCAGAGATCACTGGAATCCGTGGGTCCTCTCTTTCTATTTCAGCCTCTAACACCTCTAATGTGATTTTTAGATCTTCATTCTCTATTTGCTCTTTCGTATGATGTATTTTTCTTAGTACATCCTCTTTAGCGGGTTCAGGGTAAAGCTCAGACAATCTTTCCACATAATCTGCGGTTAAAATAGGCTCTTCATTTGAGCGGATAAAGCCTGCTGCAAGATCATCCATTCTTTTTAGGATAAAGTGTGAGAGCCTGTGCAAATCAAAGGAAGCCTTATCGAAAATGATCAGCTTTAAGTAAGAATGGACAATGCCCTGTAGAATGATGTTTAAATCATAGATAAACGGATTGATTGGCGAACCGTATATTTTTATTAATGACTCATGATAAAAACTGCTAATTTCAGCACTGATTTTCCTAATGAAAAGCTCGACTTCCGAATTGATCGGGATTGTCTGTTCACGAATTTGCATGATAATAAATTCTTTGTTTTTTTGAATTTCCTCCAGTTGTGCTACTAATTGGGCAATAAATGTCTCCCGTGGCGTTAAATCCTTGATCTTCAACGAATCTAGTTTTGATTGAATTGATTGGAATTGATATTTAAAGGCTGCCAGTAAGAGAGCCTCTTTTGATTTGAAATATAGATAAAATGAACCTTTAGAAATACCGCAAGCATCAACAATTTCTTGGATTGATGTGGAGGAATAGCCCTTTTTAGCAAAAAGACTCATACCTGCTTCAATAATCTTCTTTTCTTTGTCTTTCATCTTATTCTCCTTAAGATTGATAGCCAAATTAATGGTTATACTTTAAATAAATTGACCATTTGTTCACATTTACAAAAAATTAAAGTCTAAATATTATCGGAATCATTGACTATGACTAATCGGTCATTTATATTATTAATTGTTGTGACCAATTAGTCAAATGCGTTTGGGGGATAATATGAATAGCATAATTAATTTTGTCTTAAGAAACAAGTTTGCTGTATGGCTTTTAACCATTATTATAACCGCAGCCGGACTGTATTCGGGGTTAAATATGAAGCTAGAAACAATACCAAATATTAATACCCCGATTATAACGGTAACGACCGTTTATCCAGGAGCAACACCTGAAGAGGTTGCAGATAGTGTGACAGAGCCGATTGAACAGATTGTTCAAAATCTTAATGGCGTAAATGTCGTTAGCTCGAATTCGATGCAAAATGCCTCCTCGATCCAAATTGAATATGATTTTGAAAAGAATATGGATGAGGCTGAGGACGAGCTGAAAGATAGCTTAGAAGAAATTGAATTACCTGAAGGGGTGAATGAGCCGGATGTAGCAAAGTTAAGCATCAATGCCTTTCCGATTCTAGCCCTTAGTATTGCAAATGAAAACCAGTCTCTTGCAGAGCTGACAACAGTTGTTGAGGAAGAAATTCTGCCAAAATTAAAGGGTGCAGATGGTGTTTCTTCCGCTCAGATTGCTGGACAGCAAGTGGAGGAAGTTCAGTTTACATTTAATGATGAAAAAATGCAGGAATACGGGCTCGATGAGGAGACGGTGCAAAATATCATCAAGGGGGCAGATGTTAAGCTCCCGCTTGGGCTATATACATTAGATGACACAGAAAAATCTGTTGTTGTTGATGGAAATATTATGAGCATTGATGATCTGAAAAATATTGAAATTCCTGTGACACCTTCCACTCAAGGTGCAGCACAGGGAGCGATGCAAGGGAATCAAGCTGCTGGTATGACCGGTCAGTTGGAACAAAATGCTCAAGCATCTCCAGGACAAAGAGCTGCACAAACTGCTCAGGCAACACAAGCGATGGAGCTTCCCACTGTCAAGCTTTCGGAAATTGCCGATATCAAATTGGTGGGCAAGGCTGAGTCAATTTCACGAACAAATGCGAAAGAGGCAATTGGTATTCAAATTGTCAAAGGAACGGATGCGAATACCGTTGATGTTGCGAATGAAGTTAAAGAGGTATTGTCTGAGTTTGAAGATGAAATCGATGGACTCGAGGTTATTTATACGTTAGACCAAGCAACTCCGATTGAAGAGTCTGTCGAAACGATGTTAAGTAAGGCATTGTTTGGAGCGTTATTTGCTGTCGTGATTATTCTCTTATTCTTAAGAGATATTAAATCAACGTTGATTTCTGTCATCTCGATTCCATTATCATTATTAATTGCGATTATCCTATTAAATCAAATGGATATTACACTGAACATGATGACGCTTGGTGCGATGACGGTTGCAATTGGCCGCGTGGTGGATGACTCGATTGTCGTCATTGAAAACATTTATAGAAGAATGTCACTTAAAGGTGAACCACTGAAAGGAAAAGCGTTGATTCGTGAAGCAACGAAGGAAATGTTCATCCCGATTATGTCGTCAACGATTGTTACGATTGCTGTATTCCTTCCGCTCGCATTAGTAAAAGGAATGATCGGTGAATTATTTATGCCATTTGCTTTAACAATGGTTTTCTCCCTGTTAGCGTCATTGTTCGTGGCGATTACCATTGTTCCAATGATGGCCCACAGTTTATTTAAGAAAAACCTTTATGGTGAAGGCAAAAAAGTGAAGCACAATGAGCATAAGCCAGGCCGATTTACTAGTGCTTATCGCCGCATTTTAAATTGGACGTTAAATCATAAGGTCATTACATCGTCTATTGCGATTCTGATGCTTGTTGGAAGTTTATTCTTGGTTCCAGTCATTGGGGTAAGCTTCATGCCATCTGAAGAAGAAAAAATGATGATGGTGACATATTCACCAGAGCCGGGGGAAACAAGAGAGCAAGCTCAGAAGAATGCTGAAATCGCTGAAGATATTTTCTTAGATCGACCTGATGTCAAAACTGTTCAATATTCATTGGGCAGTGAAAACCCAATGAACCCTGGAGATACGAACAGTGCGGTATTCTTTGTGGAATATGAAAAGGATGCAAAGAATTTTAGCAAGGAAAAGGAAGAGGTTGTAAAAGACATTCAAGCTGCTGCTGAAGGCGGCGGAGAGTGGACGTCACAAAACTTTGCTATGACTGGAGCAAGCAACGAATTAACGATGTTTGTCTATGGCAACAGCATGGAAGAGATTGAACCAGTTGTAGAAGAGATCCATACGATCATGGAGGACCATGATTCTCTGGATAAGGTTGAATCAAGTATGGCGGAAACTTATGAGGAATATACATTTGTTGCTGACCAAGAAAAGCTCAGCAAACTTGGTCTAACTGCAGGACAAATTGGCATGGATCTAAGCCAAACGAGAGTGCGTCCGATTTTAACAAAGATTGAAAAGGACGGCAAGGAATTAAATGTTTATCTGCAGGTTGAGGAAGAAACAGTTGAGACGGTTGAAGATCTGACTGAGCGAACCATTCAATCACCGCTTGGAACAGAAGTAAAAATTGGTGATGTGGTGGAAATAAAAGAGGGTGAAACCTCTAATACTGTCACAAGACGTGATGGCAAAATCTATGTACAAGTATCTGGAGAAATTAAAACGAATGATGTAGCCAGCGTCTCAGCAGATATTCAAAAAGAAATTGACGACCTAGATGTTCCTTCATCCATCGATATTAATATGGGTGGGGTAACCGAGGATATTCAAGAATCCTTTACACAGCTTGGGCTTGCGATGCTTGCAGCCATTGCGATTGTATACTTCATTCTAGTCGTTACCTTTGGCGGCGGTTTAGCACCGTTTGCGATTCTGTTCTCACTTCCATTTACAGTCATTGGTGCACTTGTCGGCTTGTACATTGCTGGTGAGACCGTTAGTGTCAATGCGATGATGGGTGCTCTCATGCTGATCGGAATTGTTGTCACGAATGCGATTGTTTTAATTGACCGAGTGATTCACAAGGAAAAAGAAGGATTAAGTACTCGTGAAGCATTGCTTGAGGCTGGTGTAACCCGTTTGCGACCAATTCTCATGACAGCCATTGCGACAATCGGAGCTTTAATCCCTTTAGCTTTAGGCTTTGAAGGCAGCGGGATCATTTCGAAGGGACTTGGAGTAACCGTTATTGGCGGTTTAACAAGCTCAACCCTGTTAACACTTGTGATTGTCCCAATTGTCTATGAACTGTTAAGCAAACTGCGCCGCAAAAAAGTGGCAGTGGAAGAAGAATAACAATTGATTAGGGTCTGACTTTTGTCAGATCCTTTTTCGCATTTGTGGTATGATTTACTTTTTACCCATGTAGCCTTCATAATATGGAGTATGAATCAAATATGAAGTCTTTGTAAACTTTTCGACAAAATCTATCAAAAATCGGCAACATTATATATAATTCCATAAGTGTGGTTATTATTTGTTATTGATGGGGGAAAAATCATGGTTCTATTTAGGGGAAAGAAGGACAAGTTTTCGATACTATTATTGCAAATGACAGCAAATCTCCAAGCAGCAACTCAATTTTTTTTAGAGAAAGAGATTACGAATCATACTGATCTACAAGAATTAGTAGCTGCCATTGAAAAATATGAAAAAGCTGGGGACGAATATGTCGAAACGATCATGAAGGAGTTAAATCATTCATTTATTACGGCCATAGACCGGGAGGATATTTTACAGCTTGTTGTTTGTTTAGACAATGTCTTAGATGGAATGGAGCATTATGCGGGGTTGTTAGACATGTATGCGATAACGAAACCAACAGAGCAAATGAAAAAATTTGTGCAAAAAATCCATGAATCCGCGATTGAAATATCTCATGCGGTTGAGCTATTATCACGCCGGAAATTAACGGCGATGACACCGTATTCCGCAAAAATCAAGGAATTGGAAGCGAACACAAATAATCTTTTAAGAATGTCGATTAAACAATTATTTGCCACAACTAGAGATCCGATTAAGATCATACAATGCAAGGAAGTGTATGAATCGTTAGAGGGAATCGTGAATGAATGTCGCAGTGTCGCTAACACGCTGGATAGTATTATTATGAAAAATGCGTAGGATCATTTTGAAAATGGATCATACTCAACTTTAAATAAAAACTCTAGTAGCACTGATAGGCTACTAGAGTTTTTTAATGATGCATATTTAAAAATCTCCCTATGAGAGCCCAATGAGTTAGTGAGGGGGGAAAAATTTCATTCAGAAATAGCTTCCTTACATAACGTTTTATAACTGGGAAATAATAACCAATATTATTTCATAATAGGAGATAAAAATGAATAAGCAAAGTATAAGCGCCCTTCAGCTTTTCTATGTCATAATTGGATTTGAAATAGGAAATAAGTTGATTTTTGGAGGAGGCGCACCTGCAAAACAGGACGCCTGGTTAACAATCTTACTTGGCATGCTATTCGGATTAATTTTAATGTGGATCTATGTAAAATTATCTGATTATTATCCAGGCGATACATTAATTCAAATGATTCCTAAAATTGTAGGGAAGTTTCTTGGATATCCACTCATTTTGTATTATCTTTGCTATTTTACTTTTCTTGCTTCAACTGCCTGCAGAGACTTCAGTGATTTAATTTATTCAACCATTTTAGTTGAAACCCCTATGCCGGTTATAACCGTAAGTTTTATGGTGTTAATGATTTATTGTCTTAGGGGAGGGGTGGAAGTTTTTGCTCGTATGGGAGAGGCAGTTTTTCCTATTTATATTTTCTCCCTTATCGTGATTTGGATTCTTTTATTTACTGTAAAAGGCTTTAACATTGGTAACCTTACCCCGATATTTGGGGATGGAGTAAAGCCGGTATTAAAGACAGTTTTTCCATTTGAACTTACGTTTCCATTTGGTGAAACAGTCATTATTACCATGTTTTTACCCCTTCTAAACAAAAAGAAGCATGCCAGAAAGGCAGGAATGGCCATCATTTTGATAGGGGGGTTTTTGTTAGTGATAAATACCATATTAAATATTGCAGTTATAGGCCCGGAAATTTATAGTAAGTCCCCTTATCCGTTAATGCGTGCTACACGGATGGTTTCGATCGCCGATTTTCTTGAAAGGTTTGATGCCTTGGTTATATTAATGATGGTTGCTGGGGTGTTTTTTAAGGTCGGAGGGTGGATGTATGGCGTTTCGGTTGGTATTGCACAATTATTTAACCTAAAGGATCAACGTTCCATAAACCTTGCAATCGGTACGATTATTATTCCTTTATCATTCTTATATGCTTCCAATTATATAGAAGCCAGGGAGGTGGGAGAGGCATTTATTCAACCTTTTCTACATATACCATTGCAAATTATTATACCGATCTTATTGCTTTTAATCGCTTTTATTCGGAATAAATTCAATTTAAACTCGAGTCGTAATGGATAGAGATGCTTTTGTAAAGCTAAATGTAACTTTTGCAAGTAATGATGTAAATAAGTCGATTCCAAATAGATAGATCGAAATCGGTTTTTTTTACCTTATGTTTCAAGGGAGATATAGTCTGTTTGTTTTGGGGATTTTATAATAAAGTTACCACAAGATTGAGCCATGATAAAAGGGGCTGCTCCTTTGAGGCTGCCCCTTCTCAATCAATATTTTAATAAACTTAGCTTTTAACACTTTCTAATTCAATTACGCGTTTCATCGCCTGAATTTGCCCAATATGAGTAGCTTCATGTATAACGGTAAAACCTGCAAGCTCTCCATATGTCTGACAACCGATGATCGGTTTTTCGAAAACGAGATCCAGCCGTTCGGCAGGGATTTCTTTGATGCGGGTTATTTGATCCTTTAATTGCACGATGAGCTGCTCTATTGGAGGGATTTCTCCTTTCCAGTCAGCAGGTTTTGTACCATTTCCGAATAATTCTACATAATTCACAGGAAGGTGGGTTGATAGCTGAGGGAAACCGAACATCGTTTGCTCAGTAATGGTCAACACATGACCTGCATGCCAATGTATCGTGTTATTAAAACCACCTGGCTGCACATCAATATGTTCTGGTGAAACGGGCTCTAAAATCTTAATTAAGTATTCTCTAGACCTTTCAAATTGCCTCAATAAAAGCTGATCCATCATCATATCCCCTCTCGTTTACAAAGTCATCTACATTATAACACCATATATTGGTAAATGACATAGGAGGAGAAACCTACCTATCATAGAAAGTTGTCATAGAACTTTTTCCTCAGAGATATAAATTCATCTATTCTTATAAGCGAGTTTCCGATAAAATGAAAATGGCAATTGCAGGAAGGTAGAAAAATAGTTTTCAAGAAGTAAGACAACAGAAACTAAGCGTAATAAAGGAAGTGTAAAGGTTTGTTAAAACAATTGAGTGCAGACTGTGAAAATTGCTTTGGTTTGTGCTGTGTAGCTCTGCCATATGCTAAATCGGCTGATTTTCCAGTTAATAAGGATGGCGGTACCCCCTGTTCAAACCTGCAAGCGGATTATCGTTGCAGTATACATAAACATCTCAGGAAAAAAGGCTTTCGTGGCTGTGCCGCCTATGAGTGCTTTGGTGCAGGGCAAAAGGTATCCCAGGTCACATACGCGGGAAACGATTGGCGCCAAAACACTGCGATCTCTAAGGAAATGTTCGAGGTATTTCCTATTATGCAGCAGCTTCATGAAATGCTTTATTACTTACATACATGAAGCAGCTGGCTTACAAGAAACCGAGCCGATTCGCACACAGTTACAGGATGCTTTAGAAAAAACAGAAAAACTCACGAATTTAAGTCCGAAATCGATCATCGACCTTGATGTTCCCGCACATCGCGCAAGTGTAAATGAAATCTCATTTGCTGAAACCTTTTTAGATCTAGAAAGGAAAGAGGCTTGAATAGATATTTTGAAAGCCTTTTTATTATGATAAAAGATTGACCAACAATGAATAAATACGATTTCGGACTATAAAGGCAGCCAAATAACAGCTGCCTTTTATTATATTCAAATAAGTGCACTACGTTAAGAATGACAGGAGAGACCTCTTGTTTTTTTCTTTTGTATTAATACTTGGTTGTCTAGTGCTGTATTGTAATAAATAGGTTAAATTCTTTGAAATAAGGAGAAAGCTACTCAAGGACAAATCACTAGATAAATTGCTGAAAAGAGCCCCTGATAAGCTCCCCTAAGATTATCATGCATGAAAAAAGAAACCATTTTTGATAAAGTTAAATCAACGCAAAATAAAGTAATTAGGAGTGAAATATTGTGCTTATATCTGAGCGTCATCGTTTAATATTAGAGCTTTTAAAAGAAAAAGGGAATGTTACAGTTCATGAATTAGTAGAGGTAACAAATAGCTCAGAATCCACATTGAGGCGTGACTTAGATCAATTAGAGAAGGAGCACTATTTAAAGCGCGTACATGGCGGGGCTTCACTGTTACAAAGAAAACGTGAAGAACCTAGCATGGTTGAAAAATCAACTCAGAATCTTAAAGAAAAAAACAATTTGGCAAAATATGCAGTACAACGAATTGAAGAAGGAGACTGTGTATACCTTGATGCAGGTACAACAACCTACCAAATGATCCAGCATTTAGACAAAAAGAACATTGTAGTCGTTACAAATGGAATCGACCATTTGGATGCATTGCTTGAAAAGGATATAAACACCTATATCATTGGAGGATATGTTAAAAAAGTAACAAGAGCGATGATCGGCAGCAATGCATATGAAAGCATTCAACATTATCGATTTGATAAATGCTTTATCGGAACAAATGGAATTCACCATAAACTTGGCTTTACTACTCCAGACCCTGAAGAAGCACAGCTGAAAGCAAAAGCGATCCAGCTCTCACGCGAACCATTTGTGCTTGCTGATCATACGAAATTTGGGGAAGTCTCATTTTCTAAATTTGCTGATCTCCATCAAGCTAAAATCATTACGAATGAAGAGGATTCGATGATGTTGGAAAAGTATAAGGAGAAAACGGACATTTACATTGCAGCTTTTTTATAAGCTCTCATTCATTCTACATATATAGTTTAATTGGAGCTGAAAAGCTCTTTTTATTTTGCCTTCATTCTGCAACATCAAAAAAATTTTTTCTTTTAGTTTTACAAAAGTGAGTATTCTAGGAAAATGTTTTTTGGGAATTTAGCAAGAATCAATTGAAATTAATAACAATCCTTTATTCAGTCAAAACTCGCAATAAAACGTATATAAAGGACTAGTGCCTTAAAAAGGGACAGTTAAAATTTTACATTTTTAATATAATTTACAGAATTTTCCCAATATGTTGACAATTGCGAAAGAGCATAATATAATCAAAATCAATCAAAAGTAATCAATATTAGTCAATTTCAACAAGAATATCATCATAAAAAATCATACAACCTTCACACACCACTAACATGGAAACCCCCAACAAACATACCTTTGAAAATTCTTATCATCAAAATAATTTTTAAGAAACTGACATCCTATTAGAATGCTTTTAAGGAGGTGATGTAGCGACATATTGTAAGCGTTAACAATAGGGATCGCCAATTTGGCAGGTTAATTCTAAAAATGTTTTTATCAATTTATTAATTCCTGGTAGTGTCAAAAGTTCTATGAAAAAACAACGTTTTAGTTTTAATTAACACCGAAGTGAACTTGTTGACCGCCGCA